>JAIBAX010000039.1 GCA_019694955.1 Chitinophagales bacterium | reverse complement strand
ATTGCTGTGTTAGGTTGTACATGGTCTTATTTTTCTATTACAGGTAAAAGTTGATTTTCTACGGTGCCAAAACCCACCCGGAATGCATCTTCTCCGGCATGACCGCGAAGGATGACGGTATCGCCATCTTCTAAGAAGGTTCGGGTTTCTTTGCCGATTTCGATGGCTTTAGTGCCATTGTAGGTCGTTTCTAATAAACTTCCCCAAGTGCCTTCTAACGCGCCACTAATGGTGCCGGAAGCCATGATATCACCGATTCTTACATTACAACCGTTTACCGTATGATGTGCCAACTGCTGTGCCGGACTCCAATACAATTCGGTAGCATTGGTTTTCGTAACTGTTTTTTGATGACCCTTCTGCGTTTTGATGTCAACTTGCAAGGCAATGTCCAGAAACTGTTTTCCTTCTTGTTGTAAGTAGGGGAGTACTTCCGGTATCTGTTGGGGGTGTTCACAGAGAAACGGTTGCAAAGCTTGCGAAGTGACCACCCAATGAGAGATAGAAGTGGCGAAATTTTTACCTAAGAATGGTCCCAGCGGAACATATTCCCATCTTTGAATATCTCGCGCCGACCAGTCGTTTAGCAAAACATAACCGAAGATATAGTCATCCGCTTCTGCTGTTGAAATTGGGTGTCCTTGCTGGCTGTTTTTGCCGATGATAAATGCCAATTCTAACTCAAAATCCATGCATTTACTGGGCGAATAAATGGGTTGATTGTCTTTGTTTAGTATTTGCCCTTTTGGGCGATGGATGCTTTTGCCGGAAACAATAAGGCTGGAACTTCTCCCATGATAGGCTACTGGTAAATGCTTCCAGTTGGGCAGTAGGGGTGCTTCATTTTTTCTAAACAACTTGCCAACATTTGCCGCATGATGCTCTCCGGAGTAAAAATCAGTATAATCGCCTGTTTGTACAGGGAAGTGCATGGTGGCAATGGATTGTTCTATCAACCACTGGTTTCTTTTCTTGAAAATTTTTGGAAAAGCACCGGTGAGCAATTCCTGAATGCGCTGACGAACCAATAAATGCTGCTCCTTTCCCAGCGCAATGTATTCATTTAAATAGGGTGATTTGAAGATGGATTTATTGTATTTTTTTCCAAAAAGGGATGCCTTATTGAGTTGATGTACATCGATGATGAAATTGCCAATAGCCATTCCTACCCTTGGTTCTTTGCCTTTATAGGAGAAAATACCGAGCGGTAGGTTATAAATGGTGAAATCACTCCCTTTTTCTATGGGAATGAGACATGCAGTATGTAGATCAGTGCCCATGTTGTATATTGGTAATAATTTTGTTCAGGATTCTTTGTAACGCAATTCCATCGTTTTCCGTTAATCCAAACCAGCCTTTAATCCTAAATTTTTGAACGATGGGTAGAAGGATTTCTACTTCCTGCTTTCCTTTTTCGGATAAACTGACCATGAATTTTCTCCGATCATCCTCACTGCTGGTTTTTATAACGAGTTCTTTTTTAATCAACAAATCAATGATTCTGGTTACCGTTGGGGCATCCTTAAATGTTTTTTCTGCTAATTCCACCTGTGAAAGGAGATGAAATTTTTTCAGTTCCAGTAAAATAACCCACTGGTCAACAGTGATGTCTTTGCCGTTTTCCTGAAACCTCTTTTGAAGTTCCTGCTTTAGTTTTTTTCCTGTTTTCTCAATAAGAAAGCCATAGTTTAAATCCATAAGCATGCTATTATAATGTACCTCTAACCATTTGTTCTCTTTCTATCGCCTCAAACAATGCTTTAAAGTTACCTTTTCCAAATGAAGTTGCGCCTTTTCTCTGAATAATTTCGAAAAATAAGGTTGGTCTGGATTGTAGTGGCTGGCTGAAAATTTGCAATAGATAACCATCTTCATCTCTATCTACTAAAATGCCGAGTTTCGCCAAGATGTTTATTTCTTCATCTATATGGCCAACCCGTTCTATTAAGTCCTCATAATAGGTAGATGGGACGGTTAGAAAATCTATACCACGACGCTGTAACTCGCCAACGGTTTCGATGATATCATCCGTTGCTAAGGCAATATGTTGTACACCTGAACCACCATAAAACATCAGGTATTCTTCTACTTGAGAGCGTTTTTTGCCTTCGGCAGGTTCATTGATAGGAAATTTTATTCTTCCATTGCCGTTGCTCATGACTTTACTCATCAAAGCCGTATATTCTGTTGAAATATCCTTGTCATCAAAAGAAATGAGCTGTGTGAAACCCATGACCTTTGCATAGAATTCCACCCAAGTATTCATTTGACCCCAGTCAACGTTCGCCACCATGTGATCGATATATTTAAACCCGACGGGATGTACTGGCCCTTTAGCACGGATAGGAATATATCCCGGTAAGAAAGCACCTGAATAGTTTTTCCTTTCTACAAAAACATGTGAAGTATCTCCATATAACTTGATGCCTGCAAGTTTTACCGTACCAAAGGCATCAGAAAGTTCCATGGGAAGGAAATCTGGCTCTGCACCTCTGTTGACGGTTTCTTGAAAAGCCTTTTCGGCATCATCTACCCACAAGGCAATGTTTTTTACGCCATCTCCGTGGGTGTCAACATGTTTGCCAATAGCTGTGCCACCTTTTAGGGGACTTGTCAGTACCAACCGCACTTTATCTTGTTGGACGACATAACTCTCAAAATCCTGAAAGCCGTTATTTAAACCTTTGTATGCCACGGGTTCAAACCCAAATGCACTTTGATAAAAGTAGGCAGCTTGTTTGGCATTGCTGACATATAATTCTACGTGATCTGTACCATTTAACGGCAAAAAATCCTGACTCATGACTGTAATATTTTTCTGTTTTAAAATTAATTAATCACTGCTCTAACCAACTGGTAGGGTAAGTTTTGTCTTCCACATCTAAAGCAAACTGTGTTAGCTTCAAAGGTTTAAAAGTATCAATCATTACCGCAAGTTCTTGTGTGTCTTTTTGTCCGATGCTTCTCTCCATACTTCCGGGTGCCGGACCGTGCGGAACGCCACCGGGGTGTAAGGTAAACTGCCCCGGACGAATATTGTTTCTACTCATAAAATCGCCGTCTACATAATATAATACTTCCTCAGAGTCGATATTGCTATGATTATAAGGAGCAGGAATGGCATCTGGATGATAATCGTACAGCCTTGGCACAAAGGAGCAAATGACAAAACCTCGAGAACCGAAGGTTTGGTGTACGGGAGGTGGTTGGTGTACACGACCCGTAATAGGTTCAAAGTCGTGAATACTTAATGCAAAAGGATATAAACAACCATCCCAACCCACTACATCAAAAGGATGCGTGGCATAGAAGATATCATGTAGGGCATTTTCTTTTTTTACTTTAATCAAGAATTCGCCTTTCTCTGCTACAGGTACGGTATGTTCTGGGGTGCGTATATCTCTTTCACAAAAGGGAGCATGTTCCAATAATTGCCCAAATTCGTTGATATATCTTTTTGGAAACTGAATTTCATCGGTGCTCTCGACAATAAGTATTTTATTTTCTGCCGTGTTAAAATGAATTTGATAGATACACCCTCTCGGCACAATGATATAATCGCCGTAGGCAAAGTCTATTTTTCCGAATAATGTTAGCAGGTAACCACTTCCTTTATGTATGAAGAGCATTTCATCTGCATCGCCATTTTTATAGAAATAGGTGGTCATAGATGCTGACGGGAATGCCAGCGCAATCTGACAGGTGTTATTGAACATCAAAGTCTTTCTAGATGCCAAGTAATCACTTTCTGAAGGTATGTCGAAGCCCTCTAATTTCCGTGGAACGATGTTTTTAGCTACTGCGGCTAACGGTGTGACATCCACAGAAGCACCAAAACGCACAATTTGTGTAGGACGTTCAAGGTGATAGAGTAAAGATGATTTTCCACTAAAGCCTTCTGTACCAAATAATTGTTCATAGATAAAGCGACCATCTTTATCTTTAAAGACAGTATGTCTTTTATGAGGAACCTGACCTTTGACTGTGTAAAACGACATAATAATTATATTAATTGTTTGATGGCTGTTTTGAGTGCGGCTTGGCTGAGGTTGATTTTTTCGGGATTTGATTTATATACTTCGAAAAGCGCATCTTTTATAGTGTTGGAAACATCATGAAAAATTGCATCGTCCGTAATGGTGATATTTTTTTCCATGAGGTATGCAAATACCCGCGCCATCCCACAGTTGGCAATAAAATCGGAGATGATGCTGACATGCGCATCTGCTTTTTGTAGGATAGGACCATAGAAAATCTCTTTGTCTTTGAAAGGAACATTCGCTCCGGAGGAAATGACCTCCAGTCCATTAGACATCATGCTGTCTAATTCCTCATGCCCCACCAAGCGAGACCCGGCGGCAGGGATAAAAATCTCTGCCGGAATTTTCCAAAATTTTTGTTGGGCTTCAGCAAAAGGTATCAATTGCGGATGATCCAGTTTTTTATCTACCCTGTCGAGGAATAATTTGTTTACTTCGGCAGGAGAGAAGCCTTTTTCGTCTATAAGTGCGCCAGTGATATCAATGATACCAACTATTTTTACGCCCATTTGTGCAAGGAAAAAACCTGCTGCCGCACCAACATTTCCCCACCCTTGTATCAGTGCTCGTTTTCCGGAGGGTTCTGTATTGTGCCAGAAAGTATAATAATGCTTCACTGATTCCGCTACGCCCCATCCGGTGATCATATCGGCAACCGTCAACTTTTCCTTGCGGGAAGGTGTATAGTCCGGATCTTCGATGATTTTTGAGACACCTACCCTGAGTTGTCCAATTTTATTGATTTTCTCCTTTTCCGTAGGGTGAAAATGTCCATTAACGATGCCTTCTTGTGGATGCCAGATGCCATATTCTTCTGTAATCGGAATTACTTCTTCAATTTCATCTACGTTCATATCTCCACCTGTGCCATAGTAGTTTTTTAGAATGGGTGCTACTGCCTTGTACCACCGTTCTAATACTTCTTTCTTGCGAGGATCTGAAGGGTCGAAATTAATGCCTGATTTTGCACCACCTATTTGTGGGCCGGAGACGGTGAATTTGATTTCCATTGTCTTTGCTAGTGAAACAACCTCGTCTTTGTTCAGCCCTTTCCTCATTCGTGTACCGCCGCCTGCTGCACCACCTCTGAGCGAGTTGATAACCAACCATCCTTGCGCTTCAGAAAAGCGATCATTCCATTCAAATACAATCTCAGGTGCTTTGTTCTCAAAAGGCTTGACAAAATCTAACATATGTTTTTATTGTAATTATTGTTATAGCAATTATTTGTATTGCAAATATATGATTATTTTTGTATTGTTAGGTAATTGTTAATGAAAAATATTAAATGTGGTAAGAAATGAACTTTTACATCTTTTATATTGTTAAGAAATTGTACGAACCTTATATTTTTTTTATTATTGCGGTGTGAAAGAGCTATTCAGATATATTTTATTTCTCTTATTAAGTGTTGGCACGCTTTCGGAATTGATTGGTCTTCCATCAGAAACGCTATTCATTGAACATTTGGAGCAGGATGCCGATCCTGATTGCGGAGATGAAGGTAAAGGTTTCGGAAAAGATAAAGTGGTTGTATTGAGAAAAAAAGTGAATTATGAACATTATATTTATTTTTCAAATAGTTATTGTATAGCTGATCGAACGGTAGAAGGGGAAGATTATTCTGAGTGCGCCTATCTACCGCCGGAGTCATTCATTTTTTCTTAAGAAAATTTATTCTTAAGCAGCTGATTTAGCTGACTTTTTCAATTTTTCAATTTTTTTTGTTGAGTGCCCATGTTGGCATTCGAATCAATAAATACTTTAAATCATATAAAAATGATCAATAAATTTTCTTCATTGAAGCGTGATATTCCAGCAGGAATAGTGGTGTTTTTAGTTGCCCTTCCACTATGTTTGGGCATAGCATTAGCTTCAGGGGCGCCTTTCTTTTCTGGCATTATTTCCGGTATCATAGGTGGCATCATTATTGGAAGTATAAGCTCTTCTAAATTAAGTGTAAGTGGTCCCGCTGCCGGATTAGCAGCCTTGGTACTGGCGTCCATACAAAATATTGGTCAATTTGATTTGTTCTTATGTGCTGTTATTATAGCCGGAATATTTCAGATTTTCATGGGTGTAGCAAAATTAGGAGGCATTGCCAATTATTTTCCCTCTAGTGTTATTAAAGGAATGCTAACAAGTATTGGTATATTAATTATTGTAAAGCAAATTCCGCATGCACTTGGTTACGATAAAGATGAGCATGGCTTGCTAACTGAACTTCTCCCTTTTGGTGATATGCATGAATTGTTTGTGCCACTAAATCATATCGATGTTGGCGTGACGATAGTATGCATCCTATCCATACTCATCATGTTAATATGGGAACGTCCTTTTATTAAAGACAGGGTGAAATTTATTCCCGGGGCTTTAGTGGCCGTAATTTTTGCCGTTATTTTAAACGAAATACTGATGATTTCAGGAAGTCCATTGGCTATTTCACAAGATCATCTCGTCAATATTAAATCTGCGGGAAGCGCTAAAGAGTTTTTTTCGTTCTTTACATTTCCGGATTTCTCCGGGTTTTTGAATAGTAAGGTAATTGTAACCGGATTGATTATTGGAATAATTGCCAGTTTAGAAACGCTGTTGAGCATTGAAGCAGTAGACAATATGGATCCGGAGAGAAATGTAACACCCACCAACAGAGAGTTGATTGCACAAGGAATTGGCAATAGTGTTGCGGGTTTAATAGGTGGTTTACCTGTTACCAGTGTTATTGTAAGAAGTTCTGCAAATGTTAACTCAGGTGCAAAGTCAAAAGTATCTACCATTTTTCATGGACTTCTATTATTGGTTTCTGTCATTCTATTGCCGAAATTAATCAATAAAATCCCACTATCAGCATTGGCAGCGATACTGCTGTTGACAGGTTATAAACTTTCGAAGGCATCTGTATTTAAGCAAATGTATCAAAACGGAAAGTATCAATTTATTCCTTTTATGGTAACGCTTGGTACCATTTTACTGATAGATTTGGTTGGTGCTGTTCCGGGAGCGAAAGGTGAGGGGTTGTTAATTGGCGTTCTGTGTGGTTTAGTGGCGGCCTGTTTTGCTATTTTGCATGGTAATTTAAAAAACTCCTACTTTTTCCATAAGGAAACTTATCATGCAGGCGATAAGATTAAAATTCATCTGTCTGAAGAAGTTTCCTTTCTAAATAAAGCCAGTATACGTAAAACACTTGATCAGATGCCTGAACAGGCGCTCGTGGTGATAGATGCCTCCGATACGCAGTATATTGATTTTGATGTGTTGGAATTAATAAAAGAATTCCGGGATATCAAAGCACCTTTAAAGAAAATTAGTTTGCAATTGATTGGATTCAAAGAGGTATATGCGATTGAAAACGATCATAACGTAATTTCAGAACATAAATAAATTGTATTAACTTTAAAACGATTATATGAAAACGATAAATTCAGATATGCTGAAAAATATTACTCCGAGGGCGGCCTTAGAAATATTGAAACAAGGAAACCACCGATTCGTCAACAACCTAAAGACCAACCGCAATCTTTTGGAGCAAGTCAACGAAACCCGTGATGGTCAATGGCCGTTTGCCATTATTTTAAGTTGTATTGATAGTCGCACGTCGGCCGAACTCATTTTCGATCAGGGACTTGGGGATGTGTTTTCAGTGCGTATTGCCGGAAACATCGTAAATACAGATATTTTGGGCAGTATGGAATTTGCTTGTAAAGTAGCAGGTTCAAAGCTTGTTGTCGTTCTGGGTCATACAAAATGCGGCGCCGTCAAGGGTGCTTGCGATCAGGTTGAAATGGGCAACCTAACCGAGCTATTATCGAAATTACAACCGGCGGTGTATCAGGAAAGAGAAACAAAAGAAGACAGAACTTCCAATAATTATGTCTTTGTCGAAAATGTTGCCAAAATAAATGTAAAGAGATCTGTTAAAAATATCATTGAGCGAAGTTTTATTTTGGAACAAATGGTAGAAAATGGAGAAATCGGCGTAGTGGGTGCTATGTACAATATTGAAACAGGCAAAGTGGAATTCTATGATGACGTTCTTTACATCAGGGATGAACAAAATCCATCCTTTAGTGTGAAAGAACTTAGACATTAACTCAAAATATGCTTTAGACCTGACAGGTTTTCAATACCTGTCAGGTCTATTCTTTATCTCTTTCTATTCGCTATTTGTTCTGATAAGTTCCACTCCAAGATTCTTTCTTTGGGGTTAAAAGGTCGGAAACTTTCTAATCCCAAATATTTTATGGCTGCTTCGGGTTCAAAATGTCTGTCAGTTAAAGCCTCCAACGGTATCAGGCCAATCAACTCGCTGCCAAGGGTTTCTATACCTACATTTTTCGCTTCCTCACGGATGGTATCAAAAACATCAAATATAGATGTTTGCCGGAAATGAGTGATATTGGTAGATACTTGAGATATACCCCATTCTTCCACCCACCAGCCAATTGCTTTTACACCCACGAGCTTACCTTTTTTGCCATGCATGCCACTTTCACGAATCACGCCGGCAATATTTTTGGCAGTTTGCACATCGTTTGTACCCAAGTTTACATTATAAGCCAAAAGAAAATCCCGAGCACCCATGATGATATTCCCCGTCTTTTCATTAAATTTCGGAAGACCAAAATCTGGCTTCCATTCTGGTTGCAGTATTTTTTGTTTGAAACCCTCATATTCACCTTTGCGAATCTGTTCCAACCGATTTCTATTGGCATTTTCTGTCGACTTTTCATATAAATAAATTGGGATTCCCAAGTCAGTTGCAACACGTTGCCCAATTCTTTTGGATAACTCAATCGCATCTTGGAAGGTTGCCGTACCCAACGGAATCAATGGAAATACATCGATTACACCTTGCCTAGGATGTGTGCCTTGGTGGCGTCGCATATCAATCAACTGTGCCGCTTTTTGGATAACATTAAAGCATATTTTTTCCATCTGCTCTAATTTTCCGGCAAAGGTGATCACCGTTCGATGGGCATCATAGCCAATGTCCTTATGCAATAAATATACATCCGGTTGGTTTTCAATTTCTGCACAAATAGCCTCTATAATATCATTATTTCTACCTTCAGAAAAGTTTGGAACTGCTTCTATCCACTTTTCAGTTAAAAGATGTTTATTATTGCTCATTTTCGGATCTGTTACAGGGGTGAAAATTAGGAATTAATTGTAGATAAATTATCTTTACCCAAAATAAATCACAGATGGCCGGAAGTAGCTTTGGTGAAATATTCAGGATTACGACCTTTGGAGAGTCTCATGGGGCTGCCATAGGTGTGATTATTGATGGTTGCCCGGCGGGTTTAGAAATTGACATGGCCTTCATACAAGCAGAAATGCAGCGCAGAAAACCGGGGCAGTCAAAAATTGTTACACAAAGAAAAGAAGAAGATGAAGTAGAAATCTTATCAGGGGTTTTTGAAGGAAAAACCGAGGGCACACCTATTGCCATGCTCATTCGCAATACGGACCAGAAATCGCATGATTATAGCCATATTGCCCACAGCTTTAGACCGTCACATGCCGATTTTACTTTTCAGGAGAAATTTGGACACCGCGACTATAGGGGTGGCGGCCGTTCTTCCGCTCGAGAAACGGCAGCACGTGTGGCGGCGGGAGCCATAGCAAAACAATTGCTACAAGAATATGGTGTCTCCATTCACGCATACGTTTCGCAAGTGGGCGATATACAACTTAAGAAGTCTTATCAGGAGATAGATATTCAATTAATTGAGTCAAACCCGGTGCGGTGTCCTGATGTGGAAATTGCAGCACAAATGGAGCAACTGATAAGAGATGTAAGAAAAGATGGCGATACCATTGGCGGGGTAGTAACGGCGTTTGTTACGGGAACACCCGTTGGACTGGGAGAGCCGGTATTTGATAAACTTCATGCCGATTTAGGCAAAGCAATGTTATCTATCAATGCCTGTAAAGGTTTTGAATATGGCTCCGGATTTGAGGGCGTTTCCTTGCGAGGCTCGGCTCATAATGATGCCTTTGAAAATAGATCCGGCAAAATTACCACTATCACCAACCATTCCGGTGGAATTCAAGGGGGCATTTCCAATGGCATGGATATTTATTTCAAAGTAGCCTTTAAGCCTGTTGCAACGATTATGCATGAACAAGCATCTGTTGACGATGCAGGGAACCCTGTCACTGTAGTCGGCAAAGGAAGGCATGACCCTTGTGTATTGCCAAGAGCCGTTCCTATTGTGGAGGCAATGGCAGCATTGGTATTAGCCGACCATTTATTGCGCCAGCGGAATTCAAGAGTATAACTATAATCACTATAATCGTCAATCTCTTCATATGAAAAAACAAGTATTCCTACTGACTTTTTTAGCAGTTTGCATCAGTTCTTTTGCCCAACAGCCTTGGAAGCAAAAATCACTATTCTGGGAAATTAGTGGTAATGGACTCAAAAAGCCATGTTACCTCTACGGAACCATGCATGTTAGTAGTAAAATGGCGTTTCACCTCACTGACTCTTTTTTTGTTGCTATGCAAAAAGCAGATGCGATCGGCATTGAAAGCAGACCCGAAGAATGGTTGGAAGGCATGTTTAATTCAGACCTCATCACTTCATATTATGGAATGGGGCAGAATCGATACGATGACTATTATGGCAGTAAAAAAGATAATACCTTTTACGACTTAGCCTTTAAAAATGATATTCCCAAAAGAGAAGATTTTGCCGGATTAATGGCTTTAGATCCCTTCCTGATAAATGGTATCCTTTACCGATCATTCCAGATGTCGCAAGACTTTGAGGAAGATACTTATCTGGATATGTTTCTCTATCAATGTGCAAAGAAGCTTGGTAAGGAAACATATAGCATGGAGAACTTCAGCGAGAGTATGAAAATGGAAATACTGGCCGAAAGCAAGCGCTATGAGGACGAAAAAGAAGAAGTGAATTCTACTGAAGAAGAGGAAGTGCTAGAGGAAGATGATGACCTCGCGTATGGTTATGGAAGAAAAGATAAGATGGAAGAAGCTTATAGAATTGGAGATTTAGCTGCCATAGATTCTATTTCAAAGAAGAACTCTAAGAGTTTTTATAAGTATATGTTGGTGGAGCGCAATAAGTTGATGCTACATACCTTTGACAGCATCGCTCAATCCGGGAAAAGTTTGTTGGCTGGGGTAGGTGCGGCACATTTACCGGGAGATGAAGGGCTGTTGCAATTGCTCATGAATATGGGATATACCGTACGACCTATGAAATCCAATGATGCCAAACCGTCTAAGATGAAAGAAAAGATGGACGACATGAAGGCGCCCCTCACGATGAAACCTTATTTGTTGGAGGAAGAAAATTTGGAAGTATATGCACCCAATAAATTCTACAAATTCCCTACTTCAACGGCGTCCTCATTTTATCTCTCTTTTGATATGGCCAATGGCTCTTTCTTCATCGTAAATACCATGCCAACATATGGCATATGGGAGGGGCGTTCTCAAGAGTATATCCTTGAACAGGTAGATAGCCTGATATATGAGTATGTTGCAGGTAAACTGATTTCACATGAGCGAATCACAAATAACCTAGGTTACCCGGGCATAAAAGTCGTTTCAAAAACCAGAAGAGGTGATATACAAAAGTACTGCTTTTTTGTAGGCCCCCAAAAATTATATAGTTTTAAAGTGTCCGGTAATGGTGATTTTGCCGATAGAAAAGATGCCATTCAATTTATCGATGATATCAATTTTAAACCAAAAAACAATAGTGCTTATTCCATGTTTACACCAAAGCATGGGAAGTACGAGGTACTTCTTCCGGAAAACAGAGAGTATAGTCTAAGTCCACTCGGCTTCCGTTTTTCTCATCAAGGAGAAAAAATCACCGCATATGATGCAAAAAAAGATATATTATTCGGACTTACAAAAGCCGTTCTTTATGACAATGAATTTATTGAAGAAGATACCTTTGAATTGTCTTATCTTCTAAAAACTTTTGCCAAACAACATGATGCAGAGGTGTTGAGTCAACAGTTTATTCCCAATGCAACCTATCCGGAGTTAGAAGGTGTGTTGAAGAGGAAGAATAGATACATTCACGCTAAAATTGCCATAGATGCCAATCAATACTACCTTTTGTACGGCATCTCCGATAAAAATGAACGCCCGGACGAAGTGTTTAACAGTTTCAAAATTTTGCCGGGAGCATATCTTAACGGTATTGTTGAGACAGATACGACTTTAAAATATAAGGTCAAAATTATTGCCAATTCCGAAAGGTATAAGACACAGGATTTTGTTTCTTATGAAGATATATCGAATGCCTATGATGCCAATACATCTCATTCATTTTATTATGAAGAAGACGATCAAGAAAGCGATGAGCGATATTTCGAAAAATGGATTATGTCCGATAATACCGGAGAGTTTGTGCAGGTTATTTATGATAAGTACAGTAAGTATTTTTGGGAAGATACCACCCTACAAAATCGTCAAAAATATGACGATGATTATTTCTCATACGATAGAAATAATCGAACAAATATTGATTCCATCGGCGAGCGGAAAATACAGTCATTTACAAATGTTCAAGGAGATTCTTGCCGTGATCGGTGGTATGTCAGAAATGGCAGTCGGCGCATTATTTGGGAGCGAGAGATTGTTCACGGCAATACAAAGTATTGGTTGTCAACAGTATTAGACAGCGTTTCGGGTGCAAATGATTTTCAAAAGGTTTTCTTTGAAACCTTCGAGCCTCTAAGACCAGCGGAGGCTTTTGATTTTTTTGCAGATAAATCTCCGCTAATATTGACAGATATATACGCAGAAGATTCTACGATTTTTAAAACCGCCCGCTATGGTTTAGAGATAGCGCCTTCAACTTTTGCAAAAAATAATTTTAAAGAACTGGTTTCTGCCATTCAAAACAGCCGATTCAATGATTTGTCTTTTGAGGATAAAGAAACACTCATCAATGCATTAGCGCACCATCCTAAAGAACCAACAGCATTTGCCATTCTTGATTCTATCTATAATAATGCCGGCGACACATCTGCTTACCAATTATGGGTTTTGGAAACCCTTTCAGATATGAAAACCAAGGAAGCAGTTGCAAAATTTGTCAACCTGATTATGGAAGAAACACCATTATTAGGCGATCGCGAGTATGGGAGCTCCTACCACGCCATGTTTAACGGCCTTAAGGATAGCATTGAATTGGTCGTACCACATTTGGCAGATTTAATGGAACTCACCAGAATTCCGGATTATAAAGACATTATTTTAGATTTGGCAGCAGAAACAGTGGTAGAAACCAAGGTAAATCCGGAAATATTTAAATCTTTTAAAGTTTTTCTGACCCATGAAGCTAAAAATGAACTCAAAAGAGGCAACCTCGTAACAGAAAATGATATCGAAGATGATATTAAACCCAATCCTTATGGGTACTATGGTTCTGATTTTGGTTATGAAGATTATGATGAAGGGTATCACTTTAATAAAAATTATGACACGATACCTCTAGAAAAACGCAAGATTTACCCAAGAGACGAATTGGGAAATTGTCTCGTACTACTAGCGCTCATGAAAGATGAACCGCAAGTAAAAACCTTCCTAGAAAAAGTCATCAATGCCAAGTCAGAAACCCCGAATAAGTCCAATTATTTGGCCATTCTGGAAAAGGCAGGCATACCAGTAAAGGATTCGGTATGGAAGCGTTTGAGTCAGAGTAAGTCCTACAGATTAGATACTTATGCATACCTGAAAAAATTAGATAAACTCGATAAATTTGATAAAACATACCTCAATAGAGATAGCTTAGTGTTTTCCTACATGTATGAAACATTGGAGTCAGACAAAGATTCCATCGTTTATGTGGGTGCTTATCCGGCAGCAAATATGTATTATAACGGAGAAGTCGTGGTATATAAACGTAAAAGCGTAGCCGCCAAAAAATGGAAAGTCGACATGGCCTTTGTTACCTACGATGAAAAGAAACCGTTAGATTTTAATATTGAATATGTGGATAAGGATAATGAGGTCAAGAACGATAAGGAAAAAATCCAAAAGAAAATAGAGGAATTCAAAGAAACCATCCTGCTGAAAGGTCGAGAGCGTGCCTATGAGAGCAGGTATTAGTTAAGCATAAAGTAAAAAATGTGACACAAACAGGTTTACAAGGAAGCGTACGGGCACTTTTGAGTGAATACCGCAAAGCAATAGATGCGCTTTTCCAAGTCATCACGCCACTTCAATCCGAAGCGCTTTGTGCCAAAGCAGATATATATACCAAAGACCCGGATTGTGTATCTATACAAACGGTACTCACCCATGTGGTGTCCTCAGGTTATGGTTACACGGTGTATATGGAAAAACATATGGGTATGTCAACCGAGCGCCCGGAAAGGAAAGCGTTTACAGAGGTAGCACCTTATATCGAACAGTTGAACAATGTCTACGAATATTGCGAAAACTTCTTTATACACCATCCGGATATCGTTATAGAAGAGAACGACCCTGCAAAGAAAATATGGACAAATTGGGGTCAACAATATGATATCGATCAGCTAATGGAACATGCCATCGTTCATATATTGCGCCATCGAAGACAAATTGAGGGTTTTATAGCCACTTTGAATAAGGGTTAGTTTCATGTACGTTCTTTCACAAAAGTAATTATAAAATAGCCCTTTAATAATACCAAATTCCTAGTTCTCAGGTATTCACGAGAACACAAGTGGACTTCTTTATAAATCATCTTGTTATTATAGTGATTTATAACCCAAAATATCCCAACAAAAATTAATGCGCACTTGTAATATTTGATTTTTATGTTTATTTTGTAAAAAGAACTTTATTTATGAAGGTGATTTTGATGCTTATAAGTGTTGTACTGTTATGTACATGTTGCAAAAAATCAGATGATAGTATCGAATTGCCCGTGTATTATCTTTCCAAACAAACTACCATATATACCGAAGCAGATTATCAGCGACTATTATTATTAACGGATACACAAAATATCCAAAACATAGCGCAACTGCAAGTAAATATGAATGCACTGACGGAAATACTGCAACAATATAAAGATAGGTTGGGTGCATTTCCAACGGTATATAATGAAGTAACAAAAGAGGCTTTTATATTTTTATCGGCATATGAAAGCCCTGAAAAGGAAATGGGACAGCAATTTATGTTGGTTTTCGCTAAAAGATACATTAGAAATATGCATGCATATTTGTTGGGTTTACCATTAGAAAAGGTATGGCAAAATTATTTTCATAGAAGTGCCTTCACAAAAAATACCATACTTCATTTGGCAATGAGTGGAATAAATGCACATATCACGTATGATATCCCTTATGTTTTGAATGAAATCAACGCCATATCAGGGTTTGAGGATGATTATAAGTTATACACAGATTTTATTGCTTCCACCTATCCGATTTGTGCGGAAAAATTAAAAGACATCTACCAAGTAAAGTATGCAGAGGACGCCTTTCAACTGTATGATATAGGAGAAGAAATCGACGACATTTACGGAGACGGATATACTACCAATGCCATCATAGGCTTTTTGCGCGATAAATCATGGCAAAACGGCTTTCAAGTTATCTTACATCATCAGGACTTAATGCAAATGGATCGAAAGATTTATAACCTCTTTCTGGAACGCGAAGCATTCATCCATGAATTCGACCAAAAAAACCTGTTGGATTAATTTTGTCTCATTCCACCTTCACCACTTGCTTACCGGTTTTTATCCCGAGTTCATCTTTAATCATTACCTCATACGTGCCTATTTTAAGGTTTTTAAAGTAAGATGAACTTTGCCAACTAATGCCATTATTGATAGAGTAGTCCCAATCCTTGGATGAACCGGGTGCTTTTACAGCAATAGAGTAGGAGTAACCACCCGCACATTTATAACAGTTCTTCTTATACACCTTATAAGTGAAAACAATACTTTCAGCATTATTAGTTGCAGTCGGTTGCGTGGCAATAGTGTCAGTATTAATAGCGGTAGATGTCTGTACAGCCGGACTAAATACCCTTTTAAACAAGTATCGGTCATAAGCCGGGTTATGCCCAATTTTGTAAGTAGTTACACTGCCGCAACTGGGATAAAGTTGCGTTTCCCAAAAGGAGGGTTTGCTTTTCAAATAGAGACTGTTTTCCTTCATCGCAGAAGAGTTCGTTGGTTTTATAACCTTATTGTCTTGATTAAAAGCTTCATAGTGTCCCTTTCCGGTAAGAATATACTGTCCTGTCAAGAAGCCTTCCGCAGTAATTTCATTGCAGATAAAATTCATGTTGTCGCCGGCGCCGGCATTCATAAATATGCCATAATTTTCAGCCCTATTGCGGAAAAAAGTATTCCATGGGCCATTGCTACCATGCGAATCATCTATGACAATGTTCTGAACGATATTGCCTTCCAAGAGGTTGGCATATGGATAATTGCCGTGTAAAACTAAATCTCCTGCGGCATTTTTTGGCAACCAAGTCCCCGTCCATTGTGGCTCAATAGAGTAGTTATATGCTACCACATTGCCATTAGCACCAGATTGTAACAGCATAGAATGGCGCAAGTTCTTAAAGATATTATTCTCCACAAGGCAGTTGCTGGAGGCAAATTGCAAACAAACGCCATAACCCTTCCCACCATCGCCATAATTGAAAGCATCATGGAAATAAGACGAAGAAATGCTGACATTAGCACATTTTCCCAAGGCGATAAAACAAAAATTTGCCTGCTCCATTTCGAGGTTGCTGATTGTAGCGTTTACCACATAATTCCATTCGATATGTGACGTCTGTTCAGTAGAGGCATCTTTTCTGGTAATTTTTAAATTTTCTAAGGAGATTTCCTGAAGGGGCCTTATTTTCTGAAGCTGCGGTTGCAAGGTGAGCATAAAATCTAATCGTGCGGCATCTTTCATGGTAATCACATTGCCCTTGATTTGCTCAATTTGTGTAATAAAACCTAAAGATTTTTTTGCCCACACAGATTCCATATAAGGATTGTTTTGACACCTGAGTTCAATCCAATCACCTGCCATTAAGCCTTTTGCATCACTCACTGTTAGCGATTTTTCCCCTCTTTTTATATCTTGCAATATTGAAACAAAAGCCCCACTTTCCATCCCCTTGCCAATAATGGCGTCCCCAACACCCTTTAAGTCAAAAATGAATTGTGTATTTACCGGACTTTCTCCCTTCAGCCTAATTTTATTGGCTAAAACAATATTTGAACTGAAAAAATATTTGCCCTTAGGAAAGTAAATCTCCACACCATTGAGCAAATGCTCGTTAATGATTTTTTTTACCACGGCACTGTTATCGGTAGTACCATCGTTTTTCCCACCCGCTTCTAGAATATTGATGCTTTTTATTTCGGAAATTTTCGACGCTTTGAGACATCCGGCATTGCTCCAGTCAGATAGTCGTTCTTTTGGAATCTGTGCAGTAACCTTCACATGATAGCTAAAGATTATACTAAAAATGAAAAAAAGTTTAATGCTGTTCATAAAATGTATATTTTTATCTTTTAAATGGGCGTCTAAAATACTGTTTTCAAAAATGAAACCAAAAACAATTATATACACCTTACTTTTCTTAATTTTTGTAAAAGTAGAGGGACAAACCATCTTGCAGGAAGATTTTAGTGCAGGATTACCAGAATCATGGGACATTGGCAGCAAAGTCGAGTTGGGGCATTTAGTAGGTGTGGAGCAATCGGATTATGTGCGTTTTCATCCGAGATTTAAACAAGAAGCCATGATTTCACCGGAGCTGGACATGGAAACAGGATATTACCGCTTGTATTATACTTGGATGGAAAATGGGGCAGAGAACCCTGATTCAGTGGTGGTATTTCTGTCAAAAGACGGCGCTCCGTGGCAGCGTTTGGGTGTCATCGGCGGTGGAACACAACGCAATTGGATAAGGGATTCGTTAGAAATTGGAAGCCCGGAAAGTGCTACCTGTCGCTTGAAGTTTGTTTACAATGGTCAAGGTAAATTTCCGGCTACTTATATCAATTTGGACGATATTCATGTCGATATTGTATCACCCCCAACCGGCATTCGCAATAATACCTTACAGGCAGATATCCAGATATTTCCTAACCCCACAAGCGAAAAAATTGGTATAAACATCCAAAACATACAGTCGAAAAACCTCAATTATCAATTGCTTACGCTGGATGGGAAAATTTTGTCTGAAACCACCATTTCAGAAACGGTTGCTGAATGGAAAGGTACATTAGACCTTGCAGCTTATGCCAACGGGATATATTTTATCAGATTTTATTCAGGAAATGAAGAGAAAACGCTACAATTTATCATCTCAAAATAGACGCTTGTGAAATCATTATATATAGCTTTTATCATTTGCTTTTGTTACACCATCAACTTAAATGGAGCCGTTATCGTTCCGAATTTAAGTATAGATGTGTCGCAACATCCCTCTTTTGTGGAAGAAGTCGGGAGTTTTATTTGGGAATGGAATACAGATAGCTTGCAATTAAAGATAAGAAGCAAGGATTTCCCAATGAGGGATATGTGGAGCAGTCTTCCGGGAAAAGGATTTCTCAGTGCCGCCATCGCTCAGGATAAAGTTGAAGAGCAGGCAGGCTCCTTCATTCTGGAAGAAGAAGTGGAGAGTCTTTTAAATCAGCAACAAATACAAGTACTCGGCATGGAGAATGGAAAGTTCACCATCAAGGGCGTCGTCTCAAACGATACGATTAGCTCGGTATATACAATCATTTTCGAAGAAATATCCGAGAAAAGATTAAATGTACGCATATCATTTATTCTTCAAGACTTAAATAGAACCTACCTCACTTATAGCAGCCGTGCCGAAGAACATTTTTATGGCTTTGGCGAGCAATGCTCCTTTTTTGACAACAAGGGTAAGCATATTCCGGTTTTTGTAAATGAGCAGGGAGTTGGGAGAGGCGATATCACAGACCCTTTGATAAATTTGGTATTAGGCCCTTCTACTGGCAATGCATTTACCAATTATATCTCTGTGCCACATTATATAACAACCGATCAACACGCACTTTTTTTGGAGAATAATGCCTATTCGTCTTTTGATCTTACCGAACCGGATAAAGTACAAATCAACCTTTGGTCAGGGAATATGGTTGCGAATATTTTGGCAGGCAACACACCAAAAGAATTAATAGAAACCTATACGGAATACTCGGGTAGAATGCGGTCATTGCCGGACTGGGTACACAAGGGTGCGATTATTGGGTTACAAGGCGGTACCGAAAAATTGTACGAAGTTTGGGACGATTTACGGCAGTATGATGTGCCTATTTCCGCATTTTGGGTACAAGATTGGGTAGGACAACGCCGTACTTTGGTGGGTAAGCAACTCTGGTGGAATTGGGAGTTGGATAATGACCGATATCCACAATGGGACAGCCTCTTGGATAGCCTGGAAAATAACGGCATTCGTTTAATGGGGTATGTAAATCCATTTATAGCAAATGTATATGGTCAAAAGGATAATATTAGAAGAAACCTTTTTTTGGAGGCACTGCAAAACGATTTTTTGGTAAAAACTCCGCAAGGGAAACCCTATTATGTGCAAAATACTTCCTTTGATGCCGGAATCATCGATTTAACCAATCCCGCTTGTCGCGAATGGATGAAAAATGTTATCAAAGATGAACTGATTGCCCGAGGATTGAAAGGCTGGATGGCAGATTTCGGCGAGGCACTTCCCTATGATGCCGTTTTATATAGTGGCGAACCTGCCGCTACTTATCACAATATATATACCACAGAATGGGCGAAAATAAACAGAGAAGCGATAGAAGAATGTGGCTACGGAGATGAAATTGTCTTTTTTATGCGTTCCGGACATACCCAAAGTCCGGAGTTTGCCACCTTGTTTTGGCAAGGAGATCAACTGGTGGATTGGGGACAAAATGATGGTATTAAGTCAGCAGTTACAGGTCTGCTAAGTGCGGGAATATCCGGTTTTACCCTCAATCATAGTGATATCGGCGGTTATACTACCGTAACCTATCCAATAGTGCAAAACTATGTCCGCTCCAAAGAATTGCTGATGCGGTGGATAGAAATGAGTGCCTTTACAACCGCTTTTAGAACACATGAAGGCCTAAACCCCGACAGGAATAAGCAAGTGTATGACGATGCAGAACTATTGCAACACTTCTCTGATTATGCAAAGGTGTATGCAGCTTGGGACTTTTACAGGAAGCAACTCGTAGACGAAGCCAATAAGGACGGCATACCCGTGGTGAGACATCCTTATTTGGAGTTTCCGGATGACACAGCCACCTACAATATTTATGTGCAGCAGTTTATGGTAGGTAGCGAACTTATGGTGGCACCCGTTTTGGACAAAAATACTTTATCCGTGAATATATACCTTCCGAAAGGCGTATGGGTAAATCTTTGGGATGGAACGACCGTGACAAGCACAGGTGAGTCATTTGTAATCAATGAGTTATCAGATAGGCCGGCAGTCTTTTTCAAAGAAGCATCTTCCATTGGGATACAGTTCAGAGAAAACCTGATTGCCTTGGGATTAGCGGAATAGAAAAGGTTGTTAATTGACCAAAATGTATCAATATATATTTATTTAGGCGCATCCCTACGGGCTGGGCTTTCGTCGCACACGGTTGCTCCTCTATCCCTATGCGATTTGAATTGTAAGTAATGAGGTATGTGTTATAATCACAAAATGATTTATAGAATAGCCCTATACGAAAACTACAATTCCATGTTCTCGTGTCTCCACGAGAACACGAGAGGATTACTTTATAAATCATCCTGTTATAAGAATTAAGATATAAGATATTTTCAAAAGTAACGCAAAATCCCACGCCAAAGACCAAAGCACTAAAAATCCCAAAAATATCTCACGTTATGAAACGTTATAGAAGATTTTTTTTATTTTTGATAAAAAAACAAAACGCTACTTTGTAGCGGGTATCCAATCTACTGTTAGATGTATATGTGGTACTTTGAAGTGGGAATAAACAAGTTACCAGTAATTTTAAAAACCGAAAATGACTGACCAAACATTAGAAGCAGAAATTGAAAATGCAACGAGACGTATTGAATCTCGACAAACAGAAATCGACACCGAACTTCAACAACTTGTTTCTCAAATTGAAAAATACACAACCTGGGCTTGGAGGTTTGTTTGGTTTGGTGCATTTATCGCTTTCATTTCGACAATTTTTTATTTGTGCAAAACGCAGAGCCAGGATTTGGGATTAACTTACTGGGCGACTTTATGGCTGGAACAGTTGCATCAATATGGTCACTTGCAGGTCTGTTCTTTATTTATGTTGCATTCCTTGGACAAAAGCAACAGTTGCTAAATCAACAACTAGAGATTATGTATAGTCAACTCGAAGTTAAATATACAAGACTTGAACTCTCAGGACAGAAGGAGGAAATGAAAGAGCAAAACAATACGTTGCGACAACAGAAATTTGAAAATACTTTTTTTCAACTTTTAAGTTTGTTCAATTCAATTGTTAATTCACTTGACATTAGAAACAGGAAAACATTAGTAGTGACAACATCTGGACGTGATTGCTTTGTTGTTTTTTACAGACGACTTACCAACCATTTAAATTCAATAATTTATGGCGAGCAATCAACAATGAAGGACCTAAGTGGAGCAACAGCGGAACAGACAGTTGAAGCCTATGATAAACTTTATTCGGAGGACAAATCGGATATGAGCCATTATTTTAGAACTATATATCATATTATAAAATTCGTTGACAAATCCGAAATTGAAAATAAGAAACAATACATTTCAATTGCACGAGCACAACTTTCGAGTTATGAGCAAATACTTATTTTTTATAATTGTCTACATGAAAACGGTAATGAAAAATTCAAACCATTAATTGAAAAATATGCTCTTTTCAAAAACATAGACAGTTCCTTATTATTAAACCAAGAACATTTAAAAGAATATGAAGATGGCGCCTATGGACATTAGAAGAAAAACTACTGCCAACAGCACCTACCCAAAAGTGGCGGTTCAATGGTTTAATGAAGCTTTGTGCTTCGTATCAAGTTCAGTGCTGGCAGACAGTTTAGTGCTTCGAAATCGGCAACAAAAACATACCCCCAAACCGTTGGCACTCACCCTAAAAGACAGACACAACTCGACAATAAACCAACAGAAATGAATGAAGAAAATGCCCACGCTTCGCAAAATTAAAAGAGGTGTTTTTGCCAACTCACTTGCCGACACAAAAACACCACATTTAATTTTATCTCCCGATAGCTATCGGGACACCCAAAGCCCTCCCACCACCCGACAAGAGGACAGTAACAATTTGGAGATGATTTATGCCTTTAACAAGAATGAAAAAACTAACTTTGCGACATACAAATAAAGAATAATAAACAGACAATGACCGACAATTTAGAATTAGAAAAAACCCTTTGGCAAGCAGCCGACAAACTTCGCAACAATATGGATGCGGCTGAATACAAGCACGTTGTATTGGGTTTGATATTCTTAAAATATATTTCTGATGCTTTTGATACTAAAGTTCCGTATTTTATTGATGAAATTGGTGTTGATTGGGAAAACGAAAAGTATGTGGAGGAAATAAAAGATATTTGTAAATCTAGTAATAGTGAAGATGAAGCTACAGCTTTTTATGTGCCACCTCCTGCACGTTGGAAATGGCTACAAGGAAGAGCAAAATTGCCGACCATTGGCAAAGATATTGACGATGCAATGGATGCCATTGAAAAAGACAATCCAACCCTAAAAGGCGTTTTACCCAAAGACTATGCAAGACCAGCCTTGGACAAACAAAGACTTGGAGAATTGATAGACTTAATTGGCTCCATCACCTTAAGCAAAGGTAAAGAAGGAAAAGGAAAGGACGTTTTGGGTTTTGTGTTTGAATATTTCTTAGGACAATTTGCTGATGCCGAAGGCAAAAAAGGCGGACAGTTTTACACACCGCAAAGCATTGTAAAAATATTGGTTGATATGCTTGCACCCGAGCCCGAAAAACGAGTGTACGACGGTGCTTGCGGAAGCGGTGGAATGTTTGTACAAAGCGAACGCTTTATTGAAATGCACGAACACCGCAAAGGCAAAATCTCCATCTTCGGACAAGAGAGCAATCCTACAACTTATAAATTGGCCAAAATGAATTTGGCTATTCGGGGTATTGATGCTAAAATAGAATTGGGCGATACCTTGATGAATG
The DNA here is from genome assembly GCA_019694955.1 of Chitinophagales bacterium. Lineage (GTDB taxonomy): Bacteria > Bacteroidota > Bacteroidia > Chitinophagales > JADIYW01 > JADIYW01. Next base: position 19,950 of record JAIBAX010000039.1, on the reverse strand, counting down.
ATAAATTCCCAGAATTGAAAGTAGATTATGTAATAGCAAATCCTCCATTCAACGTTAGCGATTACAATATAAACAAAGCTGAAACCCATAAATGGAAATACGGTATTCCACCAGACGGCAACGCCAACTATGCTTGGTTGCAGCATTTTATTAGTAAATTAGCACCTTACGGTACAGCAGGTATTGTCTTGGCAAACGGTAGTATGAGTTCTGAAACTGCAACAGAAGGACAAATCAGAAAAGAACTCATTGAAAACGACTTGGTGGATTGTATGGTTTCTTTGCCTTCGCAATTGTTTTACAACACACAAATACCAGCGTGTTTGTGGTTTTTGGCAAGAGATAAAGGCAAAAATAAGAAATGGAGGGCCCGACAAAACGAAATATTGTTTATTGATGCCCGAGAGTTAGGCACTATGATAAGCCGTAAACAAAAGGAATTAAGCGAAAAAGACATTGCCAAAATTTCGGACACCTACCACAATTGGAGGGCTTCGGCAGACACAGGCACCAATGAATATAAAGACATGGCAGGCTTTTGTAAATCTGCTACTATCGAAGATGTACGCAAAAACAACTACATCCTTACGCCAGGCAGATACATTGACTTTAAAGAAGTAGCCGAAGATGGAATAGCCTTTGACGAAAAAATGACAACCTTAACCCAAACTTTAAAAGAGCAAATGCAAAAAGCCTACGAATTGGATGAAGCCATTAAACTTAACCTTGCTAAAATAGGCTATGTGCTCTAAATCAAAAATATCCATACGCTTTTTTGAAGACAGGGAGGTACGTGCTGTATGGGATGATGCCAATGCTAAATGGTGTTTTTCGGTGATTGATATTGTAGCTGTTTTGCGTAATCAAGATGACTACAACAAAAACCGCAACTATTGGAAATACCTAAAAGCCAAACTTAAAAAAGAAAATAGTGAGTTGGTTAGTATCACTACCCAACTGAAATTATTGGCAAATGATGGCAAACGCTATTTAACCGATATGCTCGATTACAATGGCATCATTGCTTTGGGCAAGACTTTTCCCAGTAAAAATGCCAACCGATTCATAGAATGGTTTACCTATAGCCCGGAAAGTATAGATGGTAAAAGCAAAACCAAGGCGTACGCCTTATTTGAAACGGCTTTTGTAGATAGTATAGAAGTAGGCACAACCAAAGGTTTGCAACAAATACATGCCTATATCTTTGGTGGATTGTACGATTTTGCTGGGCAAATAAGAACCAAAAATATAGCTAAAGGTGGATATAGATTTGAGTATGCCCAATATTTAAATGGCACTTTGCTACAAATAGACCAAATGTCCGAAACCAATTTGGAGGAAATAATTGAAAAATATGCGGCTATGAACAAAGCCCACCCTTTTATGGAAGGCAACGGCAGAAGCACCCGTATATGGCTTGATTTAATGCTTAAGAAACAACTAAAATGCTGTATAGATTGGAGCAAAATAAGCAAAGCCAACTATATGAATGCCATGATAATAAGCTCGGTAGATAGTAGCATTTTACAAGAGCTACTAAAAAAGGCACTTACCAACGAAATTAACAGCCGAGAAATGTACATGAAAGGAATAGATTATTCTTATTATTATGAAGAAAACTAAATGATAGTGACCAACTACAATACATATAATATGTGCGTTTCCCTAAGTGGTCAGCCTGTCCCGATTTTTATCGGGAGGCTATCCGCTGCAATCTTTTTTGCCTTGCAGAACAAAAAAGGATTTCCGCTACTATCCCTAACGCAAAAAAATAAGACATTATGAGCGAATGGAAAACATATAAGCTAAGTGAACTTGTCGAAATAAAATACGGTAAAGACCATAAGCATTTGGCTGATGGAGAAATTCCTTTGTATGGTTCGGGCGGAATTATGCGATATGTTGATATTCCATTGTATGAACAAGAAAGCATTTTAATACCACGAAAAGGAACTTTAAGCAATCTGTTTTATCTCAATATTCCTTTTTGGTCTGTTGATACAATGTTTTATACAAAAATCAAACAAGGCAACAACGGAAAATATTTGTATTATCTATTAAAGTCAATGGATTTGGCTTCAATGAATGTTGGTTCGGCTGTACCGAGTTTAACAACTGAGGTTTTAAATAAGGTTGAAATAAATGTACCTGATGAAATAACCCAAACCCAAATCGCCCAAATCCTTACTTCGTTGGACGACAAAATAGAACTCAACCTACAAATGAACCAAACCCTTGAAGCAATGGCACAAGCCCTGTTTAAAGAATGGTTTGTGAATTTCAACTTTCCGGGCTTTGATGGTGAAATGGTAGATGGTTTGCCGAAAGGTTGGAGAAAATGTCAAGTAAAGGATATTTGTGAAGCAAATTCTTCAACTCTAAATTCAAAAGATACAATTAGTGAGGTTCATTATATTGAAATATCAGAAGTTGATAGAGGTACCATAAAAAATATTAGTGTCTATAAAAGAGGCGAAGAACCAAGTAGAGCAAAAAGAAAAATGAAGCACGGAGATACCGTACTTTCAACTGTTCGCCCCAATAGAGGTTCATATTTCTTGTCGCTTTTTCCAAATGAAAACCTAATTGCTTCGACAGGATTTGCGGTATTTTCACCTACCAAAGTTCCATTTTCATTTTTATATATTTTCTTAACTAATGATGATCAATTAGAGTTTTACGGGAAAATGGCTGACGGTGCGGCATATCCTGCAATTAATCAATCGGTAATTATGAATATGGAAATAATTTTACCAACAGCAGAATTGCTTGAAAGGTATCAAGATGTTTCAGGCAATTTAATGATAAGAATTTTTGAGAATTTAGAAGCTAATAGAATTTTAACCCAAATCCGAGACACTTTATTACCCAAGTTGATGAGTGGGAAAATAGAATTAGTATGAAAGAATTAACGACAGCCAACGCAGATTATAACAAGTTGCTCACGCAAATTGCAGCAACCTACCAACAAGGGCAACACAATGCCTCCGTTGCGGTAAACACCGCTTTGGTAGAAACGTATTGGCATATAGGCAAATACATAGTAGAGTTTGAACAACAAGGAAAAGAAAAAGCAGAATACGGCAAAGCACTGATTAACAATCTTTCAAAAGACCTTTCTCTATCCTTTGGAAAAGGGTTTAGCCGTAGCAATATTATTTATATGCGACTGTTTTACAAGGAGTTCCAAATAAGTCAGAAGCCTTCTGACTTATTGAGTTGGTCTCATTATGTAGAATTATTAAGAATTTCCGACCCATTAGAACGCAGTTTTTACTTGCAACAAATCATAAACGAGAAGTGGTCAATTCCCGAACTCAAACGACAGAAAAAGTCATCGTTGTTTCTTCGTTTGGCGGCTTCAAAAGACAAAGAGGGTATTTTGGCGTTAGCCAAACAAGGACAAAAGAAAAAGATGAAATACTTGTTCAATATGCAATGCACAACATTTCATCGCAACTTTTTGTAAGTAAATATCAACTCTATTTGCACAACAGAGAAGAATTACATGCATTAATTTCCAAACAGTTAAACGAACCGGAGCAAGAATGAAAAACAGTATTACCGAAAACGAAATAGAGGAAATTGCACTTTCCTACCTTCAAAAATTAGGCTATTCCTATATTTTTGGTACTGATATTTCGCCTGATGGCGAACACCCCGAAAGGCAATATACCGATGTGGTGTTGACAACTCGTTTGCGTGAGGCTATTGATAAACTCAACCCAAGTATTACCCAAGACGCCAAAGAGGATGCACTCAAAAAAGTGCTTCGTACCGAAAGCCCCAATACTTTAATCAACAATGAAACTTTTCATAAATATCTAACCGAAGGTGTAGATGTAGAAGTACGCACAGCAGAAGGCATAAGAGGTGAAAAAGTATATATCGTTGACTTTGACAATGTAGAAAACAACGAGTTTTTAGCAATCAATCAATTCACCATTATAGAAGGCAGTCAAAACAAACGCCCTGATATTATTTTGTTTATCAATGGTTTGCCATTGGTAGTCATAGAATTAAAAAATGCAGTAGTAGAAAAGGCAGATGTGGAAGCCGCCTTTAATCAAATACAAACCTATCAAAACACTATTCCTTCATTATTTACATACAATGCGTTTAATATTATAAGCGATGGATGGAGTGCAGCTTATGGTACCATCAGTAGTAGCCTTAAGTATTACAAACCTTGGAAAAGCATTGATGGTGTATCAATAGAAAATACAGAAGATTTACAAATGGAGTTTTTATTAAAAGGATTGTGCAATAAAACAGTTCTTTTAGATACCATAAAAAACTATATAGTATTTGAAAAAACAGAAACAAAAACCATTAAAAAAATAGCGCAATACCATCAATATTATGCTGTAAAAAAAGCAATAGAAACTACCATAATAGCTACTAAAACTGAGGGCGACAAAAGAGCGGGTGTAGTATGGCATACACAAGGTAGTGGCAAGAGTTTAAGTATGGTTTTTTATACTGGCAAAATTGTCACACATCCAGTCATGCAAAACCCCACCATTGTGGTGCTTACCGATAGAAACGATTTGGATGATCAATTGTTTGAAACCTTTACTAACTGCAATCAATTATTAAGACAATTTCCGAAACAAGCTGAAAATAGGCATCACTTAAAAGAGATTTTAAATGTAGTTTCTGGAGGCATTATTTTTACAACTATCCAAAAATTTCAAATAGAGAGAAATGATGATATTGAATCAAACGACACAAACATTATATCGGAACCGAAAGTAAAATATATAGGTGTAAAAGCCAATGTAATAAGTGATAGACACAACATTGTAGTAATTGCCGATGAGGCACACCGTAGTCAGTATGGATTGTTAGATGGCTTTGCAAGTAGATTGAGGGAAAGCTTACCCAATGCGTCTTATATAGGTTTTACAGGCACACCAATTGAAAGCACAGACAAAAGTACACAGGCCATTTTTGGTGATTATATCCATGTATACGATATACAGCAAGCCGTAAAAGATGGAGCAACCGTACCTATTTATTATGAAAGTAGGGTTGCCAAAATTGCTTTAGACGATAGTAAGAAGATAATTTTAGATGCAGCAATAGAAGAATTGACTGAGCAAGAAGAATTAAGCAACGCACAAAGACTTAAAGCAAGATGGAGCAGCATAGAAGCTGTCGTGGGCAGTAAAGAACGATTGAAAAAAGTGGCTTTTGATTTGGTAACTCATTTTGAAAAAAAGAATGCCATTATAGAAAGCAAGGCGATGGTGGTATGTATGAGTAGGCAAATATGTGTGGATTTATACAATGAAATAATTGCTTTAAAACCGCATTGGCATAGTGATGATGATACAAAAGGAATCATCAAGGTAATTATGACCGGTTCTAGTGCTGATGTAAAAGAATTTCAGCCGCATTTGCGTAACAAGACACAACGTAAAGCAATTGGCGAAAGATTAAAAGATGAAAACGATGGTTTAAAAATAGTTTTAGTAAGAGATATGTGGTTAACAGGTTTTGATGCACCCGTACTCAATACATTATATGTAGATAAACCTATGCAAGGTGCTAACCTTATGCAAGCCATAGCAAGAGTAAACAGGGTGTTCAATAATGCCAAAGAAGGTGGTTTGGTTGTAGATTATATTGGATTGGCACAATATTTAAAAGAAGCTATGATTGAATATACGTCTAGTGGTGGACAGGGAGCACCCGCGCTAGATGATGAAATTGCTGTGGCTAAGTGTTTAGAATTATACGAAGGCATAGTACATCAGTTAAGACATTTTGATTGGCTCAAATTTTTTAAACTTAAACCTGAAGAAAAATTAAAATACATAAGTGTAATTCAGCAATATATATTTAGTCAAGAAAATGGCAATGAAAACTTTATTGATGTAAGTAGCAAACTATTAAAAGCTTACGCTTTGGTTTCTACACACGAACGAGTTGAAAAAATAAAAGACCATATTGCTTTGTTTCAGGCTATAAGAGCAAGATTATTAAAGTTCTTAGAAACTGGAAGACTTGAACGAGGCAAAAGAAGCTTTTCGGAAATTGATTTAGCCATTAAACAAATAGTAAGTGATGCCATAGTAAGTGAAGATGTGGTAGATATTTTTGATGCAGCAGGAATAAAGAAGCCCGATATAAGTATTTTGGATGAACGATTTTTAGAAGACGTTCAAAAAATGGAACATAAAAATTTAGCAGTTGAATTATTGAAAAAATTATTGAGAGATGAAATAAAGAAAAAATCAAGCTATAATTTAATAGAATCAAAACATTTTTCGGAAAAGCTAGAAGAAGCCATTAAAAGATACCACAATGGGCAAATTGATAGTGTAGAGTTTATAGAAAAGTGGTTAGTACCATTGGCAAATGAAATAAGAGAGGCTGAAAAAAGAGGGCAAGATTTAGGTTTAGATTTTCGTGAATATGCTTTTTATACAGCATTGGAAGTAAACAATAGTGCTGTAAAAATATTGGGGGATGAGGTATTAAAACACATAGCACAAGAACTCTTAAAAACAGTACGCAACAATACCACCATTGATTGGACAATAAAAGAAAGCGTACAATCTGCATTAAGACGAAACATAAGACGAATTTTAAGATTACACGGATATCCGCCAGACCTACAAGAAAAAGCGGTTGACACAGTAATTACACAAGCAAAAATGTTAGCAGAGGACTTTATAGACAATAAACAGATAGACGATTAAGCCAACGCTTTTGGTGACACATGTGCATTTTTTCCAAACGCACAAAGCACAAGAAAAAAATGCAAAATAGCCAACGCACCAAAGACAGCAGTAACATTGGACAGAAACACTACGAAAGAAAGAACGCCAGCCTGTAACAGCGGTTTTACAAAAAAGCGGGTTCAGTGGTTATTTGAACATTCTACCTCGCATCAACTTTTGTGGTATGTTGACATTTTAGTGCCCTTGTACCGATAGCAATCGGCTTATCCCGATAGCAATCAGGACCGCACGAACGCAAATTCGCAAACCGTTATTCAAATATCGCTGTACTAAATAAATAAAAGCCTTAACTTTGCGCCAAACTTTAGTGATGCAAAACTATTTGAGTTATTACGAAAAAGGAATCTCCTTTCCGGATTATTTTCAGCTATTGGAGCAATTGATGGCAGAGCATAAAACTACCGGAAATGACCATTCGCCGGAAATGCTGAATTATGCCAAGCTAAACCTACAAAGGATGAAGCGCGTAGATAAGACCTTTCATGCACATGAGGAATTAGAGGCCGCTCTATCACAAATAAATGCACCACAAAAATGGCTAATTATCACCGAAGGTTGGTGTGGCGATGCCGCACAAATTGTTCCTTTGCTACATCAGATTGCTGCACATTCCAACGGAAAAATCAATCTTAGGCTCGTCTTAAGAGATGAAAACGAAGCGCTAATCGATCAGTTTTTGACCAATGGAGGTCGCGCTATTCCTATTTTAATAATCATGAAGGAAGGTGGCGAATATCTAACACACTGGGGACCAAGACCCAAGGAAGCACAGGACTTTGTAATGGAAATGAAGCACAAAGGCGTCCCTAAAGAAGAATGGATAGTAGAAATACACAAATGGTATGCACAAAATAAAGGTGTAGCCGTACAAAAGGAGATAGCCGATAAATTGAATTCAATTTAAATAATTACTTTATGTAATTTATGATAATAAATTGATTGTAATTAGTTTATAAATTTTCGCACATCATAAAATATACTGTCAGGAAGTTCCATTTGAGGCATATGTCCGCAAGGTGAATATATTTTAGTCTGCGCCTGTGGGATATCTCTTTTGAATCGCTGAAGATGGTCGACCGGAATGATGATATCTTCTTTTCCCCATATAATCAAGGTGGGACATTTCACCATTTTAATATCATTGGTGTCCGGATATTGGTGGGAGGCGGCAACATCTACCATGCTGGCAAAAGCACCTTCCCGATTGGTGAGGACATAATCATATTTGTACTCTGCGGTATCTACTTTACTTCTGTCGGCAAAAGGATGCGAAACAAAGTATTTAACCATAAACATGGGTACTCCCTTTGAAACGATCTTCTTTATCCATTTGAACCGCAAGGGTCCCGCACCTTTTACGATAACATGTTCTAAGTCGTAGCCCGCACTAGCAAGTAAAACGAGTTTCTGTACTTTTTGGGGATGATGTACTGCCAGTTGCCACGCCATCGCACCACCCAAAGAGTTGCCAATAACATAAATGGAATCGAGGTTTAAAGTGTCGATAAGAAAATCAAAATAGGCTTCATATTCCTTATGAAAATCAATGCCTTCTTCATCTGACTGCTTGAATTCTGATAGTCCAGCTCCTGGAATATCTATATTAATTACCCTGTAATGGTCTTTTAATTTCTGCTCAATTTCATGGAAATTGTAGTAAGAACCACCAAAACCGTGAATCAAGAGCAAGGTCTTTCCAGTGCCGCGATCGGTGTAGTGGATTTCATTCCCTTTCCATTTTAAAAAATGGGAATAAGGTTGCGCCGCCATTTGCTTAGCAGTATCTGCAGGAATGGATAAGTCTGGTCTTGTAAATAAAAGCACTAACCCTATAACAACTGAGATAATAAAGAATAGTAAAATTTTCTTGCCCATGGTACAAAAGTAAGTAATTCCTCCTTTTTTACCACATTTTCTATGTAATCTCAGCTACAACGGATTTGTCGACCACTGACCACTGATTTTTGACCAATGACCAATGACCAATGACAACTATCCGGCTTATTATTTCCGCTCATTCCATGCAATCGCCATTGGTACAAAGGCACTATAATTCTCCGTACCGTCCTTTACACCTTGCGACTTCAAGTAAAAATTATTGAAAGCATCACCCACATCGCTCAACCATCCATGGTATTGCGCATGCTTTTTTTTGATGGCATCTAATTCTACCTGCAATTCCTTGGGCAACAAATTTTTGCGGTATCTTAGATATAAGGGAGGGTCATTTTGTTTGAGATCTAGTAATAAATAAGTTAAGAGCTCCATGGAAGCACTATATTGCAGGAAACTATTTTTTGCATGTGAAAGATGAATGTACGCCAAGAAGTTGCAATCACTTTCGCTGGCATAACCCAACGCATGAAACAGTTCATGGGCGATAACAAAAGGCTTTCTTGTTTGGTGTAATCCCTCGTCATAATTCGCCTCTCCGGTAAAAGGGAAATAAATACCGGTAATGCCCATATGCATCAAAGAACCCGGTGGCTGGCTTCGGATGGGAATGTTTTGAACAAGATGCTCTTGCATTCGGTGGATATTGATGGCATCTTTAATATCGGCAATGGAAAAATTGTCTTTTGTCCTAAACAAGCTGTCGCATTTCTTGATTTCTATGTCGAGGTAGTGAATAATTTGTTCTTTTGTGAGCGGAGTGACGGAAAGCTGTAGTAATTCATCTTGCGATCTTCGCTCATAATTAAATCCCCATGCCCAAAGAAAGTATGCGCCGAGAAAGCAAAAAAGATTAGCTAAAAGCAAATATTTATGCCGTTTTTTGAAAAGAATAAATACCGTAATAGAAATTATCAGCAATATGAAAAAGTAGGAGAATGGAAAAGGGAAAGCCCCGGAAACATGGTTGAAAAATTGGCGATAGCTGAAAAAGAAACTGTTTGAATAATACCGTTCTATAAAAGTTGTGGTGAGGCAAAATTTTAAGAGTAGGGCAATCACCAAACAAAAGATGCCGGAATAGTTTAAAAGATGAATTATTTTCTTTCTAAACATTAGGTGATGAGGTCGTATTTTGAAAGAATTTGTAAAAAAGGCTTATTGATTCCTGAAAAGGGATTCCCATTTGCTATCACATATTCCTTAGTAGGCGTTTTTAAAACAAGTCTTTTTGCGCTGGAAGTCGCCATAAATCCATACATTAACTTTGACGCATCAAAGGTAGAAATTAGCTGATTTTCCTTATTCAAATATTTCCTTTCTTGCAAATCGATGATTAGCAGGATGTTGTCAGGATGGTGAGGAGATAATTTACCTTTTTTCTTGCCATTCCAATAAATAAAGCCGGATATCAGCCCGATGGTCGTCAAGACATACCCCATGAATTGACCTTGTATTAACCAATAAATACCGTTGAAAATAAATAGTAATGCCATTAGTAGCAATACAAATAATAAGGTTGGTGACGTTGTCTGTGGCTGTTTACAAAGAAAAATGCGGGCATCTTCCTCAAAATAATACAATTCGCTACCTTCTTTTACGATGTTTTTCACACAATAAAGATATGTAATATAAATTTTAAATTATAAATTTTGAATTAGTAATGCAATCACAATACCCAATCCAACAATTATTATATAGAACCGAATGGCATTTTGAAAAATATAATTTCTAATCATTTCTAATCATTTCTAATCTTTAATTTTAAATTATAAATTTTGAATTAGTAATACATTTAACCCAGAATAAGCGTTGGACAATGTAACGAAAGAATTACTAGCAATTTTAATTTTTAGTATTTTTAATCTTAAATTATTAATGCACCTACACTCAATCCACCATTTTAAATCCAACATTTAGCATCTAACATCCTATCCACATAGGTTCATAAGTAAATGATGTTTTCCAAGCCTGCTTCCGTAATTTTAAAGCCTGATTTTGGAGAAGTATGGATGAAATAAACGAAGTTCCACAAGAGAAAAGCGAGGAACAGATTATTGCCGTCAATGGCTTGTATGAAAACTGGTTTTTAGATTACGCTTCTTATGTAATCATGGAACGTGCTGTGCCATCTATTTACGATGGACTAAAACCTGTGCAGCGACGCATCCTGCATGCCATGGATGAGTTGGATGACGGGCGTTATAATAAGGTGGCGAATATCATCGGTACGGCAATGTCTTACCATCCTCATGGAGATGCGTCCATTGGCGATGCGATTGTCAATTTAGGACAAAAGGATTTGATGATTGATTGTCAGGGGAATTGGGGTGATATTCGTACTGGGGACAGTGCCGCAGCCGCACGTTATATCGAGGCAAGACTATCTAAATTTGCCAAAGACATCACCTTTAACCCACCAACAACAGAATGGCAGTTGTCTTATGATGGCAGAAAAAAAGAACCTGTAAACCTGCCCATGAAGTTCCCTTTGTTATTGGCGCAAGGCGCAGAAGGGATTGCCGTAGGATTGGCAACGAAGATATTACCCCATAATTTCTGCGAGCTGATACAAGCCTCAATAGACATTTTAGAAGGGAGAGAAGTGGTGATATATCCTGATTTTCTTACAGGAGGCATGGCAGATTGCAGTAAATATGAAGACGGCAAGCGTGGAGGGAAAGTAAGGGTGCGTGCAAAATTGGAAATCGTAGACAAAAAAACCATCCTTGTTAAAGAAATCCCATTTTCTACCACCACAGGTTCATTGATTGATTCGATTATTGCCGCCAACGACAAAGGAAAGATAAAAATTAAAAAGGTGGTCGATAATACCGCCAAAGATGTGGAAGTCGCCATCGAATTGCAACCCGGCATCTCGCCAAGTGTTACCGTGGATGCCTTGTATGCTTTTACCGATTGTGAGGTGTCGATATCGCCGAATTGTTGTGTGATATATGATGAAAAACCGGTCTTTCTCGGTGTAAGTGAGATTCTCAGGGTCAATACCTTACACACAAAAGCACTCCTAAAGAGAGAATTAGAAATCCGCTTAGGAGATTTGGAGGATAAATGGCATTTTTCATCATTGGAAAAGATATTCATCGAAAACAGGATTTACCGCGATATCGAAGAATGTGAAACATGGGAAGCCGTTATCGAAGCCATCGACAAAGGGTTAGAACCGCATAAGCATCTTCTATTCAGAGAAGTTACCAGAGAAGATATCATCCGCTTGACAGAAATTAAAATTAAACGTATTTCCAAGTATGATGCCTTTAAAGCGGATGAAGCACTTCGCAGTTTGGAGGACGAGATGAAACAGGTGAAGCACGACCTGAAGCACCTCACCGCCTTTGCCGTCAAGTATTATAGCAATTTATTAGAAAAATACGGAAAAGGACGGGAACGCAAAACGGAACTCACCAATTTCGACACCGTTGAAATAAAGCAAGTAGCCTTTACCAATGAGAAATTATATGTGAATAGAAAAGAAGGATTTATAGGTTTTGGTAAAGACCTTAAAAAGGAGGAGTATATATGTGACTGTTCCGATATTGACGATATCATTTGTTTTATGAAGGACGGTAAGTACAAAATTGTTCCGATTAAAGACAAAGTTTTTGTGGGCAAAGATATCGTTCATGTCGACGTTTGGAAGAAAAATGATGAACGCACAACCTACAATGTAATATATCGCGATGGAAAGTCAGGCACCAATTATGCAAAACGTTTTAATGTGACTTCCGTAACCAGAGATAAAGAGTACGATATCACCAAAGGAACGGCACTTTCTTCCATCCTATATTTTACTGCCAACCCCAATGGACAGGCGGAAATCGTTACCATCAATCTAACGCAAGGCAGTAAAGCTAAGAAAAAATCATTCGAGTTTAGCTTTGCAGAACTGGTAATAAAAGGGCGTTCATCCCAGGGAAATATCGTTACGAAGTACCCCATACGTTCCGTAGCGTTCAAGCAGGCAGGTGTGTCTACCTTGGGCGGACTGCAAATATGGATAGACGAAACCGTAGGTAGGTTAAATACAGAAAGTCGCGGGCGTTATTTGGGAAGTTTTCAGGGAGACGATAAATTGCTGGTAATATACAAGAGCGGCGAGTATGCCCTCATGAAACATGATTTGTCACATAGGTTTAATATCAACGACTTATGGTATCTGGAGAAATTTAATGCGGAGAAAATCGTTACGGCCATTCACTATCAAGCTTCAAAGCAAGCATGTTTTATCAAGCGATTTAAAATAGAAACAACCACCTTTGACCAGAAATATAAGTTTATCGGCGAAGAGAATGGTGACAGGTTGGAGTTTGTGACCATCCTAGATGAACCAGAGGTTGAATATACATTTGAGGAGAACAAAAAGAAAACCACACAAAAATCCTTCCTACATGAAGCCATTGAGGTGAAAGGGTGGAAGGCTATGGGAAATAAGTTCTGCGGAGGGAAAATGGTGTCTGTGCAAGTGTTGAATATAGAAGAAGAACCTGAAGAAATGGAGTCCGATGAGGAGGAGACACCCGCACTTTTTGAAAATGAGGCATTAGAGGAAATTACGGTAGAAGACGAGAAAACCGTCAAACCAAAAGAAAAGAAGGAAAAGCAGGCGAAAGAAGAAAAGAAAAAAGATACTGCGGAGAAAGAAAAGCCCATCAATAATCCGGAAGATATCGACTTTGAAATCACCAATTTAAAAGACGGAGAACAGGGGAGTTTGTTTTAAAAGGGTAAGTTTATGATATACAGTCATTTTTTTGATCTTGTAATGAAATTGTTCAGTTTGTTGATTTCATTGCTTGTATTTTTAAAAATTCCTGGTGTTAAAGAAATTGCTTGGTTAGTGATTGTTTTATCGATGATATTAGCTGTTTTATTGTACTTAGGTTTTTTTCGTACTTTGGGTACTTATTTATACGCAAAGTTCATATTAAAAATGGAATTAAGTTTAGCCCAAGCGCGACAACTAGATGGTGCATTTGCGCCAATAAATTTTAAGAATATGTCATGGTTACCAATGAAAGAATTAAGGAATATTGAGCATGATAAGAGGTTTGAGGTCGCCATTGAAATATATCAAAAATACTCCCAGAAGCAACAGATAGAAAATAATATTCCTAAAACAACTAAGACAAAAATACTAAGACTATTAATGTATAGTTTAATGATTTATTTTGCAATTGCAGGGTTTATGAATTTGCCTCCTGCAAACTTTCTTACCAATATATTCTGTAGTATATTTAAAACTGAGAAATATTATCCGGTAGTCAATGTTTTAATTTTATGTGTGGCGACTGAAAAAGTTTTTAAATTATTAGATAAGAAAATCAAATGATTATATTTCCTCAAACATGCCTAAAAAGTGCACCATGGAAATTCCAAAAGCCTATTTCACTGGGTGAACATGGGACGTAGTTACTATCAGTGAGTCTTAGTAGTTTAGTATTATATGGACCATCAATCTTTTCAAGGGAGTAATTGATGATACTCCATTCCGTTTCGTCTTTAAACTTAATTTTTATGGTACTTTCATTTATTCTCAACCAGTTGAAAGTCATGTTATACTGCAATTCACCCTCAACCCAATAATAATGCATGCCAGTGCCGTCATCCATAAATCTAAATGACCAACCCCAAATGGCATGAAGTCCACTACCATCATCCAAGTCATTTTCCCAGATGCCTAGAAGTTCGTCTTTGTCCTTCAAGTTGGAGTTCGGCGTTTCAGTTTGAAATAAGGTTAGTATTTTTTTTAGGAATGACATGGTTTAATGAGCTTGATTTATAGTATTTTAGGTTTAACGATGAAATTAATGTTTTTATTCCCAATCCTCATAGTCAATACCTATCAAGGTATCCTTTTTAAAATGAAAAATTGTGTTTTTCGTTTCTAAATATTCCTTAGTCGTTTTTAGTTCTCCAGACATTTCTTGACAATGTTCTAACCAAGTAGTAGTTATTACTGTTTTGCCATATGAGGATTTTACGGTATAACTTAAATTTTTCAATTCTTTATCACAGTTAAAAGCAGTTCTAGTTAGTGTTTTCAAGAAAAGTTTAGTAATTGAAAAACAACTATTCTCTTTATCTGAGATAAAGCTTCCGTAAAATTGTTCGAAAAAAAAATCTGATGTCGTATAGTCTAGTGGAAGAAAAAGTCTGACATCGCTACTGTCCAATGATGATAATGAAACGATTGTTGGGATATTACCATTGTTATATTCGTAATGCGCACAATTTGTTATTATTGCAGTATAAAAACTTGTTTTAGGGAGGATTTTATTTAAACCCTCATCTGAAATTAACGACAAATCAGACACTTTTATACAACCGACATTGGAAGTTTTATCCAATTGAGTTTTTTGATAAGTATCAATAATTTTTTCTTCTAAACTTAAGTATTGTACCAGCGAACTTTCAGCTTCCAATGGTTTAATTCCTTCTTTAGGCTGTTTGGAGGGAGAACAAGACTGATAAACCAATGATTGAATAAAAAACAGAATGAATATACTTTTCACTAAGTTTGATTTTTGTATTTAAAATATAAAAATAGCTAATTAATGAGCAATATTAAAGTGGAACTCATAAATATTATAGATTCAAGCCTTCTTGATACAAGTACGCATCAACAAGGGTGTCATCCTTGAAGTACAGTTTCAATTGCCATGTATTATAATCTGTAAAGTAAGTTATCATATCTATATTATTTCCTTTAAATGTATCTTTTGGAACTCCCATCAGATTGAGAATGTTTCGTTTTGGCATTCCAATAAGTTTTTTTTTGTTTACTAAAGTCTTCGCCATTTTGAAAGGCTTATATTTGCTATTTGTCCATTTATCTCTTTCATATGGTTCGAAGTAATCTATATTATTGTAATACACCTTTCCTGTTATAAATAAAACATAAATTGCAAAAACAAATGGGATTGAAATACCATAGGCTGAAAATAAGAGATTTGCTTTTATAAGCTTATAAAGAATAAATATAGTGAAAAGAACTATAAATACTGTTGCATATAACTGTATGGCTTCCCTGCTTTCTTTTTGGCTTAATTCTTCCCCGCAAAGCGTAAATTTGTAGAATAGAAACGAAAACAAAAGTATTAGATAAATGGCGGTTGTAATTATAAATCCGTAAATAAATGAAAGGAGATTTTTCATAACCATTCCTGTTTTTTTATAAATTTAGTATAATGAATCTATAAGCAAAACGAATATAGGTTTTTGATGAGTATTTTAACAAAATTTCTTAAATGTGCAGGTTTTATTTTGCCTAAATAATTATAAAAAATCACTATAAACTATCAAAAATCCTTATATTTATCCTAAATGTTTATAATGAAAAAGTATATCTATCTGTGCATGTTGTGCTTAATTTTTTTTGCATGCAAGAAAGAGGAATTTGAGCCGGACTTTTCATATGAAATCGTTGAAGGAGCGCTCACTACTGCCGTTTCTTTTGATATTATTGGCAGTGACATACAATCTGCTGACTGGGATTTTGGCGATGGCGGTACTTCTTCCGAACGGCAACCTACACATGAGTACCGCAACCTAAGCGGTCAACCTAAGGAGTATTTGGTGACGCTAATTGTAAAAAATGAAAACGGAAATAGAAGAGAAGTGCGCAAAAAAATTACCCTTGCATCCAATGCTGCAGGGACAGCCAAACTAACGCTGACCGTTAAAGACGAGTTCGGCAATCCCGTTTCAGGAGCATTGGTTACCATACATGGAGAAAAAGAACCGTGGATGAATAAAAAAAAGGCACTCTTCGACGCCGTTACCACAGATGTAAATGGACAGGTTACCATCGACCACTTACCCGAAAAAATTATCTATTATAACGTAGAAAAGGGAGAACGCAACAACAGGTTTACCAGAACGTTTTTTACTGCCGACACCTTAAGAAATGCCCAATCCTACGCAGAGAATGTTGTAATCAGACCCATAGCGGCCAATGAAGTGTTGTTTTCTAGAAGCCTCACAGGTGTTACACCAAAAAAATGGCTGATTACAAAATTGGAGTTAGCAGAAAATTTCCCCGATTTGCATTACCCGGTAAGGTCAGATATGTATGATGATGGCAGGTGGCTGGATTCAAACGGAAGGTATGGATTATGGTGGTTTGAAGATGATGAGACTATCATCTACGATTATTTCAGTTCAGGTGGTATCGTGGAGAGTACCATCATCGAACTCACCGACCAAAAGTTTGTTGCAGATATCAATTTCTTCGGCATCACTATCAAGACATATATGAAGGTGATAGAGTGAGATCAATTTTAAATTTTAAATTTTGAATTTTAAATTTTAAATTGATAAAGCAAACCCATTAATCCAAAATGTAGCATTCAACACCTAACATCTCCAAGACACTAGATAATTATTAATTTTGAATTATAAATTTTAGATTGTTAAGGCAAACCCATTAATCCAAAATGTAGCATTCAACACCTAACATCTCCAAGACACTAGATAATT
Organism: Chitinophagales bacterium; assembly: GCA_019694955.1. Classification (GTDB taxonomy): domain Bacteria; phylum Bacteroidota; class Bacteroidia; order Chitinophagales; family JADIYW01; genus JADIYW01. Next base: position 2,806 of record JAIBAX010000039.1, on the reverse strand, counting down.
ATTAATTTTGAATTATAAATTATAAATTTTAGATTGTTAAGGCAAACCCATTAATTCAAAATGTAGCATTCAACACCTAACATCTCCAAGACACTAGATAATTATTAATTTTGAATTATAAATTTTAGATTATTAAACAAACGCAAGCCCATCTATAGCGCAAATAATTCAAAATGAAGCATGATAGTGGGTATATAAATGCAATTTGTAAATTTTAACGCATTTGTTAAAACAATCATAATGCCGTTTAAAAGCCTTCTGAATGGCATAAAAATGGAAGCGTAACGTTTACTAAAATATTTTTTATGAAACGTCTATACTTATTATGTTCATTTTTTTTGATGGAAATGGCTATAGCCTTTGGTCACGCGTCTGTGTTCATTGATTTTAATACACCGGCAGCCTATCGTATCAGCTTTCAGGGAGCGTACTATACCTTTAATGGCAATAGCTTCAATTTCGATGAATTCGATGCAGGTGTTCAACAAATTACAGTGGAAAGATTTAATGGGAATAACTATGTTCCCATTTACAATGGCATCATGCGCTTTGAAGAAAATGTCAGGACTTATGCGCGACTGGATGATTATGGTAGACTTAATGTATACCAAAAAGAGCCATTGGTAGTGGTTATTAACCCTCCTGTTACTATCAATCAGCCGCATTGTGGAACACCGCCGCCAACACTTTCGCACGGCTGTACGCAAGCACCACCGCCGCCGCCATTTGCAAATGAATCAGATTATCAGGCACTCATTAAGCGTTTGGAGGGAGCGTGGTATGATGATGACAGAAGGGTAATCGTTATGAATGCCTTACGTTATCAGAATTATTCAGCAGAGCAAGTACGTGGCATGCTAAAAAAGTTTTGGTACGAAGACAGTAAACTGGCAGTAGCAAAGGAAGCCTTCAAATATAGCACCGATAAGGCAAATTTCTTTAAAATCAATGATGTGTTTTGGTATTCGGCAAGCATTCAAGATTTTAATGAGTATATGCTAAATTTTCAGGGATAGTATCCATAGATAAAGTGGAGTGAAGTTATTGATTTTATTTATCCAAGATTATTATTGAATGATTTAAAAACAGTCTAAAATTTCCCGTTTCAAATTACCTATTAAGTACGGATTTATTTAATAATGGCAGATGGAGGAGCAACTCGACGACCCAAAATTTGGTAAATATAAATTTCTTTGGCATCATTATAAAGACATATAATTTGTAGGTAGCAGTGTAAAAAAACATTGAAATAAGAAAAATTATTGTTTAACGAATTTTGAAGAAATTATCTTGTTAGTCAGATGAAATTCTACAAAATATACGCCTGATTCCAAAGATGAAATATTAAAAGTTAGAGTTTGATTTCCTTGTTGTGTTGATATAATATCTTCATAACAGATTACACCCAATGAATTATATATTTTAATTTTAGATTCAGATGGGAGGTTAGTATTTAAGAACAAATAATTTTTAGTTGGATTAGGATAAAAGACAATTTTATCACCTCTAAGATTAGTATTAACTTCTGAAATGAGATTGCCATTAAGTCGTACTATATAAGGATGCGGAATGTTATTTACATATTTGTTAAATAGTAATAATATTTTCCCATTACTTTGGATATGAATTTTTTTTAAACCTAGTATCCCATCGGCATCTCTTAAAAGTGTTTTCCCATTTACTCCAAAAGAATTATCTATCGACCCATTTAAATTTAATCGATACGTAACAGATTTGATATTGTTGTTAAAAGAAGATGTATTAAAGGAAAGTATCAACTTATCAGTAATTGAATCTTGAGCTAGCGATATTGAGTTAAGTATTATGTAATCAGATTGTGAATTATAATCAATAATTTTATAGCCACTGCCATTAAAGGTATTATCTAAAATTCCATTCGAAGTTAGCTTTAGCAAGATTATGTTGGATTGTTTATTTCCTGATAGATAGTAGGAGCCATCTTTAACTTTAATAACTGTTGAGATATCGTCTATAAATAAGCTATTTGGAAGGACATAGACTCCATTTGTTCCAAAACTACTATCTATGGTCAAATCTTTATGAAATCGGGAAATATTACCTTGTGTGTAATCAGAAAATAAAATGTTACCATTGTCTTCAATAACGGTATTTGAATTGTGATTATATGATGAAAAATCAGGATAAAAGAAAATTTTTCCAGAATTAATACTGGTATCAAGAATACCTTTTTCATTAAAGTATGCTAGTATATATCCAGAAGTCTGAGAACCTGAAATCTCTTTTGAACAACTAGATGCTAAAACAATATTATTTAAATTATTTAATTTAAGTTTAGGAGACATGGGATAAAGCGAATATTTATTAGTTTCAAATGAATCACAACTCTCGTCAATACTATTTATTATATAAGAGCCACTACTATCAAAAATAGCAAAATTATTGGGTCTTTCTGTAAAAGAAAGAATGTTTCCGTTAGAAGTCAAAATTGAAGTCTCAAAGCTTGTCCCTAAGCTAAATAAATCACCTATGGAATAACCACCAATGCCAAAAGTACTATCAATATAACCATTAGATTCTTGAATTCTTATAAATATATAGTCTCCATTTTTATAATTACCCATTAAATATATTTTATCGTCTTTTGGTAAAATATCGTAGAATTCAACATCATCTAAGTTGCTAAATTCTATAATTCCATTGTAATACTCCCTAATTCATAGACCAAAATAATAATAACTTTAGTTATAATAGTTATTATTATAAGATTTTTTCTTTTTTGCTACTTTTTTCTTTTTTGTTAATAAGTGTTTTTAATTGTGAATAA
>JAIBAX010000038.1 GCA_019694955.1 Chitinophagales bacterium | reverse complement strand
AATTCTACGTCTCGTGGGATCGTCGTTATGTAATCAAGACAATAACGAGCGAGGACGTCGAAGCTCTACACAACATACTCACCGACTATCATAAACATATAGTGGAGACGCGCGGTGACACTCTACTCCTGCATATGTTGAGCTTGTATCGGCTCACTGTCGAGGACAAGGAGAACTATATGCTTGTCATGCGAAATGTATTCACGTCGCGATATCGAGTTCAAATCAAGTATGATATCAAGGGATCGAGTGTCGATCGAGCCGCTAGTGTTAAGGAGAAGGAAAAGGACACGCCTACATTCAAGGACAATGATTTGATTAATGATGGTCGACATTTGGCTATTGGGCCTGAGGCCAAACGTGCTTTTATGCAAAAGCTCACGCGGGATGTCGATGTTAGTATAAATTAGCTAGCTAACTTGAATTTACTTATTTGAGAAAAAAAGTTATCACATTTTCGTGGAATTTTTACTGTTTATGTCTCTTTATATATAGAGATATAACACTGAAAAATTATTATTCACTAAAAACAATTAAAAATGGAAGTACTAACGACAATGCCCGAGGAAGTAATCATGAACCGAATCTATTGCATCAGGGGCGAAAAAGTAATGATTGACAGAGATTTAGCAGATTTGTATGGCGTAGAAACAAAACGACTCAAAGAAGCCGTAAGAAGAAACCTCAACAGATTCCCTGAAGACTTTATGTTTGAAATGACCAAAGATGAATTTGAGCTATGGAGAAATGAAAATAAGTTACAACACCAAGATAAACGCGGTTTACGTCACCCACCATTTTGCTTTACCGAACAAGGAGTTACAATGCTCTCTTGTGTATTAAGCAGTGAAAGAGCCATTGCTGTTAATATAAAAATTATCAGAATATTCTCTAAAATGCGAAGCTTTTTGATAACAAATAAAGAAATGGTTTTAAAATTAGAAGAACTTGAGCGTAAAACAAACAAAAACAGCAAACAGATACGGTTAATATTTCAAACCCTGCGCCAATTAATTGAAGAGCCCAAAACAGAAAGAACACCTATTGGATTCAAACAAAATGGGTGATATACATAAAATTGGAGGTCGCAATTTGCGTCCTCCAATTACACTTTCTTATGTCTTTGACATGAAACAAAATTATTTTTTAATAGTGATATTGCTCCTTTCTCCCCAGCTAATTGTAATTTTGCAACACAATTTTTGCCATGATTCAAGTATCACATCCTCCGCATATTAAAGACCTAATGCAACACTTAACGCTCTCAGGTGACCTAAAAAGAATTGCACAAAAAGTGATTAGCGGAGAGCGCATCAATCAAAGTGAAGGCACCTTACTTTTCCGTGAAGGAGAACTCGGTTTCTTGGGTGCTCTAGCGAATTTTATCAGAAATAAAAAACATGGCGACAGAACATATTTCAACAGAAACTTTCATATTGAACCTACGAATATTTGTGTGTTCGATTGTAAATTCTGTTCATACTCCCGCTTGTTAAAACACAAACAGGAAGGATGGGAATACACTATGGAGCAAATGTTGGACATCGTCCGGAATTATCAAGATGAAGCGGTCACTGAAGTGCATATTGTTGGCGGTGTTCATCCAAAGATGGGCATACATTTCTTCGGTGATTTAATCAAAGAAATAAAGAAAATAAAACCAGCATTGCATGTTAAAGCTTTCACTGCCGTAGAATTGGAGTATATGTGTAGAAAAGCGAAAATGAGCTATCGCGAAGGCTTGCAATACCTTAAAGATTGTGGGCAAAGTTCTTTGCCTGGCGGTGGTGCAGAAATCTTTGACGAAACCATTAGAGAAAAAATTTGTGCAGATAAGTGTACCAGCTCGCAATGGCTCGAAATCCATGAAACAGCACATAGTTTGGGTATGCCATCAAATGCGACCATGCTTTATGGACATATCGAACAGTATGAACACCGCATCGACCATATGGAAAGGCTACGGAATTTACAGGATAAAACCGGTGGATTTAACACCTTCATTCCATTAAAGTTTAGGAATAAAGACAACCAAATGTCAGATATTGCTGAGGTCAGCGTTATTGAAGACTTAAAAAACTATGCTGTAAGCAGAATTTATATGGATAATTTTGACCATATTAAAGCCTATTGGCCGATGATTGGCAGAAATACGGCACAACTAAGCCTCAACTTTGGCGTCAATGACATCGATGGCACTATTGATGATAGCACAAAAATATACGCCATGGCAGGTGCCGAAGAACAAAACCCCAGCCTTTCGACAAGAGAACTCTGTAAACTTATTTTAGCCATTGGAAGGCAACCCATAGAAAGAGATACCGTTTATAATGAGATAAAAGATTATACCCAGCATATTTGGCCGGAGGATACTGAAGAAAAAGCACGTAATTACTAAAAATCTTAATTAGTCATCCTAATCATTGGTTGCGCATTAACATTTTTTTAACTATATTTGGTTAAACAAAAATAGGCGCTTATGATGAATTGATACACTTCACAACTACCTAATTTAGCCACTCATATGTTAGAATACCTAGGTATTTCAAAGGGGAACTTATTTTCTGAAACCAAAACTAACTAACTATGAAAAAAATTTACTTATTCATTCTTACAGTACTATTTCTCCAAACCGCTTATACCCAATCATCTATTGGCGGTGATGGCAGTGAACATTCAGATCCCACAGTAGCACCATGTACCATTAATGCTGGTGGAGATGCAAAAATTTGCCTTGGTGATACGTTTTCACTAAAAGGGTCTTTCGGAACAACTTCTGGTGGCAATATTGGCATTCCTTTTTGGGAACTCATAACAACAAATCCGCTAGGATTACAAGCAAATATTCTATTTCCAAACCAATGGATAACACCCGTGCAATTTTCAAATACTGGAACATACTGGTTTAAAATATCGGCACTTTGCAATGATACTTTAATAATGGATACCGTTTCGGTTTATGTAGGCAACTATAATTTCAATGTTTCGGCAGGTTCCGACCAAATTGGCTGTAATTCCATTACCCTTAATGGCACACCACCCGGACCGAATCAATCGTCTTTTTGGGAAATTCTTCAAATATCTCAAACAGAAAACCCGTATGTTATCATTCCTTCCAACTTGAATCAACCAAACCTTACTATTACTGCCAAACCTTATCCGCAAAGCTATAATCTAAATAAGAACTGCGAAAAGATTAAGCTAAAATATACGTTACGAGATGGTACTTGTGAAAAATACGATACAGTAGAAATTAGCCTTATCCATCAAACAAAAGCAAAAATTACAAACTACTACAATAATAATGCATACTGTATCGATTCATGTAACGGCAAGTTTCAAATCATTCTTAAAGGAAATTATCCTGGGTGTAAACAAGGTACTGTAAATATTCAAACACAATGGCATGTCATAGAAGCCAAAGATTGTAGTGGAAATAATATTTTGAATTTAGTCACCCTTATTCCTTCAACAACGCAAAATTATGCAGATTTTAGAACACCTCATGCCGGTTATTATAAAATTGTCAATTGCCACACATATAGTCAACTTTGTGAAAACAGTTGCGACACAATTGGGATTTACATTTATCCCTCACCGGATACAGTTCTTACAGGTGGTTTTAATTATATTTTCTGCGATGAAAGTCCAGACTCTATTATTATTAAATATGAAGATCTATATAGTGCTGGTCGTGGTGATAGAGGATGTGGTTCTAATTTAATTCCCATTACGCTAAGTCCCGGTGATATTACCTGGAATCCTTATATGCCTTCAGGTGCTTCCTATTATTTTAATTCTAACGGAGATGCAATTATTAAAATTGATTATTCCATTTTTAATGTAAATGAAACGATATCTTTCTATGGATACTACTGTGGAATGGCAGATTCTTTCATTTGCAATGGCACAAAAATTGGCTTAAATTGTTGTTCTTCAAAAGCATTTACCATCGAATTAGGTCCATATTTAAAAGTAAAAGATAGAACTAATCTTTGCACCAATGACCCGATATCTTTCAGAAAGCTTATCACCTATTCTGGCTCTATAATGATCAGAGTTGTGGATAAACCTGCCTGTGATAACTATTTCACTATCAATCAAACACTATTCAATCTAAATGCTACCTATTATTTATGTAACGATACTTTTAAGTTTAGAGCGATTGTTACTAAGTTTGTAAATGGTGCTACTTGTATCGATTCAGCGGATTTTTGCATTATAGTTTTATCTCCCCCATGTGCAAATAGCGCTGGAACAGATGCCAATTTTTGTTTTGTCAACCAACCCTTCCAGCTTTCAGGCTCTCTCCCATGTAATACACAAACACAAATCAGGTGGCGACAGATAGACAATTTACCACCAATAACTTTTTCTGATAAAACCATCCAAAATCCAAAAATATCAGGATTGAACCCCGGGAAATGTTATCTCTTTGAATATCGACATTTTTATGACAGCTTATCCTGCTATATAGCGGATACCATAAAAGTATGCGCCGACTCTTGCAACTTTAACGACATTATTTGGTGTGGAAATACGATGATTGACCCAAATAATCCGAATCAAGTACTTATAACCATAAATGTACTTTCCAATAACCCTCTACCAGAAAGTAACTATAAAATATTTGCCCTAAATGGGTCTATAACATGGCAAGGCGGTCCTCCACTTCAATACGGTTTAAACACGCTAACAGGAATATTTATTCCGAATGATCCATCTAGCGAGGAAGCCTGTTTTTATGGCTTCATCGGCAATGAGCTATTAGATACTATCTGTTGTGATATTCCTGCTACTTCGAATTGTGAACTTACAATCTTTAACTTTAAATTCCCAGATTGCTATAACCTCATTAATACAAATACCGTAAAACTGCAATACTTCTATGGATACACCAGTGGTAATCCTTCCTTAACAGTAAGCGCCGAAGGAAATACACCCTTTTCAGTCAACAATATTCAGCCAAACTTTATTCTAGATGGTGTGAATGACCTGTTTTTTGATATAAACTATTCTGGTCCTAACCCACCACCACCCGGAAAGATATTTGCCTCTTTTAAAATAACCATAACCAATGGGAATGAAATTTGTGAAGCCATTATCTCCGACTCCTTATCCTTTTGCGATACTTGTAATACCGATAAATTAAGGTTGGATAGTATTGTTTGTGCTGGTTATGATACCACTAAAGGAAAATGGAAATACAAAGTATATGCCTCCTTTTATGCCAATGCCTCAGCCCAATATTTTTATCAAGTTACAGCTTCTACCACAGGAATTTTTGCTCCAACCTCCAAACAGTCAACAAGTTCCAATGCCAATAAATGGAAGCAATTTAATTTTACCTATTGGGACAATGATGATAACAGCAGTTATGCCGAAATGAATATTAAAGTATGGAAATTTACTTCCACTGGAACACCGTATATCAATAGTAAAATTTGTGGTTCAGTGCCTGAATGTGGCTGCGAATTATCCAATTATACGCTTTCCTATTATCCACCTTGTTTGGATGGAAAGATAATACTTACCCTATGTTTTGATTACAATGGAAAACCGGGCATTTGGGATTTTCATCTATTAAACTCGCCGGATTTCTTTCAGGCGAATGTATTCCCAGATCCGGTCATTAACCAAGGCCATAATTGTATCGAACAAATGATTAGTTATGGAGGATCTACTGATGTGGATAGTGCTACGGTGCGTTTTGCCTTTGGTAACTTCCCTGATGGTTGTTCTATAGTTGACTCCATTACTTTGAAGCCATGTCCACCTTGCGATAGCATTTCGCTCGACATCCTTGATATTGCTTGTAAGTTGGTACAAAACGGTCAATATGTATATCGTGTGAAGCTAAAAGCGACAACGAAGTTAAGTACCAAAGTACCTTTCAAAATGGAAGATATTAACGGCACTATCATTGGCTCACTACCGGATTCTGTTTCTGATGGACAAATTATTGAGTTTGACTTCTTACCAAATCCAGGTGAAACACAGTTCTCCATAGGAGAAGCTTTTGTCAACTATTGCTCGTTTTGGGATGCTAAAAATCTTCCGATTTGCAATTGTACTTTAGACATCGTAGATGTTACCGTAGGTAGCTTCCCCAACCATACCGAAAATGGCATTTATGTGGTGGAACTGTATGTTAAAGTATTCTACGATGGTCCGGCAGGCAGTCAAGGAAAAGCCTTCTTATTGCCTGGCTCTTGGTACAATCCGCTATTACCTCCGGGTGGCCCTGCACAAAACATTTGGATACATAACCCAATGTTCACACTTCAACCCGGCATGAATGATATTTACTTAAAAATCAAAAGTAACAAACTCATTTATCAGGTAGAATTTAGGATTCAAGATGTGAGCAGCCCTGATTCGTGCTTCGCTGACTCTTGTCGCGGAATTCTTACCTGCGGTGGTAGGTGTCATCCCGAAGTATGTGATACTAGTTGCAGGCTGAGTCCCAGAATTGCAGCATGTTTGAGTGATGATCTAAACTGCGACCCCTGCGATCCACTTAAAGGTGGTACACTATATGTAACCGATGATTTTGGTGTAATATTAGATGAACGGAATGTTGAAATTTCTTGGAGTAATGGTGCTAAGGGTGTATCAACAAAAGTATATGGCAAGGGCATTTATGAAGCTTTCGTAACGGATAAAAATACAAAATGTATGTATTACCTGAAATATGAAGTTTCATGCTGCCGTCCACCAACAAATATTGGCTGTACCCGCACCAGTTATAGCGTTACATTAAAGTGGGAGAAAAATCCGGAGGCGACAAAATATGGTATCGAAGTAATTAAGAACCATAAAAATTGTTGCCCGAATGGCACTGGCACTTATTCTGTTATTCACTATACGTATGGCAATCAAAAGCAATATAATTACAGTACATATGGAAATTGTTTCGCCTTTAGAATCATCAGCTACTGTCCAGAAGGAAAATTAAGTGAATCGCCTTGGTATTGTTTCCAAAAAACATCGGGATGTGCTTTGATGAATTATAATCCACGAATGATGGATAATATCACGAACGATAGTTATGAGATTGCCATTTATCCGAATCCTAACAACGGTCAATTTATTATTGAAGGAAGTCTGCTCGAAATCACCCAAAAAATAGTTGTTTCGGATGTTTTAGGTAGAGATATACTTGTTTTGGACAATCTGAAAGATGTAAGAAATGAGCTAAACCTGAACATCAGTGCTGGAAGTTATTTCGTTAGATTGCTGGATATTGAAAATAATCTTATCCATATTGAACAGGTAGAAGTTATTCGTTAGCACTTACAAAGCATTGACTTTTTTACAGGGAGGCGAATATTTCGCCTCCCTTTTTTATTAGAAAAGTGAACAAAAAATTACGATTTTAACGTAAAAATGTACTTTTCTTAGATCTTATTTTATGTTATTTTTGATATAATAATTTCGATAATATGAAATCACTAAGACACTACCACAGAAAATGGCGGATTCGGCGGAATTTGATAAAAAGAATTTCTAAAAATTTGCCTCTGTTGATATTCTTGGGAATGAGTCATTTAGCACATAGTCAAAACATTTTTGAAGGTTTCCAATTTATGAAGAATGATGAAATCTTTCATCAAAATTATTCATTTTTGGGAACTGAAACAGGCCGTCAAGTAGAATATAGGGTGGTTGACTTTGATGGTGATGGTGATGAAGACTTTATTGGTAGAGGTTATCGTTATAAATATACTTATTGCTATAGCACAATTCCGGACAATCACGAAAAAGAGATTGTATTATTCTATATAGAAAATATCGGAACACCCAAATTGCCCTATTTTAAAATAGAACCAACCGTAATCGGAAAGGATATAAGTATTATTTCAGATAAATTCCGAAACACTAATATTGATAAAATAAAAGAATTAAAAACTTACAAGGTGCTTTGCAGTCAATCTCTTGAAGAAAATCAATACAACGATAGTATTATGGAGTTAAACTCTTTTGATTTTGGTGATTTTGATAAAGATGGCGATTTAGATTTAGTCACCCTACAATATTATTATGTGGACGACTATAACGATCCTAATTATGGAATAAATTTTTATAAAAACATTGGGACAAAAACCAACCCCATTTATGATACCACACATGTTATAAATGAGAAATTTCGAAAATTTAGCATGTATAGCATGGAGTTTCAAGTGGCAGACATAGACGCTGACGGTTTGGACGACATAGCATTTATTTATCAATATTATGACCAAATTGAGATTGATTACAAAAAAAATCAATCCAACGAAACTGTCTTTAATTTTGAAAATGAAAATCAGGTAACACTTGACTTACCATCTGGTATATTTTTTAACTTTCCTTTGCTCCACATTTTGAAAGATGTTGATAATAATGGGTTCGTTGATATCTTTACTTATAAAACAACTATTCATCCAGACAATTACCCTGTGCTAGATTTAAAATTGTTTTTAAATGAAAACAATATTTTAACGGAATCAGAATCTTCGGAAATCATAAATATTTCAAATGATGTTGTAGATAAATTAGGATATTTCGCTTGTGAAAAGTTACATTTAACTGACATAGATAACGACGGGGATTCAGATTTCATCTTTTTAGGGGATTATGTATATTATAACCCCTTACCATATGCTTCGTTACTTTCGGTTTTCTATTACGAAAACAAAGAAAAGCCTTCAATTGCATCTGGTAAAATTGAATTTGATTTAGACAATGATGGTTTTTTCACCTCCGAAGAACAGGAATTCATGCTACTATCAAATTACAATGTTAAAATCACTACCAACAATTACTCTAACTATTCAAAAGAAAATAAATTTTCCGTAGTTCTCCCTGAACCATCGAATTTAATCCAACCATACCTACAAAGTTTTAACTTCTCTCCACAAAACTATCAGGTAAATATAACTTCTGACAGTAGCATTCTTGTTAAAGGTTTAAATTTCAATGCATCCTATGATTCTACAAAATTCGATTATACCGCTCTACTTAACGGAGCGGCTGCTAGACCAGGTTTTCAGACCTTGCATACCATTATTGCCAAATCTACCAACTTTTCTAAAGGAGCTACAATTGCATACCAACCTGACTCAAATTTAACCATTGAGTCAGTACAGCCTATGTATGATTCATTTGATGGCTCAACATATTTTTGGGATTTAGACACTTTATACTTCAACAAGCCATATTATATTAACATCAACCTATTAGTAAATTTGGTGCCAAGAGGAACGGAACTTTCATCAAATGTACGCATTCAAGGGCATGTTGCCTCTGAGCAAAATCTAATAAATAATTATGATACCTTAACGCAAATAGTTACGGGCAGTTACGACCCAAATGATAAATTAGTAACACCTACGCCCTTGCAAGATGACATTACTTTAGTTTCTGATAAACCATTTACTTATACCATCCGTTTTCAGAATACTGGAAATGATACTGCCTTCAATATAATGGTTATAGATACCATTGATAACGACTTTGATTTAAGCACTTTCGAGATTTTGGCAACTTCACATCCTTGCGAAACTTCTTTCGGGGAATTAAGAGATGTAAAATTCTTCTTTGAAGACATCCTCCTCCCCGATTCCTCCACCAACGAACCCGCGAGCCATGGCTTTATCAAGTACAGCATCCAACCCAAACAAGGTGCTGGCATCGGCACTACCTTCACCAATAAAGCAGATATCTACTTCGACTTCAACACACCCATAACAACCAACGAAACACGCAATATCTTTGGGGTAATCAGCGGCATCAACCAACACCAACACCAACAAAATATCGCTTCAATAGCGTATCCTAATCCAACACGAGAAAAGCTTTTGATTGAATTCAACAATCCAGAAAAACAGGCAACCATTATCACGATTTATGATATCAATGGGAAACAATTACTACAAAAAACTATTGAGGATAATTTCTTTAGTTTTAATACAGAAGCCTTCTCCAATGGTATTTATCTTTATACCATAGAATCTATCGTAGGTTTTGGAAAAGGAAAATTTGTAAAAGAATAATTATATGAAATCACTAAGACATTACCACAGAAAATGGCGGATTTGGAGAAACAAAATCCAATTGTTCAAAAAAATGACTCCTTTGATGTTGGCGGTATTTATAAACAAAAATGTAAATGGGCAGGATACACTTAACAATGCTGCATTTATAAAAAATAAAAATGCATTTAATCCTGAAATTGTAAATACAAAAATAGATGACATTTTTGTTAAAATAAAACTAGTAGATTTTGACAATGATGGCGATTTAGATATTATTGGTCGTGGTAAAAGAGATGAAATGTATGAATATAATTTGGATATATCACTTTTTTATATTGAAAACAGAGGTACCAAGAATTTACCCTATTTCGAAGTAAAAGTTAATGAAATTGGATATGGATTTGAAAACAATAGCCCTATATTTCTAAATTCTAATCTTGAAAAAATAAAGGAAATAAGAAGTTTTAAAACCAATAATAACCAAAGTGTTGAAGAAAACCAATGGAATGAAGAAAATGCTTCTTTTAATTACAGTTTTGATTTTATCTTTAAAGATTTTAATGGAGATGAAAAATTTGATTTAATCACCATGAATAGTTTATACTACGCTTCTGACTCGTATGAATTCAAGGTTTCTTTTTATGAAAATATTGGAAGTGCAAATGCTCCTATTTTTGATACTATACCTAGTATTGTAAAAAGTAATATTATCCCAACTGACAGCTTACATGCCAATTTTTTAAATAACTTATATGTAGCAGATATTGATGAAGATGGGACTATTGAGATTATAGCTGGGTTTGATTACGAAGCTATTTATGATATAGAATATGGCAATTACTTAAAAATAAAATTAGTTTTTATAGAAAATAATGGAACAAAAACCGGTGATTTTATAGAGATTGGAAAAATTGATTTTCAGGGAAGGCCGGTCATTCGACCCTTACCTAATTTCATAACATTTAATGATATTAACCAAGATAACAAAATTGACGTAGGTGTTTATTTAACTGAAAAAATTTCGTACAGAAGATTTGCTAGCTATAAAAGCCTAATTAACAAGAATGGAAATTTTGAACCAAACCCTTTATATAATTCAACTTTTTATGAATTAAAAAGTTATGCAAGTTATGAAGGTAGTATAATTTTAAGTAATGATTTTATTGATTTGGATAATGATGGGGATGTAGATATTTTAATGCTTCATGAAACAGGATTATATTATTGTGGAGCTCAATGTTATTACAATCCTCACTTTACTTTTTACGAAAACAATGGAAAAATAGGCGTTGCTTCTGGAAATATCTTGTTTGATTTAGATAATGATGGAATTACAACTGAAAATGAGCAAAATACTGCTGAGAACTTACGATTAAGACCTAAAATTATTCATGGAAATTATGTACAGCTTGCCAATCCAAATTATTACATTTTTCTCGATATTGGTACAAATACCATTACACCAAGTTTAGAAAATTTTACTTTTTCTCCTGAGAATCATACGATTAATTTTGATGGCAATGTAAATGTGAATATTGATACATTAAATTTTATAGCTACTTTCGACACCTCTAAGATAGATTTTTCAATAGATATTGCAAATGCGGGTGGTGCTTTCAGACCTGGTTTTCCTGCATACCAAAATATTGCGATTTCAGGTTTTGATTATTTTAATAAAACAGGCATTATTACCTATCATTTAAACGAAAACTTATTATTACTAAATTCAGAGCCACCATTTACTTCAACCGCAGATGGGAAATATTTCTGGCAAATGGATAGTATTGGCAACAGGAAAAATAGTATTTTACTATCATTACAAGTAAAGGCGAGTACGCCAATTGGTACCAATATAAATAGCTATTGCCAAATAGAAATTCTTGATTTTGAAGAAAAAAACTTAGTAAATAATGTTGATTCAACAAATATACGCACAACAGGCTCTTATGACCCTAACGACAAAATTTGTAATCTTGATCCTACAGTAGAACCTTCTGAAAAACCTTTCGAATATACCATCCGATTCCAAAACACAGGGAATGATACTGCCTTCAATATTGTAGTTATCGACACCATTAATACTAATTTCGATATATCTACTTTCGAAATGATTCAAAGTTCTCATCCTTACAAAGTAGAATTTGACAAAAATAGAACTGCTAAATTTTATTTCTATAATATCCTCCTCCCACCCTCCTCCACCAACGAACCCGCGAGCCATGGCTTTATCAAGTACAGCATCCAACCCAAACAAGGTGCCGGCATCGGTACTACCTTCACCAATAAAGCAGATATCTACTTCGACTTCAACACACCCATAACAACCAACGAAACACGCAATATCTTTGGGGTAATCAGCGGCATCAACGACCACCAACACCAGCAAAATATCGCTTCAATAGCGTATCCTAATCCAACACGAGAAAAACTTTTGATTGAATTCAACAATCCGGAAAAACAGGCAACCATTATCACAATTTATGATATCAATGGGAAACAATTACTACAAAAAACTATCGAGGATAATTTCTTTAGTTTTAATACAGAAGCCTTCTCCAATGGTGTTTATCTATATACCATAGAATCTATCGTAGGTTTTGGAAAAGGAAAATTTATTAAAGAATAAAAATCAACTATATTAGCAAAAAAACAACATATGGAAAATCACCAAAATCAGGTTGGACAACCACCTGCCCCTTTCTCCTGCACCTATAGCCCAAGCTTCGCTGAACTCTTATTGCAACTCAATTGTTCGCTGGCAATAAGCACCTATCAAGCAGGCAAACTCATCATTATGAGTCCGAAAAACAGTGATCAGATGATACAGTTGCCACGCAACTTTCAACGCGTTATGGGCATCGCTCTAGATGGGGACGAAATGGCCGTCGCTACCAAAGATGAAGTCATCTACATGCGTAATTCCCCAGAGTTGGCTTGGCACTACCCCAAATCTCCCGGCGTTTATGATGCGATGTTCATGCCACGTGCCACTTATTATTCCAGCTATCTCGACATTCATGATTTGGAGTTCGGCAATGGAGAACTCTATGCCGTCAATACTTCCTTTTCTTGTATCGTAAAAATCGACAAAAACTATAGCTTCACGCCTGTTTGGAAGCCTGATTTCATAACTGAGTTAGCCTCCGAAGACCGCTGTCACCTCAATGGAATGGCCATGAAAAACGGTCGCCCAAAATATGCGACCGCCTTCAATAAAGGCAATACAGCACGCAGTTGGAAAGACACCTTAGGTGAGCAAGGAATTTTGATAGATATCGACACCAATGACATCATCGCCGAAGGACTCGAAATGCCTCACTCCCCAAGGATGTTTGGCGATGAATTGTTTGTTTTACAATCACGCAATGGTGCCATCTCCAAAGTAGATACCAAAACAGGGCAACTTACAGAAGTGCGTCGATTGAACTATTTCCTTCGGGGAATGGACAGAGTGGGCGATTATTTGTTTGTAGGATTTTCAAGAATACGCAAACACTCATCCATTTTCGGCAAGTTAGATATCAGCGACCGCTCCCCCAATGCAGGCGTTGCTGTAATTCACATCCCTACCGGTGCTCAGGTGGCGGAATTGAAATATTTGGCATCCGTAGAAGAAATCTACGACGTAAAAATCATCAAAGGTTTCAAGCGACCCAATATTTTAAATACCATGCGACCAGATTTTAGATTGGGTTTATCCATTCCTGGCACTACCTTTTGGGCACCTTTGGAAGCTTTTGAAAAACTCGATGAAGAAAGCAAAAAAAGTTAACCTTCGAGATTAGGTCAAAATAAAGCACGCATATCTACTACCTGATCAATAATGCCTAAGCTGTATTCGCTGACCTCTACACCGTAGGTAGTAATCATGATGGTATTCAATTGCTTACGGGTTTTTGTAATCTTCCTGAATTGCTCCCTGCGCTCCCAAAGTTGTTGTGCATATTTCTTATTAACAGATATTTTTCCCGAATAGAACTTCATCTCACAAATGCTGATAGCATTATCCTTTCTATCTATAAGCAGATCTATCTGAAATCCCTCTTGTGCATCGTTACCTTTCAACACAAAACTAGATTCTTCGGTATAAACTCCCGAAATGCCTAACGCAGCCTTAATTTTGTCGATATGTTTGATACAAATGCCTTCAAAAGCAAACCCTGCCCATGCCTTATACTTTTGTGATTGGCTGATACTTGTCCACACACCCGGTTTTGCCGACTTAGCTTTTGTTATGAAGCTTAAATAAAAAAGGGAATATTCATCCGTAAGTCGATACAAGGTATTGCGTTCTAACTTGCCAAAGGGACGATAAGATTTGATAAAAGATGCCTCCTCTAAATCGTTTAATATCCTTGTTAACCCACCCCCATTGGTATAGCCGCTCATCTCTATAATTTCCAGTCGTGTCAGCCCTTTCCATTTTGTAGCCAACATCTTGATAATCTTCTCATATATTTCCCAATTGTCAAACAAAGCCTTATATAAATTGTCAAATTCTGTCCTCAACAAACCATGCTCGCTAAAACAAATCCTGTCAATAGCAGTAACGGCCGTATCCCCTCTTACCACCTCATTTAAATAAAAAGGGATACCACCCATTGCCATATATAATTGAAGAATATCATACTTTGGCAGCTGAATATGTCTTTTCTTCAAATATGCTTCCGTTTCGGTGAGTGTAAATGGTTTTAGGTTTATATGCTGTGTCAGTCTGTTGTGCAAACCACCTCTATTGTTGACAATGTTTTTGGTAATCCACGATGCAGCTGAGCCGCAAATAACCAGTATAATACGCTTATCGATAGCCCAAGCATTCCAAAAATGATCTAGTGCAGAAAGAAATCCTGATTTTTGTGTGGCTATCCATGGCACCTCATCAAAAAAAACAACTTGCTTCCTTCTCTTCTTTTGATTTGTAAGATGTAGTTTTAGCTGTTCAAAGGCCAAATCCCAGTTTTCTGGAGTAGCAGGCAAGAATGGCATCGAATAATATGTAGCCATTGTTCTGCTAAATGCTGCCAGTTGCTCTTCTATAGTGGCATCTTTTTTTCCAGTAAAGTAAAACGCCATGTGTTCAGAAAACCCATGTTTGATTAAGAATGTTTTCCCTACTCTCCTTCGCCCTGTAACTGCAACAAATTCAGACCTCTCAGATTGCAACATCTTGTTAAATATATCCAACTCTAATGTCCTGCCTGATATATCTATTTCCATATATTTGTCTTTAACTACATAAAAAATAATACTTAAAGACAAATATAAATATTTAATTCATCTTTAACAACATAAAATAAAAAATATATTTGTCTTTAATTATATAAAAATAAACTATTAGAGACAATTAAAATTAAATAAATTTGTCTTTAATTATTCAAAAATATACAGTTAAAGACAAATATAAAAATATATACTTGTCTTTAATTTCATAAAAATTAATACTTAGAGCCAATTATAAAATAAAATACTTGTCTCTAATTACTAAAATCATTCATGAGTTTAATCCTCACTCAATAGGAAGTTTTGCCAACCGCCCAATTTAAAAACCTTGTTTCCCACCTCGTATAGAAAACACCAGTCGAAATCTCCATTTTCAAAATCCGACATATTTTTTTTACCAAACGTTTGGTCAAATAAAAAATAAAACGCATATTTGTACAAATGTAATGTGCAAAATTATGTCTGTAATACAATCCAAAATCAACGTAAATGCGGCATCCTATAAGGATAATTACCAGAAAATGCTCGCAAAAATTGAAGAACTCAACAAGCATCTCAAGCAATCGCAATTTCAGGGAGAAGAAAAACATATTGCCAAAGCGAAGTCTCAAGATAAATTCTTAGCGAGAGAAAGAATCGAACTTCTTTTAGATCAAGATTCGCCCTTTTTAGAACTCCTCCCTTTAGCAGGTTTGGGGGTAAAAGGCGGCTTCGGCACAGGTGGCACCATGGTATCAGGGATTGGGTTTGTATCGGGACGGATGACCTTAATAACTGCCAATGTGGGTACCAATAAAGGTGGAGCAATAGATATCGCCACTTTAAAAAAGGCACTAAGAATTAATGAAATTGGGCAAGAGAACAATCTACCTTCCATAAATTTAGTAGAAAGTGCTGGCGCTAACCTTCCAGACCAAGCACAGGTTTTTAATCTCGGCGGAAATAATTTTAAGGAAATTACCAGAAGGTCAAAAAAAGGATTACCCACCATCTCTATTGTCTTTGGCAATTCTACCGCTGGTGGCGCCTATATTCCCGGAATGAGCGACTATACCATATTTATTAAAGATAAAGCGAAAGTCTTTCTCGCCGGACCTCCTTTGGTAAAAATGGCTACCAACGAAATTGTTGATGACGAAACATTGGGTGGAGCAGAAATGCATAGTAAGATTTCCGGCGTATCAGACTATCTGGCACAAGACGAATTGGACGGCATTCGCATCGCAAGAGAATTGATGGCAAACTTAGGTGGTCAACAGTCAATAGTTAATGGTCAACAGATATTGAATTATCCGGAGCCGTTATATGATATAGATGAACTATTGGGAATCATCTCTGCAGATGTAAAAATCCCTTTTGACTGCCGTGAAGTCATTGCCAGAATCGTAGATGGTTCTGAATTCCATGAGTTTAAAAAGGAATATGGAACTACCTTGATATGTGGTTATGCAAAAATACATGGCTATCCAATAGCGATTATCGGAAACAATGGCGTACTCTTTAACGATTCAGCCAATAAAGGTGCGCACTTCATCCAACTCTGCAATATGAATCATACACCTATTTTATTCCTCCAAAATATTACAGGGTTTATGGTCGGTAAAAATTACGAGCAGAATGGCATCATCAAAGATGGTGCTAAAATGATTAATGCTGTTTCAAATTCTGAAGTACCCATGTTTACCCTCATGATTGGCGCCTCTTACGGTGCCGGAAACTATGCCATGTGTGGACGTGCTTATAATCCGCGCTTCCTCTTCTCCTACCCCAACTCCATGATTGCCGTAATGGGAAGCGAGCAATTGGCAGGCGTGATGCAAATGGTCAGTCGTGAAGCCGCTATTAAAAGCGGACAAACATTTGATGAAGCCCAAGCAGCACAAATGAAGGAATTCATGAAAGCAGAAATCGAAAAACAAAGCAACGCCTTCTTCGCCAGCGGGCAGCTATGGGATGATGGCATCATCGACCCACGTGATACCAGAAATATCATGGGACTAATTTTAACACTTACTTATATGAACGAAGTCAAAGGCACCCAAACTTGGGGCGTTTATAGAATGTAGTTTACTTAAGACAATAACTTTATGATTGGCATACTTAAATTTATTAGACAATCCTTTTAACCATTACAACGATTAATCATTATGAATAAACTGACAAAGACACTTGACAAACTAAATTTCTTGCCCGAATCACTGCGTATGAAGGCAATATCTTTTGCCATCGGCAGTACCGTAAAATTTGTCGGAACTTCCGGGATACAATTTGAGAAAATAACCCCGAATGAACTGAAAGTATCACTTGAAAATAAAAATAAAGTGCGCAATCATATTGGACAAATACACGCAGCTGCAACAACACTACTGGCAGAAACAGCAACCGGTATTCTTGTCGGTGTAAATATCCCGGATAACAAGATACCACTTATGAAAACGTTAACAGTAGACTTTATTCGCAGAAGCAAAGGTAAACAGACAGCAGTGTCGTCACTCACCAATGAGCAAATCTCACTTATTCAAAACACAGATAAAGGAGAAACACTCGTACCAGTAAAAGTTACAGACGAAACGGGAGAAGAAGTTGTAAAAGCCAGTATGTTATGGGCATGGGTATTAAAAAAGTAGAATATTTTATAAATGGATAATTCCAAATAACAATGAGCAATAACCAAATAACCAAATTATTAGTCGCCAACCGTGGTGAAATTGCCATCCGTATTTTTAAGACATGTAAAAAAATGGGCATCGCAACAGTAGCCGTTTTCTCAGATGCCGACGAACATGCGCTCTTCATTCAACATGCGGATGAAGCAGTACGTATAGGTGGGAAACAACCGGGCGAATCTTATCTCGTCATAGATAAAATCATCGATGCTGCCAAACAAACAGGTGCCAATGCCATCCATCCCGGCTATGGCTTCCTCTCGGAGAAAGAGCATTTCGCACAGCGTGTTATTGATGAAGGACTCATTTGGGTGGGACCGCATCCAAAAGCCATCGCCGTCATGGGTTCAAAGATTGGTGCCAAGAAGATCATGCAAGAACATGGCGTACCCACTATCCCAGGTTATCAGGGCGACGACCAAAGTGAAACCGTCATCAAAACTAAAGCCATAGAAATTGGCTTCCCCGTTCTTCTAAAAGCCAGTGCCGGTGGTGGTGGAAAAGGAATGCGCATCGTTCGCCAAGAGAAAGAATTAGAAAAAGCCATCGCGGAAGCAAAATCTGAATCCCTGTCAGGCTTTGGTGATGATACCTTGTTGATAGAAAAATACTTCGACACATCACGGCATGTAGAGTTTCAAATTTTCGGAGACAAGCATGGAAACGCCTTACACTTGTTCGAACGAGAATGTAGCATACAACGACGATATCAGAAAGTAGTGGAAGAAAGCCCTTCACCGTTCATAACCGATGAAACAAGGCAAAAAATGGGTCAAGCCGCTGTTGCCGCTTGCAAAGCCATACAATACGATAATGCCGGAACGGTAGAGTTTATCGTCGCCCCTGACCAATCCTTCTATTTCCTTGAAGTAAATACGAGGCTACAAGTTGAACATCCCGTTACGGAAGAAGTCACAGGTCTTGACCTCGTGCAATTACAGATAGAAGTGGCGCAAGGAAATGCAATTCCCTTTACCCAAAATGAAGTTAAACAATCCGGACATGCCATTGAAGTGCGCTTATATGCCGAAGATCCTGCCAATAATTTCCTTCCCGTCAGTGGAAAAATTTTGGATTGGATCGCCCCAAAAGCGGACGGACTCAGATATGATACAGGTATTGCCAGTGGCAGCGAAATATCCACTTTCTACGACCCAATGATAGCAAAAGTAATTGCCAAAGGGCAACACCGACAAGAAGCCATTGCTAAGCTACAAAAGGCTTTGCAAGAATTAGTGGTAACAGGTTTTACAACGAATAAAAACTTCTTGATTTCCATCCTCCAAAACCAGGATTTCCGCAACGGCGACTTCGACACCCACTTTTTAGATAAGAAATTCAATTATCAGGGCGATATCTTCCCGCAAGAAACTTTAGACAACCTTACCGTCGCACTGCAACATTACCGCTTTTTACAACGGGAAAATGACCGCAAACTTGCCAAAGGCGTCCCTTCAGGTTGGCGAAATAATTTCTATCAGCCGCAGCAGGAAAAATATAGTTATAAAGGATACGAATTTCCTGTTTCCTATAAAATATTTAAGGACAACTTAGAGATTTCTTTCGCCGAGAAAAAATTCATCAGTAAATTCTGTTCACAGTTTACCGTTCACCGTTCACCGACATCTATTGACTATTGTTTTGAAATCAACGGTATAAGGCGAAATTATTCCTTCTCACAAAATGGCAACCAATACTTCGTTCAATCTGGTTCTTTAGGGCAAATCGTACTACATAGCATAGATAGGTTTCCAAATCCGGAAGCAGCAACTGTGAAAGGTGGGTATGTAGCTCCGATGCCGGGCGAGGTAACCACTGTTTTGGTAAAAGCAGGTGATAAAATATCTTCTGGAGATGCCTTATTAAAAATGATATCCATGAAAATGGAAAGTACCATTGAAGCACATTCCGATGGGGAGATTGAAGAAGTCTATGTTAATGACAAACAATTCGTTGAAGCGGGAACACTTTTGTTGAAAATGAAAGATGAATAAGGCAATCACAAGATATGAGTTTTGGGCGTGCCCCCTATCGGGGTCAGGCTATACGCTTGTTCTGCTGACCGCAGAATCGCTGCTATCCTTCACGCATAATAGTTTATTCATCTAAAAATCCATACCTATATGCAAGAAATAATTCCAATTCAAAATAAAATTTATGAAATCCGTGGACAAAAGGTAATGCTCGACTACGACTTAGCTGCACTTTACGAAGTAGAAACGCGGACATTAAACCAAGCTATTAAAAGAAACCTTGAAAGCTTTCCGGAAGATTTTATGTTCCGCCTAACTACCCGTGAATGGGAAAACTTGATATCACAATTTGTGATGACTTATCCGTTTTAAATGAAAAACAATTGCTTATGAATGAATATAATGAAAAGAGTTTAATGGGACGTTATTTAAATCGACTCCTAATCTTTATTGGTATATTATCAATAGGCGGCGGATCAAAAGGCATATTTTCATTTTATTCTACAAATGAAGAAAACAATATCTCGCTCAATGATCTAGGGTTTATTATTACCATGATAATTTTAATTACCCTAGGTTGTATAAGTCTATTTTTCTCAACCAAAATAAAACATTAATGAAAAGTTTTATATTCAAAATAATTCTCTTGACAAAAAATGAACAAACCATCCTAAATAGTTCATGTCTTCACGAACGCATTACAACTAATATTATATAATAATTCAAAATTTTTAATCAATATGCTTTACACACAAGAACAAATCGCAGATTTCGCCCAGCAAAGCTTCGCTTATCTCATCGTAGAAGAAAAAGACAATGTGCTTACCATCACCCTCAACCGACCAGATAAACGCAATGCTTTCCACATGCCGCTTGCGAACGAACTCGCATATGCCTTAGCTTACGCACATTACAACAATGCTATTTGGTGTGTAATACTCAAAGCCAACGGCCCCACTTTCTGCGCTGGTGCCGATCTCAAAGCATTTGCCGGTGACGATACCACCGAGAAACCTTCAACGATACCCATGCCAAAAGATATGGTAAAATTAGGTGACGAGTTCAATGGATTACACAAACCTTGTATTGCGCAGGTACATGCAGATGTGTATGCAGGAGGATTTCTTATGATTGGCGGTTGTACCCATGTCATTGCCGTTGACGAAGCAAAATTTGGTTTACCGGAAGTGAAACGTGGCATATTCCCCTTTCAGGTGATGGCTACACTCGAACCGTTGATGTCGGCACGACAATTATTGGATTTGTGTTTACGTGCAAAAACGCTTTCCGCTAAAGAAGCCAAGGAAATTGGATTGGTATCAGAAGTAGTAACAGTAGAAAATCTGGAAGCAACCGTCCAGCAATTTGTTGCCGACATAAAAGAGCAATCTCCCACAGCCTTGCGCCTTGGTCTGAAAGCATTTCAAGAGATGAAAACAAAAAATGCCGACGAAAAACACAAGTACCTACATGCTATGTTAATGCAATGCCTACAAAGTAAAGACGCCGCCGAAGGATTGGCTGCTTTTAAAGAAAAACGGAAACCACTTTGGAGCGGGAAATAGTTCACAGATAACAGTTAACAGTTCACGGTATGGCATTTAATTTTGAAAATCTTAGAGTTTGGCAAAAGTCTTTAGAATTGACAAATCAAATTCACTTATTAACTAAAAAATTTCCCAATGAAGAACTATTTATTCTAACAAATCAACTAAAAAAAGCTGCCGATTCCGTTAACTTAAATATCGCAGAAGGTTCTACTGGTCAAACAAAACCTGAATTCAAAAGATTCCTTAGTTATTCTATTAGATCTGCGATTGAAGTAATTAGCTGTATGTATATTGCCAAACAACGTAAACTTGTAAATGAGCATGAATTCGTTGAACTTTATGGTCAATATGAAGAACTTATCAAATCTATTCAAGCATTAAGAAATTCATTGTAAAACACAAATTTACCGTGAACCATGAACAGTGTACGGTGAACTAAAAAAAATTAATATGTCAAAAACAATACGTATCGCAGGAGCTCAGGGATTTTATGGCGACTCGCCTTTGGGAGCCATCCAAATTGCTATGCAACATGAAGCCGATTACCTCATGCATGATGCATTGGCGGAATTGACGCTTTCCATCTTACAAAAAGATAAAATGAAAGACCCTACAATGGGCTATGCTCGTGATATCGAAGTGCATGCACGCACTTTATATCCTATCGCATTTTCTAAAGGCATCAAAATCGTTACCAATTCAGGTGGACTTAATCCTGAGAGCGCAGCTGAAAAAGTGAAAGCCATTCTCGAAAAATCAGGTATTAAAGGAATCAAAATCGCCACCATTACCGGAGACGATGTTTTAGCACGCCTACCTGAGTTCAAAGAGAATAATATCGAACTGAGCAATTTGGACGATGGCAGTTCTTACTACGACTCTAAATTCCCTCCTACCCACGCCAATGTTTATATCGGCGCTCAAATGGTCAAGGAAGCATTGGATAATGGTGCCAACCTCATCCTGGCAGGGCGTGTTGCTGACCCATGTCTTGCGTTAGGCATCATGGCACATGAATTTAATTGGAAAATCGACGATGCCTCCTCACAGGAAGATTGGGATAGAATGGCGTTTGCTATCACCATCGGTCATATTTTAGAATGTGGTGGACAAGCCTCTGGGGGAAATGCCTACTCTGAATGGCCAATGCCTTATTCTGTCTCTGATCTCGGCTATCCTATTGCACACGTACATGACAACTGTACAGGTTTTATTACAAAAGCAAAAAATACAGGCGGGAAGGTGTCACGCAATACTATTCGAGAGCAATTGGTATATGAAATCCACGACCCCACCAACTATATCACTCCAGATGTGGTGGTTGATTTATCCCAAATTATCCTACAAGATGTCGAAGAAAACAAAGTATCCATATCTGGAATAAAAGGAAAACCAAAACCCGAAAAATTAAAACTATGCATCGGTCAACATGAAGGGTTTGTTACTGAGCAGTTTTTCTTCTTCTCCTACCCTTTCGCTTATGATAAATTGCAGATGTTCATTAAAGCTGTGAAAGAAACATGGACCAAACTACCTATTCAAATTGTTGAATCAAGATTCAATATCATTGGTGTAAATGGATTGCACGAAGATGCTGTAGATATTCCGGATGCCGAAGAACTGAATCAACGCAGTGAACTCGGTTTGCGCATTGCCATCAAACACAAAGACGATAGAACTGGAAAAACAGCCATTGCGGGTATCGTATGCCTTGGTCTAAATGGTCCTCCGGGAGTAATATCCGTGCCGGGTTGGGGAAATATGAACCGAGCCATGCTGAGCTTGTTTCCATGCCTGATACCAAGAGAATTGATTAATCCGGTAGTAAAATATTTTAATGTATAGTCTTGTCCACGGTCGACAGTCGACGGTTTATATATGTGTAAATGTGCAAATATAAAAATGATACAATTTCCAAATTATCAAATTTCCAAATCTTCAAATTAATAAAATGAAAATAAAATTAATAGACATCGCTTCCGCCCGCAGTGGTGATAAAAACAATGTTTGCAACATTGGCGTAATGGCAAAATCTATAGAAGATTATGCAACACTAAAAAAATACCTAACACCTGAAGTAGTTAAAGAACATTTCAAGGGCTTGATAAAAGGAAAAGTAGAGCGATTCGAATGGGACGCACTTGAAAGTTTAAATTTTGTATGTCATGAAGCATTAGATGGCGGCGCATCCAGAAGCTTGCGCATGGACACCTTGGGCAAAAATTTTAGCTCACACTTATTGCGATTAGAATTAGAAATTTTATGATGTGAAAATGTGGAGATTTGAAAATGTGGGGATGTGAAAATGTGGTGGTTCTCCGTGTAACCCTTGGTGCACTTAGTGGTTAAAATTTGAAGATTTATAAAAATATTTAAAAAGTGGAAAATACATACCTAAATGAAGAACACCATATCTTCAGGAAGTCATTACGGGATTTCTTAGACAAAGAAGTTGTTCCGCACATTGATGAATGGGAAGAAAGCGGCATGTTGCCAAAGTCCATATTTAAAAAATTTGGCGAGATGGGTTATTTTGGCATCTCGCAAGAGGAAAAGTATGGCGGCATGAACCTCGATTTCTGGTACGATGTTATCTTCATTGAAGAAGTATCAAAATGTAATTCTGGTGGCTTTGGTGCGAGTATATCTGCGCATCCTTATTTATCCATGTCACACTTAAAATATGAAGGTTCTGACTATTTGAAAGACAAATACTTACCTAAAGCCATTTCCGGAGAATGGCATGGCTGCCTCGCCATCACGGAACCACACGCCGGCAGTGATGTGGCCGGCATCAAAACCACCGCCATTCTACAAGGAGATCATTACATTATCAACGGCTCAAAATGCTTCATCACCAATGGTGTTAGTGCCGATTATATGATTGTAGCCTGTAAAACACAACCTGAAAAAGGTGCAAGTGGTATCTCCATGATAGTTGTGGATGGAAATACACCAGGCATTACTCGAACAAACTTGAAGAAATTAGGTTGGAAAGCGAGTGATACGGCAGAAATTGCCTTTGACAACGTAAAAGTACCCGCAACAAATTTACTTGGCGTTGAAAATCAAGGATTTTACTATATCATGCAGCGCTTCGAACTAGAGCGGCTTACCTTGGCTTTGGGTGCACTTTCCGCCGCAGAATATGCACAGGAATATACCCTGCAATACATGAATGAACGAAAAGCATTCGGAAGGAATATTAATAAATTTCAAGTACTTCGACATAAAATGGCGCAGTTGTATGCAGAAATCACTGTGGTAAAAAATTATACTTATCAAATTTGCCAACGCTATAATCAGCAACAATACTGTGTTAAAGAAGCATCTATTGCGAAACTGCTGGCAACAGAACTCTCCGATAAAGTGATGTACCAATGCTTGCAAATGTTCGGCGGCTACGGCTATATGGAAGAGTACAAGATGGCACGACTGTTCAGAGATTCAAGGTTGGGTACTATTGGTGGAGGCTCCTCTGAAATCATGCTCGAAATCATTGCTAAAATGGTCATCGATGATGTTAGCTATGGGCAACAGACCATGGTCAACAGTCAACAGACACATAATGCAATAGACGGTGGACAGTGGACGGTGGATCAAATCTTCGCTACCCTCCCAGAAAGATTAAAAACTGAAAAGGCTAAAGGCAAAAACTTGCTTATTGAGTTTAGATTTGATAGTACAACTTATTTCATAATTATCGAGGATGGTAAAATAAATATAGAAAATTCTGCTGACCATCGACCGTCAACCGTCGACTGCCTTGTAGAAACCGACGAAGCCACCTATATCGCCGTTGAAACAGGAAAACTCAACCCACAAGAAGCTTTCATGAGTGGCAAAATAAAAGTAAGTGATCTAGGAAAGATGATGGAATTTTCAACGCTTTTTAGGAAAATGATTTAACCACAAAGTACACTAAGCAATTACACAAAGTTCTCCAAGATGACTGAAAATGAAATAGCATACAAAATTATTGGGTTGGCAATGAATGTGCATAATGCGCTCGGTCCTGGACTTTTAGAATCTGCATATCAGGAGTGCTTATTCTATAAAATTAAAAGCGATGGCCTGAAAGTAATAAAAGAAAAACCAATACCACTTATATATGAGGAAGTAAAATTAGATTGTGGTTATAGAATTGATTTATTAGTAGAAAATAAATTGGTAATTGAAGTAAAAAGTGTTGATACACTAAATGAAATTCATTTAGCGCAAACGCTAACATATTTAAAGCTTGGAAACTATAAACTAGGTTTACTAATTAATTTCAACACAATACTATTAAAGAATGGAATAAAACGAATCATTAATGGAA
This sequence comes from Chitinophagales bacterium, assembly GCA_019694955.1. Classification (GTDB taxonomy): domain Bacteria; phylum Bacteroidota; class Bacteroidia; order Chitinophagales; family JADIYW01; genus JADIYW01. The sequence goes on along the minus strand of JAIBAX010000038.1, from coordinate 17,486 downwards.
ATCTAACATAATGAGGATTAACAAAATTAAAAACAAAACCTCATTAGTGGACTTTGTGTAAAGCTTTGTTCGCTTTGTGGTTAAAAAAATTAAATATGAAATTATACGATTGAAAATATAGCTTCTTTGTGGACTTTGTGTAAAGCTTTGTTCACTTTGTGGTTAAAAAAAATATTACTAAAATTTTAAAACAAAACAATGAGTGCATTATCTTATTATTTCAACGAGGAGCATGAGATGTTCCGTCAGACAATCAGGCAATTCTTAGAAGCAGAAGCCATTCCATATATCGACAAATGGGAAGAACAGGGTATGATTCCACGTGAGTTCTGGAAGAAATTTGGAGAAATGGGCTATTTCGGGTTATGCTTCCCCGAGGAATATGGTGGAAGTAACCTCGACTACTTCTATAATGTAGTGATGACAGAGGAAATTTCTAAAGTATGGTCAGGAGGGTTTACCATTACCGCCGCCGTACAAGTGTTTATGACACTCCCCTATCTCATTCACCACGGTTCTGATTACATCAAGAAAAACTACCTCGCTCCGGCCATCGCAGGAGATAAAATCGCCTGTATCGGCATTACCGAACCCGGTGCCGGTAGTGACGCCGCCAATATACAGACACGTGCCAGAAAAGAAGGCGACTATTATATCATCAATGGATCTAAGACGTTCATTACCAACGGCATTTACGGTCATTTTGTGGTATTGGCGACCAAAACAAATCCTGAAGCAGGGGCAGCAGGCGTTAGCCTTATCCTTGTAGATTTAGACAGTCCCGGCATTACCAAAAACAAACTCAAAAAACTTGGTTGGCACGCTTCCGATACGGCAGAACTACATTTCGATGATGTAAAAGTACCTGCCGCCAATCTTTTAGGCGAGGAAGGGAAAGGATTCTATTACCTAATGGGCGGTTTACAAACGGAAAGGTTAGGTGGCTCCATCATGGGTTATGCCTCTTGCGAAAAAGTGATTGAATATACCTTGCAATATATGCATGAAAGAAAAGCCTTTGGCAGAAGTATCGATAAATTTCAGGTGCTCAGGCATAGAATGGCGCAACTGTACGCTGAATTAGAAGCGATAAAATTCTTTGTCCTTCAAACCTGTAAAATGCATGCAGATGGGAAATATGCCGTAAAAGAAAGCTCTATCGCCAAATTACTATCAACAGAATTTGCAGATAAATGTATGTATCAATGCCTCCAAAATTTTGGCGGTTATGGTTACATGGAGGAGTATAAGATTGCACGTGCCTTCCGAGACGCTAGAATTGGCACCATCGGAGGTGGAACATCAGAGATCATGCGGGAAATCATTGCCAAAATGTTGATCGACGACGTTAGCTATAGTCGACAGTCCTCAGACAACGGTCAGCAGTCAGATAATTCTGCGGACGGTGGGCAGTGGACGGTAGACAAAATTTTTGGAACATTGTCTTCAAGGTTTAAAGCAGAAAAAGCAAAAGGTAAAAACCTACACGTTGAATTTAAGTTCGATAGTTCGACGTATTTCGTATCAATTAATGATGGCAACTTAACCATAAATACTGTGAACAGTGAACTGTCAACCGTAAACTGTACTGTAGAAACAGACGATGCCACCTATATCGCCGTAGAAACAGGAAAAATTAATCCGCAAGAAGCGTTCATGACCGGAAAAATAAAAGTTTCTGATTTGATGAAAATGATGGAATTTGGCGGATTATTTAAAAAACTATAGATAGATTATTGAAATACTGATAGGTCTTCTCGACCTGTCAGTATTTCAATCGGTATAACATGCAATAAAGTCTTAAGATTTTGTTACAAACCTTCTTCTTAAGAAAAAATCTGCTATACTTGCAATATGGCAAAATATCTATTACCGTTATTGCTCATGCTATGCATCTTCGATATTGTACAAGCGCAAACATATACCATTCAAGGAACCATTATTGATAGCAAAGATTCTTCTGCCTTAATCGGTGTAAGTGTTTCATTGAATAAAATTGGCGACAGTATCATCTATGCAGGCACTACTTCCGATATAAATGGTCACTTTCTTCTGGCAAATATTGCAACCGGTAGCTATCTACTCAATATTGCATATGTCGGCTATATTGAGTATAAAGAAAAGATTGAAATAAATAATGATAAAAATTTAAATATCATTTATTTAAATCAAGATTATAAACTTTTAAATGAAGTTGAAATTGTTCAAAAGCAAATTCGCATTGAACAACTGGGTGATACTTCCCAATTTCATGCTGGTGCGTTTAAAACAAATTCGGATGCCACAGCGGAAGAATTGCTGACAAAAATGCCCGGCATAACTTCTGAAAATGGAACGGTGAAGGTAAACGGTGAAGAAGTCAAGAAAGTACTTGTAGATGGCAAGCCATTTTTTGGCGATGACCCAAGGACAGCGTTACAAAACTTACCTGCCGACATGATTGACAAGGTTCAGGTGTTTGATAGGATGAGCGATCAATCTACGTTTACTGGCTTTGACGATGGAAATGGTCAGAAAACGATTAATTTCATAACAAAAAGTGGCATGACTGAGGGTTCTTTCGGGAAAGTATTCGCAGGATATGGCGGCATTGACAACCGTTACAATAGTGGTTTAAATTACAGCAATTTTAAAAATGACCGTAGGTCTTCCGTATTGGCAATGAGTAATAATGTCAACCTACAAAATTTTAATATCCAAGACTTGATGAATGCTACAGGAACTTCTGGCGGTGGTCGTGGTGGTGGCGGGCCAAGAATAGGCAGAAACAGCCCCTTAAATAATTTTTTGGTGGGACAGCAAAATGGTATCTCTACCACCACCGCACTTGGCATCAATTTTTCTGATAAATTGGGAAAAAACAATCAAGTAACCTTCTCCGGCTCATATTTCTTTAATGCTTCCAAGAATAATAATAACAGCAGTAGCATCAGAAACTATATTTCAAGCGTAGACAGTGGATTGGTGTATAGCGAAACGAAGGAAGAGTTGTCAAAAAATTACAACCACCGCATAAATACCAGAATAGAATACATGATAGATTCATCAAATATTATTACTATAACGCCTTCATTATCAACGCAACAATATACGCCCACGGTTCAGCTAAATGCGAGAAACACGCAAAATAATGCACTCCTACTCAGTAGTTCTAATAATAATCAACAATCCAAACAACTGGGTATCAATTTTTCCAATGACATCCTCTATCAACACAAATTTGCTAAGTCAGGCAGAACGATATCTATCAATACCACAACGGGATTTAATACCCGCCGTAACAATGGCGCATTGTTTACAGAAAACTATTTTGTTGGCGACACATCCACCACAAGTGATACAATCGATCAAACATCGCATTTAAAAACACAGAGTTATACTTTGTCCGGAAATATAGTCTATACAGAACCTATCAAAAAGAATGGGCAACTATCCTTCAACTACACTCCTTCTTATACCAACACAGTCTCTGACAAGGAAACCCAAAATTTTAATTCTGCAACTCAGTCATATGATTTGCAAGATTCCGCCCTGAGCAATTATTTTAACAATAAGTACCTCACAAATCGATTGGGAATATCGTATAAGTTCAATAATAAAAAGGTAAACTGGACGATTGGCGTCAATGGGCAGCATGCCTTATTGCAGAGTGAACAGGTCTCGCCTTCAATGCTCCATATCTCTAAACATTTCCTTTCTATCCTACCATCTACGGAACTGAATATTAAGTTCTCCGTAACGCAAAATCTACGTTTCCATTATCGAACTTCAACGAATGCTCCTTCTATTTCACAGTTGCAAAATGTTGTTGACAATAGTAACTCGCTCATTCTTTCTTCTGGAAACCCTCGCTTACAACAAAGCTTCTCCCAAAATATTGGCGTGCGCTATAGCAGGGCAAATACTGAAAAGGCGACCAATCTATTTGTCTTTGGCAATATTGCCAACACCATCCATTACATTGCAAATGCTACCAACATTCTTACAAATGACACGACTATCAATGGTATAGAAATTGCTTCCGGAAGACAATTTATCCAACCTGTCAACCTTGACGGCTATTGGAATACCAGAACCTTCATCACTTACGGATTCCCTTTGTCAAAGATAAAATCTAATATGAACATTAATACTGGTTTTGTCTTCACCAAGACACCTTCTTTAATCGATAATGCTGCCAATTATGCGAAATCTTACACCCTAAATGGCGGTATTGTTTTGAGCAGTAATATCAGCAAAAAGATAGATTTTACCGTTTCTTATAGTGGCAATTATAACCTTGTAAGAAATACCCTACAACAGCAAAATAACAGCAATTTCTTCTCTCATAATGCCAATGTGCGCATAAACTACCAATTTTGGAAAGGTTTTGTATTCAGCAGTTCATTCAACAATATCCTGAATGTGGGTGGTTCCAGTACCTTTAATACAAACTACTTCCTTCTAAATACCGCTTTAGCATACAAATTGCTCAAAAGCGAATCGTTGGAATTGAAATTTAGTGTCAATGATATCTTAAATCAAAACCAAAGTATTACGAGAAATGTTACAGATACTTATACAGAAGACGTTACTGCCACAGCATTAAAACGTTATTTTATGGGAACGATTACTTATACTTTCAAAAAAGTTGGCAATAAAGGTGATTCAAACGAGGTGAAACCACCATTTATACTACCTCCAGGCGGTATGCCACCACCTCCGGGAGGATAACAACCAAGAACATGGCTTTCATTTATCCATTTTTGATAAATTTCAGCTATATTTACAATATTATGAAGATAAGAATCATTTTGTTTGCGATTGCCATACTCTTCACTTCCAGAATGGTTGCGCAGGAAGTTGTGCTAGTAACCACAGGAAACAATGCCTATAATGCTCCCGTTGACACATTAACCGTCGTTCCGTTCAGTCCGCAGCACCAATATTATATTTATACGTTCAACCACCAATTTAGGGAATTAGCTACATTTTCCATTCATCTCAATGTTGAATATTACAATGAAGAAAAAGGTGCCTATGAGCCGGCCAACGAGTTTGTAATCGACACTTATCCCGATTGGACATTTGCCTTTTACAGGGTTTATTTCAGGTATAAAGGATTGTATAAAATCCATGCTTATAATGGAGATGATAATACAAGTAGTTTATTGGAAATTGAGGTAAAATAATAGATATACTTATGAGGTTTATTAAAAAAATTGTTTCCTTTTTCATAATCAACTATATTCGTATCTTTTAATATTTGGAATTAAAATTACTATAATTAAGTTTGTATAAAAAGAATTATAAAGGTATGGAAACACCAAAACAGAATGGCATAAAAAATAACGACCAATGTATTGTAATTGGCGGGACACATAAAGGAAAGTCCGGTATTATACAAGATTTAAAAACAAGCAAAACTGGACATATTACCATTACCGTTTTACAAGAAAATGGCGTTAGATTTAAAACACTTGGTAAAAATGTTGAAGTAAAAGCTACCGAATAACTGAATATTTAAGCATGTATTGGTTAATTGATCATTAGCATGTTTAAAGAAAATCTGAAACATGGGGAACTAAAATCATATAAACTACATTTAATATATTTTACTAATTTTATATTTAAAAATAAAACTATGACAGTATTTGGAATTTTAGCGGTAGCGGTATTTTTACTAGCGCTTTTCAGCATTAAAATCTATAATGAACTAACCAGAGGCAGGATTCTTGTGCAAGAAGGTTGGAGTGGCATCGGCACTTTTTTACAACAAAGAAATGATGTTATACCCAATATGGTAGAAATCGTTAAAGGTTATGCCGGACACGAAAACAAAACCCTTACCGACGTAATCAAATGGAGAAATCAGAGTGCATCCGCAAAAAGTCCGGAAGAACAAAACACCGCAAATGCGGGTTTGCAACAAGCCATGTTGAATTTTAATGCGTTGGCAGAAGCATATCCAGACCTGAAAGCAAATACCAACTTCTTGCAATTGCAGGAGGATTTGGGAAGTATAGAAGAAAAAATCAACCAAAGCAGGCGCTATTATAATGGCACAGTTAGAGAATATAATACCGATTTAGCTGTTTTTCCCAAAAATATCGTCGCCGGATTATTTGGCTTTTCACCAGAGACATTCTTCAAGGAAGATGAAGCAGCTGCCACCGCACCAAAAATTAGCTTTCAATAGTACTTATATGACTAAAAAAGTCTTATTTCTACTTCTTGCGCTCGGCATATTTTCATTATCCTCAATAGCCCAACCGTGGCAGTATAGCAGTGGTGGTGATTATTTCTTCAACGATCAGGACTATGAAAAATTGTCACTTCAGGCAGTTGTAGAGACGGCAAAGATGAAAGGGAAAGACACTTTATTAGTTACCAATACTGCCTATGCCATTCTTAAAACAGTGATGCTGCAAGCGCAACCCGATGTGCAGACAGCGTTTTTAAAACTAGACAAGAAATTTTCTATTCCTATCACTTCAAAGGAAGAACAAGAAATTCGCAAACTCCAATATATAAAATCGCTGAAAGAAGCGACCAGAAAGACCATCTTGAACGATGCGGAACTGCTCAGAGCCTTATCTACCAATGATGACAATGACAGGGTATTATCATTTTTATCAGATATTACCGTACAGACTGATGGGGCTTTGTTGGTGAAAGAAACCATCACTATCTATAATGGCAGTGGCGCTTCAAATGGGCTTACACCTTCCAATTCTTCCATTCAACGGGGCATTACACGTTCATTTCCAACGTCTTACAAAACACATGATGGGTTCCTAAAAAAAGTGGGATTCGAAATATTGTCGCTGACAAAAGATGGGATGCCTGAACCATACCATACCGAATCTGCTAAGAATGGCACTATCGCCTATTTCGGTTCTGCAAATGTATACTTAGAAAATGGGCGGGTATATACTTATGTATTTACTTACAAAACAGATAGGCAGCTTTTATTCAATACTGCTCATGATGAGTTGTATTGGAATGTAAATGGCAATGGCTGGGAATTTATGATTGACCGAATCGGTTGTATTATCCATTTCCCTGAAGGTGCGCACATTCAAAAAAACAACTGCTATACCGGCGCTTATGGTTCTAAATCGCAAAACTGTGCCATTGAACAAATAGATGCAAAAACGGTAGCCTTTCACAGCAACTGGCACTTCTTACCAAAAGAAGGACTTACCGTTATTTCCATGATTGACAAAGGCATTATTCATGCACCTACAAGACTGGAATTGCTCTATCAAAAAACAAATGACAATTTTATTTTGCCGCTGGCAGCATTGTTTGGACTAATCATAACCATCGTAAATGGGTTGAAGTGGCTGAAAGTTGGTAAAGACCCAAAAGCAGGCGTTGTTTATCCGCAATTTGAGCCTCCCAAAGGATTCTCTCCTGCCGATTGTGCTTATTCATTAGCACAGAAATACGAGACCAAACAATTGTCCGCAGCTATTGTAGATTATGCCGTTCATCGTAAAGTGGAAATAAAATTGGAAAAGAAATCGGCGTTAATTTTTAGCAAAGATGAGTACTATTTTAAAACGCCGGAAAACTATGAAAACGACCCTTTGGTAGAAGAACGCATCGCATGGTACGGCTTTTCTCCCGACGATTTACACGAAGAACGCATTTCAAAAGGTGATTATAATGCTGATATTGCCAAATTAAATACCAAACTAAAAGATAGGCTAAAATCACGCTTAGAAAAATCTCATATAAAAAATACTTTTAAAGAAGTTTTTGCTTTAAATAATGGGTTTACGGTAGTAGGATTTGTATTGCTGATTGGTTTAGGTGTATTTGCCTTTGCATTTTTGGTAAACAATAGCGCCCCGCCAAAATTATTGGTGTGGACTGTCGGATTATTGTTGATTTCCTTTATCATACATGCCTTTTTTAGCAAAATCATGAGCGCATATACGGTGGAAGGAAGAAAAATTGTCGACCATATCCTAGGATTCAAGATGTATTTGGAGGCCGCAGAAGAAAAAGTATTTGATCACTTCACTCCTCCGGACAAATCCCTAGAACTTTTTGAGCGGTATTTACCTTATGCTATTGCCTTAAATTGTGAGAATAAATGGTCGGAAAAGTTCGAAGGCATTATTGAGGCCGCTATGAATGGTGGTTATGAACCCACCTATTATCCGGGTAGTTATAGTAGTTTTAACTCAAGCTTTAGCTCAACACTTTCATCCAATCTTTCTTCTACGATTTCCTCTGCAAGTGTAGCACCCAGTAGCAGTGGAAGTGGCGGTGGTGGTGGCGGATTCTCCGGCGGCGGCGGTGGCGGCGGCGGCGGTGGCGGCTGGTAAATAATAACAAGATGATTTATAAAGTAGTCCACTCTTGTTCTTGTGTCGACATGAGAACAAGGAATTGGATTTTATTAATGGACTATTTTATAATTGCTTTTGGTACAACTACTTTAGCGTACAGTATTTACAAAAAGTCGGTTTTATGATATCTTCCCTTAAGAGTTGAAAATTTTCATTTATCCAAGCGCAATAGCGTGCCTTATTTTTCTTAATCAACTTATCAATTTGGGTGAGATAAAACGGTATGTTATAATCTTGGTTTAAGTTGTAAATGGCTCCTGTATTACAATACAGATAAATTAAGTCCTCATCTTCGGGATAAATTTCGAGGTACGTTTCAAGCAATTCAATGGTTTCACTGTGCATATTAAAGATATTGAAAAACCTACCAATGGCAAACACTTCTTCCCTACTTAAACTATTGAGGTGTAGATATGGTTTTAACTTCGTAATACTTGCATCCATATCGCTATATAGATATTTGTAATAATAAAGCATAGCACCTGCTAGATAATAATTGTAGTACATAGAAGAAATATCCTTCTGATTAAACTGTTGGTCTTTGGCGAGTAGGTTGATTTCATTTTCAAACGACCTAAATTTCTTGACATCATAATCCTCATTAGACAAGGAATACGCTAATTGCGCAAGTATATAGTTAAATTTCAAGGGTTTACAATCCTTGAAATGTGGATAAACAGTATCTAAAAACGCTAAGGCATCTGTATAAAAATTGAAGTCAAAATACATGTTTTCCGCTTCTTCCCATACTTGTTCCTCCGCTGATGCCAGTAATTTTGCTGCCGCCTGATTATTGAGTGCCGGAAGAAAAGCCACTTCTTGCGGTATATCTATATCTGCTAAAACGGTAGGTGTTTTATCTTGCTTCAAACAGTTGGCAACAATTCTGGAAGAAATTATGTTGACTTGTTCGGCATTTTTTGCCTGAATAGCACGTTCCAAAGCGATTTCTAATTCAGGATTATCCGAGCTATCGTCTATTTCCATGCTAAAGTAAATAATTACTTTCCCTTCCCGTTGTGCATTCAACAACTCAATAAATGGTGGTTCATCTTTGTATTGGTTAATATAATTGCGTATATCATCCTTCGATTTTCCAATAGTATCATAATCAATCAATTTCTCTTGTAGCTGTTGATAAAAAACTTCCCAATTTTCTTTAACTAAAGCCTTGTAAGGAATTTTCTTCTCCTTAAAGAACTTGCCGGTTTCTTCCGCACGTTTATTTTGTAAGGCGAGGTTTTTCTCTTCTTCTCCTTCTATAGAACTATATGCATAAATTTGAACCGAATCAATATAATTCACCCATTCATTTAATTCTAAGGATAACATCTCCTTTACAGTATGTTGATTAGATAAAGTTACCTGATTGCGTTCAAAAGGTATATAAATTTCTGCCGATTCTCTAATTGTATCTGCGCCAATTGTACCTTCCAGAAGCATCCAATGTGGTTGTATATTCAAACGATCAATTGGCCCCGCTTCCACCATAACAGGATATGAATAAACACACATATTGCTGTCTTTTATAAACAACGTACTCAATTGAAAATCAGCTCTATCTCTGATAGCTTTTGGTAAAATACCAATTTTTCCGTTATAGACCTTTTTTTCAGCAAGCCTGTTTACCATCTTCAGATAAGGTGAAAATACAGGTCGCAACATATAGCCGTCGTATATCGGTGAAGGATGTAAATTATTTGCTTCTCCACATTTAAACTGTTCTTTGAAAACGATATCGATTGCTATGCCATCATTTTGTGCACCGAACAATTGATTAAACCTCTCCAAACTCCCTATGAACAGCATGATAGAATCATCGTTTTTGTATAGATAATTGGACAGGATTGGAGGTAAGTGCTGAACAATTTCAGGATATACACATTTTTGTTCGTTAACAGGTTTTATTCCAATGGGATAAAAGGTTTTGACCCAAAAACTTGTGCAGCATAGATTTGTTTCGTTAAACTATCAAATTGGAAACCCATCCCTGCAAATGAATACTCACCATTAATCATATTTGCATAATGTCCGGGGCTGTTTTTCCAACTTTGGTACATATCTTCTGCCAGCTCCGCATATGTAAATATTGTTTTACCGCCACTTTTATTGGTGAAGGGGCGTTTTATAAAGGTATAAAGGAGGTTCTCTCCTACTTGTCCAAATAACCCTCCCAACAAAACAACCCTATCTTCCACATTTCTCTTTTCCGGTTGCACTTGCTGGTGTGTTAGTTTTTTTTCACCATAACAATAAAATGCCTGAATTTTAGCAGCTTTCCTTAAGGTAGTGTCTGGTTTTAAAACAGATTTTTTTAGGGAAAGACGATGCTCATTCAGTTTAAGCATGAACAAACTTTCCAAATAATCTGATTTTATATTCCTGACATCAATCGTATCACTAGGCTTTTGACCATTTACGATGCTAATAAACGTTATGCATGCTACAAATAAAGATAAACACCTCTTCTTCACAATTTCCATTTGCTATCTAACTCTAAGGGCAAAATCCTCAAACAAAACAAGGATATTTCAGGTTCATGTATGCGTATTACCTCTTCTATCATCCAATTATTCTTTGTTATCTTTTTCATTACCTCGTTTAAAGTTACCTGTGATTTTGGCAAGGATTAATTGCACATCTTTGCCTGGCATATGCTCAATCTTTTTAAGAATCTTTTTTGATTCAGATTCTTTCAAAAGCATTACTGGCTTATCCTTCCAAAAAATTTGCATCTTAAAGTTTTTATACACTTTAAAACTAAATGGCTCTTCTGCTAAGATGTCCCTTTTATCTATTGAACTCGTCATCACTCTTTGTTTACTTGTGTAACTGAATATACACCTTCATATTCAATTCTCAAAATGTACATACCTCTTGCGTGTTTGGACATGTCAATTCCGCTTTCTGATATTATTCCGTTTTGTAACAGCTGACCATGCATATTTAAGATTTGGTAAGTGGCTCCATTCCTGTCATCTATAAAAACTCTATCAGTACACGGATTGGGGTATGCCATTGTTAAAGGTGCTTTATCACTTATTCTATTCGCATTCATGCCTACTATACCAAACTTATCGTACCAATCATATTTTAATTCCTTTCCATCTATTTTCACCGATGAAGCATATACCCATTTGCGTTTCCAATTATCAAAATACCACCTTGATTGAAACTCAGCGTCTTCAATCACTCCTTTAAAATGGTCAAAGCTATTATACATGGCCGAATTTCCTACGATACATACCCACGTTTGCCCTTTGGTTTCTTCACATGAAGGGTAATTTGTTTCGCCTATGCAGTGGCGTCTCACGGCAATATAGTTACTTCCCTGCCTACCTATCAGCCAGTTTTCGAAGGTGTCTGTTTCATCAAATTTTGCTTGTTCCCATTTCAGGTAAACTGTCCAGTTATCATAGCCGAATAGTGATAAATCGTCATTGGCATTATACATGATTAATGCGACATTTTCCTTCTGCTGAACATAAGGCAAGTGCGTATTTGCAATCAATGCATGTCCATTTTCCCAGCCATCTTCCGGCGATCCGGTGCGGGCGTAGATAGCGGTAGTACCACAGGTAGCCATCCATGTAAATTGTTGATAACCAACGCTTCCTTTCCAAAAGTCTTGCACAGTGTACAAGGCAACAGAGCGGTTTTTAAATAAGTAAACATTTTCCTCTGAGATAACGGAGCTTTTAGAAATGGAAGCAGCAACATTGGAAGCCGTTTTTGCCAACCAATGCGGTATGCCTTGAAACATACTATAACTTGCAAACTCGCCATGGTTCCATAATTTCAACCTATCTATCATCCAAATAGACTGCGTGGCAATAGAGGGATGGAAATATCCTCCACAACTCCACTTGAATATGGTTGCATCTATCGCATTCATGTCTTGATGGATGGTATTTGCCTTGCTTATTGGGTGACCAATATGAACCAATGTGTCGAGTGTTTCCCTTCTGTCATTTAGCAGTGGAGAAACATCTAAGCCTGTTGTTGCCAAAAAAATCCCTGCGCTACTCGGTCTATTGGACATTGGTCCTAAACCTGTAAGCAGGTAAATCAGGTCGTTATAATTATTTCCGTAAGGTGCGGTATAGAAACTATGATAATTTCTGCCCGCTGCCGGATATAGTACGCCATCATTGGTAGTGATTAATAAAAGGTTTCTCAGCAATTTCTGCGCACATAATCCTGCCTTTTCCCGAATCTCAGCGTCTTCACAAAAGTCAACTAAATTCAATAAACCGGACAAGGTGAATGGCAGATAGTCGGTTGAAAAAAACTCATAATAACCATACTCAAGTTTTAAATCGAGGTAATGTACCAATCTTTTCCTTAAGTCAGGATCCGCTTCCCATCCATATTTTTCTTTCAAAAGCCATTGTGACGACATCCACATAATCATATGATTCTCTGACCAGTACACCCTTAATGCCTCATTCTGTGACAACCAATAGGGTATGGATTTCATGATGGGAAGCATCATACCATCGTACTCACCATTTGTAAAATATAAAAACCTAACTGCTTTTATAATAGTAAAATCGGCATTCATACTTTGCTGGATATCGTTTAACCATCGACGAATCTCAGTAGTGTCCACTGTTTGTCCGTAGAATGCCTTCAAAACGGTTTCATTACTACCATTTATGGCTATGCCATGGTCAATATACGCTTCCTTACGCAAACGATAATCCATTGTATCCTGAACCATTATTTGAGCTTGCAAAGGTATAATGTTGACCATTAAAAGTATAAATCCCAGAAAATACCCTAATTTCCTCATACCATATTCTTTACTTTTAATCGATAAAATTACTGGTGAATTGAAATGTATCGCCATCAAAAAGCCCTTTATCACTTAATTTCAGAGAGGGTATTACCAATAGTGCCATGAATGATAAGGTCATAAAGGGCGCATGCAGTTTTGTTCCGAGTTTCTTGGCTGCTTTGTCCACTTTGATGTATTGTTTTGCCACCTCATGCCCTTTCTTCACACTCATGATTCCGGCCAGCGGTAAAGGGAGTACCTTCACTTTCTTTTTATGTGCTACTGATAATCCACCATTGCAATTGATGATTGCGTTAACAGCTTGCACGATATCACTATCTTTGACGCCAACCGCTACAATATTATGTGAATCGTGTGCTACCGATGAAGCAATGGCACCCTTCTTTAAACCAAAGTTCTTAATGAAAGCGACGGCGGGTTTTGCCTCAAAATAACGGTTTACAACGACAATTTTCAATATATCTTCTTCCACCTGAGCGATTAGTTCACCTTTGGTATTGGATAGCGGTTTTACATCTAACGATCCCGTTATGAGTTGTCCTTCTCTCGCTTCTATCACCTTAATGGGCTTTCCTTCTGAATAAATAGCGATATCCGGCACTGCAATATCGCCAATTCCGAAGTTGTTAATGGGCACTTCTTTTATATGCTTAACATGTACTTCCTTACCATCAAAAACTTTCTTTCCACGAATGAAGGTGGCTAATACTTTCCATTTCTGGATGTTATTAACGATAATAAAATCTGCAAAATCGTTGATTTTCAACGTCCCCACTTCTAGCCCATAGTGTTGGACAGGATTTATGCAGGCGGCGTTTAAGACATCAAAAATATTATAACCCGCTTTCAAGGAACGCTTTACCAACAAGTTGATATGTCCAATTTCCAAATCGTTTGGATGTTTATCATCGGAACAAAACATGAGTTTATCCGGATGAATGTCCATGAGTGGTATGAGTGCATCGAAGTTTTTTGCTGCCGATCCTTCACGAATGAGGATATGCATACCATATGTTATTTTCTCCAGAGCTTCCTCATAGATGAAACACTCGTGATCTGTTGTAATACCTGCTGCTGCATATTTTTTAGCATCTTCTCCACGAAGTCCAGGTGCATGACCGTCGACTTGCTTCCCCATTTTTTTGGCAAGTTTAATTTTCGCTAAAACCGCTTTATCGCCGTGCAAGACACCGGGAAAGTTCATCATTTCGCTGAGGTACTTTATGTTGGGGTTGTTGAAAAGTGTTTGAATATCCTTGAGTGAAATTTCTGCTCCTGCGGTTTCAAAACTTGTGGCAGGTACACAAGAAGGTGCGCCAAAATAGAACTTCAAGGGGCTTTGGGTTGCATTATCCAACATAAACTGTATGCCCTCCATACCGCAAACGTTGGCAATTTCATGCGGATCGGAAACGGTTGCCACGGTGCCATGCTTCAACGCTATTTTTGAAAAAGCTACCGGGGTAAGCATCGAACTTTCAATATGGATATGGGCATCTACAAAGCCGGGTAGAATATAACGTTTTTTCTTCCTTTCCTCACCTAAGCGTTGAATATCAACGATTACATCATTTTCTATAATGACAATGCCATAAAAAATCTCCCTTTGAAACAAATCGACAATATTACCTTTCATCTTTTTCATACCTTGAAAGTAGCTAAAGATTATGAAAATTGCTAATTTTTCTTTCCTCTCAACACCTTAGAAACCAAAATTACCACCAATAAGTATATGAGCACATCCCTGAAACAATAAATAAACCAAGGACAAGTATTTGAATTTATGAACGCCGATGGCAGGGTATCCCTTCCCATTGTCAAAAAATTAAGAAGTGTTCTTTCTATGTTTGGTGCCAGCAAGGTGGTTATAAAAAGTAATGAAAAGACAATTTTTATCATCCGCGAATCCCTAAACTTTTTCCACCATACAAGCAGCAGAAATCCGGTAGGTATTGCATAATGCAACCCATATAAAAATGCAAATGGTCCTAATGCTCGACGATAAAAGGCATATGATTCATAAGAATTCACATGTAACAGTTGTATAATTATGTCAATAAGTGATAAAATACTTACGCCTTTATTATTAAAATGAATGTCTCAAAGAGTTTTGTACCGACATGCTTAAATCTTTCCGTTACCCTTGGGAAAAACAACATAACGCAGCATAGACAACCAAAACCAACGATTGAAATCCTGATTACATGCTGAAAAATGACGATCAATGGCTCCATAAATCTGGTTGAAACTAATTTTTATCATAAAAAAAGCTAATAATTATCATATTCTAAGGAAAAATGATTTTTTAAATTTAATGTTTTTTATTATCAAATTTTATAAGATAAAATATGTCAACAAACACACACACCATTCCAGAAAATCAGCAACCGTCTCCTGAAAAGAAAACTAAGGAAAGTACAAAAGTTTCCTTGCCATTAAAGGCAAAAGTTGAAGAGGCTACATCTGCCAATAGTATTCTAAATGCTTACAGTCAGGTTTCTATATCTATGGATGAATTACAGAACCTGCGCTCCAAGAAAGATTTAGAAAATTTCTTACAGGGTAATTCTGCGGATCCGAAGAAATTATTGGATGCGATTAAGTACGAAACAGAGTTAGAGAAATTACAAATTGAGTTGGTGAAACTACAACGTTGGGTACAAGAGAAAGGCAAGCGTGTAGCCATCATTTTTGAAGGCAGGGATGCCGCCGGAAAAGGTGGCACCATCAGAAGGTTTACAGAGCATATCAACCCGCGTGCTATGCGTGTGGTGGCTTTGCCAAAACCAACAGAAGAAGAACGTGGACAATGGTATTTTCAAAGATATACGCGACAATTGCCGAATAAGGGAGAAATCGTTTTCTTTGACAGAAGTTGGTACAATCGTGCTGTTGTTGAGCCTGTAAATGGGTTCTGTAGTGAAGCGCAGTATGACATTTTCATGCAACAGGTACCTGAATTTGAACACATGCTTTATGAAGACGGTATTACCATTATAAAATTTTGGTTTTCGATTTCCAAGGAAGAGCAGTTGCGAAGGTTTAACTCCAGAAAGGCAAACCCACTAAAGCAATGGAAACTGAGTCCTGTTGATATGGAAGCCCAAGAAAAATGGGATATTTATACTCGATACAAAGAGGTGATGTTTAGCAAAACACATACTTCCTTCAGCCCTTGGATTATTGTTAAAGCAAACAATAAACAAAAAGCAAGATTGGAAAGCATCCGCTATGTCTTATCCATTATTCCATATATTGGTAAAGAGGATGCAAAAGTTTCTCTTCAACCTAATACAAATATTATCACTAGGTACCACAGACACGCTTCCAGAGTGGATTAATCGAAAAATTAGTATCTTAGGAATAAAACCCCCATGTATCTAACAAAAAAAAGGGCAGCGAATTTGCTGCCCTTTTTTATATATCTTTCATCACACTATACTTTGCCACCATCTAAGATATCCTGCCATTCTTTGAGTTCCTGCCAAAGTCCTTTGTACATCATCTCACATTGTTTGGGCCAGGTGCCGGGGTCGTGAATCTGATAATGTTCACCACCGCCATCTAAAATCTCACGACATCTTTCTACGCTTGTTTCAGACAAGGATTTCCACGTTGTGATACCTGCTGCATGGAATAACTCTTCTATTTTTGGACCGATACCTTCCACCAGTTTGAGGTCATCTTTCACTACTTTCTTACCAAATACCAAGGCCGCAGCCTCTGCATCAAAAGGTAAATCAACGACTACATTGGCAGCTTTCAACGATGCTATCTCTGCCTGCAAACTGTTAATTGTCGCAGACAATTCTGATTTACCGATGTTGCAGGCATTTAAATCTGTTTGTAGTCCGGCGATTTTTGCCTCCCAATCACTGTTATTTCCAGCAGATAATTTTAAGGCATTAAAGTCTGTTTCTAAACTACCATACTTTGTTTTCCAACCATCTACATCTGCGCTTAAGCTATTATATAAACTTAAGTGCTTATCTCTGTCAGCTTTTACAGCAATCAGTTCATCATTATTATTGTTTCCGCCAGAAAACAATCTCCCTAATAAATAGCCTAATATTGCACTTATCAGACCTGTAAGAATTGGAATTAATAAACAACACATATTTTCTTTTTTTAGTTTGTTAGTTAAAATTATTGTAAGGTTACTACGGTTCTTCTATTTTTTGCTTTTCCTTCTGCGGTATTGTTATCAGCGATTTGTAATACTCCCTAATTCATAGACCAAAATAATAATAACTTTAGTTATAATAGTTATTATTATAAGATTTTTTCTTTTTTGCTACTTTTTTCTTTTTTGTTAATAAGTGTTTTTAATTGTGAATAAA
>JAIBAX010000067.1 GCA_019694955.1 Chitinophagales bacterium | reverse complement strand
GCTCTTAATACAATCGGAATAAATGCACAGGCTTATAAGGCATACCCACACAGCTTCAATTACAAAGAACACGGAACAGTAGTATCTAAAAATGATTTGAGCAGGAAGGTAAAAGAAGCAGATATAGTTATTATAATGAACTCAAATTATTACTGCCTTGAGTTATGCAAGTATCATAATAAAAAGAATGTGTATGTATATCACACAGGAACAGATTACAGAAGAAATCCAAAGCAACACAATGAAGACTTTAATCCGTACATAACAAGGGCTCTAACAGATCAAACGGAGTTCATAGGTCTTGGAATGAAGGATGAGTGTTATTTATTCACGCCAATAGATACCAACAGATTTTGCCCTGTAGGGTTTGAATTGAACAAACCAATGTTATTGGCTCATTACCCCAGCAATCCTATTGTAAAAGGAACGGATGAAATAAATAAAGTAATAACCAAATTACTTTGCGACAATGGTAAAATATTTAACTACAAATGCAGCACTAAAAAAGTAGGACATGAAGATCAAATACAACGCATGAGAGATTGTGATGTTTACATAGAACTATTTGCCCCTACGAATGAGGGAAATAAATACGGTTGCTTTGGTGTTACAGCAGTAGAGGCGGCATCACTCGGAAAATTAGTTGTTACCAATCACACCACCCCTGAAGTGTATGAGCAATTCTATGGAATAAGAACACCATTTGTAACCCCTCAAACCATATCAGAAATGTACGATATGATTAATAGCATTATTCATTCTAAAGACATTGAGAAAAGAAAAATAGCATCAAGAGAGTGGGCAGTTAAATATCATTCATTCAAAGCAACAGGAGAAAGGCTAAAAAAAATACTTGAAATAAAATGAGATTCTTTGTATTAGTAACAGGATATAATTGTGAAAACTATCTTGATAAATGCTATAGCAGTTTGATAAAACAAACATACAGTAATTTCTATTCCGTATTCGTATCAGACGGCTCTACTGATTCTACCGATAGTAAAATAAAACAGATAAGAGATACAAGGTTTTATAGCTACTCTACAAAAGAAAACTACGGTGCTGCACATGTAAGGTACAACGCCATAAAACAATACTGCACAGATCCAAATGATATTGTTTGTTTATTAGGAATGGACGATGAGTTAATGCCCAATGCACTTGAAACAGTAAAGAAAGAATATGATAAAGACAAATGGATGACCTATGGAAATTGGATAGATAATACCGGATATAGCTTGCCTGATAGATTCAGATTAGATTTTCCCGATCAGGTACATAGAACCAGAGGATATAGAAAAGAAATATACAGATCAACAGCACTTAATACATTCAAACGCTTTTTATTTGACAATCTTAATGAAGATGATTTTAAAGTAAATGGAGAATGGATAAAGGCTACAACAGAAAGCAATATCATGTTTTCATGCATGGAAATGTCTGGTAAAAACAGAATAGGAGTTGTAAGAGATAAAATTTATCTATACAATAGAAGGGGATCGATGAGTACCGTTTCTTACAGAGGAAGAGAGTATCAGGATTTTATTTATAACAACATAATAAACAGACCTAAAAAAGAATTACTAAATGGATAGACATCAAAGAAGAATGATGTTTTTTATATGGATGGTTTTGCTTTCAGGATGCATTGCTTTCTGGTGGGTTATTATATACTTCTTTTTATTAATCAAATAAAATACAAATGAGTGAATGGAGTGAAGCTATGAGCAACCTGATGGAAAGAAGGAAGTCGGGTATAAAGTCAAGTTCTAATAATAAGCTAAGTGACTATAAAAGTCATTTGTCAAAAATAAATATTGGACACTATGTATTAGATGTTGGATGCGGGGACATGTATGTAAAGAATTTTATAAAAGGAAAATATACAGGCATAGACCCATTTCCGGTAAATGATTATGTAATTAAAATGATGGTAGAGGAATTAAATTTTAATGATAAAGCATTCGATACGGTTATATGCTTTGCTACGCTCGATGGAGTTAAGAACAAAGAAAAGGCTATTCAAGAGATGAAAAGAGTATGCAAAGGAAATATATATCTGCTCACGGGAATAGGAATAGAACCGGATAAGTATCATACATTCCGAATAGATGAAAAGGATTTAATTAATAGCATGAAACCTTTTAAAGTTGGTTACAAGGAGTATCTTACAAAAAATGTAGCCTTAATCGAGTTTAACAGGGATGTGTCCGTATAGAGCAGTCTCTTTCGATCCTATATATAATTTACAATCCCTTTTTGCTAATTCATATTTAAGATTAACAAAGTGTTCTATAATTCTTTTTACCTTCCTTTCCTCAGATAATGTTTTATGATTGAGTAAATCTACTCCGTACATTATTATTTCCTTAGCACCTAAATGATATGCCACCCCACATGCTGTGAATGGTGAGCAGATAGATATAATAGCTTTTTCTTTATCGTCAATATCATGAGAGCTTCCTCTTGGAGATGCAGCTTTAAGTTGTTTTATATTATCAAAGCACCCTCTCCAACAATTAAATTCATCTCCTTGTAGCGTATAGAAGCATTTAGGCTTAGAGCTTTTAATTGTTTCTAATCTTTCCTCGCTGAATACTCTATCCAGGTCAACGCAAACAAGATAATCTGTTTTAACCCGCTTGTAAATATCATTTACTCCTATGGAAATGCCACTATTTGGAACATGATTATAGTTCCGTAAGCTGTCACCAAGTCCGAGTACAAATGCTCTTTGATAATTCATAGCTCAAAATTGTGGGCTAAAAATAATAATTCCTTGCGTTAATTTTGTTTTATAAGAATGAAAAATTCCATCACAAGCAAAGTAGAAGGTGAATCAACTGTAATAAATATTGCAGGAGGAATCGGTTGTTATTTTGATGAAAACAAAAAAGAGCTTGTAAATAACTCACCTGAGGAACTTTCACAGCAATTAAACACCATAAAGGAAGCTACAGGAGATAATTTCAGAATAATTGCTTCTTCATTCGGTGGGTCGCTTCAGCACGGAATTGATCTTCACAATGCAGTATCTCAATTAAAAGGCAAAAAAATTGCCCTCATAGACGGCTCTACAGCTTCTGCCGGAACTCTCCCTGTAATGGCTGCCGACATTATCAAACAGTCATTTACAGCGTTGCTACTTATTCACCGATGCAAAGGTTCAGTTCAGGGCAATATAAATGACCTTGAGCAAGGCATTGAAGAGCAAAAAAGATTAGATGAGATTATGGCTAACATATATCTCAAACAAATACAAAAGGCAGGAAAGAAAAAAACATTGAAAGATGTTCTTGCTCTTATGGATGAAAATAATGGAGATGGGAAATGGCTTACAGCAGAAGAAGCAAGAGACTTTGGACTTATTGATGAAATATATGAACCTAAGGAAATGGCATCAAAACCGGATATGAAAATTGTTATGGCTATGGGTCTTCCTGTTATACCAGAAATTAAAATAATAAATAAACAAGACAATACAATGGAACTTACACTAAAAAGCATGTCTGCAAAAATTGACAACCTCATCAATAAAGTATTTGCTATTGATCCTAAAAAAGCAGAAGTAAAAGAATTTGAAGCCGCTGATGGAAGTAAAGTTATGATTGATAAGCAGGATGAAAGTAAGCTTTCTATTGGAGATGTTGTTAAGAATGAAAAAGGTGAAGTAATGGCAAACAAACAAATTGAATTGAAAGAAGGTGTGGTTATAAGCACGGATGCTGAGGGTAAGATTTCAGATATAAAACCTAAAGAAGAACAAGCCGCCGACATTAAAAAATTACAAGCTGAGAATACGGCTCTTAAAGCAGAATTGACAGCAATAAAAGACGGTCAGCAAAAAGAATTAAAAGCATTGAATGATAAGATAGAATCATTCGGAAAGATGATTACTTCAAAAGAGCAAGTACCAGGAGAGCAAACTATGTTCAGGAAAAAAGAGGATGGTGAAAAGAATAAAGGAATTGATTTCGATGCAATCAAAAAAGAGCGTCAGGAGGCAAGAGCAAAAAGAATTATAAAATAATAAAAATCTAAAACTATATAAAATGGCATTCATAGACCCATCAGACTTAACCTTCACAGGTAAGGAAATTAGAGAAGCAGCTGAGATAATCATTAAAGAACTCGTTGAAATACCGGAGGTAGAACAATTCCTAACAGTAAAGGAAGATGTGGTAGCGAGTGAAAAGGTAGGCTTTGCCGATGCTTTCGATAAGATCACAAAGGCTTATTCAGACTGCGAACCTACGTTCGGATCTAAACAAATAAGCATGTCTGAAAAGACATGGTCTCCTGCTAAGGTTGAAATTCTTGACAAGCAATGTTTAGATGATTTAGAACAGACATTCTTTGTTTATCTTAAAAATAAAGGAAAAGATGCTGAAAGCTGGGATAAAACAGAATTTATTAAATTCTATATTCAATTCATTGCCCCTGCAATGGGACGTGATTTGTTCAGATTAGTATGGTTTGGAGATAAAGCAGCAGCGAACTACAACGACAGTCCTGCCGGTGTTATCAGTAACGGAACAGATATTACAGACATGAATATCATTGATGGTCTGTTCAAACAGGTGTTTAGCATTGCAACTACAACACCTGCGAGAAAAGTTACAATTTCTAAAAACACTCAATCCACTTACGCAAATCAAACATTCGACTCTACAGATATAACAAACAAGGTTGCAAGTATTGTATATCGTGATTTGATTCAAAAAGCAGACCCACGTCTAAGAAGTCGTGCAGATAAAGTGATTTTATCAACAAGGTCACTTGCGGATCAGTATCAAAATGAATTAGAAAGTCAGGGGGTAAGCGAATCATTCAAAATGATTACAGACGGTGTTTCAGTATTAAAAAGAAACTCGATTGAGATTTATGCTATTGATGCTTTTGATGCAATCATAGATTCTGATTTTAACAACGGAACTAAATGGTATTTACCTCATAGAGCCGTGTTGATGACTAAATCAAACATGTTCGTTGGAGTAGATGCTAAATCAAGTTTAAAATCTTGGAATACTTTCTATGTTCCTCAAGAGCGTAACAACTACCTAATGGGTGGTTACAAATTAGATGCTAAAGTATATCAAGATCATTTGGTTCAAGTAGCATATTAATATTTAAAAATTAATAAAATGTTTAAAAATAAAAATCTGTTTTTGCTTGTCAGCTTTGCGATATGTTCCATTATGTTATTTATTTATGGATCATTTGAAGCCTTTTCAGGGGCATCACTCGCGATGGCGGTATGCGGACTAGTTGATGGAAACGTTGAGCCTGATTGTGATTATCTACCTCAATCAGGTGTAGAGGATACCCTGTACCTTATCAATAAATCACAGATAGCCAGCGTTGTCTATAACAACACCAATACCCTTATAGTGGAAGACATCATATTAGAGAGCGGGGCTTCTGCATTTAAGGTAATAGGCATGAATAATTCCAATAATACTACTTGGGATATGATAAGCCTAAGGTTTGGAAAGATGTACACACACCTGGTATCATTTATAGGATTTGATTTAAGTCCTGCAGGCTATGAGCAATACAAGAACATGAAAGATTCTAAATTGGTAGCCGTTGTTGTAAACAATTTCAGAGGTGAAGATGGAAACGGAGCTATTAAAATCTACGGACTGTCTGCCGGATTGGTTTGCAAAAAACAAACACAAGACATGTCGAGTGAAGATACTCAAGGCGCAGTTCAGATTGAATTTCAATCCGATTCAGACAATAAGATATATGAGCCTACTCCTCCTCATACATTATTTGTTACTGACTTCGCTACCTCTAAAGCTATTATAGAAGGATTGGTTTAATAAAATGAAAGTTGATATTGAAAATAGCGGGGGCTAAACACTTCCGCTTTTTTTTTAAAAGATTATGGGATTAGAAAAATTAGAGAATATAAAGTTAGATACAAGAAAAGGAAATAGTCAATTTTCTAATGAAGAAAAGAAGATTATAAAATCTCTATACAATAAATACGTAGGAGAAAAAAAGCAATTCAATAGTAACTGCAATAGTTGCTATGTAGATGCATTTATACAATTAACACTATTAAATAAAAACAACATGGAAGAGAGAAAATTCATTCTAAAAGAAGGCACTCTGATTCAATCTTTTGACATTGAGAAAATGTATAATAACTCAAATATTACTGATGAAGATGCTATTAAGCTTCTAAGTAAATCACCTGCATACCTAAAGCATTTCAAGACTTATCCAGAGAATTGGATGGAGCTATGCGGCAAGGTTCAAGAACAACCGGTTGTAGAAATAGATACAACAGTTGAAGATGTTAAGACGGAATCTGAAAGCGTTATAGAGAATAGTATTGAAAACACTTCTGAAAAACAGGCTAAGCCTTTCAAGAAGAAAAATAAAAAATGGTAAAACCATTTCATAAAAAGTGAAAGCCACATTAAATACCAGTAAAAGAATTTATACCGGCAAGAAGTGCAGGGTAAATGGTATTATGTCGTATGACATAGATAATAAATATCCTCAAAGAGTATTAGATATTATATCTAATTCAGGTACGGCTTCA
This sequence comes from Chitinophagales bacterium, assembly GCA_019694955.1. GTDB lineage: Bacteria > Bacteroidota > Bacteroidia > Chitinophagales > JADIYW01 > JADIYW01. The sequence goes on along the minus strand of JAIBAX010000067.1, from coordinate 2,929 downwards.
TCATGCGTAGAATTATTTTCTTCATTCATACAGGGAAAGGGATTTAGGGACACCACATTTTACAGAGCGATAATAAATAACAAAGGACTTACAAACGATGTTCTTTTAAAGAAACTGTCTGATAATTGGGCAAGTCTTTCAGACTTCGCCGTTCATTTTAATTACAATGCACTTGGTGAAATATCAGAAATAAATTATATCCCTTCTTGGTATTTAAGATTTCCAGATTACGATAATAAAGAATATGCTGGCAAAATAGCTTTGTACGATGATTGGGATATGCAGAGAGAGAGAAGTGTTGATGAAAAGAAAATTGCATGGTATAATCCGTACAACCCAAATACAGTATTTGATGAAATAGAAGAAGCAGGAGGTATTGAGTACTACAAAGGTCAGATACTTTGGTATGCATACGAAAATGGAAGATATAGCCTATCTCATGCCGATCCAGTTTTGGAAGACATGCAGACGGAGGGGAAGTCTAAGACGTATAAGTATAGAAATATAAGTACAAATTTTCTTGCATCTCATATACTTATTACTGATAAGAAAGAGAGTTTTTCAAATCAAGAATCAGTACAAGAAAATAACGAAGGTTCTTTGGTTAGAAGAAGATTGGAAGAAACAGATAATGCTTTCGATGAGGCGTTTGAAGATTTTCAGGGGAGTGATGAGGCTCTTAAGATAATGAAGGTTGAGAAAACCCATCCTGATCAAACATTTGAGCTTAAGAAAGTAGACATACAAGACGTAGAGGATTTATATCAATTTACAGAGGAATCTTGCAGGGATAATATAATAAGAAGGTTTACGCAGCCACCCGTATTGGTTGGTGTTCAAGTGGCAGGTAAGTTGGGGTCTTCATCAAAAGAGATTCAGGAAGCAAGAGAGTTCTACGATTCAATTACATATAAATCAAGATTATTATTCGAGCAGCTATTCGAGAGAATATTTTCAAACTTCCACGATAAGAGCATAAACCCAAGCAACGACTACTCTATAATACCTATTTCTGAAGTAATAATAGAAAGTTCTATTATAAAGGAATTAGGCGTTGGCGCATTACAAACAATTGTTTCAATAATAACAGATGTAAGATTAACAGGAGATCAAAAGAAAACTGTTTTAACTGTTTTAGGGCTTGATGAAGAAAGCGTAAATAAACTTTCAATTGATCCAACAAAAACTATTTCATGATAGCTATAATAACACATAGCGATCTTAATGAGTACAAGCATATAAGTACTAATATATCAGCAGCTATATTCAATAATTATTTGCAAGAAGCCCAAGAGCTTGATTTAAGGTTGTTGCTTGGTGAGGAATTATATATAGATATTCTTGATGACATAGTAGCATCACCTTCTTTGACTGATTATGAAGAATTGGTAAATGGTAGCACTTATGAGTACAATGAAAAGAAATACAAACATGAAGGATTAAAATCTGTTTTAGCATACTTCGCCTATTCAAGATATTTAAAAAGCACAGGTGTTAATAGCACTCCTTACGGGTTGGTAGTTAAGAAAACAGACTTCTCAGAGCCTATTTCAGAAAAGACATTGGCGAGGCAAATATCTCAAAGCATTAGCGCAGCACATTCTTATTGGGATAGGGTTAAACTATTTCTAATTCACAATAAAAATGATTATCCACTTTTTAAATGTCAGGTTAGCACTCAGGGAAGCATAAGAGTAACAGGGATAGGAGGTAATTCATCTGACAGGAGAAAATATTACAAATAAGTAGATGAGCAACATAAGAGACATATTGTTAAGAGTAACCACTCATGCTGTATTAGATACGAAGGGATCGAATCTCACGAACGTTGAGATGGATGCTAATATTATAGCATTGTATGAATGGCTATTCTATACACTCATACCAAGAAATTACAATGATTACGATCCGACAAAAGAATATGATGAAAATGATTACTCTGTAGAGGACAATATCCTTTACATATCGCTTCAAGATACAAATCAGGGTAATACACCAAGCTCAAGTCCAAGCTATTGGGAAGAAGTTGAAATAAGTGATTTAGTTGATTTGATTTACGAAAGGAAAAAGGGCAATGAAGTATTAAATCTTTCAGATTCTACCATATATGATATTTCTGATATGGCAATAAAAATACCTTCCACAAAAAGAAATGCAGGAAGATTTTATTTAAAACTTGATCTCTATGATAATTCGGAAAACTATCCTATAGACTATGTTGTTTACAGCGACGGCACTCACGGTGGAGAAGCAAAAAAATGCTACAAATCACTTGCTAATGGCAATATAGGTAACGACTTAGATGATGCGACTAAATGGGCGTTTGCTGATTATTCATACGGCAATGAGGGATACTTACCTGTAGCAACATTCATGGATACAGAGAATACATTACCGGATCATGATTCAATTTTTGAAGAATATGGTAACGCAGGGAACTTCTATATAAAATTCATAGCATCTAATCCGAATACAGCAACAGAGGGTCAAATTCTATTAGATGTAAATACAGATGTTTCAATATATAAATACGGTTATCTGACCCTACAAAAAGCAGGTCTGATATGCAGAAAATCAAACGCAGGACTTTTAATATAGACAGAATGAAAAACTTAATAATAATATTATTCTTCCCTTTGATATGCTTAGGGCAATCACAAACACAAGTAGATGCTTTTAAGGGAACAGCTACAGGAACTAATACTTATACCGTCATTATTAACTCTGTTACTAGTCCGACAATTTATGACGGGCAAAAAATATTAGTGAAATTCACGAACTCAAACACAGCAGCAAGTACTCTTAAAGTAAATTCATATTCAGCAAAAGCAATAGAAGATCAGGACGGAAACGCTTTAGTTTCCGGAGCTATAACGGCAGGGGCTCAACTATATTTAAGTTATAATTCTTCTTTTGATTCATGGCAGAT
>JAIBAX010000037.1 GCA_019694955.1 Chitinophagales bacterium | reverse complement strand
ATCAACAATTTAAAAAAAACATTTGAATTCCAATACATATAAATCATTCTTATAGTTTTTATCCGATTTTAACAAAATATTGTCTTTGTCTAAAGAAAATTTTAGAGTATACATTGAAATAATAAACCAAGAATAAGTGTTGGACTTTGTGACAAAAGGAATTTACAAAGTAGCTATGAGGCACGGAATTTTTCTCCCACAGACGTAGTAATAACTACGTTGAAGATAGAAAAATGAATACAGAAATAGATATGAAGTAGAATTTTCTTCCAGTAAATTTCTAATGCTGATACTGAGTTAAAACCCAACTGATTGGCACTTAAGTTTATAAAGTACACATTCAACCTCCGAGGTTTAATATTACTAAAATATTATCAAACATATATACTCTATAAAATATATCGACTAATAGATAAGTTTGTCTCATTAAATTTTTTGCCTATGAAAAAGTATATATTATTTTTTGTTTGGTTGACAGGTGTTTTTACCTTCAATTCATTACATGCTCAGGATACCACCAAGGTGGTAAAACCGACAGAATTCGCCATAAGTGCCGAACTCAAGGCCCGATTCGAGGTGAGGAATGGTTACAGAACATTGGTTCCGGATGATACGACTCCTTCTATTTTTGTAAACAACAGAACTAGGTTAAACTTAGATTTTAAATCCAAATATGTGGACGCATATATTTCTATTCAGGATGCACGTGTATGGGGGGAGTATGGCGGACAGTATAGAGGTGGTTCCATTAATCTGTTTGAAGGTTACGCAGAAGTTCCTTTAAAGAAAGGCTTTTCTGTAAAGTTGGGTCGCCAGCGTATCATGTATGATAATCAACGCCTATTTGCACAAAATGACTGGCGTGTTTGGGCAAGAAGCCATGATGCATTAAGGTTTAATTATAAGAATGGAAATAAGAAATTAGATGCAAGTGCCATTATAGCCTATAATCAATCGGCAGAGAATTTCTTCGGCTCAGGTTATACACCGAAGGATGTCTCTTCGGAAGACTATAAGCTATTGAATATCTTTGGTTATAAACAGAAATATGCGAAGGGATTTAGTTTGTTTTTGTTACATGCAGGAGATGGTTTTGAGTCTACCGTTGCAGATCAAAAGAAAAAATTGAAGATGCGCTATACCACAGGTGGTAGGATAGAGTGGGAGAAAGAAGGATACTACCTTACCTTAAACAGCTACATACAATATGGAAAAACGACCGCAGACCAAAAGATATTGGCATGGTATGCACAACCGGAGTTTAAGATTACGGCTTTGAAAAATACAACGATCCGCATTGGTGGTGAGTTTTTGAGTGGACAGGATGTTGAAGATACCACTAATAAGAAGTTTAACTCATTTGTTCCTTTGTACGGTGTCGCCCACAGATTCAATGGCTTCATGGACCAATTCACCAGGTTCCCGGGCGACACCAAAAGTGGGGGGTTACTCAATCCGTATCTATTTATTGATTACAAAATCAACGATAAAATCTCTATAAGTGAGAATATACACTACTTCAGTTCTCACCATAACTTGTTTAACAAAGGAGAGAAATTAGACAAAGGACTTGGTTTTGAGAATGACATTCTATTCAAATATCAACCACATAAAATCATAGGCTTGGAGGTAGGCTATTCTTTCTTACTTCCAACAGAAGGGTTAGAGTATGTTAAAAATACCGTCACCAACAAGTTCAACCAATGGGCCTATGTTCAGATAACCATTACCCCTGAATTTTTTAGGTACAAAAAACAAGATTAATTTTTAAAAATATTGCAAAAATGGAGAACAAAGTAAATTTAAAAATTATTGCAGCAGTTATCATAGTGCTGAAATTGAGTGTGTTAGGGTTTCTGATTTGGTCAGTATTACATTCACCAGACCCATCATTAAAAACATTTTCATTGGACAGGACTTTCATAACATTTATTGTCGCCGGATTTGTGGCGCAAATCATTGACGGTGCTTTGGGAATGGCGTATGGCGTTAGCTGTTCCTCCTTATTGTTGGGCTTCGGATTACCACCTGCTGTTGTTTCGGCAAGTGTCCATACCGCAGAAGTATTTACTACCGGAGTTTCAGGATTGAGTCATATCGCCATGAAGAATATCAATAAGAAACTTTTCGTCAAATTATTTTTTACAGGAATCATTGGTTCTTTTCTCGGCGCAGTTATTTTGTCCAATTATGTAGACGGCAAGGTCATCAAGCCTTATATTTCTGCATACCTCTTAATTTTAGGGATAGTCTTGTTGGTAAAAAGTTTTAGAACCATCGTTCCAAAGGAAAATGCACTCAAATATGCACCTGTGCTAGGTTTTTTTGGTTCATTTTTAGATGCTATCGGTGGTGGCGGTTGGGGACCTATCGTTACTTCTAACCTTATCAGTAAAACTGATTCTCCGCGAGAAATAATTGGCACCGTTAATACTGTTGAGTTTTTTGTAACATTTATCAGTACAGGCGTATTTTTGTTCTTTGTCGGAATAGAGAGTTGGAAACCAATTTTGGGATTAATTATTGGCGGAGTAGTGGCAGCACCTATTGGAGCGTATATTATCAAATTCTTTAAACCTACAACACTTTTAAGGATGGTAGGCGTTCTCATTATAATTACATCTATATACAATATATATAAATCATTATCATAATTTTTATCCGATTTTAACAAAAAAATGTCTTTGTAAAAAGAAATAATATAACATACTTTTGAAATAATAAACTCTGGATAAGCATTAGACTTTGTAGCGAAAGGAAATTATACAAAATAGCTATGAGGCACGGAATTTTTCTCCCGCAGACGTAGTAAAAGCTACGTTGAGGACAGAAAAATGAGTACAGAAATAGATATGAATTAGAATTTTCTTTCAGTAAATTTCTAATGGTTATCCTGAGTTAAACGGGGGTAACAGATGATTTCAAAAATCTGTTACAAATGAGAAATATACAATTAGGAGAGAAGACGTATTTTGAAAACTTGGATGGGCTGAGATTTATCTTTGCAGCCATGGTATTCTTGAGCCACTTTGTAGTCATGCTACAGGCATTTGACATTTGCTATGTAGCAGAGAATATACAATTTAAAGAATTGGGTGCGGTATCTGTCACAGCCTTTTTTGTGTTGTCGGGATTTCTAATTACGTTTATCTTGCTTTCAGAAAAGGAACGGACAAAAGATATAAATTATGTCTCCTTTATTAAAAAGAGAGTGTTGCGTATTTGGCCGCTGTACTTCCTTATGATAGTTGTAGTATATTTTGTATTGAATCAAATTCCAATATTTCACATTTTTTACAACCCCAATGACAATCCTTACCTTTCAAGCTATCATCTTCATGACCGCATTTCTAAGCCCACAGAGATATTGTTAATGTTTCTTTTTTTACCGCAACTATTAACATCACTTTCTGAAATGTATCCGTTAACACAAGCTTGGAGTATAGGTGTGGAGGAGTATTTTTACCTTTTTTGGCCAAGGTTGATGAAGAAATCAAGGGATATTAAACGAACTATTTTAAGGATATTGGTTATATATATGACGATGCATCTTGTCCTTGGAATATCAATTTTAGTATTGCAAAGTATTGGTATAAAGAGTCTAGCCAAGCTACTGACAGTTTTTTTACATTTGTTATACATGCACCGCATTTCATGTATGGCAATAGGTGCATTGGGGGCATATTATTTTATAAGCGGTAAGGTGCCACAATGGTTGTATTATAAATCAACTCAATTAGTTGCACTTACATTGGTAGGAATATTTCTTACAATAGGTTATGTACTGCCCTTTGTTGGTCATGAGATATATGGCATTTTGTTTATAGTCATTATCCTAAATGCAATCCGTCAGGAAACATGCATTTTTAGTTTAAAACACCCAATTTTACAACAAGGAGGTAAGGTTTCCTACGGATTCTATATGTTCCATAATTACACCATAGTAAGCATTATATGGTTCTTGAAGAAACTATTCCCGGAAGTAAATGGTCACACATTTGCCTTGCTTTCCTTTATAATATCCTTTATGTTAACGTTTGCTTTAGCATATTTCTCCTATCATTACTTTGAAAGATTCTTCCTTGAATACAAACGAAAACCGATTCCGTCCATTCAGATAAACCCCGGTGTGCCTGAACATTATTAGGAAGAAGCCACCATACGAGTTTCTTTTAATTCTTTAAAATAGAAGAAACTATTTGTAAGGAACGATACTAGCATGAATACTCCAAGAATAGTAGATCCATTGGAAATAGAATTGTTCACCTGAAACCAGTCTTTAGTTTGGAATAAGATAATCATTGCCCACAGCGTTTTTACAATTTCCAATACCCATCCATAGAATTTTTTGTCCATTAAAGAGGAAAATGAGAAGATGGAGAATAGTATAAAGAGACCATAATGCAATTCCTCCTGCGCATGGAGATTGCCAAAGCTATAAAACAAGAAACTCATCAATAAAAAGATGGAGGTCATTTGAATTTCACTCCATGCCTTAAACAAGGGTGAGTAGTTGGGATTGTATTTTTCAAAATGCTGAACATCCTTGATATAGTAAACCGGATATTTTTCTTCCATATCCTTAGGGCGGTAACCAGTCGGCTTGAACCACAACAAGAATTTATCTTTCCAGTCACTCGTTTTAACAGCATCGTGCAACATGAGGTAAAAATGTTGGAAATTGATTAAAAATGGATTCCATGTCCTCACTGGACGCTTTACACCATATACAGGCGGAACGGTCTCCAATTCTTCCTGAAAAGTGCCAAAAAGCTTATCCCAAATGATGAAAATCTGGCTATAATTTTTGTCTAAATAGATATCATTCATGGCGTGATGCACACGGTGGTGCGAAGGAGTGACAATGATTTTCTCTAAAATGCCCAATCGTTTGATGTATTTGGTATGGTACCAAAACTGAGCAAATAAATGTATGGGTGCAACAATAGCATATACCTCGGTAGGAATACCTATCAACGCCATTAAAATACCATAAATCAGCAAGGAGAGAATATTGGTGAAAACGGCAAACTGTTGCCGCAAAGCACATGGGAGATTATACTCCTCACTGCTGTGATGGATGATATGGATATTCCAAAAGTAATTGATTTCATGAGAAATGCGGTGATACCAATACCCACCAAAATCCATGATTATGAAGCAAAGCAGATAGGTAAAGACTACATTTTCTGCGCTCCATTGAAACAAAGCAAGGTGGCTCAACAAAAATGGATATGACAAAACCGTAATGGTAAGTCCCAAAGTATCTTTCAAAATATTGGTCATCCCAGAAAACAAACTGGAGATACTGTCCATCAGGTTGATTGTATCACCCTTCAAGAGACCAATACCCATTTCGATAAGAATGAGCACTACAAAACAAGGCATCGCAATCAGTAATATCTTTCCGTACAACTCCATAAAACGAATTTTAATTCAAAGTTAAAAAACAAATGCGTGCATTGCAAGTAAGTGGCAGGTTTTAGTAATAAGTTTTTAGAATTTTGTAGTTCAAATATTCAGCCGTGAACATTTTTAACCACAAAGTTCACAAAGAGGTACACAAAGAATACCAAGAAGACTGTGGACTCCCGACACATCGGGACAAGCTCACCAGGAGAAACACAAAAAACACCAACGCCAAATCTCCGCATCCCCAAATTCCCACATCTCCACATCTCCACATCTCCACATCCCCAAATTCCCACATCTCCACATCCCCAAATCTCCACATTTCTGTGCTAATTTAATCTTTCCTTTATATGATTTGTTTTAAAAAAGTTTAGAATACTGTATTTTCGTCTTTTGGAATAAATCAAACATTATGAAAATAGTGCAAATAATCATTTTTGCGGCATTAACGGGAGGGTCATTTTTCTTTTTCCTTAAAAAAGTAAGAGAGATTTACAACAATATCATGATGGGACGAAAGGAGGAAATTTCTTCCGACAGTTCCTTCCGTTGGAAACAGATGTTGCTGGTTGCCTTCGGTCAGCAAAAGATGTTCAAGCGCCCGGTGGCAGCGTTGTTGCACCTCGTCATTTATATTTCTTTTTGTATTACACAGATAGAATTACTCGAAATATTTATAGATGGGTTTACAGGTTCACATAGGATTTTGTACTTCGGTCTTTTTGAAGGTAATTTTCTTGGAAGCCTATACACGTTGGTTATCAATATGATTGAAATCCTATCGCTGCTTACGTTCTTTGTAACATTAGCATTCTTATATAGGAGAAATTTATTGAAATTACCACGTTTCACCAAAGCCGAATTGAAAGGCTGGCCGATGCGTGATGCCAATCAAATTCTCATCTTTGAGATATTATTGATTTTCTTCATTTTCTGTATGAATGGCGGCGATAAAGCGCTACAAATAGTGGGAGAACACGAGCAAACAGGTCATTTCATATTGAGCAGTATAGTAGGGAAGGCACTTTCTGGGTTGCCATTGGGAGCGATACATTTTATTGAAAGATTGGGCTGGTGGGGACATATTTGTATGGTATTTGTGTTCATGAACTATCTGCCATATTCTAAGCATTTGCATATTGCGTTGGCTTTTCCAAATACTTATTTTTCGCGTCCGGAGCCAAAAGGAGAAATGAAGAATATGCCGAACATCCAAAAAGAAGTGGCGAGTATGTTTGGTGGTGCGCAAACAGAAGAAGGAGAGGAACCTATGTATTTCGGTGCAAAGGACGTGACAGACTTATCATGGAAGAATCTTTTAGATGCCTATACCTGTACCGAATGTGGTAGATGTACTGCCGCTTGTCCGGCGAACCTTACTGGGAAGAAGTTATCGCCCCGTAAGATAATGATGGATACTCGCGATAGAATGGAAGACATCGCCAAAGGCAAAAAAGAACACGGTCCGGAATTTACAGATAATAAAACATTATTAGGTGATTATATCACGAAAGAAGAACTCAGGGCGTGTACCACTTGCAATGCATGTGTGGAAGAATGTCCGGTGAATATCAGTCCATTAAGTATCATCTTGGAATTGCGTAGAAACCTCATCATGGAGCAGAGTGATTCTCCAAGCGAGTGGAACACCATCTTCTCCAACCTAGAAAATAATCAAGCACCTTGGCAGTTTTCCCCGCAAGACAGGTTAAATTGGGTAGCTGAATTAAACGATTAATTACACAAATAAACATAGTTTATGTCAACATACAAAGTACCGGTAATGGCCGAGTTAGCGGCAGAAGGCAAAGAGCCCGAAATCCTTTTTTGGGTAGGATGTGCAGGAAGCTTCGACCAAAGAGCGCAGCGCGTAACGCTGGCATTCGTCAAAATCTTGAATCAACTCAATATCAATTTTGCCGTTTTAGGTCCAGAAGAAGCCTGTTCCGGTGATCCGGCGAGACGTGCAGGGAATGAGTTCGTATTTCAAATGCTGGCACAGCAAAACATTGCTACACTCAACATGTATAATGTGAAGAAGATTGTGGCTGCCTGTCCGCATTGCTTCAATACCTTAAAAAATGAGTACAAGGAATTGGGCGGAAACTATGAGGTAATCCACCATTCAACGTATATCAATGAACTCTTGAAATCTGGAAAGTTAAAGGTACAAGGTGGCGAGTTCAAAGGAAAGAAAATCACTTATCATGACTCTTGCTACTTAGGTAGAGCCAATGATGTATATGAAGCACCACGTGAAGTATTGATGGCGCTAGATGCAGATTTGGTAGAATTGAAATCGTGCAGAACCAAGGGTTTATGCTGTGGTGCAGGTGGGGCGCAAATGTTTAAAGAAGACGAACCGGGCGATAAACGCATCAACGTTGAAAGAACAGAGCAAGTATTAGAAGTAAATCCGGATTATGTAGCCGTAGCTTGCCCATTCTGCAATACCATGCTCACAGACGGCGTAAAAGGACACGACAAACAAGACGATATAAAGGTGTTGGATTTAGCAGAATTTGTTACCAAAGCAAACGGGTATTAAATGTTGAATGTTAAATTTTAAATGTTATTTCCTTAATAATCAATCATCTTCTAATTTCAAAATGTTAGTTTCATATAACGAACTTCCGGCAACATCCAAGGTGTGGATTTACCAAGCAGATAGGGCTTTATCTGTTGAGGAGGTCGGTTTATTAAATGAACAATTGGAAGCCTTTGTCGCAGATTGGAAAGCACATCAACATCCGGTGAAGGGATTTGGCAGTATGTACTACAAGCGGTTTTTGGTATTAATAGCAGATGAATCCTTCAATGATGTCAGCGGATGTTCGATAGATAGCACTGTTCGTTTTATAAAAGAACTGGAGCAAGCGTATAATGTCAACTTTTTCGACCGATTGAAAATCGCTTATAAACTGACAGAGCAAAGTGTAGGCGCCGTTTCCAAGAAACAGTTATTGGAAATGTTAGACAAAGGAACTTTATCACCAGAAACCATCGTTTTCAATAACCTAGTTCAAACGAAAGCAGATTTTGAAAGAAATTGGGAGATTCCACTGAAGGAATCATGGGTCTTTGCTAAGGTGTGATTCAAAAGCACTTATAAAATAGTCCATTGATAAAACTAAACTCCTTGTCTTCAAGAGAACCTATTATAATACTATATTCTTTTCAAATACTCAAGCCCTTCAAAGTATCTTCTATTTGCTTGATTATTGATGCGGGAAGCTTAGGTAGTAAGCCGACCAATCTCTTCTGTTGCTGGGCATTGAATAAAGAAAATATTTCCAATAAATCATTGCCATAACCGGAAGAAAAACCCGATTCTATCAATTTTACTAACCTACTATCGGAAAAACTATCCACCACCGGAACGATGTTTGCCTTGCGTGCCACATAGGATGTAATCTTGTGTAAATCCTCATTATTTTCAATGAATTTGCCAATTTCAATAATTCTATCTTCAGGGGTAACCTCCACAAATCCTCCTACAACAGCATGTTGATTGGTTTTTATCAGTTGAACTACATTCTTCTTCATCAAATCCATCGGTAAGGCATTGATGATATGGCGCGACTTCTCCGGACTCATATGTTCTGCAGTTTTTGCCATAAAAGGTACAGATAGATATTTCATGATACTGATGGCATCTTTTATATCCATATAATAAGAGATATGCGCCGTAATGGCAGGACCTAACACGGATTCTGCAACTTTAGCATTCATGAAATTGGGCATAAATTTAGCCACCTTAGCAATCCGCTCAAACTGCTGGCTAATCTCGGCATCCAAACTTTCTTGCATGCCTATTCTCAAATCCTCCAATTCTTGTGCCTCCAATTTTTTTAGAAAAGAGAACTTCTTTACATCTTCCAGTTTGAAGGCGGCAAGAAACTTATTGTATTGTGCTTCGTTCGACATATTTATATGTTTAAAAAGAAAGCAAAAATACCATTCTTGCTATAATTTAATAAATTGTTTGGTAGGGAAATTGTCTATTTGTAAAAGATACAAACCAGAAGGGATTTTTCCTACCGGGATGATACCCCAAAAATGTTCGTCACTTGCGAGGTAATCTTCTAAAACTAACTTTCCTTGCATATCAAAAATCTTATAATGGAAGCGGTTATTATTCTGTACGTTGCGTAACTTGATATACATGCGTTCGTCGGTAGGGTTGGGGTATAACTCTATATTTGGCATTAGAATTGGGTCGTCAATACCGGAAATAATCCCTTGTTGTTCTCTAATAGTGATAATTTGATCTGCAGAAATATTATAAATAATATCTACAATACCGGAAGGCCAGCGCACCACTACAGAATCTATCATTATATTGTTCTTTAAGCCGAAATGAATACGTCTTGCTGAATGTCCGGAGCCATGATATTCAGCACCACACAATCTTACCTGTTGCACGCCACCGGAATAGCAGGTTATAAGGGCACCAATTCCATCTCTGTTGGATTGCGATCCTTCTACATCAATTTCTATCCAGTGATACGCATTTCCAATATTCTTATATAATTCCGTTGGCCCTTGATTCAAAAATCCTAACCCATCTCCATGTTCAGCTAACACGTCTAAAAAACCGTCATTATTAAAATCTGCTGTTGTTATGGTTCCGGCGTGCCCCTGATGGGTTTCACCTTCAAAAAAGGTACTATCGAAAGGTATAAAAATACCATCACCATTATTCTGCAGAAAAATATTGTCATAATTATTGGTAGTAGTTGAGGTATTTAAAATGAGATCCACATCCATGTCATTGTCGAAATCTCCACTTACACATGATACCACAGAAGCCTTAAATTGCTTGTTTCCTAATAATTTGTAATTGGGCGTATAATTGCCGCTCCTTTCCTGAAAATAAATGGATTGTAGGGTTTCCGTGAGGTTGTCATTAAAACCAAAACGATCTATAACACTTAATGAAGCGGTTGCTTGCACCTGCATAGGAACAAAGGACTTTTCCGGTTCATTAGCATATATTTCCCATTGTTGAGTGATTGAATTAAAACCTATGTATAAACCTTGGTCAATGATTTTTCTATGCGGTTTAATGCCATATTGCCACATGGAATCCTTCGATAAGAGCATCCGTTTAGATGTTGGCGGTCGTCCCTCACTGCCTATAAACACTTGATAACCATTGTCTGGAATAGGTATCCAATCCCAGTCGATAGTAATATCTCCATTTGTTTGAAAGGTATATCCTTGCTCTTCGGATTGCGGTTTTAGGTGACTTAATAAGGTCGTATCATCTTTAAGGAATACTTCAGAATTATCCACTCCCGATGCAGTATAGATATCCAGAAGCCCGTCGCCATTAAAATCATTGACAGAAATGTCCGTAAAGTCAGTAAGACCAATTTCTTTAGAAATCTTAAAAGGAATAGTATCAGCGGAATAGATAAACAGTGAATTCGAGGCTCGATTAACGATGATTAGGTGGTTTTTTTTGCGGTTTTCGTTTCTGATAAGTGTACCAAAGGAGAGGTAAAACTCGCGCAGATTCAATGAGTCATCAACAGCCGTGAAAAGATTGGGTGTTCTTTGCAAAAATAAAGTAGATTTGCCCGTATTATTGCCCTTTTCTTGGTTGAATGTCATCAAATCGAGCAAACCGTCATTGTCAGCATCCAGCCACATGATATTCCTTCCTCTGTTAACGCCATTTTCAAGGTGATACTCAGAAACTAGATTCTTAAGATTTAATATCCCAGTCTCATTCTTAAAGAGCACATTTTTTGTTTCAGCATCATTATTAAAATCCTTTCCGGTGCTAAGGAATAAATCCTGATCGCCATCGTTGTCAAAATCCCCAAATGAGGAGGCATGAATGTCAAATTTTATCTTTATAGCATTGCCGGCAGTGTCTACAATAGTATCTACATAAAAATTCAAAGGGATTTCCTGAAAAGATTCATCGCCATTATTTATATACAAATAGGGAAATCCGTGATTGGTACAAAAAAAATCCTCAAAACCATCTTTGTTTATATCTGCCCATGCATGCGACCAAGTAGAACCAAAATAGGTGATACCAGCATTATTTGCAGCTTTTTCAAACCTCGTATTAGGCTCCTGACCGAAGACATGCAATAAAAAGCAACAACAAAAAACCAGTAATAAAGGTTTCATCTTAAAAAAGGTTAGATTATAATTATTTTATCTCTGTCAAATTGTCAGGTATATTTATTTTTTGTAACTTTGACCTCCCAAAGAAAAATATGGAAGATTTATTATTACAGTTGCAAGATAAGAAAATTGTTGAAGATAAGCAAGGCGAAGTGTATGCCGGAACTTCATTGATGCAAAATATGGAAGGCAAGCTGTTCTATATTGAAAGCTATGGCTGCCAAATGAATTTTAGTGATAGTGAAATAGTAGCCTCCATCCTTGAACAAAGTGGTTATAAAGTAACCACGAATTATCACGAAGCAGATCTGGTACTGATTAATACTTGCTCCATCAGAGATAAGGCAGAACAAACGGTGAGAAACAGGCTGGCGAACTTCAACCTTATCAAAAAAGATAAACCGGAGATGATGATAGGCGTGTTAGGTTGTATGGCAGAACGCTTGAAAAAGAAATTTCTCGAAGAAGAAAAAATCGTAGATATCGTTGTTGGTCCGGATGCATACAGGACACTACCCAAATTAGTAGAAGAGGCAGAAACGGGACAAAAGGCAGTGAACGTATTGCTTTCCAGAGATGAGACTTATGCAGATATTGCTCCGGTAAGATTAGATAAAAATGGGGTCACAGGCTTTATCTCCATCATGAGAGGTTGTGATAATATGTGTTCATTTTGCGTTGTCCCCTTCACTCGAGGAAGAGAAAGAAGCAGAGACCCTTTCTCCATTGTTCAGGAAGCCAAAGAACTTTTTGCTAAAGGCTACAGAGAAGTGACCTTACTCGGGCAGAATGTAGATTCTTATAAGTGGAAGAATGAAGAAGAAACCCAATCGGTAAATTTTGCCCAACTGTTGGAACGCGTAGCAGAAGTAAGCCCTGAACTCAGGGTGCGTTTTTCTACCTCCCATCCTAAAGATATTACGGATGATGTACTTTTTACCATGGCAAAACACGAAAATATCTGTAATTATATACATCTTCCGGTTCAATCTGGTAGCACGGAAATCCTGGAAAAGATGAACCGTGGCTATTCTCGGGAATGGTATTTGGGAAAAGTGAAACGCATCAGAGAGATACTCCCTGATTGTGGTCTTTCTACAGATATCATCACAGGTTTTTGTGGCGAAACCGAAGAACACCATCAGGACACACTTTCTCTCATGGAAGCGGTGAAATTCGATATGGCCTATATGTTCTTTTATTCTGAAAGACCCGGTACTTTAGCAGCAAGAAAATATACCGATGATGTGCCGGAAGAAGTGAAAAGAAGAAGATTGAGCGAAGTAATTCAATTGCAAAACAAGCATTCTCAATGGAGTAATGATCAAGATAAGGGTAAAACTTTTAAAGTGTTGGTAGAAAAAACTTCCAGAAAATCAACTGATGACCTATGTGGTAGGAATGATCAAAATAAAATGGTGGTATTCCCAAAATCTAACCATGCCGTAGGAGAATATGTTCATGTACATATAGATAACGTTACGGGAGCTACTTTAATTGGCAAAGTAAATGCGACTGTATGAGCAATATTCAGGCAGTAAAACAACGCTTTGGCATTATTGGCAATTCTCCTGCCTTAAATTATGCATTGGAAGTAGCGATACGGGTAGCACCCACCAATCTCAGCGTACTCATAACAGGAGAGAGCGGTGTCGGTAAAGAAATATTCAGTCAGATCATACACCAGCTTAGCCCAAGAAAACACGAAGGATTTATTGCCGTCAACTGTGGTGCTATTCCAGAAGGTACTATTGATTCCGAGTTGTTTGGACATGAAAAAGGCTCTTTTACTGGCGCAAATGACCAAAGAAAAGGGTATTTTGAAACCGTCAATAAAGGGACAATTTTTTTAGACGAAATAGGAGAAATGCCCATAGGCACACAGGCGAGGTTATTGCGTGTACTGGAAGCCGGCGAATTCATTAAAGTAGGTTCTTCCAAAACACAAAAAACAGATGTACGGGTGTTGGCAGCCACCAATGTCAATCTCCCTAAAATCATTCAGCAAGGTAAGTTTCGTGAAGACTTATATTATCGCCTAAACACAGTTCCCATTTATGTTCCACCCTTACGAGAACGCCAGGAAGATATTCCGGTACTCTTTAGGAAGTTTTGTGTCGATTTTGCAGAGCGCTATAAAACATCATCCGTAAAACTCACAGATGATGCCATGGAACTGCTCTCCAGATATACCTTTCCCGGAAATATCCGAGAGTTGAAGAATATAGCTGAACAAGTGTCTGTGCTGTCTATGGACAAAATAGTGGAAAGAAATGATATCGTCAAATTTCTTCCGCAGAACGGTCTATCTATGGTGCCAAGTGTAGCCAACAAGAATGAACAAGAAGGATTCAGTGATCGCGAAATCCTATACAAGATGTTGTTCGACATCAAAGGCGATCTCAACGACTTAAAACGCTTTGTTTTAAATATGGCCAGTGGAGGAAAATACGATATGCCCGAAGAGATACCGTTCCCAACTTTCAAGAGCGATGCCTATCTTCCAACCGGAATGGACTTGCCAACCAAAACCTATGTTAAGAGCAATGAACAACATGAGTTACAGGCAGCACCCATCATCATTGACCATCCATCGCAATATGCAGAAAACCCTATTGATCAAAACTATTCTCTTGCAGAAATGGAAAAAGACCTCATCGTTAAAGCCTTAGCGAAACACCATGGCAAACGTAGAGATGCCGCCTTAGACCTAGGCATTTCTGAAAGAACATTATACAGAAAAATTAAAGAATACGACATTGATGCATAAAAAATACATTGGATGCCTGATGGCTATTGTTTGTTTTATGCTGACATCTTGTAAGTTGTATAAGTTTACCGATGCCAGTGTTAACCCGAACCTGAAAACGATAACGGTCAATACATTTCCCAATGTCGCACCCATACAGGTGCCGGCACTCAGCAGTTTGTTTACCGAAAATCTGAAAGATAAATTTCTTAGAGAAACAAGCTTGAAATTAGCGACATCAGGCGGAGATATAGAATTCAATGGCTCCATTACTACCTATAGTATCGACCCAATTGCTATTTCTAATGTTGAAACCGTGGCACAAAACAGATTGACGATTACTATACGAGTAGAATGTATCAACAGACTTGAACCCACTAAAAGTTTTTCGCAAGCATTTACCGATGGAGAGAATTATGATGCCAGTCAAGATATTGCAAGAATAGAAAGCGAATTGATCAATACCATCACAGAAAGAATAATTCAGAACATTTTTAACAAAGCTTTTGTAAATTGGTAGCGAAATATGCATGCGAGGGTCATAAATAAAATTCTTGAACAACCAGATTACCTGACACAGGTTCCGCTGAGAACATTGCAGAATTGGGTGAATGACTATCCGTATGTAGCTTTGTTTAGGGTTTTATTGGCAAAAAAACTACAAGATAAAGATGCCGTTCAGTTTAAGTCGAGCCTACAAAATGCATCTTTCTTTACCAACGATAGGTTACTTTTGTATCAGTTTATGCAAAAAGAACTCATCATCCCGGATGTGGATTATAACTTCCTTCATCTATTAGAAAATCCTGAATATACAACTTTAGAACAAGAAATCAATAACGAAGAGCCAATATTAGAATCCATACCGGAAGATGTAACAGTTGGAAATGAGTCGTTAGAAAAAATTGAGGAGATACAAGAAGAAGTAGCAAATCACATTTCTGAGGAAGAAATACCCATAGAAAACTTAGAAGTGTTACATGATGAAGTAGACGACGATTTTATACAGGAAGAGAAAATACCGGAAGTATCAGAAACAACTAGTGTTTTAACAGATGAAAATCTCGCATCATTAACAACAGAAATTGTTGAAGCAGATACAAAACTTGACCCCGCAGAAGAAATTATGCTTACCCTGCGGAAATTACAGGAAGCAAGGAAGAAACTAAGTTCTATAACCGGGGAACATTTTGAAGATAAAGAAAAAATCCTCCATGAAGCAGAACATACCTTAGAGGTTGTTGAGCGAAGTATGGAAAAAGCAAGACATGCACACGATGTAGATTCCGCCTCAGAGGAGACGGTACTTCCTGAATCAATAGAAAAACCTTCCATAATTATTCCGGAGGTGGAGCAGAAAGAATTGAACGAAACCCAAGAGAAAAAAGAAGAAGTAGAAGAGCATATTGAAGCATCAGAAAATGTAGTAGCTGATTTAAAAGAAGATTCCGAAGAAAGTGAAATACAGCAAATCATCACAGATGAATCAATAGAAGAAACAGCAGAGATAAATACTGATGAAGAAATAGCAAAAGAAGAAATTCCGCTGAACGAATCCATTCTTGAAGAAGCATTCATACAAGAACTTGCTTTGGAGCAAGAAGATTATCAATCAATAGCAACGCAAAATGATCATTTAGATACGCTGGAAGAAACAGAAGAAGTAAAGCTAGCGGAAGTCATTGGAGAGCCGGAAGAGGAATTATTAGAGCCAGCCGTAGTAGAAGAAAAAGAGATGGTCGAAACAGAGGTGGATGCTGCACCGGAACATGCTATAGTTGAAAAGGAAGAATGGCAGGAAGTTCAAGAACAAGAACTGGCTACACTTATTGAAGAAGTAGCAGAAGAAGAAATAAGCCTGTCTGAAAAAATCAACGCCACCAAGGAATGGATAGCAGAAGATGAGTACCTATTGGCAGAAGCACTAGGCGAACCTCAAGAGGAAACGCTGCCGCAAACTGAGGAAACATACCCCGAAATATTTGGCGAATCAGAAACAACTCCTATTGTTAAGGAAATTATCGTCGATTCAGAGACACACTCATTCATGGAATGGTTGCAATTGCTAGAAAATCAGGTTGTTGTACAAAAAATAGAAACCCATAAACACGTAGAAGAAATAAAAGAAAATCCTGTTGAGGAAATTGTTCCTGCACCCGAACCCGAAGAAGTGGTTAAAGAAGTAGGAATATTACCTGAAGAAACGACAATATTTGAAGCACCTACTTTATTAGTGGAGGATAAAGAACCTGAAAAACAAGAAGTAGCGATACCTCAAACAAAGGAGAAACAAAACATTAAAAAAGAAAAGAAGAAGGAGAAACACAAAGAAAAGGAACCGAAAATTGAACAGCTACCTTTGGTTCAGGAAGTTGTGAAGAAGGAAGAAGTTATCAAAACTGTACCAAAAGTAGAGGTTGCGGAACTAGATGAGCGCATATTACCTGTCAAAGGACGCATCAAAAGAGATCAGGAAGTAGATCGTTTAGCTACTGAATCTGTATCCTTTAATAAGGAATTGGCTTCTGAAACCCTCGCCATGGTTTTTGCCTCCCAAGGTAAAAAAATGAAAGCCATTGAGGTTTACAAAATATTAATCTTGAAATTTCCAAATAAAAAGCGTTACTTTGCATCCCAAATCAAAAAATTACAAGAATAGTTATGTCATACGTATTATTAATATTAGTTTTTTTAGCCTGTATACTATTAGTAGGCGTTATCTTAATTCAAAGCCCTAAAGGAAATGCACTAGGTTCCGGATTTGCTGGTCAAGCATCCAGCATCATTGGTGTTCAAAAAACTGGAGACGTATTGGAAAAAATAACATGGTACACCATTGCTACCATCATTGTATTATGCCTGCTCACTACTTTTGCTATGCCTAAATCAAGTGTGCAAAACAAAGAAGCCGTATCTAAAGGTGCGGAAGGATTACCGGATTTAAATAATGAAGCACCTGCCCCAACGACACTACCTGCCAATAAACCTGCGCCAACACAAGGTCAACAGCCTGTTGCAAGTAAGCCAGCTCAACAACAGCCTACCACAAAACCTGCACCACAGCAACAACCTGCCCCAAAACCGACAACCCAGCCACAGTCTGGTCAGTAATAGGTTTGGCGGCAATAACTCATAGTTCTTATGCTTTCGCACTAAGAACAATGACTCAGTTGTATTTAGAAGGTTTTACCTTTTGATATATGAATGCTTATAATTATATTTGTGTAACCAAAAATAGTTATAATGAAAAAGCATTTGCTACTCCTTGTTTTCGTGTGTTTATTTCTTCCGTTTGTACAAGCCCAAAAGAATGTTCGGGTTGTTGTTACAGAAGTTTCTACCAATATTGGTGATTGCGATTTTAATATTTTTGGTACCAACGATAGCGACCCAATATGGTGGTGGAGCGTGAATGGAACTTTTGAGGGATGTTTTGAAACAACGTGTAATGGATGTACGCAAAACAATCTCGGTCAGGTGGTGTATGATAAAAGCTTCTCTTGTGCCGAAGATTTCCCCTCAAATATCAGCATAGGCTTTAGTGGATGCGAAAATGACGGCGCTAGCTGTGATAATAATATCTGGCTCATTTTTACGGGTATCTGTGATGGAGACGTCGGTTCGCTCACTGCCGGCTCACGAAGTGATAATATTGCCATCAATAGCACAAACGGCACTTATAATGTTGGCCCTTATACAGTTACATCGCGGAATGGAACCTTCGGAGGGTGTGTTGGAAACTTCACCTATAAAGCAGTCGTGCAAGTATCCGGAAATTATTCCATTCCCAATGATAACATCTGTGAAGCAACCGTTTTTAATCCCGGTGGCGACAACCTATTGGAATCAGCAGAGTCTGCCTATATTGCCGGGCAATCGAATGATGCGCCTTGCGTAGATGGACAACCCAACGAACCAAACGACCCAAATAAAACAGTATGGTACAAGTTTTCTACCGGAGCAAATGTTGGAACTAGAGGCCATGTTGAATTGAAAAATACTTATTGCAATGGATTTGCCTGCACCTTTATTCCCTGGTTAGGATTATATAAAGGAAGTTTCAATAGCTGCAACGACTTAGGCGGTTTACAGGAAATTGTTACTTCTCCAGATGTCATTGGAAGTACATCTCTAGATTTCTGCCCCGAACCGAATACCAACTACTTTTTGCAAGTAGATAAGACATGGCTCTCCGGATGGGCATTTAATTTTGATGTGGAGGTAAGTATGGATAACAGCACAGCAGGTCCGGATGATATCTGTGAAGCACGTAATATCTCCGGAACAGGGCCATATCCAAAAGGACAAACGATTACCTTGTACAACCAGTCCAATCGTTGTGCAGGTAAGCAAAGCGGAGAGCCAACCGTTGACAATATCTTACACGATGGCTCAGCTTTCAGAGACTTAAAATCAGTATGGTATTATTTTGAAACCGACGATTTAGGGGGCAAAAATGCCTGTTTGGACGTAACACTCACTTCCGGAAACTTAGATGGACACGTTTCTATATTTAAGAAGAATGGCGATTGTAACTCATTCTCAAATATTTCCTTTATTGCCGAAGGTGGATTAGCAGGCGGAGGAAACGACTTAACCACCAAAAACGACCATGTTTTTACCACCAATATTCAACCCAATTCAACCTACTACATACAAGTAATTGGCAATGCACAAGATTTACCCGGTTTGTACGATGCGCATCAGGGAGAGTTTGATCTCGTAATCGAACTCAATGAGGTAGCACCTAACGACGATTTTTGTGCCGCACTAAATGTGAATGGTGCAGGTATATTTGCAGTAAATAATACCGTTACACTTACAGACCAAACCAATCGTTGCGCTACCAAGCAAAGCAGCGAACCACAAGTAGACAATATTCTCCATGATGGTTCCTTATTCAGAGATTGTAAATCTTTATGGTATTATCTGGAAACTGGAGACCTCAAAGGAGAAAGTGCCTGCCTTACTACAGAGTTATATAGCTTAAATAACACCATCGATGGCCATATCACTATTTATAAAGCAAATGGCAATTGCAATAGCTTTGGCAATCTTGCAGAAATAGCAGAAGGCGGCTTAATTGGTGGCGGTAACGACCTGACAAGGTTGGATGATAATACCGTTGCCTATGGTATCGAGTCATTTACCAGATATTATATCCAGGTAATCGGAAATGTGCAGGATCTTCCGGGTTTGTACAATGCACACATTGGAGAGTTTAACCTTGTTGTGAGTTTGCATGAAGCCCCCAATAATGATAACCTTTGCAATGCAAAAGATATATCAGGAAATGTTGGGTTGAATCAAATTTATACACTTGAAAACCAAAGCAATAGATGTGCCTCCAAGCAAGACGATGAACCGAAAGTAAGCAGCATTCTCCATGATGCTTCTGCCTTTAGAAATGCACAATCTGTTTGGTATAAAGTCAATACGCCAGATTTAACAGGACAGCCGTATTCTTTATTTGTCGCATTAAAGAGTTTGAATGAAACCATAGACGGTCATGTTGTAATTTATAAAGCAAACGGAGACTGTAATAGCTTTGGCAATTTAGAAGAAGTAGAGGAAGGCGGATTTGAATTAGGAGGAGGAAATATACTTGGTACTTTCGATGATTATACAAGAGCATTCAATGTGCAGTCAAATACAACCTATTATATACAGGTTTTTGGAGAAGTATTTGATCTCCCCGGCATGTACAATGCCCATCAGGGAGAATTTAATCTCTCTGTAGGATTATTAGGTATTCCAACAAACGATATGATTTGTAATGCTACAGAACTGGGAGCAATTGGTTTAGGAGACGCCGAATATCTGAGCAACCAAAGCAGTTATAATGCCACATCAGAAGCGGATGAACCCAATACCTTTTCTACCTTCTATGACGTTCCAACAGTATGGTACACCTTTACAACGAATGCAGATGCAAATTTAGTACCGAATGGAGCCTCTTTAAATGTGCATAGCAAATTTGATATCGATGCACATATCGCAGTGTATGCGGCAACAAATACAAACTGTGGTGTGACTAACATCAGTATGCTTGCAGAAGGCGGTTTACCGGGAACGGGATTAAACGATATCTTAACAAAAGATGATGATGTAAGCCTAGGGTGTTTGCAACCCAACACCAGATATTATGTGCAGATTTCCGGCTGGGAAATAGCCTTGCAAAATACCCACCACGGAATATTTGACCTCAGCCTTCAGTTTTCTGTATCGTCACGACCGCCTCATGATGATATCTGCAATGCCATAGAACTTATCAATAGCGGTTCTCCACAATTTTACAACAATAACTGTGCATCATTAGAAATTGGAGAACCCGTAACGAGAGAAGATGATTTGTTTTTTGACTTAGTGCCAACGAATACGGTATGGCATAAGTTCAAAACCCCTGCTTCCACAGTGAACAGTGTAAGAGCCGTTATTTCTACCGATCAGATACAGACAAATTTCGATACCGAAATTACCCTATGGTATTCCAGAGACGGATCATGTAAGAATACAGAAATGGTTCAGATAGGTTTTTCCGACGATATTCAACTATTGATTAACGAAAAATCCCGTATTGAAGCAGATGAATTGATACCGGATGCTACTTACTACGTTCAGGTAGATGGCGATGATGAAGGAGAAACGGGTACTTATGGCATAACGTTGGATGCCGGAGATGGAGCGCCACTACCGGAAGGACCCATTTATCATCATTATTATTATGCACGACCCAATCAATTCTTCAAGTACGAACATGCCTTCCTGATTGTACCTAATCTTCCTCCAGTGAAGGCAGAAATCAGGAAAAAAGGCGCCAATACCACCTGGGATTTTAGTCATTTCCCTAAAGGATTACAAACATATGAGAAATTCTATGAACCGGATGGAATCGGTGCCGGAGCTGCATATGTTGCACTATGCGATTTGGCTTGCGACAGAACTTGTGAAGATGAATGTGGGACCAATGACCCATTCGATCCCTGCTATGCCGGTTGTACTTTAGCATGCCCGTTTGATTGTGCAGATGAATGGGATAAATTTAACCTCGCCGAACAGATGTTTCCAAACTTAAAACTGGGGTCATTAAAGATTGAAGACTTGAACAATGTCTTTGAAAAATCTACATCCGCACTCGAGATTGGCGCAGCATCCATGAATGTGCAAGGAAATATCCCGATAGTAGTGCCATACTCTCAGAGAGATAAACTACTGGGATTTCCTTTCTATTATCAGCATAATTTCCAGAACCACAGCAAATGGAATGTAGACTTGAGCCTTTCTTTGCTGGGGGTTAATCTTTATATGGAATCTGAAAGAGATAGGAGAGTGGTAACGGAGGGTTATGGCGTTTTAAAGACAAACCATAAAACCTATCCCAATGCCTTGAAGGTAAAATCAGTTTCCAAAATACAATTTGACGGGAACCTTTTAGATCAGTTGCAAATCAACAATGAATCGCTACCGGACTGGTTGTTAGCGGATAGCGTTGTTACCTACGAATGGTATGTACCGGGTTACGAGCAACCCATCGTAAAAGTCTTTGCCACCATAGAGAACAACCAAGAAACCATGTGGGACGCGCAATACCTGAGAGGCACACTGAACAATGTTCCAACGGCAAGATTTAGTACACAGGCGGCTCAAGCCATCAACGCAAATATGCCGATAGATAAGACAATTCGCTTTTCTAATCTTTCGGAAGAAGCGACCCATTATGTTTGGAATTTCGGCGATGGAAGCACATCTACGATAGAACACCCTCAGCACGTTTATCAACAAAACGGTAAGTATCTGGTGACGTTGACTGCAAAAGATGATTTGGGACAACAAGATGTCTTTACACAAGAGGTAGTTATCTGGGACGAAACCAATCGGGAGAGCATTAAAGCAGGTTTGGTAGGGGAGTTAGGAAAAATAAAGATACAGTCAGATATTACCCAAGCGGTGCAATTGAATGCATATCCCAATCCATTCAGAGATCAGTTTGTCGTATCGTTCATGCCAAAACAAAGTGAACCAATTACACTTACATTAATGAATGAGTTAGGACAAGTGGTGTTAGTAGAGCAGTTTACCGTAGATGGAGGCAGTTTATTTACACATAATGTAAGTCTAAAGGACAAGTCGCTAAGTCCGGGCTTGTATATCCTAACCGTACAAATGAGTGACGGAATGGTTCAAACAAAATTGATGAAAGAATGATGCGGTGCTTTTCGGATATAAATGTATTTAAATTTTAGATAACGGTCGTAATGGGATTTTTTAAATCAATTTTTGGCAGTAAGAAAGAAGTCGCTGACGATCCTTTATTTGCTGCGGATTTTTATGCTGCTCTGA
This sequence comes from Chitinophagales bacterium, assembly GCA_019694955.1. Lineage (GTDB taxonomy): Bacteria > Bacteroidota > Bacteroidia > Chitinophagales > JADIYW01 > JADIYW01. Next base: position 21,339 of record JAIBAX010000037.1, on the reverse strand, counting down.
AAAGATATTTATGTCTAAAGAAAGATGATAGTATAGCTTTTGAATTCAAGGACAAAAAGGGTAATATTATCCCTTGTACACAAGCATTTGAAGACACATATATCAAATGGAAAGATATAATATCACCTTGGGATAGGAGAAGCGTGATTTTTGAAGCAATAGATAAATTGTATTTTCATAGGCTTGAGAAATGGCAAGTCATAGAACGATATGTAATAGACAGATATCCGGATAAGGCAATAGCCTTTATAAAGAAATATGCGGATGAGCATGATTTTAATAATCCAGATTTCCTGACTTCTTTGGCAAAGTGTTTTTTTGTTATATCTAAATATGAAAAAGGAATTGAATATGCTAGAAAGGCTGTGGAAATTGATGATAAAAAGGAGGCCAAGGTTATCTTAGCAGATTTATTGCATCTTTCAAATAATCATGAGGAAGCCCATAAGTTATATAAAGAAGTGCTAAACACCTCTCCGTTAAAAGATTATAGCGAGGAAACAATAACAATATTGCAAATTGTTGGTTATGAGAATGATGTATTAAATTCTTCTGTCTATGCTGTTGCTTTATTAAATAATGATGCGGCCAATCAAGATAGTTGGAATGAGGTTGCAAAAGAGTTTTATTATTGCCCATATTTTAGGTGTCAACATGCTTTTTGGCTTTTGAGCAAGGGAGAAAATTTAAAAGGTATTGCGAAACTAGTATCATTGTCGCAAGAATTTCCAGCATATGAAGAAGGAGTAGTTAATGCACATAGTACTATCCTTCAATTTCGCAAACAAACGGGTAATGAAAATCTTTGGGAAGAAGAATTGGCATATCTAACTAAAATTATGAATCATAATAATTGGGAAAGAATAACCATAGATTAAAAAAACTCATTTCTAATGACTTCTTAATTAATCTTAAGAGAAATCAGATTTTATTAAAATTAGTTTTATAATTGCAAAAATTATCTGCGTATGTACGATGAGGCCATTCAGAATTTGAAAGATGCATTGCGTTTTTCTCCAGACAACATTCCTCTAAAATCTATACTGGCAGAAACACTTTTGAAAGCCAATAGGTTAGACGAAGCAGAGCAAGCGTATATGTCGCTGATTACCCTCACTAATGATGCAAAGGCGAAATTCGGGTTGGCTAAAACATTCTTTCAAAAGGAAGCATATGCAAAAGCCAATGTCATCTTAGAAGAATTGATTGACAATGGAGATAATAATCATGAAATTTATATTCTTCATGCGAAAGCGTTGATTCATGAACATGATATTACAAAGGCAATCGAAATATATCGAAAAGCACTGGCGCTTAACCCACAATGTCAGGATGCGGAACTAGATGCACAGTTGCGTCAGGTGAACGTGGTTGAAGAAGTGGGCGATGTTGCAGATAATGCATATTTTATCCAACATCCATCCATAGATTTTGCCCATGTTGGCGGGATGGAAGAGGTGAAAAAAGAAATAGACTTAAAAATCATCAAACCATTATTACATCCCGAATTATACAAAGCTTACGGTAAAAAAACGGGTGGCGGAATCTTGCTATACGGTCCTCCGGGATGTGGGAAAACCTATATCGCGAAGGCTACTGCCGGACAAGTTAAAGCAAGATTTATCAGCGTAGGTCTCAACGATATTTTAGATATGTGGATAGGGAATAGTGAGAAGAACTTACACCATATATTTGAAATTGCCCGACAAAATACACCCTGTGTATTGTTTTTTGATGAAATTGATGCATTGGGTGCCAGTAGGAGTGATATGCGTCAATCGAGTGGCAGACATTTAATCAATCAGTTTCTGCAAGAATTAGATGGTGTGGAAAATGAGAATGATGGTATCTTAATCATGGGCGCAACCAATACACCGTGGCATCTAGATCAAGCCTTCAGGCGTCCCGGAAGATTTGATAGAATCGTCTTTGTACCGCCACCTGATAACATCGCAAGAGAAGCCATCTTAAAGATAAAATTAGCAGGGAAGCCTACTTCCGGCATTGACTATCATCAGATTGCAAAGAAGATGGAACAATATTCCGGTGCAGATATTGAAGCACTGATCGATAAGACGATAGAAGATAAACTGACCGAATCTTTTAATTCCGGAGTACCGCAACCTATTGCGCAACAAGACCTGCTTAGTACGCTAAAACGCCATAAGCCTAGTACGGCAGAATGGTTTTCTACCGCAAAAAACTTCGCACTATTTGCCAATGAATCAGGTCTATACGATGATATATTGACCTATATGAAAATAAAGAAATAACGATGGATGAGCAACTTAAGCGTGCACAGATACTGATGCAGCACAGAAGATATGATGAAGCCGAAAAAATATTGCAATCATCTTTGTCACAACAACCGGATAATGCGTATGTTTTAGCGCTGTATGCGGAATTATCCATACAGCAAGAGAAATTAGATAAAGCAAAGCTTCTCATAGAAAATGCCATTGGATTAGCGCCGGAAATGGGTTTTTTATTCTATATAAAAGCCAAAGTGCATCTTGAAATGGAAGCATATGATGAAGCCGAAACCAATCTCCAATTGGCCATCGAAAAGGAACCCTATGACGATGATAATTATGCCTTGCTGGCGGCAATAAAACTTGCCAGAAAACAGTATCAAGCAGCCTTAGAGATTGCAGAAAAGGCACTGGAAATCAATCCACAGAATATACAGGGACTTAATACACGGGCGACTGCTTTACTAAAATTAGATAGAAAAGAAGACTCCTTCCAAACCATTGACGGTGTTTTACGGGAAGACCCAAATAATGCATTTACCCATATGAATTATGGTTGGAACCTGCTCGAAAAAGGAGACCACCGCAAAGCCCTGATACATTTTCAGGAAGCATTAAAGTACAATCCGAATCTTGAATATGCTAAAGCCGGAATGGTTGAAGCATTAAAAGCCAATAATATTTTCTACAGAGCATTCCTGAAATATGCGTTTTGGATCGGTAATCTAACTAAAAAATACCAATGGGGCGTTGTCATTGGTTTTTATGCACTATTCAGGGTGATAAAGATAATTGCCAGCCAAAATCAGGCATTACTCCCCATACTATTACCAGTAATGATATTACTTTCTTTAATAGCATTCTCAACATGGATATTATCGCCCGTAGGTAATTTGTTCTTGAGATTAAGCAAATTTGGCAAACATATACTCACGAAGGAAGAACAGATAAGTTCAACCTTTGTAGGCATTAGCATGTTAGTTTCCTTAGCAGGTATAATAGGGTATTTTGTCATGAAAGATGATATATGGCTGATGGTAGTTGTTTTCGGACTTACCATGATGGTGCCTCTTGGTACTATGCTAACAAAAACTAAGGTAAAGGATATTTTGGTATATTTCACAGCTATAGTGGCTTTCGTTGGCATAGGAGCCATCATTATCGCCTTCAAGACGGATAATATATTTAATAAGCTTACCGCTATTTACTTGTTTACATTCTTTATCTATCAATGGGTAGTGAATTATTTTCAAATAGAAGCCTCAAATAAATAAATGAGTATTTAATAAAAATTCATACATTTACACAACAACCTACCGTGAAAAATGGATGTACTGAATTCTAATCTGAATGATTGGCCGTTAACACGCATTTCCAGAAATAGGGAAAAGCTGATGGAAGAGATTATCATTGAAACCATCTCCAATTTCAATAAAGATTATCAGAAAGGCGGTCTTATACGGGATGAATTGGCGAAAACACTCTACCTAGAACGTACCCGTATAAAAACAGAACCTTGGAAAGTTGACCCTGAAGATGATTTTCAATTCTGGTCACATGTCAAGAATAAACTGGTCAAAAGCGATCCTTCTCTAGAAGGCAAAGAAGTAGCACAGGATATCGAGCAACAACTCTTAAAAGATATCGTCACCAGATATGTTCATGAGATAACAGGGTATTTTGATCCTCGATTCTTCCTATTTGCCCGGCAAGTACTTCCGATGATATTTTCAAGATTGCTGAATGCTTCCTTTGGTAAAATCACAGGGATATTTAAGCCTAAAGTCCTCCTGAAAGATAAGCTGTTTGTAACCGGTCCAATTGAAAGAATTAAGCAACTGTCCCAAAAAGGAACCATCATTCTGGTGCCTACCCATTTTAGCAATTTAGACTCCGTAATGGTGGGATACGGTATGGATATGGTGGGGTTGGGCGCTTTTCAGTATGGAGCAGGACTGAATTTATTTAATAGCAGCCTGTTTAAATTCTTCATGAGCAATTTAGGACCATATAAATTAGATAGGAGAAAGAAAAATCCCGTGTATTTGGAAACACTTAAAACCTATTCCAGAACGACCATCTTACACGGTGCGCCGACCTTATTTTTCCCGGGTGGAACGCGCTCGAGGGCAGGAAATATTGAGAAGAACCTAAAATTAGGGCTGTTGGGAACGGTAATGGAAGCACAAAGAATACATTTTGAAAGAAACCCAAGCACGCTGGCGCCAAAATTATTCATCGTCCCACTGACCATTAGTTACCATTTTGTTTTTGAAGCAGGCAGCCTGATTGAAGACCATCTGAGAAGAACCGGAAAAGAACAATATATCACTTCAGACAAAGGCACCTCATTCTTGAAAAATATGTCCAAGTTTTTCTTTGAATTATTCGGAGCTACTTCTGATATCACACTCTCTTTAGGAGAACCGATGGATGTCTTCGGCAATATCTGCAATGATCAAGGAGAAAGTATCGATAAATTTGGGAAGGTTTTAGACATAAGAAAATATTTTGAATCTAAAGGCGCTTTAAAAGCGGATGATCAACGGGAAGCGGAATATACGACCTTGCTCGGTAAGATATTAGTCGATAAATTTCACGAAAATAATGTGGTCTATTCTTCCCACGTCGTAGCATACGTAGCATTCGAATTGTTGAAGAGGAAGTTTCGCAAGGAAGATATTTATTCTTTGCTTCGGATGCCGGAGGAAGATCGGTATATCCCTTATGATGAGTTTGTCACCGCTATGAGAAATATCAGGGAGCGGTTGTATTATCTCAATAATAACCAAAAGCTTAAACTTGCCTTTCATATGACAAAAGAGGTAGATGAAATCATCGATCATGGCATCAGGAATGTGGGGTTATATCACGCAAAAAAGCCATTATATAAAACCAAAGATGGCTATATCTCGAGTGAGGACCTGAAATTATTATTGTTTTACCATAACAGAATGGAAGGATATGGCCTCGCAAATTACGTCTAAAAAAAATCCTATTGGTGTTTTAGGTGCCGGGAGCTTCGGAACTGCTATTGCCAATCTTCTAGCAGAGAATGGAGAAGTGTTGTTATACACCCGCCGTCCAGAAGTGGTTGACAGAATTTTACATGAAAAGCGGAATGTTGGACAGGTCATGAATCAGCATGTGATACCAACTACAGATCTAGAAATGCTCTGTGCGCGTTGCTACCTGATATTTCCGAGTATTCCATCAGATGGATTTCGAGAAGTCATGAAAAACTCCAGTCCCTTTCTTCGTCCGGATCATCTTTTGATTCATTGCACCAAAGGTTTTGACATTCGTCTGGATGAAGGGATGACATTATTGGATAAGAAAACAAAACTTAAGCCTGCAGATATCAATACGATGAGCAGTGTGATCATTCAGGAGACCAATGTAAAAAGAGTAGGCTGCCTTTCCGGTCCCAATCTTTCTAAAGAAATTGCGGGAGGACAACCGGCGGCTACCGTCATTGCCAGTCATTTCGATGAAGTAGTCAGGGAAGGAACGATGGCAATACGGAGTAAGCGCTTTCAGGCTTATGGAAGCAAGGATTTGTTGGGAGTAGAATTAGGAGGTGTCCTCAAAAACTCCATGGCACTATCCGCCGGTATTGTGGGTGGGATGGGATATGGACAAAATTCTATGGCATTCCTGATATCAAGAGGGTTGAGTGAGATTGTCCGTTTAGGGAAAGCCTTGGGCGCAGAACCGGAATCTTTCTTGGGGTTGGCAGGTATCGGCGACCTTATTGCCACATGTACTTCTCCTTTAAGTCGCAATTATACCGTGGGATACCGACTTGCACAGGGAGAAACCCTAGACAATATCATCGCTACCAGTACAGAAGTTGCAGAAGGCATTAAAACCGTTAGCATATGCAAGAAACTAGCCGATTCTTTGGATATTAGATTGCCAATCATTTCCATTACTTATGAGATATTGTTCAACGAAATGAGTGTGCAGGAAGGGTTGAAGTATTTAATGGAGTACCGCAAAGGTAGTGATATAGATTTTTTATAAGTTACCTGCCATTATAAGCGACACCCTACAAACAGACAAACACTCAACACTTTGACGAAATAATGTTTTTCTTCAGTTGATTTAACAGCTTTTGCATTTGTTTCAACTCTTTAATTTTATTTTCGATGGACAATAATTTTTCATCACAGACAGACAATTTTTCTTCCGTTGATAACTTCTTATTATACCAAGCATCAATTAAGTTGGCAATTTCACTAATTGTAAAACCTATAGACTTTGCACCTTTGATGAGATTTAGTTTTTCCACTGTTTCCTCATCATAATGAAAATAATTGTTTGACTTAACATTTTCAAGCCGTTTACCTTTTATCAATCCAGACTTTTCATAAAACCGAATTGTATGGGCGGTAATACCTGTTCGTTTTGATAGTTCATTTATTAACATAGTGCAAAGATAGTATGTTGAAAAATGAATTGCAAGTATAGACTATACTCTAATGTTGTATGTTTGTCTAATTAGACATACTTTTGCTGAAATTTTAAATATAAATGCAATGAAAGTAGTAATATTCGGTGCAACTGGACTTTCGGGCAAAGTCATTTTAAAAGAAGCCCTTTCTAAAAATCATGAAGTTACCATATTGGTTAGGAATGTTAAAGATATTGCCATTCAAGATAAAAACCTGACAGTGGTTCAAGGGAATGTTTTGGACAGAAATACAGTTAACGAAGTTTTGAAAAATCAAGATGCAGTTATTCAAAGTTTGGGCGTTGGTGGAAAAGGCAATGGGAAACCTACAACATTTGTTTCCGATGCCAACAAAATAATTCTGGAAGAAATGGAAAAAACAAATGTGAAGCGTTATATAGCTATGAGTAATATCGGTGCAGGAGATAGTTATACATATATGCCCTGGATATTCAGGAAATTGATTTTGCCATATTTTATGAGATGGTTGCAAGTAATTGTTGATGATAAGAACAGAATGGAACCAATGATTATGAAAAGCAATTTAGATTGGACAATAGTTCGTTCTGCTGGTATGGTGGACAAACCAGCAAAAGGTAAAGTAACCCACACAATAACTGGTCAAGGTTTGAAATTCACTATTACTTTGTCAGATTTGGCTAGATTTATAGTCGAACAACTGGTAGTTAAAAAGTACATCAAAAAAACTCCTTCTGTTAGTAATTAATCTCAAAAGTAATTATAAAATAGTCCATTAGTAAAATACAATTCCCTGTTCTCGTGTTGACACGAGAACACGAGTGGACTACTTTATAAATCATCTTGTTATAATTTAAATAATGGCGGACAATAATAACGGCAGGTAACATCGATTTTGTGCAAGTGGGGCTGACGGAATTAATTAAACACTAGCAATTCTATTAAACTTTTGTACTAAATTTAAGTTGGCGTATTTCAAAACAAAGCCTTCTCCCGTTATATCTTGATTAATTTCAGAAATTCTATATAGCCATTCATTTCTATTCCTATATAGTAGATTCCCGTTCTTAGCTGCCTTACATTAATCGTTTTCTTAATTTTATTCCCCAAAATTTCTTCATCATTGGAAATGATTATTGGCAATTCTCGTCCTGAATTGTCCACCATTTTAATATAATAGTCGTTGCCATTTGGCGGCATATTGAACACAAGATTGGCAGTCTCATTGGCAGGATTTGGATAAAGAGTTGCATGTTCATTGATGGCTTCCTCGGAGAAAGTGGTTTTATATAAAGAAATATTGTCAATTCCTATGTCTAAACCAATAAACCGTCTATTTAACTCAGTAATGGCAATATTATTGATTCCTTGATTTGCTTCGAAGCGCAAAAATTGTGTTTTCCAGTTGCAATTTAATGAACTGGGATCCAATTGGAAGTAACCAATAGGCTCATCGTTTAACAGCACTTGAAAAATGGCAAAATTGACACCAAAGAGAGAGGTGGCATCAAAGGAAAATAAATATTGCTCCTTATTGTTTTCTGTTACAAATGTATAAGAAAGTATTTTTGGCGGCGGATGCGTAGTGTCATAATCGCTACTAAAAACAAAATATCTATTTTTACTTGATGTATAACAATTAGACCAAATTGGGTTATAATCTTTTATAGAATCATCGGAAAAGAAGTAAAACATAAAATCACCCACTTCATAAGGTTTATAGTCTGTCTGAAAGTCAATCATTTTAGAAGAAAAATCCCCATTGGGAATTAAATTTTTACCGATTGTTTCTATTTGAAAGATCTCTTCGTTCATACAATCCATTAATTCCTTACGGGTATCTTTGTAAAAATAAAAATTTGAATACCCTAGTCTTAATGAATCTAGGGTAAAAAAATTCTTCTTGCATACAAAGTAGGTATGGCCATCTTGTGCATGAACTTTACACAAGCTTACTATACATAAGCAAATCAACAAAAACCGATTGAATGCTACATGGGACATGCTACTAATTCAATTTTTGGGATGCCATCATTCTCAATATTCAACCGATAGCACTTCCCTTCTGTGCTTTTAAAAATAATTCCTGAATACGCATCTTCAATAAAAATATCGCCACCTCTTACATGTAATCGAGACTTTGGTGTCTGTAAGCCAATACCGACATTTCCATTAGGGGCGAGCTCCAATATGTGGCTAAAGTTTTTGCCATCATTAAATGCAAACGAAAGATGATGTGCCTGCGAAGTATTGAAGCGATACCCAATACCCCAACTGGCACCATTGAGGGTATCAGTTGCAAACACTAAATTGGAAAAATGAGACCTATAATTATTGCCGGACAGATTGAGACCAAAGAGTTTATCATTAACAAAAAAAAGTGGTGTTTTTGTGGAAGGGTTTTTTTGAATCAACTCATTTTTCCCATCAAAAGTATAAAAGGCATTATCTTTTAGGTAGAAATTTTTAAAACTAAATCCGACAGACGAGTTAGGATTTGGAATACTATCCTTATCGTGTGTAACTTCGATAGGTATTTCCATTGAAGGTTGTATATTTTCTCCTGATCTGATAATCGGAACATCTCCTGAAACATAGTACTTAATGATAGGAACATCACCGGACACCGAAGGTGGTTTTGGGTTGCTCTTTCTCCCATCCTCAGGAATAGAATCGCTATCATTCCATAGCCAAATCGGGTTGAGTGAATGTGTCCTAAATGTTGACTCGCCAACGGCTTTGTATTCATATTGGATAAAATACTGCTTGCTCACATCAATTTCACTACCTACAATTAAGTCCATTACATTGGGCAAGGATATAGCACCTAATGTATCAGTTTGTTTGGTAAGATATGTCTCAAGAAGAGGCAGAGACGCAGTAGTAGAATCAAAAATAGTTATATGTAATTGTACAGCACCTTTTTTTATCAACTGACCTTTTTCATTATAAAAGAAGTATCTCGAAGGCGTAATATTAGAATGAACCTGCCCATAACTATATGACAGAGTCAAAAAAAGAAATATTAGAGAAGTTATCTTGATAATTCGCATATTGCAAAATTATGTATGCAATATAAGAATTTTTACTTTGACAAAAATCGTCAAAGTCAATATCAACATAAAATACCCAAAAATAGTGAAGGTCTTATTCTTTAGGTTTTGTACTTAACCCAAATGGCAAATACAATGGGCAAAAACTGATTAAACTGGTCAGCACAAATATGACAGCCAATGCAAGCAAAACAATACCTAATGTACCGCTTATCTTTCCAGTGAAATATAAAACAGCCACTATTATCGCAATAATTACCCTCATCAAACGATCTGTATTACCCATATTCTTTTTCATGCCAATTATTTTAAATGTTATAATATTTCAAAGGTACATTCTTTGTTTAAATAAATGTGGTGACAATGGTCACATCGTTAGGTTATTCACAATTTAGAACTTGATATTATCACAAAATTTTAATCGTATGATTGTTTTGTAATATCTTTCCTTCAATTTCAAGTTTTTTTAAGATCCTGCTCACGACTTCTCTTGCTGTTCCCAACTCCCTGGCAATTTGTTTATGGGAAATTGGGATGGGATTTATTTGTAGAAGCTGCATCTTCTTATGTAAAAACTCCAAAATACGCTGATCCATCTTGTTGAAAAGCAGCTGTTGGATGGTTTCCAAAAGTGCTGAGTAACGCTCATTATACTGGTTGAAAAAGAGCGTACTAAACTCCGGAAAAGCCTTCAACCACTCATTTAGCAAGTTGGCTGGCAGCATTAGCAATTTTCCTGAGCCTTCGGTGACAGCATGTATTTTACTGGGATGATGTTTTAATGCTGCTGAAAATGACATGATACATACCTCGCCCGGTTGAATATAATATAGCAGTAATTCCTTTTCTTCCACCTGCGTATATACACGAACCAAGCCTTCTATTACGATGGGTATAGCATGTACAAACTGACCTTCTTTGAGCAAGGTTGTTTTATCCGCTACCTCAATAATTGTTGCCTTGGCACCAATCGTTTCAATGAACGATGTATTTGCAGTAGAGAAGATATGTCTGAGTATTTCTGTATGTTCCATCATAACTGCTTTGAATTTCATGAATGGATGGTAAGTAACAAAATTAATATTAGAAATTTGAATTCTATACTAAATAAGTGGAACTTTCAACCCTTATGTTTCCGTTGATTAAAATTGTGATAATGGACAAAAAATAATATCTTGGCAAAAAGTAGTAACGAAATGGCATTTGTAATTGTACAATTAAGGGGACAGCAGGTAAAATACCTTTCTTTTTAGGAAAATATAATTTTATATGTTCTTTGTTTATTTAATTTTTTGTAGCTTGTTTTTGTTTGGATTAGTCTTTATCATAACAAATGCTTTTATCTTTAATCTGTCAAATGATAATTTTATTCATAGGTTTTTTAAGTATAATTTTGGCATTGGCTTGTATACCCAATTAACAACATCATGGCTTTTGTTTTTTCGCAAAATAAAACCTGAAGAAAGGGATTATTTGGAAAGAAATTTTCCCTACTATATCCATTTGACGAAAAGAAAAAAGAAAGAATTCTTATTTAGGTTTTCCAAGTTCATCCAATCCAAGGATTTTATCCCGGTAAATATGTTGTATGTACCTGATTCGGTCAAGTACTATATCAGTGCAACGGCAACGCAAATAGCTTTCGGCTTAGATTCATTTGTATATCCTACATTTTCAAGGATATATGTTCATCCAAAGAGTATTGACAATACAGGATTTATCTTTCCTGTAGAAGGGTTGACAAGTATGGGCGGTTATGTACACTTCTCTATGGAAGCAATAGAAAGAGGTAGGTCGATTGCAGATGATGGCGAAAATGTTGTTGTGCACGAAACGGCACACATGTTACAAATGGAAGACTTTGGTGGAGATATGGAAGAAAATGATTTCTTGGATGAACAGTTGTTCAGAATATGGCTGAAGATGGCTATCAAAAAACGGGAGATTATTCAACATGGATTGAATGAGTTACTCCCGGAACATGCGGCTTATGATTTAAGCGAAATGTTTGCAGTAAGTCTGGAGAATTTCTTTGAAAGACCGGAGATTTTCCAACAGAAATTGCCTAAAAAATATAAAGCCCTTTGTTTGCTACTTGGTCAGAATCCCTTGAACAAGAACAATCCTTTAATGGATAGGCGTAAATTCTACTATTTTGCACCAAGACGTAGGGCAACATAATTTCCTAAACTAAACCATGAAAATAACGCAATAAAGAGGAAATTGGTTCTTGATGAAGAACAAAATGCTCCATCAACACTACTTGCAATTCTCCCACCAAGAATCCCAAAACGGCACCGACAGTAATCAATATCCACTCATCTTGTTTAAATGCGGGTCTTAGTACACCTTCAAATTCGGCGGGGGTAAGTTCCTGCATCTTTGTTACCAGTGTATTTTTGATATCCATAGCATCTTCGGCATATTTTTCCATATGTTTGAGCGCCTTTGGCATGGTCTCAACAATTTTTGCCGTCACTTGATCTTTCATGTCTTTATAGCGCTGTGAGCCGACGGCAAAAACAACGATTGGTTTAAGTACTCCCGTTTGCTCATCTACTGCCTTTTGAACATGTTTTGTGACCATGGCAAAAAGATTATCGGATAATTTACCTTTAAGAATAGATTCAATCATATTGCTGGGCGTAAGTACTTTCTCTGCAATCAACGCACCATAAGCGGAAGCTACCTCTTGTTGTCTTTTGAAGAAAAGACCATGCCAAGTGAAGATACCTAAATATTTCTTGGGTGTTTGAGGCGCAAAAATCATCTGAAGCGCCAACCAGTCGGTAAACCATCCTGTAAACAAACCGAAAATTGGCATAATAATCGGTTCATGTGTTAAAAGCCATACAACTAGTTGCACCAGACCAATCAGAAAGCCAAAATAGATACCTGAGTTTCTGATGAATTTAAACTCTTCTTTTCCGGATTCTAAGAATATCTCGTTCAGTAACTTCTTGTCGCGTGTTAAATTGGTAATAACCATATCCTTCAAGTCGAAGACTTCGTCGAGGTTGTCTTTAGTTTGCTGCATGAGATCACGCACCATTGCTGGCGAGTCTGCCTGAATGCGCTTAATAAGCATCTTCTTAATATTTTCCGGAACGCTCTCCCAAAGTCCCGGTTGATAAGCGGAGCCCACTTCATGTGCAATCTGTTCAACAACATCCAACATCGGTTTTTCTAACTCTTCCGCCACCCTGTTGGGATCCAATCTACTAAAAATTTCCCTAGGAGTAATCAACCGCGAAGTGAGTGTATCACAAGCGATGGCAGACATAGTAGCCGCTTTTCGTGGAATAATACCCTGCCAACCTAAAAAGGGTTTTATGCCAAAAAACTCCAAAGGTTCGAACATCATTCGTATGGCTACGATTTTTGTCCCATAGCCAATTAAGGCGGCAATGATAGGCATCGAAATATATACCCATTTATGGGCTTGAAAATCTTGTACAATTTCTTGAAAACTCATAAAGGCGAAAATACATAAAGTATGAGTAAAACAAAAATACATTTACATATATCCATAAATAAACTTTTTTTATTTTGTGCCAACTTTAATACCTAAAATTCAATTTATCGCAAAAAGTAATTATGAAATAGTCCATTAGTAAAATCCAATTCCCTGTTCTCGTGTCTTCACGAGAACACGAGTGGAATAAACTTTTTTTATTTTGTGGCAGTTTTAATATCTAAAATTCAATTTATGTCAGAAGAGATCGTAAAAGAATATACCAATGGTGAGGTGACGATTGTGTGGAAGCCTGCAACATGTATACACTCAACAGTTTGTTGGAAAGCGGCTACAGGCTTGTCGTCCGTCTTTAATCCTAGTGAAAGACCTTGGATCAACATGAAGGGAGCTTCAACGGCAAGAATCGTAGAGCAAGTGAATCAATGCCCAAGTAAAGCACTTACTTTTTACTATAATGATGCCGTACAAGGAGCAGTGACCGTTGAAACGGATACAAAAATTGAAGTCCTCAAAAACGGACCTTTATTGGTGTATGGCAATGTTCACATAAAGGATAGTGAAGGGAATGAGTCTAAGAAGTCAAATGTAACCGCTTTTTGCAGATGTGGGCATTCTAAAAATAAACCATACTGTGATGGAAGTCACGTTAAAGAAGGATTTAACGGGTAAAACGATGATATTTGTTATTAAATGTGTGGCAAGCCTGTTTTTATGACCACAAATGGTAGGATGCAAGTATTATAAGTAGTATATTTATTACACATTAAGGTCTGACGCAACGCATATTTATGAATTTTTCAAAAAAGTTTATCATTGTATTATTCTTGTTAAAGGCGTTATGGTCTGAATCAAAGCCGTTGCCGGATATTTCTAGAAATATGTTGCCTTCAAAACCTGATTATTCTAATCCAGATAATTGGAGTGCATTGCCATTCCGACAGGATGCCGCAGATTTGATACCCAAGGATGAAGTATGGATCAATGACACAATAAAACAAGTAGATGTTTTTTATATCTACCCAACCATATATACAAAAGGAAATACTTGGAATGCCGATGTAAATGATAAGCACTTGAACAAAAAGATTGATGGATTGCCAGTAAAATATCAGGCATCTATCTTCAATCAAGTAGGAAGGGTATATGTCCCGCGCTATCGCCAGGCCATCTTAGAGAGCTATAATGACACTACCGGAAATGGTAAACAAGCATTTGATCTGGCCTATCAAGATATAAAAGAAGCTTTTGATTATTATCTGAAATACTACAACCAAGGAAGACCTATTATCATTGCCTCCCATAGCCAAGGTTCCACGCATGGCAAGCGATTGATAAGAGATTTCTTTGATACGCCGGAGAAAAAGCAACAATTGGTAGCGGCATATATTGTCGGAATGGATGTATATAAAGAAGATTATCAGGTGTTGATGCCGTGTCAGGAAGAAACAGCCGTAAATTGTTATATCACATGGGCAAGTTATAAGGCGGGGTCTACCGGAAAAGGCAAGTTGGATGTTCAATTGCACGGCAATGTTTGCGTAAATCCTATCTCATGGAGGTTGGATAGTATGCCTGCTTCTTCAACTGGTGGAATATTACTCAATGTAAACAGAAAGAAGAGATTCCACACCGAAGCCTACATCCAAAATAATTTTCTGCACGTTACAACGAATACTATTTTTTTTAAAAGGAAAGATGAACTACACCTGATTGATATGAATTTGTTTTGGTATGATATCAGAGCAAATGTTCAAAAAAGAGTGGAAGCATATTTAAAGCAACAATAAAAATTATGACAAAGACAATTCAAGTTAAAAACACAACAGTACACCTATATGGAGAAGGGAGTACCACCATGCTTATGATTCACGGCTGGCCGGATACGCATGAGATTTGGGATAAGCAAGTCGCTTATTTTCAAAAGGAATTTACCTGTGCTACATTTACATTACCCGGATTTAGCAAAGGAGATGACCATAAATATACGCTAGATGAAATTGTACAACGCATAAGAGATATCGTGGAGGCTATTGGCAAAAATGAACAGGTTGTATTTATGGTTCACGATTGGGGGTGTGTATTTGGATATGAATATGTAATGCGTTATCCCGAAACGGTGAAAAAAATGGTTGCAATAGATGTGGGAGATGCCTCTTCCAAGGAGTTCGAAAAGTCCCTTCCCTTGTCGGCAAAACTTATGGCATTCTCTTATCAGTTTACGTTGGCCTTGGGTTGGCTGGTTAAAAGTGATGCCGTACATAAAACCATGGCGAAAGCCTTAAAAGCAAGGAGTAATATGAATAATATCCACGCAGGCATGGGTTTGCCGTATGCGATGAGGTGGTTTAACATTGCCGGCGGAATGAGTAAGTTGGTGCAAATAAGACCGAGTTTTCCATTTTTCTATGTTTATGCGAAGAAAAAACCATTTTCTTTCCACAGTGAAAGTTGGTTGGAGGAGTTGGCGAAGCATCCCGAGAACCGCGTGAAAGGATATGATAGCGCCCATTGGGTAATGGTGGATAAAGCGGATGAGTTTAATAAGGACGTTGATAGATGGTTAAAAGAATAATATATGCAGCACATTGAGATTAAAGAAGAATTTCCGTTTTCAGTAGAACAATTGTTTGCTTTCATGGAACGCCATGAAAATTTGCAAGGGATTTTTTCGCCTATAAAAATCACCACCATCCGGGAGGGAGAAAATGAGCGTTATGGTGTCGGCTCGGTACGCAGACTACAAATTGCATTTGAACCGCCCTTTGAGGAATCGATTACTGCCTATACAAAGAACGAACTGATTGAATATAAGATTACCAAAGGCAGTCCGTTAAAAGATCATCACGGCATTA
Organism: Chitinophagales bacterium; assembly: GCA_019694955.1. Taxonomy (GTDB): domain Bacteria; phylum Bacteroidota; class Bacteroidia; order Chitinophagales; family JADIYW01; genus JADIYW01. The sequence continues at coordinate 5,269 of JAIBAX010000037.1, read as the reverse complement.
TGAAATTTAGGCAAACCGAAAGTGGTTCACAACTAGACTATACCATTTTTTTTGACTCCTCGATACCGTTTATTGCACAGATTGTCAGGTTCTTTTTGGAAAGAAGCATCAGAAGTGGATTGAAAAAATTGCAAAAAGCAAATAGGTGAAAATTCTCTTTTCCATTTTTTTTACCATTTGTATTGCCATCAATATATACTTTGGTATTATAGATGGAGAAGACATGATATGGAGGCATGTTTTTCACATATTAGCATATAGCATATGTTGGATAAGTATATTGAAGCCTTTTCAAAATCGGAGGCACTTATATTTCATCGCTTCCATTTATCCAATATCAACCCATGCGATGATGTTGTATAAAAATGACCTGTCGTGGGTATGGATATTGGCATTCCTGTTGACCATCTTTTTGCTGATAAGTGGCAATTTTTTTCTCCGGAACGAAACAAAATAATTCATCAAATCAAAATACCTCGCTTCAGAGTATACAAGGAGATATAAGAGAGAGTAGATAAAACTCAACGTTTATTTGGAGACACGAAAATGAGAGTAGCTTTGTTCTAAGTGTAAGAAAAACATAATTATGGAGGTAGTTTTATTCATAAATTCGAATTTTTAAGTCCATTCGTTCGTGTAGAATTCTGATGATTTCAACTTCATCTTCTGAAATTTGTTGATAAAATATTATATGTTTTCTTGATCTTAATCCAAGTAGATGTTTGTTGATATCATCATATTTCTTTCCTAATGTAGGATTTTCACCAATCTGCAAACAGTCAAATTTTAAAGTCGAATAATACCTGTCAGCTTGACTTTCAGACCAATCTTCAACGGTATAATCCCAAATATCATTTAAATCGTCTATTGCTTTCTGCCTTAGAACAACCTTAGCCATTTTTACTTTTTTCAGATTTTAATCTTTCTAGATTTTTATCAAAGTCAAAATTTTCAGCTCTTGGACTGTTTAAGCCTTCTTGAATAGCATTTCTAAGTACAATTGCTTTGCTTTCTTCATTTTCTAGAAGTCGGAGTCCTGCACGAATGACCTCACTCACGTTTTTATACCGTCCGGCTGACACTTGGTTGCTCACAAATTGATCAAAATAGCTTCCTAAGGAAATCGATGTATTTTTCATTTTGTTAAACTTTCTTCAAAGTTACCAAAAATTGGTAAATACAATAGTCTTAATCTCAAGTTTTTAAATTTGAATTTCGAGTTTTGTTAGAAGATCCATTGATAAAATATTTGCTCGTGTCGAAGCCTTTGTGTTCTTAGTGCCTTCTTTGAGAAACTTTGTGATACAAGAATCATCCAATAGAATTTTACAATCATTCAAATGAATCACATTTTCTTCCCATGCCGATGTTTGGTTAGTAGAACTTCATGTAGCCATCTTTTAGTTTGCCGAAATTCATTTCCACTAAATCCACTAAATAATTTTGCTTGAGTGTCCAAGGTTCTTTGGCGCCTTGCGAGGGCAGTATTCCGGCTTCCATGGCACGTTTTATATAGCCCGGTTGGAAATCGAACATTGGTTTTGGTTCGATCTTTTTAGCACTCTTGGCAACAAACGTTTTCTTGCCGTTCTTTTCCGTTTCGTTGATTAATCGGCAGAAATAGGTAGATACCAAATCAGCACGCAATGTCCAAGATGCATTCGTATATCCAAATACGAAAACAAAATTAGGTACATCTTTAATCATCATTCCTTTGTAGATGATGGCTTCTTTGGGATTATATGCCTCTCCATCTATAAATGCTTTGATGCCACCCAACATTTGTACCTCCAATCCGGTGGCAGTGATGATGATGTCGGCTTTAAGTTCCTTACCTGATTTTAATAGAACGCCATCTTTTGTAAAAGTGTCAATCTGATCAGTGACAATACTGGCTTTCCCTTTCTTGATGGCTTTAAATAAATCGCCATTAGGTACGGCACACAATCTTTCGTCCCAAGGTTGGTATTTCGGTGTGAAATGAGTTTGAATATCATAGTCGGAAGGGAGTTGTTTTTTTGCATTATTGATGAAGAAATTTTTCATCATATTGGGTTGGTTACGACTCAAGGAATATTGCAAAATGGTAATGCCCACATGTGCAGTCCTATTGATATTATACATAATATTATCCGGCAACAGTTCATTCAATTTCTTAGGAAATAGACTTTTATTGGGTACGCTTACAACATAAGTTGGAGAGCGCTGCAGCATGGTCACATGCTTAGCCTTGTCTGTCATGGCAGGTACCAAGGTCACCGCCGTTGCACCACTACCGATTACAAGAACTTCTTTATCTGTATAATCCAGATCTTCCGGCCACAATTGTGGATGGATGATGGTGCCTTTATACTTTTCCTTGCCTTTAAAATCTGGCGTAAATCCATTTTCATACTTATAATAGCCTAAGCAGGAATGTAGGTAATGGCAGGTGTAGGTAACTTCTTTCTTTGTTTTTACATGTTCACATTTTATTGTCCATGTATTACTGCTGCTGTCCCAATGTGCTTCTTTGACTTTTGTTTCATACCGAATACTTGATTCTATGCGATACTCATTGGCAGTTTCTTTTATATAATTCAAAATATCTGGACCATCGGCAATGCTCTTAGGATTTGTCCAAGGTTTGAAATTATATCCTAAGGTGTACATGTCAGAATCAGAGCGTATGCCGGGATAGCGAAACAAATCCCAAGTGCCTCCCATGCTGCTTCGGGCTTCTAAGATGGCGAATGTTTTATCGGGGCATTGACGTTTCAGGTGACAAGCTGCGCCGATACCTGAGAGTCCGGCACCCATGATGATTACATCAAAATGATTATCTAATTTCTTCATCGTATATTTTTCTTTTCTATTAATTAATCTTTCAAAGTTTACTTTTTAGTATCAAGCAGGTGTAGGTTTTTTCCTTTGCGCATAGTATTCTTTTGTGGCGATATAAATCGTTTTTTCTACCTGTGCAAATACAATATCGCCATTTTTATTGGTAATATCCAAAGATTTTACAAGATTTATGGATCCTTCTGACGCTGCATCATCCTTAATCCGTTTTATTTCTTCTTCTGTAAAAGAAAATGTAGCATACGCATCACTATTAGCCGGGCGTTTAAATTGTATGGTGGATGACTTGTCCCAAACCACAAAATCCTTTCCTAAGATTTGTATCAACTGAACCATGAATATTGGGTCTGTCGCCGAGAATAGGCTACCACCAAAAATTGTCCCTACATAATTTCTGTTTTTGTAACTCAATGGAATGATGATATTTACAGTATATAAATTATCTGACACCGCAAGTATTTTAGCCGTAGATCTCTTATACATTGGAGAGATGTTAAACATCACCCGGAATAAGGTTGCCGGTTTAAAGAACTTTCTAAGTATTTGGTTAATCTTGTCGTACATAATTCTTCGATTTCAGATATGCAAAAGTAATATGTTCTATTTTATTATGTAAATCTGATAAATGAATTGCTTAATTTCCTTGACTTTTGTTATTTAATGAAAATGAACTTTATTTACCCCAAATTACGTCTTGTATGAAAGAATCATTTTTGTGCTTTCTCCTAATCCCGATTCATTCATCGGGAAACAGCCTACTAATATTTCGGTTGATTATTTTATATAAAAAGCAACTAAATGTCTTACTTTTATTAACTTTCGTGATTAAATGGCTTTGAAAGCGAATGTTAAATATGATGGAAACAAGCGGTGAGGACTTTCTGAACAAGATGATTATGGAATTTAAGAATGAAATTCCGGAATTGAGTTATAATGCCATCCTTAAGACCATTCCATATTCCGAGATCATTCAGGTAAAAAAGAAAGATTACCTCATCAAAGAAGGTCAATATGATAGAAGAATTGTTTTTATCCTGAAAGGGATATTTAGGGCATTCCACATCAGAGAAGAAAAGGAATATACTGTATGGCTTAGGAAGGAAATGGATGTCTTCGCTTCCTATACCAGTATTATTCTCAATCAACCCTCTAATCTTACTTTTCAGGCATTGGAAGATAGTACCGTGCTGGCGATTAATTATGATTTGCTCAAGTCGAAAATTGATGAGGATGTGAATATTGCCAAAAATATGTTGGTTATTTTTGAAAGAATTGTACTGGATTTGGTGGAATCATTAGAAGGTCAGCTGATCCTTTCCAGTGAAGAACGCTTTATTAGGATGTTAGAGAATAAGCCGGAAATAATTAGTAGAGTACCGCAGCACCAATTGGCATCTGTATTAGGTATGGAGCCGGAATCTCTAAGTAGGCTGAAGAATAAAATTGTAAAGAAAAGAGCTTCTGACCGACAGAATAAACTATGAGGTAAAACTATTAATAACAAATGATACAGGAACATTCATTATTGGTACAACGACATGCGCGGGTATATACCTTGGGTAATTGTACAGAAGAAACGAAATATGTTTGGATTGCTTGTCATGGATATGGCATGTTGGGGCGTTATTTTATAGAAAAATTTAATGAATTAGACCTTGCCAAGCATTTTGTAATCGTACCCGAAGCATTGTCCAGAGCGTATATTGATGGGATGAGTGGGAGAGTAGGCGCCACATGGATGACTTCTGAAGATCGCGAAAATGAGATCAAGGATTATATCCATTATTTAAACCAATTGCTCGAAACATTTCCACTACAAGAACACCATAAAATCATAGGGTTTGGTTTTTCTCAAGGTGTTTCCACCATTTCTAGATGGGCAAATGTTTACAATGGCAATATTCGTCATCTTTGTTTTTGGGCGGGAAGTATTGGCAATGAGTTGATGGAAAAAAATAATCTGATGAATATCCCGACAACATTGTTTGTGGGTGATAAGGATATCTATATCACACCAGAAAATAAACATGCCTTTGAAGAGAAGTTTAAGGCATCAAAAATCCCTTTTAAAGTGATTAATTACGAAGGAGATCATTCCGTGGACAAGAAAACACTAATGCACTGGGTGGAGGAGCAATTGTAAACTTTAAAATCAAAATTCCCCATAATTTCCCTATTGTAAAGTCTTATTGTTTGTCGTTTCGATTAGGGTTTGTTGTGAACTTTGAGCCAAACGGATAGGATAAATAGGATAATTTTTCATTTTGAATTTAAAATTTATGATTAATTACGAAGGAGATTATTCCGTGGACAAGAAAACACTAATGCACTGGGTGGAGGAGCAATTGTAAACTTTAAAATCAAAATTCCCCATAATTTCCCTATTGTAAAGTCTTATTGTTTGTCGTTTCGATTAGGGTTTGTTGTG
>JAIBAX010000036.1 GCA_019694955.1 Chitinophagales bacterium | reverse complement strand
GATGAGTTTTTCTCTACTCTTCGACTACTATACCAAGAGCCAACTGACAAAACTAACTGGACAGAAGTAGAACAATTATTTAATAGAATGACAAACGAAATAAAATAACGTATGCATAACAGCACCTACCCAAAAGTGACGGTTCAGTGGTTAAATTATCCCGATAGCTATCGGGATTGTGCTTCTATCAAAGTTCCTGCTTGATTGACAGTGAAGTGCTTCGAAATCACCAGCTGCGTGTAACTGCCAACCGTTATGCGGCAATGGGTAAAGAGCATTTCGTCATACCATTAACACATTGAAATTAGAAATCGAAGATTTGCAATATGAAGAAAATTGTTATTATACTTGGATCGATTATAATTGCTACGTTTGGCATTCTTTTCTTTATTTATTTTATGGTTCAATCTTCATTCAGACATGATAGCATTTCGAATGATTTGAAATTTGAAAAAGCTATTTGGCAAAAAGGAACACCAAGGCAAAGAGGACAAATGGTAAACTATCTGCTTGACAGTATTGGAATCATCGATAAGTCAAAGCAGGAATTGCTTATTATTTTGGGTCAACCAAACAATTCAATACAATTTGATGACGGAGAATTCAAATCTAGGCTTTACTATACAGTTGACAGAGGACATGCATTCAATTATGAGATGATTATATTTTTTGACTCAACTGACATTGCGAAATACATTCTATTCGATGATTGATTGTTAGCGGTTATCAAGATACAATCTTGTATCATGCAGTATTCAATGTTGCAAACTTTGGAATAGCCCGAGAAGGAAACGTATGGAGGTATTGAAAATAATAGAGGCGCAGTAGATTATTTGTACAAGATAATTTTATTAAAAGTGCAATGCTCTATGATGAAATATTCTTATTTTTGAGGAAAATGAAATCACTACCGAGTAGCGCATATCCAACCTACTGTTAGATGTATATGTGCTTCTTTGTCGCGGGTATAAACAAGTTATAGCTAATTTTAAAAGACTGCATCGTGGGACTATTTGACATATTCAGAAACAAGAAACAACGACAATCGGAAGAAGTTCAACAGACTTTTGACGGGCCGACAATTTTTTATCATGAAGACGATTTTAGGCAAGTTGAAATAGTTCCTAGTGACAATCTTTTATCTCTTAAGACAGAATCCGAAAAGGTAGACACATTTGCGAAGGAACATTTTGATGGTTCAGGCTTCACAGACATCTATGTCCGCAATGACGAGAACAAGACAAAATTAAATCAGCGGAGAATAGACCCAAGTGACCTTGAAAAAATACTTAGTTCATTAGGATTTGACAGAATACCTAATGTTCTAACGGGTTATGGACAGAGTTATCGTGAACAACATAAAAATTGTGTCGCGTTCGGCAAAGACTATTGTGCAGTATATTATGACTTTCAAGACAACGTTGTGGAACATATTTGGTTCACCAACCATTGGAGCATGGACAGAGAAAGACTTGCCAAATCCCTTCATGAACTTGGACAACAATGGAATTTATTGCTTCAAGACTGGAATCTAACTATTACAGTTGACTTGATGGACAAAAGTTTGATTGACCAATACTTGAATACGTATGACGAAGAGTAAAACTGGCTATAACAGCACATTTGCAATAGGCGGGGTTTTGTGCTTCGATGACAGTTTTGTGGTTAATCAAAGTTTGGTTCTCCGCATCAACTTTTATGGTAAAAATCCCGCCCATCGCAAATGTGCAAAACGTTATGCGTAACCATAAAACGACAGACAACCATGTTCGGACTATTTAAAAAGACAAGCTGGAAAATTGAAGGAAAAGCTCTCGACTTTTTCAGAAAAGTCTTTACTCAGTTACCTGCGGACTTTCAATTTTTATTAGACGGACTTGACAAAGGACTTTATGGAAGGTTTTCTGTAAATCATGCAATGAAGGGACATTTCTATTCAATCGGTTTTGACCCAACACAATCTGACAAGTCAATGACCAAAGGCAAGCATTTTGAATTAGAGAATATCGTCATAAAACAAGACGGACAAGCATATCTATTAAACATTACAATTCACGAAGGACTTTGGATAGGTTTTGAAATTGAAAAAAGCATTTTGGACTTCAACAACTTTCAAATTGACTTGTCATCATTTAAGAAAAGTAAAAGCAAGTTTGCCACAGACTTAAAAATTGAAAAACTCGTGAGCGGTTTAACTTGTGAGCAACTTGACCTGACAGACCCTAGTGAATTTGATATTGATGGCAAGACTTACTACCAAATTAAAGACCTTGAAGACGGCAACTACATAGCAATTGACACCAATGGACAAGTATTCGGACTAATTCACGACCCATACAAAATTAAACTCATAAATAAATCAGTAAGACAATTTGTTGACGATGTGAATAGCGGGCGGTTTGACTATGACAGATATTTAAATGGAGATAATGGCAACGCATAACAGCACATTTGTAATAGGCGGGGTTTCATGCTCTGCAGACAGTTTGCAGAAAATTTGTATCTTTGAATATGCATTTATAAGAAAAATCCCGCCACATAGCAAGCCGAAACAAGTTAACGGTGAGCTTGGATAACCCATTAAAAAGTAGAATTATATGCAAGAAAGTAACAAATACGACGGATTATCTTGGATAACAGAAGATATCAGAAACCAATTATTGAAACGAGATAAGATTGTTGAAGAACAAGACATCGAATCATTATTTCAGTTAGCTGACAACTCAGATTTTTCAATTGCTTTACACGAAATCTTGGTCAATAAATACGAAAAGTCACCTGACAATCTAAATCCTATAGAGCTAAATTTGTTTCTCGCTATGCACTTAGAAAATGCTGGACAAGCAGATTCAATACTTAGTTTTTTGCAAGAGTGGTTTCCTCAATATTCGGACAGAGTTATAAGTTCTTTAAAAGAAATTGGGGCAATAAAATCTTCTGAGATTATTATGAAAGCTGTTGAAATTCTTCCAAAAGATGGAAGTTGGTTTTTTATAAGTGCAAACGAGGAGGAACAAAATTTAATGGGAAAATATGATAGCGAGTTTTCAAATTATCCAGACGGTAATATAAGAGATTTGTACAGACAATATGCAGACAAGAATAGAAATGAGATTTTAAAAACAAAACACTAAAATGCCAACTTATAACAGCACCTATCCAAAAGTGGCGGTTCAGTGCTTAAATCAAGCTTTGTGCTTGGTTGACAGTGAAGTGCTTCGAAATCGCCACCTTCAGGTGGCTGCAAACCGTTGGCAGCAAGCAGAAAAAATGAAAAGAACTATAATTTACATAACAATTCTGATTTTATCATATAGCTGCAATAACAAGTCAGATTGTTTTGGAGGAAGATTAATAGTTAATGAAGTCGAAGAAATAGAAAGACTTGAAAAAGGAAATGATTCATTTTTGGTTACAATTTCATGATTGAAAGCCCTGTTCCAGGTTCATATTTCGGCTGACAATCATAATACTTAGGCATAGATGAAAAGAAAAGCGGCATATAACACGGTTTGGCAAAAAGTGGCGGTTCAGTGCTTTACAGACAAGTTTGTGGTTTGTCCTCCGCATCAATATTTGTGCTGAAAATCGCCACTTCGCAAAGACCTAAGCCACCATTTTGTAAAAAGAACAATTTTCTCTAAAAATAGATAGTGAGCGGCGTGGTGACGAATCCTTGTGTCCAAAATACATTAGTGTGAGGTGATAAGGTTCGAGCCCAAATCAAGGTCTTCGCTATTTTCTTCAGAAATGTATCCTTCGGTTTCCATCTTTTTTACAAGAAAATAAATTTGTTCACGAACGGCAAAAATTACGGAAGTACTGTTGCCAATGGCAATGTTGAATTTTAAAATAAGGGTAACTTTATCATTGTCGAAGTCTTTTAAAAAGATAGCGGGAACGGGATAGTTCAATATCTCCGGCATGGCCACCAACACTTTTTTCACTTCCTTGCGAACAATATTAATATCTACGTTCGCTTTTACTTTAAACTCAATATCAGCTTGTATGCTACCAAGTTTTGTGTAGTTGGTCAATATATCTCCGGTTAGTTTACTATTCGGGATGATAATGGTTTTATTATCACTGGTATTTAAAATAGTGTTGAATAATTGAATTTCTTTTACTTTCCCGGTTTTATTGTGGGCTTCAATAACATCACCTACTTTAAAAGGTCTGAAAAAAATGATTAAAATCCCTCCGGCGAAATTGGCGAGACTCCCCTGTAGTGCCAATCCGATGGCAAAACTCGTTGCGCCGAGTACAGCTACAATAGAGGTGGTTTTTACGCCAATAATATTTAAGACAATAAAGGCTAATAAGAATTTCAGCGAAGTGCTAATAAAGTTCTTTAGGAATGATTTAACGGACGTATCAATTTTTTTATTTTCTATAAACGTTTCAAACCAAGTATTAATTTTTTTAATACCCCATATTCCCAATACTAATATACCAACCGATGAAACAATCTTTATGATGTAAATGATGGCGAGTCCCACATATTCATCTACAACAGGATTGTCTGTTTTTAAAAAGTCTAAACCCAATTTATCTAACCATTCCATAATACTGTTCGAATTTTCTATTGAGGTTTAATTTCTTTAAAGGCTTGTCCAATATTATCGATGATATCGCTGGCAATCAAGGATTCTTTGCTTTGCTTTTCTAATGCAAGGTTTCCGGCGAGTCCGTGAAGGTAAACTCCCAAGAGTGCTGCTTCCTCCATATGATAACCTTGTGCCAATAGTCCTGTGAGTAGTCCGGTAAGTACGTCACCCGAACCTGCCGTAGCCATGCCGTTGTTTCCGGTTGAATTAAAATATACCCGACCGTCCGGCATAGCGATAGACGTGTGCGCACCTTTAACAATGAGTACACAACCAAATTTTTTGGCGAAATCAATTTGCTTCTCTAGTCGTTCAAAATCATTTTCCCATTCGCCAACTAACCGACGGAATTCTCCGGGATGAGGTGTTAGGATACAGTCTTTCAACAGATAGTTTAACCCAAAATCCTGCGCCAATAGGTTGATGGCATCAGCATCGATGACTTTTGGTTGTCCATATTGTTTTAGGAGATTTTTAAATATTTGTATGGTTGGAGACGCAACACCCAGTCCCATTCCAATGCCAATAGAATTATAAGTGGAAAGATCGTGGGAAGTAGTAATATAGTCAGCGCCATCATCTTCTTCCACCATAACTTCCGGAATGGTTGTTTGCAGAATAGAATAACCTACCTTTGGCACTTGTACCGTTACCAATCCGGCACCACTTCGCAAGCATGCTTTAGATGCTAGCACGGCAGCACCTATTTTACCCTTGCTACCACCAATCATAATAGCATGACCAAATACGCCCTTGTGGCTGAATTTCTGTCTGGTCTTATACAAACTTTTCACCACCTTCGCATCTAAGAAGTAGTATGGTGAGACGGCTTCTTCTATAAATTTTTCCGAAAGACCAATGTCCACCAAATCCCATTTGGATACTGCGTACCCATTTTCAGGCAGTAAAAATGCCAACTTCGGGAGTTGGAAGGTATATACTTTGTCAGCTTCTATCATTACACCCGATGAATGCTTATCAGCAAACATTCCTGAGGGGATGTCCACAGATATTGTTTCCGATCTGGCATTATTGATATGCAGTACTAATTGTTCGCTTAAACCTGACAAAGGTCTGCTGAGCCCCGTTCCAAATAAGGCATCAATGATAATGTCTTTCTCTTCTAATCTTGGAAAATCGTCTTCCGACTGAATGTAAAGTAACTTTAAGGACAGAAAACCATTCAACTTTACGAGATTTTCTGTAAACTCTTGGCTATGGTGCGGACTGTCTAGAATGAAAACTTCAACACGCTTCCCTTCATGTATCAAGTGTCGCGCAATCACCAATCCATCGCCACCATTATTGCCGGTGCCACAGAAAACTATGAAGTGGTGTAAATGCCTATAATCTCTAAGAATTTTTTGTGTCAGTCGAGATGCAGCACGCTCCATTAGTGCCAAAGATGTTATAGGCTCCTGTTCGATGGTATACCTATCGGCAGATTTGATTTGTTCGGCACTAAGAATTTTCATCTTTTAAGATACGTTTTATGGAGTGAAGATTATGTGTATGGGTGTTTTTTTCTTTATTGAAAATGCCCTTCTTATCCAAAAAATCTACCCTTACCTTACCTGCACTATCTGTGGCATGGATGATTTTTAACTCATCCCATTTTTTTTCTAATATTAGTCCAACATGAGAAACGTTGCCCGCTTCATTGTGGAAAAAGGCAAGGTCTCCGGGTTCAGCTTTGTTTAAGGCGACTTTCTTGCCCATGGTTTCTTGCTGGTTGGCATCGCGCAAAAGCTGAATATTATTTAACTGAAACACCATTTGTGTCAATCCGGAGCAATCAATGCCGAAAGGGGAGCGCCCACCCCATAAATAAGGGCAGTTCAAGTACATCTTTGCCGTCTTGATGACATTGTCGACGAGGTATTTTTCTGTTTGTACGAGAATTTCACTGTATGTATGATATACGAGTTGATTCATTTTGAAAACATTATTGCTATAATCTACAAAACGCGACCCCAGTACTAAATTTGCAGGGCCATCTTCAGTAGTTACATAAGCGTTCACTTCGCCGCAATAAACAAATTTATCCCAATTTACGGGTGCTTCTTGGTCGATAATCATAAAGGTGGAATTTTGCATCCACGCTTCATATTGGTCATGCCTATTTCTAACCTTGCTCCAGTTATCTTTGACTTCTAATATTTCTACCATTTCACCAAAAAGAAGTTGGTTGACCAACTCGCTCTTATGTGTTGGTTCTTTGCGTTGGGGGGCAATTGATATATGCACCACGCCATTTTCCATACTCATGTTGTTTTTAAGTGTTTAAAAGAATCATCATTTTCAATCAGGTAGTTTTCCATAATGCGGAAGCATTTCTCCTTAAACGCCTCCAGGTTATCCATCGCAAAACCTTCCGGATATATGGGTGGTAAATAACACACCTCAATGACACCCGGTTTAATCAACAACGTATCGGGAGAAGCAATTTTTCTCACATTATTAAAAACAATGGGCAATATAGGGAAACCCGAATAAATGGAAAGCTCAAAAGCACCATCATAAAAATTTTTTAATGGTTGGGGTGTCCTGTTCCTAGTGCCTTCAGGGAATATCATAATAGAAATGCCCATGAGAAGCTCTTCCTTCATTTGTTGTAGCACCTCTTTGCGACTCTCCTTGCTGCTTCTGTTTACCATAATGCTGCTGAGTTGGAATAGTTGACCAAGAATGGGAATATCTCCCAGCTCCTTCTTTACTAATGGTTTGGCAGAAATGCGGTTTCCGTACGCAGACCCCAATAAATCCATCAAGTTATTGTGATTGGCAATGACCACATATGTTTTTTCGAAGTCCACTAATTCAATATCTACATCCTTAAATGAATTAAAGGTAAACATGGCCACCATGAAAACAAGAATTCTATTGAGAAAATAGACGCCGTCTATCTGCTTTTCATACGGCAAGAATTTGAGAAATAAGTATGCTATGAGAATGGGAATCGCTAATAGAAAAAATACTATTACGGCATAAATACTATATACTACATAAAATGTTTGTTTCATCTCGTGTTATTTCTTTGATAAATTTAGGGATAATTCTATTTTGTTGACTTTTTTATTGCAAAATTCGACATTTCAAACATTATTTTTGTCAAATATTGTGTTTTATGAAGGTTTTAAAGTTTGGGGGGACGTCTGTCGGGTCGACGGAGAATATTTTGAAAACTATAGCGATTATCGTAGCTTCCTATCATGAGGATGCTAGAACCTTGGTGGTGTGTTCAGCATTTAGTGGAATTACCGATCAATTAATAAAAGCTGGGACATTAGCTGCTGCCAAGGATGAGCAATATCTCTTAGAAATCGAGAAAATTAAAGCACGCCATTTAACTGCTATAGATGAATTGATTCCAGAGAAAGATCGTGTAGCACCAAAAAAGGAAGTCGAAGAAGCCTTGAATATCATTGAAGACATTACAAAAGGTATTTTTCTATTAAACGAGTTTCCGGAGAGAACACAAGCACAATTGGTCAGTTTTGGGGAAAGGATGTCTAATTTTATCATTGCTACGGCGATTAAATCGAGAAAACTACCTGCTCAGTACGTAAATGCCAGTCAGTTGGTAAAAACCAATAGCCATTACCTTTCTGGGAAAGTAGATTTTAAGACTACCAACAAAAATATCCGCGATTTCTATCAAACTTTTAAAGGAATAGCGATTGTCACTGGGTTTATCGGTTCAGACGATAAAGGAAACGTAACCACCCTTGGCAGAGGAGGTTCAGATTATACAGCTGCAATTTTTGGGGCGGCGCTTAAGGCGGACGTCATAGAAATTTGGACAGATGTAAATGGCGTACTTACTGCCGATCCCAGACGTGTAGAGCAAGCCTCTACCATTCCTACGCTCAGCTATCGCGAAGCTATGGAACTTTCGCATTTCGGTGCTAAAGTAATTTATCCGCCGACCATACAACCTGCTTTTATTGAGCGCATTCCCTTGAAGATAAAAAATACCTTTCAGCCTGAAAATCCGGGAACACTCATTATTGAGAAAGCCGAGAAAAGCGACAGCCCAATTAAAGGGATTTCTTCCATTTCTGAAGTTGCCTTGCTGAGATTTGAAGGCAGCGGCTTGATTGGTGTTGTTGGAATGGCTTCCCGTTTATTTGGGGCTATGGCGCGAAAGGGCGTTAACCTTATCTTCCTTACGCAAGGGTCGTCGGAGCATTCTATTTGTTTTGGTGTCATGCCCAATGATGTGAAGCACGCCGTAGATGCAGTAGAAGAAGAATTTGAACTGGAAATCAATCTAAAATATATCCAGCCACTGATTGTCGAATTGGAAAAGACAATTATTGCTGTTATTGGCGAGAATATGGCCAAGGTTCCCGGCGTTTCTGCAAAGGTTTTCAAGGCCTTAGGAAAAAATGGTATCAATGTTTCTGCCATCGCCCAAGGTTCTTCAGAATTAAATATTACAGCAGTCATCGACAAAGTAAATGAAGCAAAAGCACTGAATGCACTTCACGAAATATTCTTTGAGAATGATTATCACTCCATCAATTTGTTTTTGGTGGGTCCCACGGGACTTATTGGCAGCACTTTAATAAAGCAGATAAAAAATCAACAGGATTATCTCAAGAATGAAAAATCTATTCAGATTAACCTGACAGGCATCATCAATTCAAGAAAGATGGTTATGAATAGCAATGGTATTGACTTAAACCACTGGGAGGAGGAATTGAATGAAAAAGGAAGCCATGCGAGTTTACCGCAGTTTATCGATGATATTGCCGAAATGAATTTCGCCAACTCCGTTTTTATAGATTGCTCAGCCAGTAAAGCCGTAACAGAGTATTATGAACGCATCCTTAGAAAAAGTGTTTCTATTGTTACACCCAATAAAATTGCGAATACATTAAGTCAGGATAAATACCTTAAACTCAGAGAAATCTCGAAAAAAACAAATGCCAAATTTTTATATGAGACCAATGTTGGCGCAGGGTTGCCTGTCATCAATACACTAACATCTCTTTTACAGAGTGGTGATAAGATTTTAAAAATTGAGGCGGTTCTTTCAGGAACGCTTTCTTTTATATTTAATAATTTTAAAGGAGATAGCAAATTTAGCGAAGTTGTATTGCAAGCTAAAGAAAAAGGTTATACAGAACCCGACCCAAGGGACGATTTAAGTGGGTTAGATGTGGCAAGAAAAGCCCTGATTCTTAGTAGAGAAATTGGATTATCAATGAATTTAGAGGATATTCAGGTAGAAAATCTGGTATCAGAGCATTTGCAAAGCGTGGATGTGAAAACGTATCTGGAAAGATTGCATGAAGGAGATGGCAATTATGAAGCCTTAAAACAAAATGCCGTAAAAGAAAATAAAGTCTTGCGGTATATGGCAGTAATTGAGGATGGGAAAGTTGAAATTGCGCTCAAATCAGTAGATAGCAACCATCCTTTCTACAACCTTTCCGGCAGTGATAATATGATAGTCTTCACTACAGAGCGTTATAAAAACAATCCATTGGTCATAAAAGGTCCGGGTGCCGGAGCAGAAGTAACGGCAGCAGGCGTGTTTGCTGAAATCATCAGCATTGGAAATTATATGGCTAATTAATCATTCATAAACCTTTCAGCATGAAAGTCGGAGATAAAATAAGGGTATTCGCACCCGCAACAGTTGCTAATGTGGCATGTGGTTTTGATATTCTGGGATTTGCCATCGATAAACCCGGTGATGAACTTATTATGGAAATCACCGCTGAAAAAGGTGTAGTTATTGCAGATATCGAGGGCGATCAAGGTGTTTTACCAAGAGATCCCTATAAAAATTCTGCTACTGTGGCTATTTTAGATTATCTGAATCATATCGGTGCAGATTTTGGGGCGAAGGTATGGATAAAAAAAATGATGCCGTCAGGAAGTGGATTGGGTAGTAGTGCCGCCAGTGCCGTTGCAGGCGTTTTTGCTATCAATATGCTTTGTGAAGAAAAACTCACGCGACATGAAATGTTGCCATTCCTCCTAAATGCAGAAAAAGCAGCTTGTGATGCCGCTATCGCCGATAATGTTGCGGCTTCTTTGTTTGGAGGTTTTATACTTGTGAGAAGCTATGAACCCTTAGATGTTTTGCAGATACCCGTTCCAGAAGAATTATACTGTGCCGTAATTAACCCGCATATCATCGTGTTGACAAAAGATGCCAGAGAAATATTGCCTAAAGAGATTCCTTTGAGACATTCGCTCCGCCAAAGTGCCAATGTCGGTGGAATGATTGTAGGCCTGTTAAGAGGAGATTACGATCTGATAGGGCGCTCGCTGGTAGATTATATTGCAGAACCTTACCGTTCAGCATTAATTCCCGGTTTTTATGATATGAAAAATGCCGCCATAGCAGCGGGTGCTCTGGGCGGAAGCATTAGTGGATCCGGACCTTCTGTGTTTGCACTCTGCAAAGGAAAAGAAATTGCACAGCAAGCCGGCGCCGCCATGAAGGCAGTGATGGATAATTTAGGATTAGGTGCAGATGTATATGTCAGCAAAGTAAATGCTGTTGGCCCGAAAGTATTGCCACTACTGGACTAAAACACCATAATAATTACAAGAAAATTACGTTGGAATAATATTATGCATCGTATTTTTTTCTGGATAGTATTCTTTTTTTTTGGTTGCCACCAAAATAAGAATGAGTATTCCTTTTATACTTCCGTTGCTGCTCAGGAGCAAAATAATTTAGTCGAATATGATTCTTCAGCGCATACCATTCATCTATATGTAGCATTATGTGATAATAAATATCAAGGTATTGTACCCGTACCAAAAAACATCGGCAACGGTCAGGATGCAGATAATAACTTGTATTGGGGTTGCGCTTATGGTGTGCGGACATATTTCAAAAATAGTCACGAGTGGACATTGGTTAAAACGGAAAAGCCTGATTCTATCATCTTGGAAAGATTGGTTTTTAAGAACAAATCCAGTGATTATTATCTTGTAGCTGAGGCCTATAATGGTAAGTATATTAACAAATGTACGGATGCATTTTTATCTGCAAGTGCTGGGTTGTTAAAAGATACCATGACTGTAAACGGAAGAATCATCGGAACAAATGGAAATGCTGCACTCATAGCTTATATTGGTCATGATGGCTTAATGGATTTTGACTTAGCAGGTGATTACGTTAATACAGATGGCATACAGAGAAAAACTATTATCCTTGCTTGCTATAGTAGTCAATTCTTTGCACCAGAATTACAAAATGCGAATGTTCAACCATTATTATGGTCTACCGGACTGATGAGTCCAGAGGCTTATACCCTGCATGATGCCCTTTCAGGATATATCGCCGGGAAAACATCTGTACAAATCAGGGATTTAGGCGCTTCGGCTTATGCAAAATACCAAGGATGTAGCAAGACGGCAGCATTAAGACTGCTGAAGGATGGTTGGTGATGTATAGAATCATATAATGTTAATGAAGTCCTGACTAATAATATAAGTCGGGAGCAAGGATTTCTCTGTGACTCCGAGTATTCATTGCGACTTTGCGGTTAAGAAATAACCAAAACCAAGTTTACTAATATAACAGATGATAAAACATTGATTTATAAAGTAGTCCACTCGTGTTCACGTGTGGACGTATGAACAGGGAATCGGATTTTACAAATCGACTATTTTATAATTACTTTTGTGATTATTCATTATCAGAAATATATGCTTTATTCATTCCCAAATTCACGTTAACTTCACATAATTATTTTAAATTTACGCATGAATGAAGTTATTGAGTTTATCAAATTTATTTTGCTGACAGCAAATTTCCTAGGATCCGGTATTAATAACTGTCAGGATGCCTTGCAAAAAGCGCAATTATATGATAATGGTGTAATTTCTCCGGCGTATATCGATTCATTGTATATCACTGTAGATGTACCCACCTCTTTGCAAGAACATCAACCGCTGAATTGGGGTGTGGCAGGAATGTGTCACCACGACTATGAAACTTACACGCCAGAAAACACGCCAAATGCTTTTGAAACCTTTAAAACTATGTTCTTTGGTCATAATAACCGAACTATGCGATTAGAATTGGACTATCAAAAAATCTATAATTGTGAGCAGCAACAAATAGATAGTAATATATTGCGGATTGCAAACTGGAATATTGATCAATTGCAGGAAGCAGGTTATAACGTGAGGATTTGGTTCACTGAGATGCCGGTGTGTTTAGCCACAGAAATTCCTGAAGATATTTTGCCACTCATCCCTCCAGATATTGCAACACTTATTGACTTGAAAAATAGACCTCCCAAGAGTGTAGAGCAATTTAAGGAGTTAACAAAGACATTGGTAAAGGCTTTTTCAATAGACAGGCAAAATCAAGGCAAGACGCCAGTCACCTTATTTGAAGGATGGAATGAGATTGATTCGCCTGGATACTTTATTGGTAGTATGGATCAATTTTATGAACGAATTCATAAACCCATGGCAAAAGCAGTAGAAGAGGTGGAGAATGAATACGCCATTCCCTTATCCTTTAGTTCGCACAGTGTCGCAAATCCTTTCGGTTTCTCAACATACTATAATACCCTTATCCAAAATAAAGCCAACCAAGACAGCCTTGAAATCGATCAAATAAATTGGCATTGGTATGGAAATTATCCATTTTCATTCGTAAGTGTACCGATTGTCGAAGATATTGTACCCGGACTGATTCGTCTAAAACCTTGGGCCAGCGCCAAAGATGGATATAATCAGGCTAAACGCATGAAGCAACTGTTTCCGGATAAGCAGTTGCTAAATTCTGAATGGAATTTTAGCGGTGGCGGTGGGTCATTGGATTCATTGTTTTTCGCCTCCGATATGGCTGCTTACTTTGCTGGTACAATGATAGAAATGGAAGCTGGCGGTATGGATGATGCCAATCACTTCTTATTGAAGTGTGGAAACTGCTTCATTGATGAAGAAGATAATATCACACCGGGAGGTTATGGCATATACTTATTTAATCAATTGGAAGACACAAAGATGAAACTATCCGGTATCAATTATGGAGATACAACACATGATGTTAGCACAATGGCAACTTATGGAGATAACTCTATCAAAATACTTTTAACCAGATATTTGGGCAGACCGGACGAACGTGTTACCAATATTACCTTAGATATCTCTGATATCAATAATTATATAGCTGCTAACAGTTACAAAATTAAAACGTATAAAATTGAGCGAAATGCACTAATCAATGAACCACCGCAAGAGGATTCTACCATTTTATCAAGAAATAACGATAAACTGCTAATTCCGGTGGACATGTCTCCACAGAGTGTTCAACTGATAGAAATAAGTGCAAATAACATTTCGGCAATAGCCACGCCCAATCTTTCTATACAACAATTTATGGATGTGTTATTTGAATCGGGAGAATTGATTGTTTATAATACACTTGGCGTTAAATTGAAAGATTTACATAGTGCAGATAGACACGAGTTGCAGGATGTTTTATTTAGAAATTCTTTGCACCTCCCTGCGGGCATATATATTATGACTACCCGACATAAAGAAAATATATACACATTGAAATATTATATCAATTGAAAATAATGAGTCATGCCACAAGAGATTGAACGCAAGTTTCTCATTAATAAAGATTTGTGGGAGAAAGTGAAAAAGCCAAAGGGAATACTGATTCAACAAGGATATCTATCTGCTAATCCCGAATGCACTATACGTGTTAGGAGAACCGATGATACATCCACCCTTACAATAAAAGGAATTAATAAGGGCGCTGTGCGTACTGAGTTTGAATATGAGATTCCAACAGAAGATGTTGAACAATTACTCAAGCTGTTTACTGAAAAGCGTATCTCCAAAACCAGGTATCCAATTGAGTTCAGCGGGAAATGTTGGGAAGTAGATGTGTTTCATGATACAAATGATGGCTTGGTCGTAGCAGAAATAGAACTGTTGAGTGAGCATGAGCCATTCGAGAAACCCCTATGGGTAACAGAAGAAGTTACGGATGATATCAGGTATTATAATGTTAACTTACTTGAACATCCTTATGTAAAATGGTGAGTAGGTTTTTGATAATTTAACTTTTTTCTGATGAAATGGAGTATTATTCTTTTTATTGTCATTGTCGGAAATGTATCTGCACAAAACAAGGCTAGTTGGTTAGATTTTCTAAATAATGCAGATTCTATTGTCATTGTTAGTCATGAGCTTACTTCTAATGCCACCGCAGCCGTATTAGATAGTTTCGGTAATGAAATGTCTTTGCCTGTATTATTGGTAGATGGAAGGATTAATGAGCAAATAATAAAAGAAAGGGTCAAACTGAACAATAAGGAAAAACAGCAATTTGTCGATTTTTGGAGAGCACCACCAAAAGTTAATGGTCAAGGCAATTGTTTCTTACCACACCATACTATTTTTGCATACAAAAATAGTCAGTTGATTTATCTTACACTTTGTTTCCAATGCAAAAGTTACGAAATTGAAGCTGTCAGTTTTCAAGGTATTGGTATTGAAACATGGGGCAAATTAAAAAAGTTTTTCAAGGAATTGGGATTGAAATATGAGTTATAACGCTAATGTATTTTCAAATAAATTAAAGGCATGTTTGCTTTGGGGTTCGTACTTATGGAGGTAAGAGATTTGTTAGCAGTAAGTAAGTAAGAATGTAAAAGATATTCCCGTATCTTTGTCGGTCATTTGAATATATGGTGCTAAATCAACTTTATTCCAATAAACGAACCGGCGCTTCGCATGTGTCGGCATCTTCTGACCAACGTTCAGAGTATCAAAGAGATTTTGATCGCATCATCTTCTCATCCTCCTTCCGCAGACTGCAAAATAAAACACAAGTCTTCCCACTTCCAGGAACCGTATTCGTCCATAATAGATTGACGCATTCCCTAGAAGTAGCATCCGTCGGTCGCTCGCTGGGAACATTGATTGGAGATTTTATTTGCCAAAAATATGAAAATGAACTAACAGAAGATTCTCGTGATTTTTATAAACACAGCCTATACAATGTCATCTCCTCCGCCTGTTTATGTCATGATATAGGTAATCCGGCTTTTGGACATTCAGGAGAAGATGCCATCGCCAGCTTCTTTCAGCGGAACGAAAGCGATTTACGAGAAAGATTCTCGGAGAAAGAATGGTCAGATTTTATTCATTTCGAAGGCAATGCAAACGCCATTCGTGTGCTGACACAACAGCAGAATGGAAAAGATGAAGGCGGTCTCAAGCTTACCTATTCCACGTTGGCATCCATAGCGAAATATCCCTGTGAGTCCACCGGGAAATCAAAAAATGCTTTGCATCGCAAAAAGTTTGGCTTCTTTCAGTCCGAAAAAAATACCTTTTTCGATATTGCAACAGCAACACAAATGATATTGGCGCAAGCGGAACCTTGCTGCTACTTTAGACATCCATTTGTTTGGTTGGTAGAAGCGGCCGATGATATCTGCTATAATATCATCGACATGGAAGATGCGCACCGCTTAGGTATTGTTGATCATAGAAGTTGTGAAGATATTCTCGTCAATCTAATTGACAACATGGGTTTTGATAGCATGGCTACAGTGAAAGAAAAACTCAACATCTTAAAAGATAAAAACGACCGCATTTCCTACCTCAGAGCAAAGTCTATCAGCGCCCTTACAAGAATGACCGTACAAATCTATCAGGATAATTTCGATAACATTCTTCAAGGAAACCTAAAAGCGCCCATCTATGAGATGATTAAGGAAGATTGTGCTGCATTAAAAGATATCGAGTACTATTCTATCGAAAACATCTATAACCATCGTTCCGTTGTGGAAATAGAAAACGCCGGATACAATGTCATGTATGAACTGTTACAGCATTTTATACTTCCCGTATTAATTCCCAAAGAAGCGCGGAGGCAGTCCGATAAAAAAGCACTTAGATTAGTGCCCAATCAATTTTTGTATGAGGACAAGACTCCTTATGAACAGGTGCTTGGCATCATAGATTACGTTTCCGGAATGACAGATAACTATGCAACAGACCTCTACAAAAAAATCAAAGGCATAGAAATCGGTATGACTTTATAATCTACTCAAGAAAAATATATGAGAACAGCGTTGATATTCATTGTTTTTATAGGAATTATAAGATTAAGCTATGCACAGTCGCAAGAGCAGCCGGAGCCATTTATTCCAACTATCGTTTCCAAGTTTCCCGCAGTGAGAGATATTGCCATTTCGCCAAAGGGCGATGAGGCGTATTTCTCCATACAAACATTCAATAGTGAATTGTCATATATTGTAGTTATCAGAAAAAAAGGCAAGAAATGGTCTTCGCCACAAATGGCAAGCTTTTCCGGTAAATACAACGATCTCGAGCCAACCTTTTCACCTGATGGAAAGAAACTGTTTTTTGTTTCTAATCGCCCATTGAACGATACCACTTCAGAAGCTAAAGACTTTGATATATGGTATGTGGAAAGGAACGATATTTCCTCAGCTTGGAATAAGCCAATAAACCCCGGAGTACCCGTGAATTCAACAGATAATGAATTTTTCCCTTCCCTCACTACTTCAAATCACCTATATTTCACCTCAGATGGTATAAATTCTAAAGGTAAAGATGACATATTTGTATGCCAATGGAATGGACAACACTATAATCCGCCAATAAGTGTGAGCGATTCTATTAATACCTCCGGTTATGAGTTTAATGCATTTGTTGCGCCCGATGAATCCTATATCATCTTTACGGGTTACAACAAAGCCGATGGTTTTGGAAGCGGCGATTTATACATAAGTTTCCATAAAGACGGTGTTTGGAGTTCCCCGCAAAATTTAGGAGAGAAAATCAATGCTCCCCAAATGGATTATTGTCCTTATGTCGATACGCAGGGCATCTTATATTTTACCAGTAGAAGGACGGCATTTTCGCCTACACCAAAAGAAAACATGTCCTTAGAGGAAGCCTTGGAAGAAATGAATAAGTACGAGAACGGAAGCAGTAGGTTGTATAAAGTAGATATTTCTGACATTATAGAATGATTTATTGGTTTTTCTTGTGGCCTTTTGCTCCTTTAATGGTATCTTTTTTGGAGTGTTTTATTAACTTTGACGCAATAGATATATAAAGAAATTCTGGCAATCAATGAATAAAAGAGCATCGCTTATCAATAATGTAGGTTTTTGGGGTATTGCCAAATACTTGAATGATGTAGAATTATTAAATATTCTAATGGTCAAAATCAGTGCTTTTGTATATGAATTAGGAAGAGCGTTTTTATTTATAGACGGTCAACACTGTTTGGAGTATAAAACGCAATCTTTATCTGAAAGAAGGTACTTGTCTCAATAACAACCATATAATAGAAGACTATCATTGAATATTACCCTTGTTATGAAAGAACAATATTTCCTAAAAATGATACGTCAACTTCGAGAGAAAGAAGAGGTGATGTTATATGTGAACGTGCTAAAGATTGAGGAGACAGAAGCTAAGGAAATGGGCGCTTATTTACAAGAACAATATCACTTGGAAGCGGTAGGATTCCCTTATACAGTACCACCTTTTGATGAAAGTGCCGCTTTGTGGGCAGCTAAAACAGTTTATATCGCTTGTCAGTTAATGTTATATAGAGAACATATGGAAGAGGACTTGCCATCATTACTACCTGATTATGCTGGAAAAATAACACCATCAACGGTACTTTCTGCAGATTTATGCCTGCGTTTTCTGCCGGATATTATTAAGAACCTTCGAGATATAGATGTTGAAGATGTTCTTATAAATGTATTAGAACCGTTATTGATTCGATGGCATTACTCAGGTGTGCGTTACAATTTACCAATAGAACAGTTGGATATTTCTTGGGTAACCCAAAATGATGGTTTACTCCAATTATATGTTGATAGGATTATTGCAGTCAAGAAAATAGCTTTAGCACAAAAACCAGTGTTTAAGGAACATATTAAAGCCAACTTAGGTATTTTTGTCGATGATTATTGGTATGAATTTAAAAATATATTAGCGTTAGATGAATAAAATAGAACTACTAAATCAAGTACTGCAGTTTGTGAAAGATGCATTCGTCGGTAAAGATGAAATCGTCGATTTATTAGGAATAAGCTTAATAGCCAGAGAAAATGCTTTCTTATTAGGTCCACCGGGAACGGCGAAAAGTGCCATCATACGAATGCTGTCATCTTGTGTAAAAGACGGTAAAAATTTTGAATATTTGCTGACAAGGTTTACCGAACCCAATGAAATATTCGGGCCGTTTGATATTCGTAAACTTAAAGAAGGAGAGTTGGTAACCAATACCGAAGGTATGATGCCAGAGGCCTCTTTAGTGTTTTTAGATGAAATCTTCAACGCAAATAGTGCCATCCTTAACAGTTTGCTGATGGCACTAAACGAACGAATCTTTCGCAGGGGAAAAGAAACCAGAAAACTCCCCTCACTCATGTTTGTTGGTGCCAGCAATGTATTGCCGGAAGATGAAGCCTTGAATGCACTCCTGGACAGGTTTCTTATTCGGGTAAGATGTGATTATGTCGATACAGACCGATTGGAGGAAGTGCTCTTAGCAGGTTGGAAACTGGAAAACAAAACAGTCGAACAAAAACCGGAAATAACACCGGATGACATTATTGAGTTACAACAGCAAAGTCGCCAAGTAGATCTTACACCCATTCGAAAACAATATGTAGACATTATCCATAATTTGAGGAACACCGGAATAAAAGTATCTGACCGCCGTGCCGTAAAAGTGCAAAATCTTTTGGCTGCCAGTGCTTTGATTTGTGGTAGAGATACCGCCATTCTATCGGATCTTTGGGTGCTGAAATATATTTGGGATACCGAAGAGCAGATAGAAATATTGGCAGGCATTATCGATAGTATAATTGAAAAAGATGAGGCACCAAAGGCACACCCTCAGGCAATGTATAATAAAACACCCAATGCAGAAGAACTTGCAAAGGAAATCCTTCTGCTAACAGAAAAATGGAACAGTGGCAACCTCACCTTTGAAGAGCAAAATGTCATCAAAGATAAACTGAGGTATATCCAAACTAGAACCAATTGGATCAGAAATAATGAGCATCGCCAACATATTGAGCGTGAAATTGAGGCATTATGGAAAAAGATACTACAAACGATATAGGCTATTTCCTATTAACCAACACTAGCCACAAAGATGATTTGGCTGCCATCAGGTCATGGAAAAACCTGAGAGTTGCATTCGTCAGTGATGAAGTTTGGGTGAGAGATTTTACACCCACCCAGATAAAATCTGTAGAGGTAAAAAGTATACCTTATAAAACATTGTACCAAAGTAAGAACAGTAAGCTGCACTTACTCGATAGCTTGTTGCCGGAAAGGAATATTCCCTCATTTCTATGGACACCCATCGAAAGGGCATTACCCATTGCGTTGCCTTCATTTAACCATAATTTCTTCGGAATCCAAGAAAAAGTACCCATTAAATTAGTGCCTACGGAAACGGAAGCAGACGCTGTTGCTATGATAGCATCCCTGTCGGACATGAAGGCATATTTGGAGACAGCCCCGGCTATTAGGCTGCAAAAACTTTCATGGGCAGTGTTAAACAGAAATGATGCTATAATTTTGGGTAAACCGCTTCTGCCCATCGTAGGAGAAACATTTTGGAATAGAAACGGACATTTGTTGCCAACAGGATATGATTTTCAGTTACCTATCTTATCAAGATATATTCAGTATAAAATTAATCCCGACAGCATGTATTGGGTGATGTGGAATAAAAATGACACCCATTTTTTGTTACCCAAAAAAGATATCGAACCGCTTACCCTAAGTTCATTTAGAATGACTTATTTAAAAATAGGCAAAATAAGGTCATGACAGCTGAAGAATATTTAAAGGCATACAACGGGTATTTTTGGCATTGGGAAGATAGAGGGACTGTTATTGCCATACCGGAGGGTAGAACCATTGCTTATAAGGAATACCTAAAGGAAATTATTCAGTATCTTTCAGAAACAGGCTTGCCACCCTTTGGTTCTTTGGTCTTGGCTTTAATAGCAACCGGAACGGATGTAGAACGATCTTTTGAGAAAGTAACACATATCTGGAGAGCCAATGGAATGACCATACCTGAATCTAACGAGGCAATGGGATTCCTCGAAATACTTTCAAAAGTTCCCGAACCTTATAAAAGTGGTTCACTGCGCCTACGTTTATTTCAGACCATCTTTGCCGATTGCCACAATATGGTATCGATAAGGCAGGCGAAAAAAATCAGTGATACTTTGAACTATAAGGCTTTGAATAAGCGCGTATTTGTGGAGAAAGCCGATTTAACTTCTAGTGAATGCTATAAAAGCCTAAGAACCATCGCCTTACTAGGAAGAAAATTTCCTACAACTGAGTATATCATCCAAAGAGTAACAGATATTCCAGAAGTAGATGAAGAATTACTTTTAGAGAAGAATGACGGCAATGAACAACTAAAGCCCGATTTTATTGAACAGCTGGTTGAATACCAAAACACCTTCCATATAGGATCATTGGTGAAACGCATCTGGAGCGGGTTAAATATTCCTGTACATAGTGTAATGCCTAGCCAACAACCACTTGGTGGCATTTCTGATTTAACCAATAAGGGAGATTTTGACAAACTCCTCATCTCAGAATTTGCCAATGATGATTTGGTTTTCATGTCACGTTTAGCAAATAATGAGGCTTTGTATATACATCGCGAAATTCCACCAAATACCAACGACTTAAAAAGAATTATTCTTATTGATATTACCCTAAAAAATTGGGGAAATCCCAAAATCATATCTTTCGCAGCCATGTTAGCTATCGCTAAACACCCTAAGACGGATATCGAATGTTTTGCATATTTAGTTGGCACAAACTACCATCCCATTGGGATAGATAAAGTAGAACAAATTGCTGCTGCCCAACAAATAACAGATGTGGCATTGGAACCATCACAGGGCATTATTTCATTTCTGAAAGAACAAGCTGAATTGGGAAATGTTGAAATATTCTTTATTACAGCGGCTTCGGTAGTAAAGCAACCCTCAATGCAGCAATTGATGAGTGACTATTCAGGCAGTATTAATTACTGGATTTATACAGATGAAGAAGGGAATATAGACGTTTACAAACGGCAACAAAATAGCAAAAAGCACTTGCAACACCTTAAACTTCCCTTACAAGAGTTATGGGCAACAACAAAAAGAGAAACCATTGAGGGGACAAAGAAGAAATCAACATCTTTAGAGTCAGAAATACCTATATTATTTCCGAAGCCAACAGATGTTAAAGAGATGCTATCCACATCCGATGGACAGATATTCTTAATATCAACAAATAAAATGGTTTTCAGGTGGCATGATAAACCAAATAAAACCTCTAATAAAGGCTGGGAATTGGTATATGAAAAATTGCCTTTCATGAGCGCAGATTTTGAAATTGGTCTCGCATCTTCAGGTGACCATTATTTGCTGGTATACTATAATTATTCAAAAAAGGCTACCATCATCAACTTGCAAACACAAAAAACCATTGAAGTAGTGTTCGATCACTGGAAATATAGTTACGTCAGAAGAAGCTTTATTTTTGCCAATGACTGCTTTGTACACCTCAATGAAAAAGGCGCTTGGGCTATTGATTTGTCAGGAAATATTCTTAATATGGGCGTTTTCAACAGGAATATGTTCGAAAAAAGAAGCGAAGAACTGAATCAGTTGGGACAGCGGTTTTATCAGAAATCATACCTCAAAAATGTAAAAGAAGTATTTATTAATCAAGGAAATGGACTTGTCTTCAATATTCATGAACTTTCATTATTTGGTCAGGATGAAATCTCACTATATAAGACAAAACTTTATTCCCATAACATCAGGGCCAAACGAGATGAGCAGCATGTATTTAGCTTCCCTGATGGCAGTTTTATCGAAATAAGTAAAACAGGCGTGGCATTGCTGAGGAGCATTAACCTGGCAATACCAAGTATTTATATACCTTTGGTATTAGAAACAAAACTAGGTGTTGCGACGCAAGATCATTTTGCCGGTAATCTATATTATTACCGAGAAAAGAGGTATGATGTTGTTTTAAAGAAAGTGGGCGAAAAGAAGTTGGAATGTATAAAGTTGGTTAAGAAATATTCGGGTACTGGATTAGCTGAATCTAAAGTGCTTATGGAAAGCTTTCCTTCAAGGGTGGCAACCTCCTATTCAAAACTGGACGCTTTAGAGATAAAGAAAGAATTTGAGTATATACAAGTAGAAGTAGATGTTGTGGATGCACAACTTCCGTTAACCCAAACAAAAGAACTGGTTGAAATTCCGTCTAATGAGTTTTATTCCAAGTATATTGAAGCTTTTATTTTAAATATAGTGAACCATGGAGTTAAAAATTAAGCCACATCATAAAAACAGCTACCCCGTTGGTGGTTTTTTAATAAAATCATCACTTATAAAAGATTGGCTGTCAGCACTTCAAATGTTGCATATGGATGTTTCGACTTTGGACGTGTTTCCGATTCCGGACACACAACCAAATTCCGTCTGGGGTTGTTTGGTGGTCACAAATGGACATCCCGGAGATATTGGAAAGCATGAATACGCTCAGCGTGTAACCAGCCATATTTATCTTGGCGAAAAATCGGTACTGTTTCCAAATATAGATGTAGAAGAAATCGACAAACTTCTTTCGGGAAATGTACATGTTTATCATCCGCAAATCGGCCTTGCAGCACTTGGCGATCCAATATGTTGGGAAGATTATTTAGATGATTTGCCATTGAGTACAAGTGTCGTGCAGAAACCTGAGCCCTCCATATTTGTACCTATGACTATTCAGCGTTTTCAGGTAATTCCCGTCCCAAAAGAAGAAATCATTCGCCAGCTTGAGGAAACATTTCCACAAAAAGTAAAAGAAATTGAAGAGAAACCCCTGACCACCACCGAAAAAGTAAAGAAAACCTTCCTAGAGCGCTTTTTTAATCAGAAAGATACCGATAATAAAAGTATAGAATATGAAAAATCCGAGTTCCTTGAATCATTAGAGCGATTTTGGGGTAAGCTGACAGGAAATGAACCAACCTTTGGTGATAATATGATGTCGAATTTAGAAGACTTAGAAAAAAGGAATCAGAATGAGTTGCAGCGGTTGATGCGCATGTTGGAAGAAGATCCGGATGAAGCGCTTCGCTATGCCATACCCCTAGATGAGCAAGGTACCGGCAGAGGAGGTCAGGCTGCGGAGTTAACTATATCACCTATATGGCAAAAATTCAATTTGTTTGGCAATAACCTAAAAGTTTCCGGCAATGGAGGCTCCGTAAATTTAGGGGATGGTTTTTACCAACTGCAAAAGAAGTATAACGATATGGCACAGGATTATATACAGAAGAAAGATTACCATAAAGCAGCATTTGTGTATATGAAATTGCTTAAAAATCATTATAAAGCGGCAGAAACCCTAGAAGGTGGAAAATGCTATCAAGAGGCAGCAGCAATTTATTTAGATTTTGTGAAGAACAAGTACAAAGCCGCAGAATGCTATGAGAAAGGAAATATGATGCAGGAAGCTATAAATATTTTCATAGAGTTAAATGAAAATGAGCGTGTTGGCGATTTATATGTGCAAATAAATAAAAGAAAAAAAGCCGATATCTACTATGAAAAAGTGGTAGATAACTATAAACTTAATCATCAATATGTTAAAGCGGCACTCATTTATCGCAATAAGATGCTCAGTCCAATGAAAGGGCAATCCCTTTTAATGCAAGGATGGACGGAAAATAAAGATGCTGTTAATTGCTTGAATAACTATTTCTCCAATATTGATGATGACAAGGAATTGGAAAAGGAAATTGAATATGTGTACGAAACAACGCTGACAACCAACAATAGAGAATACTTCTTACAATCCATAAAACACGAATTCAAACGCAAACCTGATTTTTCAGATAAACTACGCGAAATGGCGTACCACATTGTTTCAAAACAAGCCACTATAAACCCAAAAATCGTTTCCGAACTCACCTCATTTAACGAAGTAAATACCCATATCAAAAAGGATATCGCACATTTTCAGACAAAAAAGAGGAAATAAATGATACTGGCTTTTGATACATATTATTATGAGCGCAGTGCAAAAACAGTATGTCTCACATTTCGGCAATGGACAGATGAGAAGCCAGCGCAAGTTTTCTCTGAAGTTAAGGATATTCCGGATGATTATGAGCCGGGTGCCTTCTATAAAAGAGAATTGCCGTGCATTGTCAGCCTGTTAAGGCAAGTGCCGTTAGACGACATTGAGGCAATTATTATCGATGGATTCGTTGTATTAGATGATGCAGGAAAACCGGGGTTAGGTGCACACCTGTTTGAATACCTTCAACAAAAAATTCCCGTTATTGGTGTAGCTAAATCCAATTTCGCACCCATCCATCAGCTGAAAAGAGCAGCCTTACGAGGCGATAGTCAGCGACCATTATATGTTACAGCTATAGGCACTTCAGTAGATGATGCCGCCGAAAATATTAGGATGATGTACGGAAAGTATAGAATCCCAGAACTTCTAAAATTGTTGGATCAACAGACGCGCCGTTAACCCTCGAGGTTGAAAGATAACCAACCCTCGAGGTTGATTTTCGTAATGCAAATTAGTAAAATCTTACGTAATTTTACTACATGAGCAGATACTTGTCAATAATAGCTATTATCGTTTTTGCGCAACTTGGTTTTGGACAAACGATGGATGATTGTTTTGTTCCTAAGGATTTTCTTATTATTGGTTCTTATAAATCCTATGATGATGCCCTCAAACGAGCAAGGGAGGCAGAACTTAAGTTCAATATAGCACTTAATCTAAGAGATTTGTTGCCCACAAGCGATACTTCAATTGGCCTTACATTACCCGTGGATTCCTGCCTTCAAATGTTAGGAGAAGGAAATACTACTTGTTATTGGGCAAGAGGGCGTTGGGATGATGGCATATATGTAAGTATAGAATATTCTAATGCCTATACGAATTTTGCCAGAGGTTACTACTTTGTCGTAATCGGTAGCGGTAGTAAAGATGACCCCATATTGAAAAGCCAGTTAAAAAAGACTAAGAAGGTGTATAAAGACGCATACATAAAAACTAGTAAAGTGTATTTGTGTTGCATGCATTGACCTTTAATCTCAAAAGTAATTATCACAAGATGATTTATAGAATAGCCCGATACTAAAAATACAACTCCATTTTCTCGTGTCTGCACAAGAAAAAGAATGGATTACCTTATAAATAAATCATCTTATTATTATAAAGCAGTCCGCTGATAAAATCTATATTTCCATGTTCAAATATTTACACCCTTGGGTGACTTTGTGTCTTCTTTGTGAGACTTTGTGATATTATAAATTGTTGTATCAGCAGACGAATCAACCCTCGAGGTTGAAAGATAACCAACCCTCGAGGTTGAAAACACCTTAGAACCTCCATGCAATCATCCTGCTTTCCTTCTGACCTTGTCTCATGACAATGGTTTTCGTTAAAGAAGGTCGTACGGTTGAAAGCTTATGTTGTAAGTAGGAAAGGTTCGATTTCTGTGAAACTAGCGTAGTAAACCAACCTACCCGATGGGCATATTGACGACTTTCCTCAATCATATTTTGAATAAATGCCTTCTCACCACCCGCACACCAAAGCTCATGGTGTTGTCCTCCGAAATTTAATGCGCTTTGTTTCGATGTTGGAATGCCCAGATTTTTCCATTTGCGTACCGTAACCTCCCGACGTTCTTTAGCAGAACAATGGAATGGAGGATTGCAAATTACTGCATCAAAATACTCACCAACTTGTATAATCCCCTTGAAAATTTGTTTTGGATAGTTTTGCTTCCTAATTTCAACACAATTACGCAAAAATGTGTTTTTCTCCACTATCTTCTTCGCAGACTCAACGGCTATCGAATCAATATCTGTACCAACGAAATGCCAACCATATTCATGACATCCAATGATGGGGTAAATGCAATTGGCACCAACGCCAATATCAAGAATATTAGTAGGATGATCCTTGGTTGGATGCTCTTTGAGTATGTCCGCAAGATGGTGAATATAATCCGCACGCCCCGGAATGGCCGGACATAAGTAATTTACCGGAATATCCCAGTATTGAAGGGCGTAAAAGTGTAACAGAAGCGCCTTGTTGAGTGCTTTTACTGCTTTGAAATCACTAAAATCTATCGTCTCGGTATCGTAGTTATTGCGAATCACATGAGACTTAAGTGGCGGGAAACTGCTACATAATGCCGAAAAATCATATTTATACTTATGTTTGTTGCGAGGATGAAGCCCTTCTTTTATGTCAGTATTTTCTGTACTCCCTTTTTTCAAAGTATGATATTATAATAAATGTGCCGTCAGCCATTGCTTAAACCCATCGAAGTCATTCCCTAATGGAATGGAACGCTTATCAGCACCAATAGCCTTTTTCAAACGTTCGGGCATGTCTGGGACATGACCTAAAACAGGTTCTACTATCTCCCCAAATTTTATGGGATGAGCCGTTGACAAAACGATGTTATTGGCAGGCTCTTGGGATTGTTCTAGATATTTTTTCATGCCCAAATATCCAACAGCAGTATGCGGACAAATCTCATATTGATACTGTTGATACACCTCCAACATCGCTTTTCGGGTAGTTGCATCGTCAAAACTATAGGCAATGATATTCTCTTTGATTTGAGCATAATCATTATGGAAGAAATCCAATACCCTAAAGAAATTGCTAGGATTCCCGACATCCATAGCGTTCGAAATGGTCGCTACAGAAGCACGTGGTTCGAAATCTCCGGTGTGTATATACTTTGTAAAAATATCATTATTGTTCGTAGCAGCAATCATTTTATGAATGGGTAGTCCCATTTTTTTGGCAAATAATCCTGCCGTAAGGTTGCCGAAATTTCCACTCGGCACACAGAAATTTAATGGCAATGTCTTGTTTTCCAACTGCTTATAAGCCCAAAAATAATAGAAAGATTGCGGTATCAATCGCGCGATATTGATAGAGTTAGCAGAAGAAAGCGTAAACTGCACATTCAATTCTTTATCAAGAAAAGCCGTTTTTACCAAATGCTGACAGTCGTCGAAAGTGCCATCAATTTCTAAAGCAGTAATGTTCTGACCTAATGTAGTGAATTGTTTCTCCTGAATATCACTAACCTTACCTTTGGGATATAAAATGGTGACATGTATCCCTTCCACACCCAAGAATCCGTGGGCAACAGCACTTCCCGTGTCACCGGAGGTGGCAACAAGAATATTTACATGTTTGTTATTGTCTTGTAGGAAATAACCCATCAGGCGCCCCATGAACCTCGCCCCAAAATCCTTAAATGCTAAGGTGGGACCCTGAAATAATTCCTGAAAATACAAATCACCGGCGTTAACTAAAGGCGCTTCAAAATCATAAGCATCTTCAATAATTTTTTCTATAACGGCAAGCGGCAGATAATCTCCAACGAAATTTTTAAAGACATGAACAGCCATTTCATTGAAACACATGCCTTCGATGTTTTCGAAAAAATCCTTTCCTAATGCCGGAATATCATAAGGCATATACAAACCATTATCAGGCGGAAGCCCTCTTAAAACTGCCTCTTTCAAATCTACATCCGGAGAAATATGTTTGGTACTATATAGTTGCACGTCTTTTTTCTGCCAAAATAGCGATTTGTATGTGAATGTATAGAAATTTGAACTTTAATTTGACTTTATGTTTTTAAATTAAACTAGGGCGCCCGGGCACGCTGTACGCTTGTACACGGTACCGCTTCCATCGTTGGCGCATAAACCCACAAAAAACGTTAGACTTTGTGACGAAAGGACATTATACAAAATAGCTATGAGGACAGAAAAATGAGTAAAGAATGGTTTTTAGAAATAAAACAAATGAATTTCTAAAATAATTAATAAATTTGTTACATGTCAGATTATTCAGAAATAATTACTATCAATCCGAATGTGAGATTCGGAAAACCTTGCATACGAGGTATGAGAATATCAGTGTATGATATTTTAAGTTGGTATGCTTCCGGAATGACCACAACTGAAATTCTTGAGGATTATCCTGAGTTGACAAAAGAAGATTTAATGGCGACACTATCTTATGCTGCCGATCGAGAACACCGTGTAAAGATTGCTTGATGAAATTACTATTTGATCAGAATATATCTTTTCGAATAATAAAACAAATAGAGCACATTTTTCCAGAAGCAACTCAAGTAAGGTTGTTGGGATTGGAAAATGCTGAAGATTTTGAAATTTGGAAGTATGCGAAGTTATATGAATATACAATCGTAACGTATGATGCAGATTTCTACGATTTGTCTTTAATAAGAGGTGTTCCACCGAAAATAATTTGGTTAAGATTAGGAAATATGGCAACTAAAAATTTAGTAAACTGTTTAACATCCAATTATACTTTAATTAATGATTTTATTGTAAATGAAGACTTTAAAGAACTTGCATGCTTAGAAATAGCTAATAGAGAATTTCCTCAATAGAATAAATTTATCTAGGGGTTTTATATGCCAAACGAAAAACTTCGAAATAAAACTTTTCAAATAGCAGTTTATCATTAATTAACCATCATATAATTAAATAATAACCGGATTTAACATATTTTAAATACATATTGCCATGTATTGTTCGAACATTTATAATCATGTGGCAAGACATTTTCTTATCAAAAAACATGAGGGTTCGGGTTGTATGTATCCTTTTGATTTTTTTACACGTTACCGCTTCCATCGTTGGCGCTTCAAGCCAGAAAAAACATTAGACTTTTTGACAAAGGGAAATTATACAAAATAGCTATAAGGCACGGAATTTTTCTCCTGCAAACGTAATAATAACTACGTTAAGGATGATTTATAAAGTAGTCCATTCGTGTTCTCGTGTCAACACGAGAACAGAATTGGATTTTACTAATGGGCTATTTTATAATTACTTTTGTGATTAGATATGGAATCTAACATAATAACATCTAATTAAATAAATTGAGCAAAAGACATTGCCAGTTCTAAAAAAAAGCTTATTTTTCGATATGAGAAAATTTCTTTTCACTTTATTATTATTTATATATTATCTGCAAGTTTTTGCGCAAGTACCAACGGTGGGTCTTGTATTGCACGAAGAGGGTTCTTTAGATGATGGATATGTTATGTTCTCTCCAGCATTGGGATA
Source organism: Chitinophagales bacterium (assembly GCA_019694955.1). GTDB lineage: Bacteria > Bacteroidota > Bacteroidia > Chitinophagales > JADIYW01 > JADIYW01. Next base: position 15,492 of record JAIBAX010000036.1, on the reverse strand, counting down.
TGATACTTATCTGATAGACAAATGTGGAAGAAAAATTCATTCGTGGAGCGGCAATTATCGCCAAGGCGTTAATTCTGTATATTTATTAGACGATGGCAGCATTTTGCGTGGAGGAAATTCAAATAATTCTGTCTTCAACTTCCCCGGAAAAGGCGGTGCATTTGAAAGGATAGATTGGGAGGAAAACATTAAATGGCGTTATACCTATAGCAATGCTAAAGAATGCCAGCACCACGATTTTATCGTGCTTCCCAACGGTCATGTTTTATTGATTGCCTGGGAGAAAAAACTTATCGGTGAAGCCGTAGCCGCAGGTAGAAATCCTGATTTAGTGGGTACAGAAGTATGGAGTGAAGGCATCATCGAAATAAAACCTTTAGGTAGCGATAGTGCAGAAATTGTTTGGGAATGGCATTTATGGGATCACCTCGTTCAGGATTATGATTCTACAAAGCAGAATTATAAAAACGTTTTTGAGCATCCTGAACTTGTTGACCTCAACTATAATGCTGCATTTTTCAATGACTGGATACACCTGAATTCCATTGATTATAATGAAGAACTAGATCAGATAATGGTGAGTGCACACAATTTCAATGAAATATGGGTGATAGATCATAGCACAACATCAGCAGAAGCCGCTATGCACTCCGGTGGGAAGCATGGAAAGGGTGGCGATTTACTCTATCGTTGGGGCAATCCTGCAGCGTACCGACATGGAGATGAATCTGACCAAAAATTATTTTGGCAACACCATGCACATTGGATACCAAAAGGCTTACCAAATGAAGACAAGATAATGATATTTAATAATGGTAATTTAAGAACACCTATTGAATATTCCTCCGTTGAAATAATAGAGTTGCCCATTGATGCGCAAGGCTTCTACAATAATACGCTTCCCTTTCTTCCAACAGAAGTATGGTGGACATACAACGATAGTATCCCGCAGCGTTTCTATGCAAAAAACACTTCCGGTGCACAACAATTATCAAACGGCAATATACTTATCACCAACGGTTTTGCAGGTACATTTTTTGAAATTGACACCCTTAAGAAAACAGTTTGGAAATATGTAAACCCATTGGGTGCCATCACCTATCCGCAAGGAAGTACTAATCTGGTTTTGAATAATCTATTTAGATCGACCTTCTATTCATCCAGTCATCCGGCATTTGCTGGAAGAATGCTATTGCCCGGTAATCCGCTCGAACTAAATCCTTATCCAAGCACTTGTAGTATCACAACAAACCTGCCAGATGCTGTACAGTTAGAGCCTGCCTTAGTATTTCCCAATCCCTCTAATGCATATATTCATGTTCAATTACCATCTTCGGTACAAAGGTATATCATGTTTAATAATTTAGGGAATGAGGTCATGTCTGGTGATATAACTACTCCAACTTTTACCTTACATGTTGCAAATTTGCCCAATGGCTTATATCGAGTTTATTTCATCGGTAATGAAATAAATAGATATACAAATATTATGGTTATCCATTAACATTGAATGTAATTATTATTTTTGTTGAATGAAAAAGAAAAAGATAATCGTTTTAACGGGTGCCGGAATCAGTGCGGAGAGCGGTATCGCTACATTCAGAGATGCTGGAGGTTTGTGGGAAGGACATGACATCATGGAAGTTGCTTCACCGGAAGGATGGCGTAAAAACAAAGCACTGGTCTTAGATTTTTATAATAAACGGAGGGCGCAACTAAAAACATGTGTCCCTAATGCAGCACACTTAGCATTAGTAGAACTTGAACAGGCTTATGATGTTCATATCATCACACAAAATGTGGACGACTTACACGAGCGAGCAGGTTCGAAAAATGTGTTACATTTACACGGTGAGCTCAAGAAAGTAAGAAGTACAGTAGATCCAAACCTCATTTATGATTGGGATAAAGACGTTAATATTGGTGATGTTTGTGAGAAAGGCTCTCAACTCCGTCCACATATTGTATGGTTTGGTGAGGATGTACCCCTTATAGGAAAAGCGGCAGAACTATCCGCAAAAGCAGATATTTTTATCATCATCGGCACCTCGTTAGTAGTTTATCCGGCGGCAGGGTTGGTAGGTTATGCACATTATAGCATTCCCAAAATTGTCATCGACAATAATAAACCCATATTGCACAATATTGATAACGTAAGGTTCGTTATTGAACCTGCAACGATTGGCGTACGCAATATCGTCAATCAATTATTAACAGAATAAAATTACGAAAGATGAAATCTCTAAAAATGCTCCCACTTTTATTGCTCTTATGGCTCTTTCAAGGTGTTGTTATCGCACAAGATGCAATCGTTAAAACGAATAATGATACCATTTATGCCTCCGTCAAGGAGGTTGGCACAGAAGAGATAACTTACATGCTTGCTGAAATCCCGAACGGCCCTACTTTTAAAATTAGCAGAGGAAGTGTTGCTGAAATTATTTTTTCCAATGGAACAGTGGTGAAAATTGATGGCGAGCAACCGAGAAGACTGGGAGATGATGACCGGAAAAATATTATAGGTATGGATATCTTGGGACTCTCACAAACGAATGTAACTGTGTGGTACGAGCGCCGCATCGTTAACAATTGGTTGGGCATAAAAGTGCCTATTTCCTATGGATGGCCAAGTTATAATTACTATGACTATCTATTTCAAACCGGTGTACAGTTGAAAGCCTTTTTTAACAGAAAGAGTCTTGTAAGGGGTTATTTCGGACCGGAGATATTGGCTGGCGTAATTCGCAATGATGAAGGATATTACAATTATGATACAGATGAATGGATCTACAATGGTGATAACCACGGATATATTGGATTTATGCCTGTAATTGGATTTTGTGTACAACCCCACAAACGCATTTACATGGATTTCGACTGTGGTGCGGGTATTGGAAGAAAATTTGATAAAGATATCGATTTCAGGTATGATAATAGGATTATCCCATGGAAAGCGAATATGAGTTTAGGCGTAAAATTTTAGTATGAACGAAAACACCAATCCATGGATAAGTAAAACCAAAGAAACTGTTTATGAAAATCCGTGGATAAAAGTTGCTCATGAAGAAGTCATTACGCCTACCGGAACGGATGGCATATATGGTACGGTACATTTTAAAAATTACGCTATTGGCATCATCCCTTTAGATGAAGACAACAATACTTGGCTAATTGGGCAATTTAGGTATGCGCTCAAAGAATACAGTTGGGAAATAGTAGAGGGAGGCGGGAAAATTGAAGACAACCCATTAGAAGCCGCCAAACGAGAACTACAGGAAGAAGCAGGTTTGGCAGCCGAGGAATGGACAAAAATTGCAGTTTTTAACACCTCCAATTCCGTAACCGATGAAGTAGCCATCATATATGTAGCCAGAAAATTATCCCAGGTTCCGCAACAACCGGATGATACTGAACTACTGCAAGTAAAGAAGATTCCTTTTGCAGAAGTTGTTGAAATGGTGTTAAACAATACAATAAAAGATTCACTCACCATCATCGGTGTATTAAAATTACAACTTCTTCTACAACAAGGTGCTGTTTAATGATTGAGCTCGGCATCACTTCTTTGTAGGGTTCGTCTTAAAAAAAATGTTATTTACAAGAATGAGGCTATTTTTAGAGAAATTTAGTTATCTTCATGCCCCTTTTTTAAAAATAATACTTTGGAAAAACATACATTACATATAGATTATTTGGTTTTTGAAACCAAAGATGCACTACCGGAAGCGGATAGGACATTATTAGAACAAGCCTTTGTGGCAAAAGGAGGTAGTCATGCACCATATTCCAAGTTCAATGTAGGAGCAGCCCTTTTATTAGAAAATGGAGAAATTATTCGTGGCAGCAATCAGGAAAATGCTTCTTATCCGTTGGGGTTTTGTGCAGAAAGAACAGCATTTTCGGCAGCGGTAGCCTTGTTTCCAGAAGAGAAAATTAGGGCACTAGCTATTACCGCTTCTACTATACTTTCAAAAGTGGATAGTCCTGTTGCGCCATGTGGCATTTGCAGGCAGGTGATTCTAGAAGCAGAATTTAAGCACCATCAAAATATTAAAGTTATCTTATCCGGGGAAACCGGAAAAGTCTTCGTATTTAACACCGTTAAAGATTTGCTGCCACTATTTTTCGATGCTGAATTTTTGTAATCTTACCTGATGTATTTAAGCCATCGGTTCGATATCAGTATCCTTTTGACCTTTACTTCCTCTAAAGAATTTCGCTATTACGCCAAACAGTCCGGCAATAGCCAAAAATATAACTTTGCCAAATTTAGCAATGATGGCTAAGAAGCCAACTTTTGCCAATACTTTTCCTGCAACCAATCCTCCAATCGTCCAAGCGGCCACCTCATCTAATTTGGGATCAAAATCAGCATATTTGTGTCCTGAACTAAAAGCAGTAGCTTCTATTACTTCATTGATATGCGTTTTTATGGTGGGTAAGTGCGACATACCGCCAATGGCATTGAATGATAAAACGCCTCTTCTTCCCAACATCCTTATATCGTAGTTGATGGTATTTTCTTCATTCTTCCCGAACTTAATTTCTTTCGCCCAGTGAAGTGCTTTTCTTTCTTTATCATAAAAAGGCTTTGATGCCCATCCAATCAATTCTACTTCCTCATAGCCTTGGGCTTTGCGAATTTTGTTTTCTTCGATGACATCATTTTTCATATCCTTTAATAAATCATCATAATTGATATCATCTGCATCATTATCCTTCACATAACCCATTTTATCGAAGGTAAGCACAAATGCCCAAGAATCTGGAGATATAGGAGAAACACCAGCCGGCATCACCATTCCTAATACGGAAGAGTCAGGCATATTGCCCCACAAATCTTCCAATACAAATCTACTGTCTTTGCCATTGATAAAAGTAAGCCCTTTAGGAATGGTAATATGTGCAAATCCATCACCCAGATCAATTTTCCCCGTTTGATAATGCAATTTTGCATTTACTTCCTTTTCCAACATTTTAAGATCTATTTCGGAAGAATCGCCTTGAGCATAAACAAATAAAACGCATTGTAGTGCCAGAAAGAATAAAAAGAATTTTTTCATTTGGTTTGTTTTAAAAATAATTTTCTCAAAGGTAATGAATTCAATTAATTAAATATCAATGAACTCATTAAAAGACCATGGTTTTACACTAATTTTTAGAGAAAAATAATTTCATAAAATTCAATGCATACATTTAATTAATTTATTATCTTTACTTAACCAACAATTATTAAAATGAAAGCCATTCTACTTTTTGCGATGCTTTTGATGAGTAATTTCATGTATGCGCAGTGTGATAATCAGCGGTACTTGAAGAAGGTCTTTTCGGATGTTAACGTTCAGAAGAACATTAGTTATCATGGGCCAAAATTGGGTCCCGGTGGCAATTTAACCATATTAGACTTTGACTTGTATGAACCTAAAGACGATACGGCTGCCTTGCGCCCTTTGGTAATTATGATGCATGGTGGGGCATTCCTAAAATTGCCTATTGTCAATAAGAGAAGTCCTGACATTGTTTTGCTTTCTGAAGATTTGGCAAAAAGAGGGTATGTAGTAATTTCACCTGAATATCGATTAGAAGACAATTTATTTAACCTATTGAATAAAGATGCAATGGTTAAGATTGTTGCAGCATCGCTTTTTGATGTTAATGAGCTTTTTTGTTGGTTGAGGGATTCGTATGACAATGGCAACCCATATAAAATTGACTTAGATAGAGTTTTTGTTGGTGGCGTTTCCGCCGGGGCAGTCATTGCATTACAGGGATTATTCTTAGATAGAAATGAGCAGTTAGGAGAAGAGTTTTTAGGTTATGCCAACGAAGTTGCCGCCTTAGATGGTATAGATATCCAAGCGGACGTCTTAGATAAAAAATATTGTGGCGCAAAAATATTGGGTGGTATGAGCATGTCGGGAGCGTTGCTGGATACCTCATGGATAGTAAACAAACCGACAGGAATTCTCTTCATCCACGGCACTGCCGATCCAATTATTCCTTATGGTTACGACTATCCTTTTGGCTTTACAACACTGCCCAAATTGTTTGGAACAGAATACTTGTACGACATCACCAAACGCAAAGGCTTAACCGTCGAGGCAGATGTCTATCCCGGTGCAGGGCATGTACCCATTATCGGAGATTTAGACCTCGCCGATTTATTTGGCAATGAGCCGATTGAGTTCATCTTCAACGATCAAAGACTGGATTCTGCCAAAGAACATACGGCTACATTTTTCTATAAAATGTTGGGTTGTTCCCCTTCTGTAGGCGTTCATGAGCAAGTGTATTATGGACAATTGCATATGTTTCCCAATCCCAGTGATGGAACATTCTTCATGGACATACCACAAGGATTTGTTGGTAAGAAAGTCGAGATTGTATTAACAGATATTATTGGCAAAGTAGTGTATCAAAGTATCATGAATGGCACGAATAGGATTCAGATTGCCGAACCGCTTGCCAATGGATTATATGGCATTACAGTATCCTTTGAAGGAATAAATGAAGTTTACACAGGAAAGATAATGGTCAATCGATAAATGATAATCATTGGTCATAATCTTCATATAAATTAATTAACTTTCCATGGTAATATAATCCACTTCCTTTTGCACATTCAAATTAATGACTACTAAGTAGTTTGTAAAATCTTTCCCAATTGAATAATCAAAAACGGCAAAATTTTCCTCGTCATTTGGATAAAGCCCCACCCTAACTAAATTCAATTTGGACAAGAGTTGTAGGATTGGCTCCACAGACTGGTCTTTAAAATTTATAAGAGTAGAAAGTTGTTCTTCTGGTATATTGTTTAAATGATGTTCAAGATAAAATTTAACCGTTTCGCCACTTTCATCATAGTAATCATTTAACAAATACTGCTCATTGCTTTTATCAAGTTTCTCAATATCTTCAATAAATTGCTTTAGCATATTAATCGTTTCCAAGTCTAGAGTGTCCTGCTCAAAATTCAAGTCTAACTGGATTTCTCTGCCATTAAAATCAACTTCAACACAATAATATTCTTCAAGACGGTCTGAAAATAATTGTCCAAAATAAGGTAGCGAAAATTCAGTCATTTTATCGTTTTAATTTAAACGTAAATATACCTATTCCATTAGAAGTATGGAAATGATTAAACAAAAAAGTGAGATGAACAGATAATTCACCCCACTTAAAGTGCCTCTGCATACCAACCTAAAATGGCAGAGACAAAAGGAAATCAACCTATTAAAAATCGGAAATGTTTGTTTTCTTTTGTTCTACGCCTTTCTTACCCATGAAGTAATAAAGTGGGCAAAACCCTGTAATAGCGGTAATAAAAATAGGCATCCCTAACAACATCAAAGGTAGAGAATTCAACACGCCACCAATAATTACCGGAATCATCATCACTCCATATCTGATGGAGGATTCTTTAATTGTTAAATTTTGTTCAAAATGCATAGCTTGTTATTGTTATACAAAATTGGAACGAAAGAATTTTTATTTCAGTGACTTTTATCACAGATATGCTTACAGAAAAGCGGATTAACATTTTGGTAACAAAGCATTTCCACCTGATTCCTATGGAGTTTCAATCGCCCTTCTGCCTCCAACTTCTTCAATATTCTTGAAACGACTTCTCTTGAAGTATTGAGCGCATTAGCAATCTCGTGATGCGACATGCAAAGCTGATGATCTGAACGCACTTCGCAAGTCTTTTCCAGATATTCAACCAATCGGGTTTCTAAATTATAAAAAGACGCTGAGTCGGTTATTCCAATTAGTTTTGAATATTGGTTAACAAAATTTTGTAACAAAAACTGTTGGAAATCAGGAAAATTATTCAACAAATAAGGCACCTTGCCTTTATCTATTAACATGGCTTCAACAGGTTCTACGGCTACAATTTTTATATCACTCAGACTTTCAGGATTGGCATATATATGTGCAATATTCGGTGATTCACCTTTTTTATTGTACATCAAATGATACTCTTTCCCTTCGCCATCTTCCCGATATACTGCTACGGTTCCTTCCATAATTAAAAAAAGACACCGTACATTCTTATCATAGCCTTGAAGAATGTCATTGGCAGGATAATTCATCATGGTGGCACAAGAAATAAGCTCCTTTTGTAAGGATTCGTCCTTACAAAAGGCAAACTGGCTCAAGTTTACCCTTTGCTGATTCATTTGTACAAAGATATTCAATTGCCAAAAAATGACAACATTAAAATTCGCTAGCAAAAATAGACTACTTCAAAAATTTGCTGCGGACTACGTCGTATGCACGTATATTTGTTATAAAAAAGTCTTACAAATCAAATGTTGCGTAGCCGAAGCTTACATTAAAATCTGCACACCAAATGGTGAGGTGAGGATATGAAGTGATAACACCATCATCCGCAACCTTATAATAAAAATCGCCATTCACGGACTTCAAATCACCAAGGTTAACATAATTAGCGCCAATGGGTCGGGTTTGAGAGACCCAAACATCTAAATTGGGTCCATTGTCTGTTTCAAAATTCCGAAACACATAAGCAATGGTATCCGTTGCACCTTCTTTTTGATAAATGCTAACAGTACCAGAAGTTGGATGTGCATCGGAAATAAATGATTTGGTTTGGATGCTATCAAAACCTTCTAAGCCGGTTTTAATAACCAATGGATCGTCAGGAGTATTTTCTTTTTTACAATTTACCAACAAAAATACCGTGACAATAAGAAAGAATAATTTTGACTTCATGATACTTATTTTAGTAAAGTTAACAATATTAATCCTTTAGTCTTCATTTGCCTATATTCCTTAAATTTTTTTTGTGGAATTTGCGCCAACGATGGGAGCGGTACCGTGTACAAGCGTACAGCGTGCCCGGGCGCCATCGCGATAGGTAGTTTTTGTAAAATTTCTCATGAAATTACTCGGTTTTACTCCTCAAAAAGTAATTTCCATCAAACTTATAATAGATATACTTTTTTGTTACCGTTCCATCTTCTTGCACCAAAGGAATGTAAATGATGTTCTTTTTGCTATCAAATTTAATCAATTGAACGGGTCTTTCCGGACGATCTACGACACTAAAAAAGTTGAATGGTACAGAGATACCGTTTTTTAACCCGGAATCAGTTTTGATGATAGCTACATCATCGCGAAGTTCATCACCATCTATTTGAAAAGTAGCAATACTCTGTGTCACCTCGGAGGTTGATAAAATTGCATTTCCTATGCCAAAATAGTACGTCACACCCTTATTTACAAATGTATATATCTTGCTATAAAATCGTGCCGGATGCCCTTCTTCAATAGTTGGACGAAGGGTGTATACAGCTCGACCATCACTATATTGAAAAATATAATTGAAAAAATGCATCGTTCCTCCGGTATATGTATCCCAGCTGTATATCCTGAACTTCTTATCTTCAGAAGTGCATACATAAACACCTGTTTCTTTCAAAGAAGTAAAATCATATTCTAGTGTTGAGTCATTTTCAGATAACAGCTCAAAAATCTTGTCATTGAATTGCGCATTGAAACTGAACAAAGTGTCCATCTCACCATCGATGCTGAAGGCACTAATCTTCTGGTAATCATCCGCCAACTCTTGCTCAATATTCTGTAGAGACATCGGCTGCGCAAAGCTTGTTTGGAGAAAACAACAAGCCAATAGTATCTGAATTATTTTAATCATACAGGTACAAAACTACCCATAAGTTCTGAAGAAAAGTATATTTAGAAAGTGTTAGCGCCATTAATTAATCCTATTTTGCTCTTCCTCATTGCTTTTTTCAATTCTAGAGTTTTGGAATTGCTTTCCTTTTTGGAAATTATAAGAAACAGAGAGCGAAACAAATCTGGAACCCCAAGTATTCCTTGTTTCAGAGTCTACATTGGCATAATCTGTATCATAAGAGAAATTTTTTGTTGCAAATAAATCGTTGACACCTAAACGCACCCTAAGTTTTTTTTCCAAAAATGCTTTTGAAATAGACAGATTTACCATACCATCGCTCTTCATGATATCGGTAGCATCTAAAAATGGCGAGATATAGAAAGCGAACAAATTAATTCTAAAATCCTTTGGTAAAGAAAACGTATTGTCAAAAGTCAAATTCAACTGATTTGAAGTAAGGTTGAAGGGTTCGTCGTTTACAATCGCATCGTATTTAAAAAAGGTATATTGCGCTGAGTAAGAAATTGACCACCATTTGAACAGTTCCTTATTGATGTTCACGCCAACATTTAAATTATTGCGCACCTTGAAATTAGACGCACGATAGGTAGAAATTTTAGTACTATCGTCTTGGAATACCAAATGTGTATAGCTATCATGGATATTCTCATGACCAACAAAAAAGCTGTAGCTATTGTCAAAAGTATAGGTAAACTCAGTAACATTAATATATTCCGGTTTGAGGTTAGAATTACCTGTCCATATCGAATAAGGGCTATTATAATATTGAAAAGGATTCAAATCCTGAAAATCTGGTCGGTGAATCTTTCGGCTATAGTTCAGGTTAAAATTATGCTTGTCTTTTAAATTCTTTTGTACAAACACAGAAGGAAAGAGATCTATATAATGCTTTTTCGTTATGCTATCTAATGTAATTGAATATTGATCTGTATTGGTTTGTTCCGCTCTTAAGCCCATATTTGTACTCCATCCTTTCTTCCACTCTTTACTCCAAATCGCATATAATGCGTTAATGTTTTCGATGTACCTGAACTCGTTAGATTTGGCATTATCAATCACATAAACATCTCCAACAAGATTGGTGAATTTAATATTATTGTACGTTTTTGTCCAAGTAAATTTTGCACCTAACTCAAGTGTGTGTTTGTTTTTCAACGGTTTATAATAGTCAAGCTTAGAAGTGTGCAAATTGACAATAAACGGATTGTCTTGTTTGAAGTCGATAAAATCGCCATTTGCAACGCCGAGTGAATCAAAAAATAAGGAATTCAAATGACTCTCAGCATCTAGCTTGAAATAGGTATAATCATAAGTAAGCTGTAAAGTGCTACCTGTAGTATCCAGCGTACTTTTATAGTTAAAACTTGCCGATGGGTTAATGCTCTTTCCATCATTTACGGTTTTTGTCTTTTGAATAAGATTGACAACATCCGTGGTATTATCATTTAATATATTCAAATTAGAATTGGCCTCTCCGGGATTTTTAAAGTTAAAAAACTCAGAACCAATGCTGATAGCATTATTATCATTGATGGCATAACGAAGGTTTAGATTGGCATAATGGCTTAAGAATTTATTTTCATTATTACTGACTTCGTCAAATTGTTGTGTGGCGTTCGTTTGCTTAAAATTTCGAAGATAAGTGATGGTATTATAGTTTCTGTTGTAACCATAATTGTAATTCGTTCCCAAGGTGAGTTTTTTGTAATTTACATTCAAGTTAAATCCCATATCTGAACTTGCATATTTATTTTGTCTGTAATTTGCATAAACGGTGCCATTCATGCCCGTATTAAGGTTGGACTTCAACTGTATATCGAGGATACCCCCTTTTGCATTGGCATCATATTTTGCAGAAGGATTGCTTATCACCTCAATCTTCTTGACATTTGAACTTTGTAAAGATTTTAAAAGATTGGCGAGTTGGTCCGCTGACATTTGTTCAATTTTTCCATTAATCATTACTTGTACTTCCGTTTTGCCGTTCACCCTAATCTGATCATCGCCGGAAACCGTCACACCCGGCACAGAGCGAAGCAAATCCATCACATTCTCTCCGTTAGCTTTTGTACTATTTTCTACATTATAGACAATTCTGTCCGCTTTTCGCTCAATAACAGGTCTCGCTGCAACAATTTCCACACCATCTAACATATTAGACTCCGCTACAAGAGCAACCGTTCCCAAATTTTTCTTTTCATTATTACTCATTACAATGTGCTCAATTGTGTCTGATTGGTAGCCTAAGAAAACAATTTCCAAAAAATACTGTCCATCCTGCACACCATCGATTCTAAACTTCCCTAAACTATCCGTCATCGCCCCATCAATAAATGAAGGATCCTCCGTTTTGTGGAGGATAACATTCACAAACTCAACCGCCACATTTTTCTCATCGACGATGGTTCCTTCAAGTGTGCCGCCAAATAATTGTGTGCAAAAAAAAGAGGTCATTAATAAAGTGTACAGTAAGTGCTTCATGATAGTTGGTTTCTGAAATTGGAAAATAGTATATTTTAGTTTGTGCCGCTCGTTTTATAAAGACAACGTTTAAGAAAATCGTTGCTTGATTGTTTAAATAATTTTTGAATTCGACGGCAATTTATGCAGAATTTCGTTTCGAATAAAATATTTGACATATCAATTAAGTTTGTTTAACAAATATTAGGACAATGTGTTAAATTGACCTCGGAGGTTGAAGAAAACAACCTCGGAGGTCAATTTAAAAAGTGCCAAGCATAAGAATATAAAGAATTTACTATCAATCACTTAATGATTTTTGTGATTAATTTCCACCTCGGAGGTTGATGGCGAGCAACCTCCGAGGTGGAAAATTCCATACCTTGTTTATAAAAAAACCAGTCCTTTTATTACCTTCGCAACATGAGGAAAGCACTGCTTTTATTTTTGTTCACATCACTTTTTTCGATTACTGCCATGAGTAATGCCTATAATATTGCCTATAAAATCAGTTTCCCCAATGCCAATACACATTATGTACGCATTGACATGACGGTGTGGGGATTAAAGGAATCAGAACTTGTCCTTAAACTTCCGGTATGGACACCAGGTTCATATTTGGTGAGGGAGTTCTCTAAAAATATTGATAAATTCGAAATAAAAAACAGCACCGGCATACCGGTAGCATATAATAAAACGGCAAAAAATACCTGGCAGGTATTTACCACAGGACAGAAAGAAATCACTATTAGCTATGAAGTATATGCGTATGAACTTTCGGTACGCACCAGCTTCATAGACGATGAGCAAGCATACTTAAATGGCGCAAATGTCTTCCTATATATAGAAAATGGAAAAGATAGCAAAAGCAGCCTCACCTTCTTCCCTAAGGATGAATGGAAGCAAATTTCCTCCCCACTAAAAGCCCTCAATGGCAATAAATGGGCAAGGGAAGCTGCAAGTTACGATGAATTAGTCGACAGCCCTATACTTATTGGCAACCAACACATCGTTAGGTTTACTGCCGAGCATGTACCACATGAAATTGCTTTGCAAGGTCCTGGTAACTATGAAGAAGCAGTGTTGGTAAGCGATTTGCAAAAAATAATTGCCGTTGAGAACGGCATGTTTGGAACGAAACATCCTTGTGATCATTATACTTTTTTAATACATAATACCGAAAAACAAGGCGGTGGGTTGGAGCATCTTTATGCTTCCAGCAACATGATTCCTCGTTGGAATTATGGCGTACGTGACAAATATTTGAGTGCTATAAGCTTACTGGCGCATGAGTATTTTCATTTATGGAACGTAAAACGCATTCGCCCAGTAGAATTAGGGCCGTTTAATTATGACGAGGAAAATTACACCCGATTATTATGGGTCGCAGAAGGTATTACCAGCTATTACGATGATTATTTTGTTTTTAAAGCAGGCATTTCCTCAAAAGATGAATACCTTAGAATTGTCGCAGAGAACCTTACTAAATTAGTCAATTCGCCCGGCGATAAGGTTCAATCGCTGGCAGAATCAAGCTTTGACACATGGATAAAATATTATAGACCGAATGAAAACGCTAATAATGCTACCATCAGCTATTACACAAAGGGGGCATTTATCGCTACTGTGTTAAATTTCACTATTCTAGATGCCACAGATGGAAAAAAATCTTTGGATGATGTCATGAAATTGCTCTGGGAGCAATATCTAAAACGACCTGAAAAAGGTTACAATGAGGAAGAACTCCGCATGGCCTTCGAAAAGGTTTCAGGGTTGAAGTTAAAAGATTTTTTCGACCAATATATTTACAAACCGGGCATCATAGATTACCAAAAGTATTTTAACATGGTCGGATTAGAATTGATAAATGGCAACCAAAGCAAACAAACCGCCGTACTCGGCATAGGAACGAAATTTTCAGATGGGAAGCTCATCATCACTTCTGTAGAAAAAGGAAGTGCCGCAGAAAACGCCGGATTATATGTCAACGACGAAATCATCGGAATGGATGGCTACCGTGCAGGCGAGGACTGGAATAAATTTGTTGAACCCAAAAAGGAAGGCGATAGAATCCTATTTACCATCAGCAGGTACGGCATCTTAAAAAACGTCGATGCCACCTTACAAGGCAATAAGAAAGTTGATTACAAGATTGCATATATGCAAAACCCTACTCCTAAGCAATTAAAACTTAGAGATATTTGGCTAACACAACAGCAATAGTCATGTTCTTGAATAAACTTTTAGATATTTCATTATTAAAGGTTAAAAACCTTCATATCACCCTCGGAAGTTTGGTGATGATTGCAGTAGTATTTATTGTAACATATCTGTTGCTGCGCGTATTCCGTAAGTTTTTAGTAGCCAAAAGCAGAAAAGATGGCAACGATGGTCGTTATATCACCATTTATCAGTTGGTAAAATACCTTACGTATGTTATTGTCTTCATTATTTGTCTGAACTTGGTCGGGATAAGCCCCGGAATACTCATTGCCAGTTCTGCCGCCTTGTTTGTCGGACTTGGGCTGGGGATTCAGGATGTATTCAGAGATTTGGTTTCAGGCGTTTTGATATTAGCTGAAGGAACGATAAAAGTGGGAGATGTTGTTGAGGTAGATAAATTGATTGCAAAGGTAAAACGCATAGGTTTGCGTACCAGCACAGTAACCACGAACGACGACATAGAAATCATCATCCCGAACAGGACTTTTGTTAACAATAATGTTATCAACTGGAACCATACCAGAGATGTCACCCGCTTTCATATCAAAGTTGGGGTTGCCTACGATTCGGATGCCGAGAAAGTCAGGAGTATTTTATTGCATTGCGCCATGGAGCATCCGCAAGTGTTGAAAGACCCTACGGTGATGCCATTCGTGCGTTTAGCGGACTTCGGTGATTTCAGGTTAGATTTTGAGTTGGTGTTTTGGTGCAAGAGAGCCTTCCAAATCGACAACCTCAGAAGTCAGATACGTTTTTCCATCCTACAAAAATTCAGAGAGAATAACATTAGAATTCCATATCCACAGAACGACATATACATTAGAAGTAGTAAGATGGAAGGAGATTTAGGGTAGTAAATTTAAAAAGATGGACATCCAATACATTAAAGGTGATGCTACCCAACCAATTGGCGATGGGAACAAAATCATTGTTCACATTTGCAATGATATGGGCGGTTGGGGGAAAGGGTTTGTTTTGGCTATTTCAAACAGATGGAAAGAACCGGAACAGTCTTATAGAAATTGGTTTAAACACCAGCAAGACTTCCAGTTAGGTTCTGTACAATTTATTCAAGTCGAAGATACCGTATGGATCGCTAATCTTATTGGTCAGCATAAAATAAATAA
>JAIBAX010000035.1 GCA_019694955.1 Chitinophagales bacterium | reverse complement strand
AAATAAATAAAGATGAATCAGGAAATCCTCCCATCCGTTATGACGCTATTTTATCAGGATTAAATAAAGTAGGTACATTCGCAATAGGAAAAAAAGCATCTATACATATGCCAAGAATTGGATGTGGGTTAGCTGGCGGGAAATGGGAACATATTGAGCCATTAATACTAAAAAGTTTAATAGATTTAAACATTCCCGTTACCGTTTACGATTTTTGATTACCTTTAAAAAATTACTTATGCCGACAATTAAAAAATATAGCTTAAGTACCGGTAAAGAATTCAAACTTATAAAAATAAACAATGACCTTATTCCGGATTACTACATTTTGGCGTTCCCTAAATCTCAAGGAGAGCCAACGCCTACTGAAGTGACAGAAATGTTAGAAACAGGCATAAAAATTGCCAAAGAGATTGCTTTAGAACTACTGAATGATGAAGAGGCATATACGTTGTTATACAGCGGCTATAGCGCCAGAAGAGAGAAAGGTTGGCATGTACACATAGTTCTTTTAGGAAATCGGTGGAAGAAAGCTAGATTGTATTTCATCTTAACCATGAAAAATATTGGTCAGGCTATGGGATTTAGAAAAGATGATGCACCACGCGCCAAGATGCGCTAATATCCTATCATATATACCACTTCATGGGCTTCCCTAAAACTAGGTATTTCTAATTTATCTATTAACCTGTCGACAACCTGCTGCGGTACTTTGTACTCCCTGTGGTGGTTTTGGGTAATCAGTTTTTTATACGGTACTTCGATATATACAATTCTTACCCTTGCGCCATAATCTATAAAAAGTGATATCCACTTTCCACGCATATCTGTCGTAACATTGGTAGCATTGAAAACGAAATCGGTTTTTGCGCGCAAAAACTCTTTAGCCTTTTCTTTACCCATTTGTATAATCTGCCCATTGCCCTTTTTATTGGTTGGTTCAATTTTTAACACCCTGCGTATTTCATCTAGTGACAAAACCGGAAGACCTTTTAATCGCTCTCTTATGTAGGTATCTTTGCCACTTCCAGGGAGTGCGCACATAACTGTCACTGTACATTTCAAGTCGTCGTACGGATTATAATCGGGTGCGACATTTTCTTTGTTCAAATACTGATACCGCCCATAATCTGAAGCAAATACAAAAGACTGTTCATGGCAATTATGTTCTTTGCACAACTCGTCGAAAAGTGCTATGCGCATCAACATTTCTTCCTGATCCGAACATATCCTTCCCAAAATATCGGCTTTTGCCAACATAGAAACGTGTTTTGTATTTACTGCCAAACTAGCTTCTATTACCGCCTTACGTGGATCTGCTTTATCTATCGCCCATAGTGGTAAACCATGTAAACGCACCAATTTGGCAACTTCTTCTCGAATATAAAAAGGTGTTTCTATGTCTTTGTACAAGATGGTTCTAGTGGTGTATTCCCCTATTTTCGCATGCCTGGGAGAAACAATTCTTTCTTCGCCATTAATTATTTCGGTAACCGTCGTTGAACGCTTTTCAATATCGTGCATCATAGCGGCGGCGAACAAAATATGTTTATCTTTTTCGGTTAATTGTGCAAACTCAGGTAAGCCTAGCAGTGCCTCCACAACCATTTTTGTATGGACAAACACGTCCCCTTCAGCATGCCAAATAGCATCCTGAGGTACGCCTTTCATATCTCGAAACCAATCATAAGTACTTTCAAGCCATTCCCAATCTATGGGCATTCCTATCTCATATCCCGGAAACTTCCACATTTTTCTATCTATTTAAAAATTCATAAGCGTGCCAATTATATTTGGCATAATCAGTTAGTTTGGCAGGTTTCCATGTCTTTGTCCAGTGAACATCCGTTTTAACATGGGCTTTTCGCACCAGCTTAAATAAGTTATTAAACTCATTTGTCGCCACAGAAATAACACCTTCATTCATGTGGAAAGCATCTGCATTGCGTATAACGAAACCTTCGGAGCAAGGTTGTTCTGTTAATGGATTCCGTCCATCTAACAAGCCGGGTGTTTCAACGCTCTCCAGCCATGTCATGCCTAAATTCTGAGTCAGCCAGTAATCCAGCACTTTATTTTCATCTGCATACATACCTATACATTCCTTCAATGCCTTCTTTAAAGTGATGGTTGGTACCGTTGGAAAATCGAATAGTGCAGCATAGAACTGCACTTCTTCCCAAGATAGCCAACGTTCACCTTCTCGAACGGCAAATACATAAAAATATGAATCCAATTGTCGATATTCTATAGAATGAATACCGTACATATTCTCTCCAAAAATCTCGATATCACCAAGGTCGTTTTTCATCAACTCCCACCGCTCGTGCAAGGGTTTATCCCAAGGATGGATGGAGGCATTGGCATGCGATCTGGCAAAAACGCCGTACTTATTGAAGCAGTTATTTTGTCCATCTAATTTCTCTGTTAATACCAGCTTTGACATTTCTGCAAAGGCTTTAACATAACCGTTGGGCATAAAACGGTCATCGGAAGTAGTTCCTAAGCTAATCTGGGCATGCAGACTCCTGCCATATTTTTGTGACGCATTCATAAAAGAGTTGTTTTCCTCCGCTAGCCAGCCATGAAACAAGAAGGAGTGTTCATTTCAGCAAATGAAAAGGTTTTTCAATAAATCATGCTGAAATCGGATGCAAAGATAATCAGTTCACATCTTTTGTCAAGTAAAAAAATTCTCTTTCCATATCATATTTAAATTTTTGCACCGAATGCTTCAAAATACTGTGTAAAATCCAATACATAAATCCACCATGCAACACTATGAATGGAATAAACAATAATGGCATTTTAGATGAATCACTATTTATACTTAATGCAAGAATTGAACCAATAAAAAAAAGCGCATACAAAACCGCCAAAAAAATTAAGAAACCATAGAAGTACTTATTGCAACTGATTTCTGCATCAATATATGTCTTGTTATCCTTTCCTTCCGTTCTACCCGTTATCGATACCAATTCAAAGTTCCTTTGGAATTTGGCACGTTTCCTTCTAAAGGAGAAGGTATTATAATCCACCTTACCCTTGTATACCAACTTAGTTGAATTAAAAACATCCAATAAACCGGAAGGCGCTTCTTCCACAATATTTTTTAAATTATGCATGAATACTGACGACGGAATATTCAATTCCAAAGTCAATGTTTCAACAAGTCCAATTCTCCTTAAAAATTCTTTCATTTGACCAATAACATCTTTCCATCATGATAAGTTCCGAATTACAGTCCAAGCACACTATGTGTACGTGTCCGTACTTGTTGCAATGAATCTGCATTTTCTGCCAATGACCGTCCATAGGATGGAATCATTTGTTTGATTTTTTGCTGCCAATTCACAGTTGCCATTTGTTGCGGGAAACATTTCTGCAATACATCTAGCATGATGCTTACAGATGTTGATGCACCCGGAGATGCACCCAACAAAGTCGCCAAGGTGCCATCTTGGCTACAGACCACTTCTGTACCAAATTCTAAAACGCCTCCTTCCTTGGCATCTTTTTTTATCACCTGTACGCGCTGCCCTGCATATTTTAATGCCCAATCTTCATTTTTTGCATCCGGAAAATATTCTCTCAATGCCTGCATGCGGTCCTCTTCTGATAAAGTCACTTGTTCAATGAGGTACTTTGTCAGCGGAATATTATTTAGTCCCGCAGAGATGAGCGGAATCAGGTTGCTCCATTTTACCGACAAGGGCAAGTCCATATAAGAACCATTCTTTAAGAATTTGGTAGAAAATCCGGCAAAAGGTCCAAAGAAAAGCGCTTGTTGCCCATCAATCATCCTTGCATCCAAGTGTGGTACCGACATGGGTGGTGCGCCTACCTTAGCCTTTCCATACACCTTAGCAGCATGTTGCTGGATGATAGCGGCATTATTGCAAACCAGCCATTGTCCGCTGATGGGAAAACCGCCATATCCTTTGCCTTCAGGTATATCCGACTTCTCTAACAAGGGCAAAGAACCTCCACCGGCACCTATAAACACAAATTTTGCCGTATAGACTGTTTCATCATCTGTTTCCAGATTCTTCACTTCAACCCGCCAATGTCCGTCTTTCGTTCTGCTAATATCTTCTACCTCATGTTGTAGATGAACGGTAACTTCATTGTCTGTATCTTCCAAAAATGTAAAGAGGTTTCTAGTAAGTGCACCAAAATTGACATCTGTGCCGATATCCATTCTTGTTGCCGCCATGGGTTGATTCAAATGTCTACCTTGCATAACTAAAGGCATCCAATCAGAAAGTTCCTCTGTGGAGGTGGTGAATTGCATACCTTTAAACAACGGATGTTGTTGCATAGCAGTATATCTTTTATTCAAAAAGGATACATCTTCGTCACCCCAAACAAAACTCATATGTGGCGTTCTATGGATGAACTCAGCCATGTTTTTTATAATCTCTGCTTCCACCATGGACGCCCAGAACTGCTTGGAGACTTCAAATTGAGTAGCTATTTTCACCGCTTTATCGATATTTATCCGCCCATCAGGCATTTCCGGTGTATAATTAAGTTCACAAAATGCCGAATGTCCAGTGCCTGCATTGTTCCATGCTTCTGATGACTCTGCCGTCACTCTATCCATTCTTTCAAACACTTTTATCTTCCATTCCGGTGCTAACCTGCTCAATAGTGTGCCAAGTGTTGCACTCATGATGCCACCGCCAATCAATAAAACGTCTAATATGTTTCCTTCTGTACCCTTTTTCATCTCATATATTATGCTACAATATTAGGTATTATTCGACTTATAACATGCTATCAAGGATTAATTATTCAATACAAATACTTTAGTAATCGGTTAATAAACTGCCATTCAGGATTAGGAGAAAATAATATATTTGAACGTTAGCAGACTGATGTTTCTCTACAATTAACGGACGTCCCGATTTATGAACTCATTGGGAGTCGGAGAAAAGCATAAAAATGAATTATAACAAGATGATTTATAAAGCAATCCATTCTTGTTCTCGAGCAAACACGGGAACAAGGAATTGTATCTTTATTATTGAGCTATTTTATAAATAAATCATTTTTGCGATTATACTTATCTATTGCCTGATTAAGGATAAAAAGCTAAACAACTGCGAATAATCAAAATAAGTACGCAGTTAATCAATCCAACCATTTCCTAGTAAAAATGCAAACATTTTTGTATGGTAAAACAAATACAATATGAAAGTTTATTTTCTGAAGACGATTGCCTTTATTCTTGCATTATCTATGTTGGTGAGTGTGGTAGCAAAAAACAACAAATCTTACAAAAAACCTGATGATTCATTCATTCCATATATAACCGGATTCACCTCCGGTGAAGTGAGTGCTTCTACCCGTATCTTAATTGAATTTAATACCGCCATTGCTATCGACACGCTCACACCAGAGCAACTGGAAAACGCTGTACATATCGAACCTAAGATAAAGGGAAGTTTTAAATGGGTAAATGGTCACACCTTGCAGTATATTCCTTTGGAACATATGAAGCACCATACAAATTATGAGGTAAGTGTCAAACTGAACAAATTTACAAAAACGGATTGGTCGCACCGGAAATTTGTGTTTGGATTTCATACGGTTGAACAACGTATTGTAATACTTCCCGGTAGTCTAAATATGTACAGCATAGAGGATATGGATAGGTATTTTGTACAAGGCAGGATATCTACCACAGATGATATCGACACTTCTGGTTTATCATCCTGTTTTACTGCGAAACAAAATAATCAGTCATTGCCAATCTCTTTCCAAAAGACAAATGACCGAGAACTGATTTTTGTGATAGACAGTATACAAAGAACGGCAAAAGATGAAAACATCTCTTTACACTTTAATGGAAAAAAAATCGGAATAGATCATCATGAAACTTTCAAATATGAACTTGCCTCTTTTAAAGAATTTTCTGTCTCCAACATTCAGGTAGACAACCAGGAGAGTCAAAAAATTATTATCACCTTCAGCGATCCGTTGAGTTTGCATCAAGACTTAAATGGACTTATACAAATAGAAAAGGTTACAGACTGGACATATAGTATTACGAAGAATCAGGTGATTATTTTTCTTAGCAACCACGAAGAGGGCACCTATAAAATCACGTTGTTGAGTGGGATTAAAAATGCCAAAGAATTCCCTCTGCCGGAAAACTATTTGCAAAGCCTAACATTCGACCCTATTCCTCCACAATTTAATATTATCGGAGAGGGGAATATTTTACCCAATTCGCAAGGTTTATTCTTGCCTTTTGAAAGTATATATCTACAATCTGTCTATGTACGCGTGGTCAAGATTTACCAAAACAATGTCCACCAATTTATGCAAATCAATGATCTGGATGGGAATGATGAATTATCAAGAGTAGGCAAAGTGGTTTTGGAGAAAAAAATCCAGCTGGATTTCGCACAACCCGGAGATTTAAAAAAATGGACACATCACGGCATAGATTTGAGCAAACTGATACTTCCTGACCCCGGAGCCATCTATCGAATTAGCATAAAATTTGACAGATCATGTACCTTATATCCATGCACAGAAAGTTCTGACGATAACGAAGATGTTGACGAAGAAACCGATGAAGAGGGTGAAGAATTTTCTTATATCTATGATGATAGTTACGATTCTTATGAACCTTATAATCCCAGTACTAACCCTTGTGAGAACCGCTATTATTATGGAAAAGCACAAAGCCGTAATATAATTGCCTCGAATATTGGCATCATTTATAAAATGGATGAACTAAAGAATGCATATGTATTCACCTCCGACATGGTTAGTTCAGGAGTTCTTCCCAATACCAGCATCGAATTATACAATTACACAAAACAACTCATTGGGAAAGGTACCACCAATGCATCAGGAATGTTGACACTACATTTAAAGGAGCGTCCTTTTCTTTTGGTGGCGAAAAATGGGCAACACTATGGTTATATGAAAGTGGAAGAAGGTTATCAAAATTCCCTCAGCAAATTTGATATCACTGGGGAAGAATTGACAAAAGGATTCAAGGGATTTATCTACGGCGAGCGTGGTGTTTGGAGACCGGGAGACTCCATATATCTTTCCTTTATTTCTGGTGATTATTACCAAAAATTACCGGATAATTATCCCGTTTCTTTTACCTTCAAAGACCCGGACGGAAAAATACTGTTTGAAAAAACGATCTATCCCGTTGCCAAAAACACGTATAATATTGTAGTAAATACACAAAAATCCGCCCCAACCGGGCATTATCAAGCAATGTTTAAATTGGGCAATCAGCAATTCTATAAAAGCATCTCCGTAGAAAGCATAAAACCGAATCGCATTAAAATCAACTATACCTTTCCGGATACGCTATTGACCGATAAAACCCTTAAAGACAGCATTCGGATAAAAGCACAATGGTTGTTTGGAAATGTGGCACAATCCTTAGAAACCAATACAATATGCCGCATAAGCACTATAACGAATCCATTCCCACAACACAAAGGGTACATCTTTAGTTCTCCTGAGGTTGGATTGGATGAAGGAGAATTCACCGTAGCAAAAGGCGTGTTAGATAAAAATGGTTGCACAGCATTTTGTCCACAATTTTCTACCACCTTCGGCAATGCCATGCTTAAAGTCAATTTCATCACCAATATCATCGAAAAAAGTGGCAATATCAATACAGATAATACTTCTATTAATTTTTGCCCTTTCAAAAAATTAGTCGGCTTAAACCTTCAACATGAGAATGGCGATTATCTTTATACCAATACAAAAAACATGCTTCAACTCATCACCACTGATCCAAATGGCAAAATTGGTGGCAGCGGCACATTGCGTATCCAAATCTGGAAAATGCAATGGAGTTATTGGTATGCGTCTGATGGCAATGATTATCCGAGTTATATTTCTGGAAGTAAAAACAATATCTACATTGACACTACCATTCAATACAGTAATGGTCGCTACAATTTCCCGATGAACATTCCTGATAGAGACTGGGGAAAATACCTCATTGTTGTTAAAGACCCCGGTGGACATTCCTGTGGGCAAGTGGTCTATTTTGACACCCCATATTGGAAAAAAGGCGATAGTTATGATAAGGAAAATGCCAAGATGCTCCACTTCACCGCCGATAAATCCAACTACACTACAGGTGAGAAGATAAACCTCAATATTCCCGCTAGTAGCAATGGACATGCCTTAATCAGTATTGAAAAAAGTACGGGCGTTGTACAAGCATTTTGGACAACACTTCAAAGTGGAAATAATAAGGTAGAGATTATTGCCAATGAGAAAATGACGCCGAATATTTTTGTACACGTAACTTTATTACAACCACATATCAATACGCAGAATGGGTTGCCGATTAGGATGTATGGTATTTTGCCGCTTTATGTTGAAAATCCGGCAACACATCTCGCCCCGACCATCACCTGTAAGGACGAGGTCAGACCGGAACAGCCCTTCACTGTTTCCATTAAAGAAAGTAAAGGCAACCCCATGACTTATACGTTGGCTATTGTGGATGAAGGATTGTTGAATATCACGCATTTTAAGACGCCACAACCATGGAAATACTTTTATGCCAAAGAAGCATTGAATGTTTCCACTTGGGATATGTACGACCAAGTAATTGGCGCTTACGCCGGAAAATTTGATAAGCTGCTGAGTATTGGCGGCGATGGCAGCAACGATATCGATTATACATCAAAGGTCAATCGCTTTGTTCCGGTAGTGAAATTTGTTGGCACCTATACGCTTGCTGAGGGACAGACTAAACAACATAGCATTACGCTACCCAACTACAGCGGAAGTGTGCGTATCATGGTCGTCGCCAACCATGCTTTTTCCTTTGGCAATGCAGAAAAAGAGTTGATTGTCAAAAAACCTGTCATGCTTCTTTCGAATGTGCCTCGGGTATTGTCACCGCAGGATGAAATCATGATTCCAGTGAATATTTTTGCTACGGACAAGTCTATCAAAGATGTTAAAATAAAAATAGTCGGAAGTGAGCATTTCCAATTTGCAGAACAAGAGAAATGGATACACTTCAATGAGCCGGGTGATGAAGTGATTACGTTTCGTGCTAAGATTGCTGCGCAATGTGGTGTGGCACATTTAAAAATCACTGCCAATTCCGGTCAGGAACAGGCGAGCGAAGCGATAGAAATTGCCGTTCGCACCCCTCAGCCGCGTGTATCGGAGGTGGTAAAATGGGTTATTGCGCCGCAAGCGACCTTAAACACGGCTATTGCCATGAATGCCATAAAAGGTACGGAGAAACTCACTTTGGAGGTCAGCCGCATCCCCAACCTTGCCATTGAAAAGCAATTGAGTTACCTGATACAATACCCACATGGCTGTGTAGAGCAGACGACATCATCGGTATTTCCACAGTTGTACCTATCGACCTTTATGAATTTGGATGCAAAGCAACAGAAAGATATTGCCAAAAACATTCAGGATGGCATCAACAGGCTGCAATCGTTCCAAACCGGAGACGGTGGTTTCTCGTACTGGCCGGACGAATATGCTGCCAGCGAATATGGCACCAATTACGCCGGACACTTCCTCATGGAAGCTAAAAATCAAGGGTATGATGTACCGGAGTATCTGCTAAAAAATTGGTATAATTTCCAAAGAGACATGGCAAAAAATTGGAGCGACCACTATAATGATAACGACATTCAAGCTTATCGCTTGTACACGTTGGCGGTATATGGAAAACCGGAAATGGGCGCCATGAATCAGCTGAAGGAAGTCGCACTTTCTGATTTTGCCAAATGGCGGCTGGCAACTGCCTATTATCTCGCTGGCTATACTGACATCAGCAAAAAAATGACGGCATCAATCTCCCTTGACATAAAAAAGGACGATTATAGCCATTATTACGGATCTCTGTTGCGGGAAAGGGCAATTCAGTTGGAAGCATTGGCGACCATGAGTGACCCCAGAAAATTAAATAGCTTCGACCGTTTGCTTACGGAAATGTATAGCAGAACCAGTTTCAATACGCAAGAAGCGGCATTCTATCTCATCAGTCTGGCAAAATACTATGGAACTGCCGCCGGAAATGAATATTCCTTTTCTTATGCTTTCAATCAGCAACCCAAAGAAGCGGTTGTATCGAAGCGCTTTTTATTTACAAAAAGTTTTGAGAAACAATCGGTTAATGCTACCAACCAATTGGTTATCAATAATAATAGCACAAAACCCTTGTACATTAGTGCAATAAAAAGTTATATTTCAATGAAAGCCGATACGACTCACTACAACAATGGATTGTATATGCAGGTCAGTTATTGCGATATCGATGGTCGCCCAATAAACCCGAAACAGCTGAAGCAGGGCAGTGTTTTTAAGGTGACGGTTGCCATTACCAACACTACGCCACAGGACTTGACAGATAATGTTTTAGAGCAATACCTTCCCAGTGGTTGGGAAATACTATATACACAGGGAGTAAATTACGGAGTGCGCCATAGTGATATTCGGGACGACAGGATTTACACTTACTATGATTTGAAGGCAAAAGAAACCGCCAGCTTCACCTATCTCCTCAGCGCCTCCTTTGCCGGAAAATATTTACTCCCCGCTGTATTTACCACATCGATGTACGATGCAAAAATCAGTGCAAAAAATAAAAGCGGTGTTTGTGAGGTGCTTTAATAGGTGGTTTGGGCGAAAAAATTGACCAATCTACCTTGAAGTGTGTGTGGCTCTTTGAGGTTCTCGGACTGCATAACACAAGATTGTATCTTGATAACCATTGCAAATTTTAAATAAATCCTGCGTTACGCAAGTTACAAACTTGTCTCATACTTAGCGCAAAGTTACAAACATTGAGCAGGACAGGGGAAACCCGTGTTAGCAGGCGTTATTCTCATTTTTAGTCGTTACTAAAGTGAAAATACCCCAACTCTTCTGCTCTTCTGTCAAACGCTTCTGTGTCGTCCAAGCTAATTAAATCATAATATTCTTCAGGAGTGTAATTTGTCCTATGAGTGAAATGGTCACCAACACCTGCTGTAGATAGTTGTCCATAACCGTTAAGTTTAAGTCCACAAGCAACACAATTAAACTTCGTTGGAATTACCGTTTGTCTAACTATTATTTCATAATCTCCGTGTTCAATTTGGTCTTTACCATATACAACACCTGTAACAGTTGCGACACAACTACAAGCAGGACATTTTACTCTATGATGTTTATTATGGGAGAGGATTTCTCCTTGTTTTTCTGCTTCTGCTTTAAGGTGGTTGATTTCGTCTTCTCCTTTGGATTCAAAAACTTTGGCGTGTGCTGCAATTAAACCTTTTGTCTTTTCTATTACTTTAGACTCGGTATCTTTTAAAATAAGTTCGGCAGCTTTAGCTTCTTCTATGCCAAAAATGCTTTCAAGAGTTTCACCTAATGAGTCGGCTAAAACTTTGCAGCATTTATAAAATCCTTCAATCCAGTGTTGAGTTCGATATTCCAAAAACGCTGCTGTTCCTGTGTGAACTTCTTCATTTCTTCTATTGACTATTGCAGATGCTGATTTTAGATGTTCTTCTGTAAACTCAGGAATCAGAGTTTTACACATTACTAAAACCTGAGAAGTTCCGATAGATTTTTTTTGAGTTTTAGCAGAGCCTAAGTTTAGTGCGTGCAATAAATTCTGTTGGTCTTTGTCTGGTTCCGCCAAAAGAGTAGGACTGATTTTAGCCAATGCTGCACGTGAAAGTGTCTCTAGTCCCATAGCACAATTAAGTCCAAAAAAGATATTTTCCTTATCTTCTGAAAAGGCTTTATCAAAGAATATCTTTGATTTAGCCAATAGTGTGTCTTTTTCCCAACTCATAATTATTAATTGATGTAGATTCTTTTTAAAATTCTTTTAGGTTCATTTTTGCATTCACTTCTTTTGTGCACCATTCTCCAATTATTTAACACCAAAATATTCTTGCCTGTCCATTGTATTTCTATTGCCTTAGAGTCTTCAATATATTCTTTTATTATGTCGTCACATTTTTTAGCATTTGAATTAAATGGCGTCATAATATTAGGGTCATATCTAAAAATAAAATCTTCCTTTTCACGTTGAAGAACTGAAACAAATTTAATTTGACTTGGAGTTTTTAGAGTAAAAACTGAATTCTGAAAAACAACCAACTCACTTTCTGTAAGTGAATTAAGAAATCCCTTAATGTCGATTAATAGCGTGTTGCAAGAACTTGGTAATTCAGTTGTCATTAAAATTAATTTGGCTGGTTTTGCCCAAAATGCTGTGTCAGTATGATATGGGAACTCATCAAGTCCATATTTATAGCTGAAAGTATCTTTTATACCTTGACCTGTTAATTTAGGTCGCAAGTGTTGTATTTTGTTGCCATTGTCGTCAGCTATTATGTCTCCTAACTCATTTGCAAGTAATGTCAAAAACTTATCATTAGTCTCTTGATTGATTACTGTCCAACTTTTTTGCTCTTGATCAGTTAATGATATGTTTTTTGTTACTGTCATTGTCAAAATAATGCCTGTTAACTTGTTTATACCCGCTACAAAGTAGCGCATATACATCTCATAGTAGGTTGAATATGCGCTACTCGGTAGCGATTTCATTTTCCTCAAAAATAAGAATATTTCATCATAGAGCATAGCATTTTTAATAAAATTACCTTGTAGAAATGATCTACAGTGCCTCTATCATTTTCAATATCTCCGTACGCTTCCTTGATGATTCCTTTGAGCAGGACAGGAAATTCTTATCAACTGCGCATAGTTTACAATCCCTCTATATGTAATGAGAGCCAGTCTTTATATTTAGTCTTATAATAGTCTTTTATTGCGGAGTTTTCAAGAACTAAGTCTAAGCCGCCATCGTATGGTGCAATTAAACATTTATTTTCCATGCTTACAAAAAATGCTCGCATTTCGTCATTTGCTATTGAGCATAAAATTTTATCGTATTTATTTTGCTCCCACTTTACTTCGGCGAAAAATGGTCTATATATTGTTCCTTTATCATATTCCTTTGAATCTATCTTATATAGGTCAATCGGTTTTAGGCTTTTGAATTTAAAGTCAGAGAGCAATTCAGTGTTTAATACATCTGGGGAATCAAACGTGCCGTCGAAATCATATTCGCCAGTTACTATGAACAATTGTGTTGAATCGCCAATGATATCTGTAATTATTCTATTTTGCCTAGAAAGTAAAATGTGCCACTCTTGATTGGTGTTGGGGTAACGTTGAGATTCAGGTAAACTATGAATTCTAAACCATCTATCCTTGTAACAATGTTTAAAATTATAGGCTATGGGAATTGTTTCAGGATAAGTTGAAAGCCAAAAGGTTTCAAATTGTTCAGATGTCATGATTAATTATGATTTTTAAATGATTAACTACGATTTTTTCAACTTCGTCAATAGTAAGGTTTTCAAAGTTACCGTATGGAGTGTAAGGAAAATCATTTACGGCTGGCGGATTTTCTAAAGAAACAAAAAACTTATTGTCTGTTTTACAGTTATCAGCAATATAAACGACGTATTGCTTTGTTTGTTCCGTTAAACCAATTGCTGTATTATCACCGTCCCAATAATCGGTTTCAATTATGTTTTTTGAACCATATTTCTTTTTAAGATGGCTTACCAATTGTTTTATTTGTTCCGTTTTTTGTTCCATTTTTGTTAGGTCGATGTTTTGCTGATTAATGCTAAAGGTGTTGCCTAAAATCGAGGCACTAAATTATCAACCTGGTTCAAAGTTTGATGTGAGGTATAATATTCAATTGACCACTTTTTCCTGCTTTTAGCAAAGGCCTTATTGTAGGCTGCCAATTTTAAATCTTTATTCGTTTACAATTATCATTTATAACCAAGTCTGACTAATTCCTTTTTAATTTCTGAAGCCGTTTTAAATTTTGCTTTCTTATTTGTTCCGTCATTCCAATTACATTCACAACCTCCATCAAGTTTTTTGCTAATTTCTTCAAGATATTGTAAATCAAGTGTTTTCTCAACAGTTTCGTTATCAAAAATATAAGTTCCATAGAGCATTCCATTAACATCATAATGTCGCTGTTCCCAAGAAGCTATTACTATCAACTCTTTTGCTTTGTCGTTGTCGGCATTTGCAAAAAAGACAGTTTTAATTGACGGGTTGCTACCTTCAGTATCAATTGTTCCAAAAGTTATTTTACTATAAGTGTTTTTATCCAATTTAAAAAATATAAATCCAACAATTTCATGATATGTCTGCTGGTCTGAGTCATTTGGTTCCGGCAATTTGTATGTTATGTCATAAAGTGCAATTATAGCAGAATTTCCGTTCCATTTTGTTTTTAAAACTTTATGAGCTAAAGTAGAATTTTCTGGTTTTTGTCGTTCAGCAAATTGCTCAGTAGTCTCATTGTCTTTTCTAGGCACAAGTTCTACTTGTCCAAACGAGCAAGTCGTCCAAAAAAGTAAAATCATTATGCTAATACAACGTTTCATATGGTTACTTCTAACGTTAGACTCCCGCTTTGGCGGGACAGGTTGTAAAAAAACACCTCCTACAATCTTTCGTAAAAATAGGATAAAGCAGCTAATTTTCACTACTAAAGCAAAATAAGGTTGCCAAATATTCCTTCCCTCCAACTGCATAACACAAGATTATATCTTGATAACCACTGCAAATTTTAAATAAACCCTGCTTTACGCAAGTTACAAACTTGTCTCATACTTAGCTCAAAGTTACAAACTGTGAGCAGGACAGGTTTTTTTTATTGTTGTAAGTGCCACTTTACAAGTTTTAGTATCTTGGCATCTTCCAATCCCAATAACCCTACACAAGTTGCTTGGAAATTGTTAATGGAAATGCCCTTAATCGTGTAAGCGAATCTATTCCTTTTGAAAATAGACCTTTTTTTTATTTGCCAAACGAAACTTCGAAATGAGGCGGTTTATCATTACTTAACCCTGCCATAATTAAATAATAACTGGATTTAACATATTTTAAATACATATTGCCATGTATTGTTCGGACATTTGTAATCATGTGGCAAGACATTTGCTTATCAAAAAACATGAGGGTTCGGATTGTATTTATCCTTTTGATTTTTTTATCTCATTTTCCGGTAAAGGGACAGAATAATGTCTTCCTTACTGGGGTTGTTCGGGATAAAACTACCGATGAAGTGATGTCCTACGTGAGCATTACCGTTCCGCAAATGCAAGCAGGCTATTATTCTGATGACTCTGGGAAGTTCCAATTTCAGGTTACACCAGAAACTGATTCTATCATCCTCAGTTTTATAGGTTATAAAGACGAAGTAATCAAGAAGAGAAAGTTTAAGGATTCCTTGATAGTAGTTTATATGGAAGCAGAATCAGAACTTCTGGGAGAGATTGTCATAAAAGCACCCAAGCGTGATCGCGAGAAAGATACTGTCGCCATGCGGATATTCAGAGCAGTATTGGCCAATAAAGATGATAATAAACCCAAGGCTTTTACCGATATCAGCTATGACGAATATGTGAAAACCGTCGCTTCATTGTTCAATATCAAAGAGTCGATAAAAGACCGGAAGATTATTAAGCCTTTTCGTTTTGTATTTGAAAATCAAGATACTACCGAAGATGGGCAACGCTTTATTCCATTAATCTTAAAAGAAACCCTCACCAAATACTATATCAATAATGACCCCAAGAAACAAAAAAGTATCGTACATGCTTCCAAAGTTTCCGGTATTGAGCAGCTAAGATTTTCAGAGCTATTAGATATCGCTTTTGATGAATTGGATGTATACGGCAACCAGATGATGGTGTATGATAAAGCCTTCCAATTGCCTTTTGCAGATGGCGCTTTGCTAAACTACAAGTACTTTATTGTAGACAGTACCAAAATGGCGGACTCCATCAATTATTTATTTCATTTGGCGTTCTTTCCTAAGTCCAAGGCCGACTTAGCATTTGTTGGAGATGCGTGGATAGCCCAACCTTCTTACGCCATACAAAAAATTAAACTCTCCATCGATAGACGTGCTAACCTTAATTTTGTCAACGAGTTCAAGTTGGAACAGCAATTTGAACAAGTACCCGGAAAAGGTTGGTTTAAGCAGAGTGAGGCACGTGCCAGCAATATTGCTTTCACCAAGCGGAAACGCAGTAAAAGTATTCGCCTCTCCCGATATCTTTCCAGAAGAGATATTGTAGTAGAAGCCGGGATTCCCGATACCATTTTTCAAGGTGAGAAAATGGAATATGAAAAGGATTACAGAAGGCGTAATAATGAATTTTGGAATAATAGCCGATTTGATTCGCTAAATTTCCATGAAAGCAATGTCTATTGGATGATCGACTCCCTCAAGCGTACCCGCGCCTACAAAGCTTTTTCCAAAATAGGCAGTTTCTTTGGGTCAGGGCATTATCGGGTGGGTAAAATTGACATTGGAAGCCTCTATCAAGTGGTAAGTTGGAACGATGTTGAAGGCGTGCGCCTCCGCCTGCAAGTACGCAGCAATAGATTCCTCAGTGAAAAATATAGGTTCCAGGTACATGGTGCGTATGGTACTTTGGATAAGAAATTTAAATATGGCGCAGAGTTTTCTGCACAACTCCCCACTAAGCCCAATAGAAGTCATAGCGTAGGTTTTAATTGGTATGATGACTATCAGCGTTTTTCTTTGGAAGGCAGCAATTTGAACTATGATTATTTTTACTATTCACTGTTGAGGAAAGATGGCATTCAGGACTTGGTGTCTATGAAAGACCTCAATATTTTTTACAATAGAACATGGTTTCCAAATTTTAGTACCACCTTCAGCACGCAATGGAGGAGGTTTCAAACCATTCCCGGAAAAGTTGAGTTCATAAAGACGTTGGAGGATGGTACGCAAAAGAAATACGAAACCTTTACCGTATTTACACCAAAAATTGCCATTCATGCCACACCGGGATCTAAGTTTTTTACAGTGGGAAAGCGACAACTTCATTTAAAGGGTGGACTTCCACGAATACATCTTTTTTATACTTTTAGCAAGAAAGGTTGGTTAAAGAGTGAATTTAATTTCCATAAGCTTGATCTTAAAATTGAGCAACGTGTGAACACACCTTTCGGCTATTCCAAAATTATGCTTACGGGTAGTAAGGTAATGGGAAATGCACCTTATCCGCTTTTGTCGATACATCCGGGTAATGAAACCTTTTTGCAGGAATTTGATCGTTTGGGAATGATGCAAGAAGCCAGCTATCTTGCCGACCAGAAATTGGAACTCTTCTACGAACACCACTTCAATGGCTTTTTCCTAAATAAAATACCGGGTGTTGCGAAATTACAACTCAGGGAGAAATTCATTACCAAGATGGCGTTGAGTAGCCTTGACCCTTCCAAGGTTGACTTTATTGATATTCCTGCAGGATTGAAAGGATTGAATGGCTATTATGCTGAGATAGGCTTTGGTTTAGAAAATATCGGCAAAATCCTCGGCGTTGATTTTATGTGGAGGATGACACAAAAAAACGACCCAACGTACGATAAATTCAAGGTGTTTTTCTCCTTATCACCTAATTTTTAGTACAGCCAAAAGTGAATAGTGATTCCCTCCGTGAACCGCGAACAAAATTCAACCACAAAGCACACCAAGAAAGCTGTGGTCTGTTGACCATTGATTGTGGTCTATTGACTTTTTCATTCCATACCGCCGTGAACCGACATCTGTGAGCTGTGAACTTTCTTAAATCTCCAAATCCTCACATTTCCAAATTTCCACATCCCCACCATGAACTGTCATCTGTGAACTTCACTCAAATCCTCACTTTCACCTTATAGCCGTCTTTTTCTAGGATTTCTTTTACCTTTTGGCGGAAGTCGCCTTGTAATACTATTTCACCATCTTTTGCTGATCCGCCTACGCCACATTTTGTTTTTAGCATTTTTCCAAGGGCTTCCAAATCTTCTTCTCTGCCAACAAAGCCTTGAACCAAAGTCACCGTTTTGCCCTTGCGTTGTTTGCTGTCTTTTAAGATTAGTAACTGTTGCTGTTGTGGCGGGGGAGAAGGTTCTTCTTTCTCCTCTTCCTCATATTTGAAATCGGGATTAGTAGAAAATACAACGCCTAATTTATCCTTCCAATTCTCTTGTTTAGCCATTCTTTTTCGACAAATATAAATATTTTTAAGTTTTGGGTGTCAAGTTTTAGGATCCGAAACAGCTTCTCAAGTTCGTGCATTCGTGGCAAATTCTGTATTATTGACATTGACTATACATAAAATGAGTTTTTTGTAAAATCAGTGAACCGTGGACTGTCGACTGTGGACTGAAAATTAAAGTTTAGTTAGATTGGGAAGTTTCAATTATTTTGTCTAATGTCACGTATCCTTAAATAATTAAAATTCATCCTATGAAAAATCTATGCTTTCGACCGAAAATAGCCAAAATCTAACCCTATTTATGATAAGTTTATTACAGAAATTGCCGTAAGAGGCAATGAACGCTATTCCGGTATTTTCATTTATGCTTTAATAATTGACGGACGAGAAGTTGCTACCAAAAAGTGATTTTAACAGAATAAATAACATCACCTATGAAACTGATAATAACATTGATTTTTTGCCTATTCCTAAGCATAGGCTATGGGCAAACCCTAACAGAGTGGTTTCCGGTGGGGGCGGAGTATTATTATGATTATATTGAGTATAACCGTCAAGGTTTGCCTAATGATACCGGATTTTATAAGTTAATTGTTGAAAAGGATACTATAATAAATGATAAGAATTGCAAAGTTTTGTTGGGAAATCCAACAAAGGGTAATGGTATTCCGCACGTGTTTCAACATAAATTTTATGTTCTTTCGGAAAATAAGCAACTGTACATATATCAAGAAAGTGAATTTTATCTTCTATATGATTTTAATTTATCTGTTGGGGATACAGGTGAGTCCATAATGGTGCCTTATTATAATGGTTTGAAGTTACAATATATTATAGATAGTATTAAAGTGGTTGATTATTTAGGCAATAGTACTGTTCAATATATCCATTATTTACCAAATTCAATTTTGTGTGGATTTACCCCTCATCTAATTGTGGAATTTTTAGGAAATGCTACACAGCTGTTTTATTTATTAAATTATCTTTGTGACGGTGTTTATCCAGAACACTTACGCTGTTACCGAGATGGAGTAAACGATTTAACTTTTATTGACAGACCTTGTGATTATGTAGTCAATAAGGTGTCTAATCAACAAATATTGCAGTCGCAAATAAATATTTGTCCGAATCCTATTTATTCCACTTTATTCATTGATAATCAATCGAATAAAGCGATGGAGGTATTCCTTTATAATGTTTTCGGTCAGCTATTGAAAAGTTTTGACATTTCTACCGGAATAAACAGTATAGATGTTTCGACTTTTGCCAATGGCAATTATTTTCTTGTGTCGCAGGATAATTTTGTTAAACCTTTTGTAAAAATGTAAATCGGAAGAAGTTTTTTGGTTTTAGATGGTATCTTTTTTGTAATCCCTTTGCGTTCTTAGTGCCTTCTTTGGGAAACTTTGTGATACTAAATTTGTACATCGATATTCGTGACCATTGACAACTTTTCCCAATGACCATTGACGACAATTGACTATTGGCAAAAAAAAAAGAGGCCGCCTTTTCAGACAGCCTCCCACAACCATAAAGAATAAGCCGAATTAAAATTTATACACTGCTGCTAAACCAAGCACAGTTTGTAGTTTGCTGTCAACATCGCCATCTCTATTAAAGAAAACGGGACTGTCAGCTAAGTCAAACCTGAGTTCTGGGATGAAAATCAAGTTGCCAATTCTACCTTGAGCGGTAAGGGTAAAGTCGAAATAGTTTTCAGCACCACCAATTACATAAGGAGCAACACCATCACTATCATTAAAATAACCTACTCTGGCACCAATTGAGCCTTTTTCATTGAAGTCATATTGACCGTATAGATAAGTAGTGAAATATTGACTTGCTGCGGCGTCACTGTCTTCCATGATCTTAGTTCTATAATTATAGAATGCTGCATTTACACCCAATTTTCCTTTTTTAGCCTCACCCAATTTGATAGAACCTGTAAGGTCTACCGCCGCTTTATAGTTCTTGTGAACATCTCCGGTCGTAGAGTCGTCAATAGCAAATGTTGCTGGCTCATTCCCACCAATGAAGTTTAAGTAAACCCCGCCATTGTCTGCGGTATAACCCACTTGCGCACCAACATATTTATTGCGGTCATTATCATCCTTGGTATCGGTATCATTGAAAAATCCAGTTAAGAAATTCCATTTTCCGGTTTTGAAATTTGCTTTTATACCGGTGTGATAGAAAGGGCCATTTTGAAACGCTAGAGAAGTAGAGTAATTGAAATTATTGTAAGGTTCTATTAGTTCATAACCAAAAAAAGTTGAAAAATTACCTAAGGTAATGTCTACCCAATCAGTAGGACTGTAAGAAACATACAATTGTTTAATTGCCAACACGGTATTGGAATAGATGGTGTTGTTGGCAGCCTCAGCCCTCGGTCCAAAGCCAATGTCTGCCATGAATCCTACTTTTCCAATTTTTTTGCTCATCATAAGGTTGAACATACCCAGATTAAAGGAGTTTGCCTTAGGATAAAATGCCCTGTGGTAAACATCGTTGGTCACCTTTCCTAAAAAATTTGTTTGACTGTATACGTCAACACTACCGCTAATGTCGAAGGGAAGTTTATGTTCCTGTTCTACCACCGTAGAATCATCTTGAGTTCTTAATTCTTTCTTAGGGTCAAGGAATTTTTTCATCCTGTCTTTAAAAGGTTCTCCGGCTTTCATCAAAAATGGCATGCCCAACGCCAAAATTGCAATTAAAATACTTTTTCTCATAGAAAATAAAATTTGTTGTTAATAATCTGATTGCAAGACTATGAAATAAAATTTTATAATAAAATAGTTATAAAATATCTTAACAATTACATCAAATAGAATACATTTGTTTGAAATTAAATACATATAAATAATTATAAATTGTAATTGGAAATATGTGATTAATTTTTGTAAAACTTGCCTTAATCTTTTGATAACCGTACAAGCGAATTAATCTTTTCTTAATCGCTCCTTCTTTACCGTACTAAGAATTTGTTTGTAATATTAGTTTTCGTTACGATTTATTTTAAATGAGTTAAAGTAAATAAGGCTTTTAAAAGCCTATTTACGAGTTAAAAAAGTGGAATTATGTTAAAGGAAATGGGATTGTATCATGAGTCATTTGAGAAAGATTCTTGCGGAATAGGTTTTGTGGCGCACTTAAAAGGTAAGAAATCACATGCCATCGTAAAGGATGCCGTCCAAATGTTAGAAAATATGGAGCATCGTGGGGGATGTGGATGTGAAGCAAATACCGGAGATGGTGCCGGTGTAATGATTCAAATACCACATGACTTTTATTTAGCAGAAGCAACAAAACTAGGATTCAACCTCCCGGAATCGGGTAAGTACGGCACCGGAATCCTATTTTTCCCAAATAATAAACGCATCGTTGAAAATTGTAAAGAGGTGATTTATAAAGCCGCAGAACGCCTGAACCTTACTATCCTTGGATTTAGAAAAGTTCCTGTAAATAACAACGGTGTTGGTCCGGCTGCATCTATGGCAGAACCACATATCGAGCAGATTTTTGTTCAGCCAAATTACGACGTAAAAAGTGATCGAGAACTGGAAAGAAAACTGTTTATCTTTAAAAACCACGCTACACACACCATATATAACTCTATCGACGGAACACATGATATCTTTTATTTCACCTCTATGTCCTGTCGAATTGTAGTATATAAAGGTCAGCTAACTACTTGGCAACTCAATTCTTTCTATCCAGATTTGACCAACGAAGCACTCACCTCGGCAATTGCTTTGATACATTCACGATTTTCTACTAATACATTTCCAAGGTGGAAACTGGCACAACCGTTTAGGTTTCTTGCACATAACGGTGAAATCAATACCATCAAAGGAAATATTAACTGGATGCATGCCAGAGAGGATTTATTGGTGAGCAAAGTATTCACCGCTGAGGAATTAGATTTACTGAAACCCATTTGCGATCCCGGTCAATCTGATTCTGCAAACTTAGATAACGTTGTAGAATTATTGTATCACTCCGGGCGTTCCTTGCCACATGTAATGATGATGTTAATTCCGGAGGCATGGCAAGATAATGAGCAAATGGAAGCATATAAAAAAGCCTTCTACGAATACCACGATTGCTTGATGGAGCCGTGGGATGGTCCGGCATCTATTTGTTTTACAGATGGGAAGATCGTTGGAGCAACATTAGATAGAAACGGTTTGCGGCCTTCCAGATACTGCCTCACCGAAGATGATATCTTGGTGATGTCTTCAGAAGCAGGTGCACTTCCGGTGGATGAGTCAAAAGTAGTGCGAAAAGGACGCCTCCAACCGGGAAGAATGTTTATCGCCGATATGGAGCAAGGGCGCATCATCAGCGATGAAGAACTGAAAAAACAAATCTGTACCGAGTTCCCGTATAGCGAATGGTTGAGACACCATAAACTTACCTTTAAAGATCTCCCTAAGCCTGATATCAAATATGAAAAGCTGACAGGAGACGAACTTTTATCCCAACAAATAGCATTCGGCTACACCAGTGAGGACTTGAGGGTAATCCTAGAACCTATGGCAGAAAAAGGAAAAGAACCACTCGGGTCAATGGGTACGGATACACCCTTGGCAGTACTTTCTGACCAAAGCCAACACCTTGCCAATTATTTTAAGCAATTATTTGCACAAGTAACCAACCCACCCATCGACCCAATAAGAGAAAGGATGGTTATGTCAACATTCTCTAATATCGGTGGCGCTTCCAGCATCATGGACACCGAGCCGGAGCATTGTATACAAATTGGTATTCGGCAACCCATTCTTACGGAACAAGATATTGCCAAACTCAGGTTTGTAAAACATCCGTCCTTTAAAGAAATTACCATTCAAACGCTCTTTCCTGCTAATGGGAGAAAGGGAGCACTGGAAAGAGGTATCGACCGGATTTGTAAGGAAGCAGAACTCGCTATCTTAAACGGCAATAATATCATCATCCTTTCGGATAAAAATATAAACCCTGATTTTGCACCGATTCCATCCCTTTTGGCAGTAGGTGCAGTACACCATCACCTCATTAAACTCAATAGAAGAATCGATTGTTCCTTGGTCGTAGAATGTGGTGATGCCAGAGAAGTTCATCATTTCGCCACGTTGATTGGTTATGGTGCAAGTTCCCTTTGCCCTTATATGGCTTATCAGTCTATATATGAGTTGAAAAAAGAAAAAGGACTAAAGTATAGCGATGAAGAATTGGTGGAAAATTATATCGAAGCCATCAGCGCCGGACTTTTAAAGGTATTCTCCAAAATGGGAATATCTACTTATCAATCTTATCATGGAGCGCAAGTATTTGAAATTGTCGGTTTAAGCCAGCATGTCGTTGACAAATGTTTTTCCGGTACTGTTTCCAGATTAGGAGGCATCGGTTTTGACGAAATTGCAAAAGAAGTATTGCTGCGCCATAAAATTGCATTCCCAGAAAAAGAAAATACACCTAAAAAGCTGGAAGTCGGCGGTAATTACCAATGGAAAAGGAGGGGAGAAGCACATCTCTTCAATCCTGATACCATCCACCTGCTGCAATATTCTGCCAAGAAGAACGATTACAATATATATAAGAAGTTTGCCGAAAAAATCAACGATCAAACGCAAAAGGCGATTACTATAAGGAGTTTATTTGATTTCGACTTCTCAAATACTACGTCGATTCCGTTGGAAGAAGTAGAACCAGTGGAAAGCATATTGAAGCGTTTTGCAACAGGTGCTATGTCTTTCGGTTCGATTTCACATGAAGCCCATTCTACTTTGGCCATTGCGATGAACCGTATTGGCGCCAAAAGCAATAGTGGTGAAGGTGGTGAGGATGAAATACGCTACGAAATCAAAGAAAATGGCGACTCTGAACGTTCAGCAATAAAACAAGTTGCTTCGGGTAGATTTGGCGTTACCTCTTATTATTTGACCAATGCAGACGAATTGCAAATAAAAATGGCGCAAGGGGCCAAACCGGGGGAAGGTGGTCAGTTGCCGGGACATAAAGTAGATGAGTGGATTGGAAAAGTTAGGCATTCTACACCCGGAGTGGGATTGATTTCTCCACCTCCCCACCACGATATTTATTCTATTGAGGACTTGGCGCAACTCATCTTTGACCTAAAGAATGCCAATAGAAAAGCACGCATCAATGTAAAATTAGTTGCAGAAGCAGGCGTGGGAACTATTGCTGCGGGTGTTGCAAAAGCCAAAGCAGATGTTATCCTCATCTCCGGATATGATGGTGGTACAGGAGCATCACCGTTAAGTTCCATTAAACATGCCGGATTGCCTTGGGAATTGGGTTTAGCAGAGGCACATCAAACACTGGTAAAAAATAAACTTCGCGATAGAGTGGTGCTACAAACAGATGGTCAGCTAAGGACAGGTCGTGATATTGCCATTGCCACTTTGTTAGGCGCTGAAGAATGGGGTGTTGCCACCGCCGCCTTAGTAGTAAATGGCTGTATAATGATGCGTAAATGCCACCTGAATACATGTCCGGTAGGTATTGCAACACAAGACCCGGAGTTAAGAAAGCGTTTCACCGGAGACCCACAATACGTTATCAACTATTTTACCTTTATCGTACAAGAGTTGAGAGAGATTATGGCTCAGTTAGGTTTTAGAACCATAAGTGAAATGGTGGGGCAAAGCAGCAAGTTGAGGGTGAGGGAAAATATCCATCACTGGAAGTTTAAGCACCTGAACCTTACGCCCATTATATATCAGGAAAAATCTGAAGGAACGGCAACTTTCAATTGCACAAAGCAGGCACATAATCTGGAAGAAGTACTCGATACAAAGATGATTGATCAGGCTCAATCAGCCATTTTGCATAAGAACAAGGTTTATGGAGAATTTAGCATAATTAATACAGATAGAGCCGTAGGTGCCATGTTGTCCAATGAAGTTTCCAAAGTACATAAAGGAAAGGGATTGCCTGAAGATACCATTCATATGAAGTTTAAAGGCTCGGCGGGTCAGAGTTTTGGCGCATTCCTCGCTCCAGGTATTAAGTTGGAACTGGAAGGCGAAGCCAATGACTATTTCGGAAAAGGACTTTCAGGAGGGAAATTAGCTGTTTATCCGCACAAAGAAGCCAAATTTAATGCAGAAGAAAATATCATCATTGGTAACGTTGCTTTATATGGAGCTACTTCCGGAGCGGCTTATATCAGAGGAGTGGCCGGAGAACGTTTTTGTGTCAGAAATTCCGGCGCTACAGCCGTTGTTGAGGGAGTTGGCGATCACGGTTGCGAGTACATGACTGGTGGACTCGCTATCATTTTGGGTGAGACAGGTAGGAATTTTGCAGCAGGAATGAGTGGTGGCGTAGCCTATGTCTTCGACCCCGAAAATAACTTTGCCATTAACTGTAATATGGAAATGGTGGAGTTGGAGTCCATTACAGATGAAGATGAAGCAACCGTACATCAATTAATCAAAAACCACCTTGAAAACACAGGCAGCCAACGAGCCAAAGATATCTTGAACAATTGGGAAAACCTTGTTTCTGCATTTGTCAAGGTAATGCCGTCAGATTATAAGAAGGTGTTAGAAGAAAGAAAAATTAAAGGAATCGTTCGGGTAACTTCTTAAGTAGAGAATTTTTTAAAAATCAGTATTCATTGATAGCGTAAAAGAATTTAGATTATGGGCAAACCAACAGGTTTTTTAGAATATACGAGAGAGCTTCCTTCCTATAAGAAGCCGAAGGAGCGATTACAGGATTACAAGGAATTTTATCTTGATTTTCCGGAAGAGAAAACCCGTCAGCAAGGAGCGAGGTGTATGGACTGTGGGGTGCCCTTTTGTCATTATGGTTGCCCGCTTGGGAACATCATTCCGGAATTTAATGATGCGGTATATAATGGTGATTGGGAACTGGCTATCGAAATATTGTCATCGACAAATAATTTTCCTGAGTTTACCGGAAGAATCTGTCCCGCACCATGCGAAGCATCCTGTGTGTTAGGAATCAATCAACCCGCTGTTGCTATTGAGCATATTGAAAAAAGTATTATCGAGAAGGCCTTTGAATTGGGTTATATTAGTCCGAATAAGCATATTGTAAGAACAGGTAAAAAAGTAGCTGTCGTAGGCTCCGGTCCGGCAGGACTGGCAGCGGCAGCACAACTAAATAAAGCCGGACATCTAGTAACGGTGTATGAACGTGCCGATCAAATCGGTGGACTGCTACGCTATGGTATTCCAGATTTTAAATTGGAAAAATGGGTGATAGATAGGAGGGTAGAGCTAATGAAGGAGGAAGGTATTGCGTTCGTCGTTAATGCGAATATTGGTGTAAATATAGATGCTAAGAAACTGTACGATGGTTTCGATGCTGTTGTTTTGACAGGTGGTTCCACCGCTCCAAGAGACTTACCGATTCCTGGGCGTGCGTTGAAGGGCATATATCCTGCCATGGAATTTCTGTCTCAACAGAATAAACGTGTAGCAGATATAGAACGAAAGAATGACCATACCGGAAGAGCATATCAGCACGGTGAATTATTGGCTACCGACAAAAATGTTATAGTTATCGGTGGTGGAGATACCGGTTCTGACTGTGTTGGTACATCTAATAGACATGGCGCTAAGTCTGTTACGCAAATTGAATTATTAGGAAAACCGCCTGTTGGTCGTGATGAGCAGAACCCTTGGCCTAATTGGCCGATTATGCTAAGAACCTCTTCTTCACATGAGGAAGGTTGCGAACGAAAATGGGCGTTACTTTCCAAAGAATTTGTTGGCAATGATAATGGCGAGGTGGTTGGACTTAAAGTCGTTGAAATTAAATGGGTTGTAAAGGATGGTCGTCAAACTTTTGAAGAAATTCCCGGTTCAGAACAAGTGCTTCCTTGTGATTTGGCATTGTTGGCAATGGGTTTTTTGTACCCTGAAAAAGAAGGCGTTATTGAACAGTTGGGTATTGCAACTGATGATCGTGGTAATATTTTGGCGCAAAACTTCCAAACCAATCTGCCCAAAGTGTTCGCTGCCGGAGATATGCGGCGTGGACAGTCTTTGGTAGTATGGGCAATTTCAGAAGGTCGCGAAGCAGCGAGAGCAGTAGATATATTCTTGATGGGAAGTAGTGAACTAGAATCTAAGGATGAAGGAGCGCTAGATTTAGGTTAGCTTCAACCTCGAGGGTTGACGGCTTTATACGCTGTTTGTTTGATACAAGGTATTGAAAATCAATATTTTACTATTTTATTTGTGCGAAATCAACCTCGGAGGTTGGAAGGTAGCCATCTTTTCAGGGTGTCTAAAATATTGCAACCTTCATATATATAATGCGGAATATTTATTTCTTTTACCACTTCTGGCATAAGCTTGGGATGCCCGGCAATAATTAACCTATCCACACCGATTTCCTTTGCTAAGGCAGGAATCCATGTCTCCCACGATTCATTATCTGTACATATTACAACAAAGTCTGTGGGATTTTGCGATACAGATGCAATAGCGGACGCCAAGGTGTCGAAACCATCGTCTTCAATAGTTTTATATCCTGCCACCTGAAAGAAATTAACAGCAAAGTTTACCCTTGCCTTCCTCATTGCCAGATGACCACCAGAAAGCAGATAAAATGCAGGTGCACTTGAAGAAGTTTGTACTTCCTTGCGCAGTTCCTCGAACGTAGTTGCAAGCCTCTCTTCTGTTGATAAAAGTTCAGCGGTTATGTTGTCATTTGCATTGGGAAACTTATTCACACCAATCATGCTAATGGTTCGTTCTGCTGCTTTGCGTTTTAAAAGCTCAAAACTGCTTTGAACTTGGGCGTCAATAAATCCCTCTTCTTTTGCCTTTGCAAAACCACCTTTAGCCTCAATATCCATTACTAAATCCCAACTTTTCTCTATTAGTTGATTTGTAAGGTATTCAATATACCAAGAACCTTGCGCTATGTCCGACACTTTGCTTAGATGGCTTTCATGGTGCAGCATGTGTTGAATATTGACGGCTAATCTATTTCCGGAAGAAGTGTTTTCTGTAAGCGCATCGTGTGGATGTATCAGCAAAAAGTCTACTCCACCAATGATAGACGCCATAGCTTCTGTAGTATTTCGCAACATATTGGTATGATGGTCTAGCTTCGACTTATTGATAGTTGTTGATTCAGCAACGATATTATATGAAAAATCTGTACACTTG
The DNA here is from genome assembly GCA_019694955.1 of Chitinophagales bacterium. Taxonomy (GTDB): domain Bacteria; phylum Bacteroidota; class Bacteroidia; order Chitinophagales; family JADIYW01; genus JADIYW01. The sequence continues at coordinate 18,362 of JAIBAX010000035.1, read as the reverse complement.
AAAAATGTAATAACACGATGCGTCAAATAACGCAATGCCCTTATCTTGGCAATTTCTGTAAAATAATTCGTCCCTGTTCCTACAACAAAACGTACTTTTCGTAAGTTTTTTTCATTCAGCGTATCAATAAACTTTGCCAATAAAAATCCAAGTTGTTGTATAGCGTTTGCACCACTATCCGCATAGATTTTGCTATCAAATTCGAAGCAACTGTAAGTGCTATCTTCCAAATTGACTGTTGACTGTTGACCATTGACTGTTGACCGTTGACCATTGACCATTGACCATTGACCATCATAGCAAATGCAAGTGGAACCATCATGCGCTTTGCCGGAAAAATAATGCTGCAACCATTCATTTAATGTTGAAGGGTCGCCTACATGGGTACAAAATATTGGGGCAATCTCCATGAGAATACCTTCAAAAAGCGTGTCTAATTCCGAAGAAGTAAAGCTTTTATGGTTAAAATCAAACTGTATCGCCTGAGCACCGTTTTGTAAGTTTTCGAGCGCCATTTTATTCGCTTTTTTTACGTCCGTGACATTTACAACACAAACGGCCAACCATGGTTGGTGTTTTTTAGGGATATTTCTGATACCGTCAGTTAAATCTTCTAAACGATAATAAGGTTTCGTTTGGATGCCTTCTTCTGAAACTGATATAAGTTTTCTTTTATAATCAGCACCTTTTAAATCTTTGATGATGAGTTGCTCCCATGTTTCAGTAGAAATGGGTGGAAATTCAGAAAAAAGCTGCTTCCTAGTATTTTTCATGCTTACAAAAATACTATTTATATGGTTTTATTAACTATTTCTTTTATTTTTAGCAAAGGATTTTTGTTTAATGAAGAGGGGAGTCATTTTTGTTATTTGTTGTTTTGTTGGGTTAAGTTTAAATGCACAAGATTCAGCACCGGTTTTGGAGGATTTTAATTTTTCTAATGCACCAGTGGTTTTGCCGAAACCATTTTTACAAACGCTTTTGTTTATCCCATTGGAAACGCAAATAGACGTGATGTATAATCCTTACTTGGATATGATTGGCAAGACTTTACAGCAACATCCTGATTGGTTTTTAGTTTGTAGAAGTTTTTGTGATAATTCGATAGAAAAGAAAAATGCAATCGTCCTTACGCAGGCAAGATTTTATAATTTGCAATCATATTTTGTCCGAAGAGGTTTTGAACCTGCACGAATACATTTAGTGGCCTCTGGTGCAGACATGCCATTAGCCATCGGAAATACCGAGGATGAAAAGAAACGGCTCAATAGAATAGAATTGAGTTTTGGTCAATAGCGCATGGGATAATTATCTTGCTATATAGATCGTTGGCAACGTTATTCCAATGCCAGAATTTTTATTTCAACCCTTTGATTGACTTCACTTCCGGTAGGTTTATTGTTTACATCTACAACAATGGGTTTTGTCTTGCCATAACCAAAATAGGTGAGTCTGTTTGCTGCGATTCCTTTGGAAACTAGGTAGTCGACGATAGCCTTCGCTCTATTGGTGGATAAATTTTTACAGAAATCATCATCACAAAGTCCGTTGGTGTGACCGCCAATCTCTACTTTTAAAGTATTATGGCTTTTTAAAAATGCCGCTATCTTGTCCAATTGTGGGTAGGAGGCAGGTTTAATGGTGTAAATATTTGCTGCAAAAAATATCTTGTCAATTTTGGAGGTAGCGCCAACTTCTAATGGCATGACAAAATCCAAATTTTCTGCATTGGAAGTATTGGGTTGTTGTGTAGAAACATTTGAAACAGGTTGCTGCTGTAAGGCTGCAATTTCTTTTTGTAATTTTTCAATTTCCTGTTGTTGTTTGTTTTTTTGATACTCCAACATTTTCTTTTCCTGCTCTAATTCCCATTTTTGTTGTTCAATTTTGGCTTTTTCTGCTTCCATCTTCGCAATTTCATTGTCTAATTGCTGTTTTTCTTGCGTAAGATTTTGGTTTTGCGTCTGTAATTGATTGGTTTGAGTTTGCAGTTGTTGATTGTTTTGTTGCAACTGTTGGGTTTCTTTGTGCAATTGATCCTTTTCGGCTTGCAATTTATCTAACTCCGCCTGTAATTTCTTTTGCGTTTCAATATCTTGAGAAAAGGCTATTTGCTGCTTTAATAATTGCTCTTTTTGTTCGATTAAATCCTGCTGAATCTTGTCTACATCCGCTGATTGTTGTGGTTGAATCGTTGGCGCGTTGGAAGTTGGTGTGTTTATAGTTGGCTTCTGGTCTGGATTGTAAACAAAGTCCTTTCCATTGTCCGGATACTCAACAAAACTGGTATTGTTGCCAGCCGGATTATTAATATTTACCGGATTATTGACGACAGGTTTATCTTGCGCTCCCGGCTTGCTGTTAGAAGTTGGCTGCGTAGGTTGTTGGTATTGTTCTCCTTTTAGTTTGGCCAATTTCTCTTCATAGGTTAGCACTTCAGGGCTTTTTTCTGGCGGTTTTTGGTTCGTGTTAGTTGGTGGAGTATATTTTACTGCTGGTTTTGTGTTGTCAACAGGAATATCTTTGGCTTTCGGTGCTTCCGGTTTGAAATTTACATTATCCCGTTGCGCCTTCAATTCCGCTAGCTTGTCATTATATGTTTGATTGGGCTGTACTTGCTCATACGGTTTTAAGGCAGGGTTTGTGTTTGCAGGCGTAATATTGGGTTGTTGTGTCGGATTATTCCAATTGTCTGCCGTGCTATATGGATTATAGGTGTTATTGCCATTGGTATTTTGTTTAGGGGGTTGATAGTTGGGATTGTTCAAGGTTTCTCTTTGCGCCTTTAATGCCGCTAATTTCTTTTCGAGTTCAACTGTATAGTTGTCTTTCGGGGTGGGTTGTTGACTTACTGGAGTTGTAGGTGCCGTGTAGGGCGTGTTGTTCACTACATTGGGTTGGCTGATTTGTTGATTCTTATTTTCAATGGCATTATTGGTGGCATTTTGCTGCATTTTTGCCTTTTCCAATTGTGCCTTTAACTGCTCGAGTTTATCATCATATGTAGGGTTATTGTTAGTTTGCAGTGTTGGTGGAGCTGTTGTTGCAGAGCCATTGCTATTGGGTTTTACCTGAGGATAAGGCGAGTTGTTAGCAGTGGAAGGGAAATCGCCACCCGGAAATAAACCGCTGTTTTTTTCCGGTTGAATTTCTTTGGGGAGGGCTAAACGAAACAAATCACTTTTTCCATAGGAACTGAAGTCCGTAGCAAAGTATGCATATTCTCCGTTTCCGGGAATGGTGTAGTAAAAATCTCTATAGATGGTATTGATTTCCGAGCCCAAATTTACAGGTTCACTCCAGTTTTTCCATGTGTTGTCCAAACGTGTCGTCATATACATGTCAAAATCTCCGTAACCGGGATGACCATTCGAAGAAAAATATAAACTCTTTCCATCAGCCGCTAAAAATACACTTGCTTCTGCTCCGGCGGTGTTGAGTATGGAGCCTAAATTCATGGGTTCCGACCATGTACCATCTGCGTATTTGGAACTTACATACAAATCCATGTCTCCATATGTGTCATCGCGTTCTATGGCCATGACAATATAATTTTCGTCAACACTCACATGATAACAAGCGAACGGACTTTTATTGTACATGTTCCTGATGTTGAGGAATTGTGGTTTTGACCAAACACCGTTCTTCAACGTTGAAATAGATACCCCATCTCCACCGCCATTGGCTTTATATGAATTGGCGAGGTACAGCCTTTGTCCATCAACGCTAACTGCACAAACAAAATTATGATCGGCATCGTTTAGTGGCGTTCCAACATTTGTCGCTTTTTGCCATTGTCCTGTAATTAAGTCTCTCTTTGATACATAAATATCATCTGCACCTGTACCGCCATAATTTTCAGGCGAATTTTTTCTTGCAAAGTATAAAGTTTTATTATCTGGAGAAATGATGGGTAACATGTCGTCATATTCTGAATTGACAAACCTACCTAAGTTTTGAGGTGGTGGCACCGGACTGGAATATTGCTTTACATTTATTTTTGCTTCTATTGGTACATTGCTGCCGGAAATGCCTATGGCATCAATTTGGTTCATGCCTTTTACCGCATCTGATTGTAATACCACTTTCACAGCGGTAACACGATAGGAAGTTCTTGGGATGGTAATTCTGAACATCCGTGCTTCGGGAATACCTGTCGTGACTGGTTTTTGATTTTTATATACTTCATAGTCTTTCCCTTTTTCATCGTATAAGACGATGTTAGAGATGGCGCCAGGGTTTAGATTTTCCATGACCGCCACCTGTTGCACATTGATAGGAACTGCGAACCCTACCTTGATAAATTCTTTACCTGCTTCTTCTGAGGATTGCGCCCATGATACCATACTTTTCCCATAGGTAAGTGAGTTGGGTTTTCCAAGGACTTGCTTTGCTGAAAATGCCTTGTCGCCATATTGCGAACTATACTCTATAACCTGTGATGCCCATTGGACATCTTGGGCAACGGTACTTCCAGCGATGGCTATGTATAAGAAAAATAAAAATAAAAATGCTATCCTATTCATTACTGCTAATGTTTGCTATGTTAAGTTAAACAAAAATGCGACCATTTTATTGTTTTTTATCATTTCTTTTTAAACAACGCCTTAAAATTCGTTAAATAAGACAAATCTTGGGTGACATTGGCGTATCTTTATATATTAACGGAAAAAAGTGTTATGAAAAATATCGTGGTTCTTACGTTGTCATTATTATTATTATTAGGATGTAGCTCTAATAATAGAGAAGTCGCTAGCGAAAGTACTGGCATGGCAGGTTCATATATGGATAAAGCAGCTCCACCAGCTTTGAGTGAGCCTGTAAACGATAATACTTCGCCTTCAACACCCATTGAACGGAAATTAATTGTCATGGGCAATGTGCGTTTTCGTACTGGTGATTTGAAGAAAACAAATGAAGAAGTGCTTAAATTGGTAGAAAAATATAAGGGTTATATCGCTTCTCAGAATGAATCTAATTCCGAGTATTCTATTGACCAAACCATTGAGGTGAGAATTCCTTCAAAGGATTTTACGGCCTTCCTCAAGGATATTGATAAGCAATCTGCGCATTTCGACCACAAAAATATTAACACACAGGATGTTACTGAAGAATATATCGATGTAGAAGCCAGGATTAAAACCAAAAAGGAATTAGAAGCACGCTATTTGGAGATATTGAAAAAAGCCAATTCCGTAAAGGAAATGATGGAAGTTGAAGCACAACTCAATCAAGTTCGTGCAGAGATAGAATCGATTGAAGGGCGATTGAAATATCTACAAAACCAAACATCTTTTAGTACTTTGACGATTAATTTCTATCAATTAACCACTAAATTTCACGGCTTTGGGTATAGATTTGGCGAAGAAGTGAAGCAAGGATGGAACGGATTTATTGGGTTTTTATTGATGCTGGTAAGACTTTGGCCATTCCTGTTTATTGTTCTCCCAATCGTCGTTTTGGTAAGGAAGTGGTGGAGGAAAAGAAAGCTTGGGAAAGTAGGAAGCTAATTTGGTTGGAACTTGCGTTAACATTGCGTTTAGGAGTTTTCAAGGAATTGTTCTACGTTCCCGAATTCTCGTAAGATTTGAAAATATGCACTATTTGAATTCCGCCAAACAGCACACACCAGATGTTAATTCCGGCATTCATGATAGTATCTCCTGCTGTTATGGCGTACATGCCATTTAAAAGATTAAAGCTAAAGTCGCATAATCCAAGAAAAATCATGGCACCGGAGGCGATGAGCGTATATTGCTTCCAATGGATTTTTTTGCGGTTTATGTATGCCAATATAAGCATGATGACTAAGAAAGTATCTGGAAGCGGAAAGCTGTGTTCAAAATTAGGATAGCAATCAGGGTAGGATTCGGTATCAAATCCAAAAATAAAAAACTGTAACCAAAAGAGGACAATCCCGATGGCTGTTAATAATTGGAGTACGGCGATAGTGGGTCGCTTCATATGCGTTGTTTTTGTACTTTCTTTACCGCAGACATCATGATACGTTCTGCTAAACTTGGAAAGAAGCGTTTTAGAATCCATGTCATTTTACTGTCAAAACCCGGAAGAATGAGCTTGTCACCGTTTTTTAGTGCGCTTATCACTGATTTCGATATGTCTTCTGGTTGCATGAGCTTTGCTTTTCCGCCGATAGCCTTGGTTTCCTCCGGTTTGGTTTTGTTCTCTTCCGCTAATCCAGGGGTATCTGTATCCGGTGGACAAAGAATGGAAACTTTTATATTGTATTGATGCAGTTCTTGTCGTAGGGCTTCAGAAAAACCTATAATGCCAAATTTTGTCATGCAGTAATCTGTATAGCCAAAAACGCCTAAATAGCCTGCAACAGAAGATGTGTTCAGGATGTGTCCGCCCTTTTTTTTCATATAAGGTAATGCGGCAGCAATGGTGTTCCACATGGAGTACAGATTAGTATGTATCGTTTTGTCAAAAGATTGGTAGGTAATTTGTTCAAAATGATGGGGTTGGGCTATTCCTACGCAATTGATCAATATATCCGGCGCACCTATTTTCTCTATTACATTATTAAAGCAGTTTTTTACCGCTTCATTATCCGTTGCATCTAAGGAAAAAGCAGCTACCTTCTGATTGGAAGTGGCATATTTCTCCATTTGATGAAGCGCATCGGTTAGTTTATCCGAGTTTCGCGCAAAAATTACGACGTTAGCACCTTCTATAACTAAGTCTTTCGCTATGGCAAAACCAATTCCGGTAGATCCACCTGCAACAAAAGCTGTTTTATGTTGTAGTGACATGCTTATTTCTGTTTTAAATTTTGTAAATCTATTGTTTTTAACCACTCCATAGTTCTTTCCATGCCTTCTTCGTAAGTGATGGGTGGCGTCCAGTTTAATTCTTTTTTAGCTTTTTCAATAGAGAAGCGCAGCTTTGAACCTAAGTTTTTGACGGTATAGGTGGTTAGCAATGGCCTCGTTTGTTTATGCAATAATTTCCAAACAAATTCCAAAACCACTGCAAAAGCGTATGCCAAACGATAAGGAATGGTAGTTTTTACAGTTTTGGCACCTACTGTTTTAGCGATACGGTTAGTAAATGCTTCCAAGGTAGTTGCGCTGCCGTCATGGACGAGGTATCCTTGCCCAATTGCCCGATCATCGATGGCAATAATCATGAGCAAATCAACTAAATTATCGATATATGTAGGCCATACAATGGTGCCTTTACGGAAAAATATCATCTCACCTTTTAATACGGCATCTGCCAGTAATGGGACAAATGTCTTATCGCCTTCTCCATATACCCAACAGGGATACACCATTGTAATTGGTACATTGGCTTCTCTAAGGTATTTCCAAGCAATTTCTTCTGCGGCTATTTTTGTATCAGCATATGGCTCATTCCATTTTACCAAGGGACATGATTCATCCAATACCTTTGATTCATCCAATCCAAACACATCATTGGTGCTTATTTTTACCAATCTCTTTACCTGATGTATTTTGGCTGCCTCACAAATGTGTTCCGTGCCTTTAACAGTGATGTCGTGAAATTGAGCTTTGGTTCCCCAATCCGAGACCCATGCAGCACAATGAAAAATGATATCTATGCCTTCAGCGGCATTGATTACATCCTGTCGATTCCGAATATCTCCTTTGAAAATACGAATGCCTTTATCTTCTAATGCTTGTATTTCTGGGTCGTTTGGCAATGTAAAAGCAGTGATATCTCTGCCTAACCGCAAATTGGCTTCTATTAAATGACTGCCAATAAAACCCGTTGCACCTGTTATGAGTACCTTCATCAGATAAATATAGGTAAATTGTCTTAAACCCAGAAAAAGCGTTCGAAATTTACTGCAAGAAAATTCTACTTCATATCTATTTCTGTACTCATTTTTCTGTCCTCAACGTAGTTATACTACGTCTGCGGGAGAAAAATTCCGTGCCTCATAGCTATTTTGTATAATTTCCTTTCGTCACAAAGTCCAACACTTATTCTGGGTTAAATAGACAATGCGCAAACGCCTAACAATGAAGTCGGGATTAGTTTATTTACCTATTTCTGCTTTTAAGCTTAAATCAAAGGCAACAGCCGAATGCGTTAATGCACCTACAGAAATAAAGTCAACACCTGTTTCAGCATAGGAACGGATGGTTTGGAGGTTGATTCCGCCGGATGCTTCTGTTTCAAATCTGCCACCAATCAATTCTACGGCTGGTTTCATTTGTTCAGGGGTATAGTTGTCTAGCATGATTCTATCGGCTTTCCCATGTTGTATCACCTGTTTGACTTCTTCGATATTTCTTGTTTCGATTTCGATTTTTAAGTGGAGGTTGTTTTTTTCAAGATATGCATTTGCTGCATCGAGGGCTTTGCTGATGCCACCGCAGAAGTCGATATGATTGTCTTTAATCATAATCATGTCATATAAGCCCATTCTATGGTTGGCGCCACCACCGATGGTGACTGCATACTTTTCCAGAAAGCGAAGGTTGGGAGTGGTCTTTCTTGTGTCTATCACTTTTGAACGAGTGCCTTCAATGGCAGTAACATATTGGCTAGTAAGTGTAGCAATACCGCTCATTCTTTGCATTAGGTTGAGGGCAACACGTTCAGCTTGTAAGATTGCATTGGCACTGCCTTTTACGTGGAAAGCGATATCACCATATTTTACTTTGCTACCTTCTTCGATAATATCAAACATTTCGAGGTCTGGATCTACTAATTCAAAAACGGTTTTGGCTACTGGTATGCCGCAGATAATACCATCTGCCTTTACTTTAAGTTGTGCGCTTCCTAAAACCGAAACGGGGATACACGCCAATGATGTGTGATCCCCGTCTTGTATATCTTCCTGTAAGGCGCTGACAATGAATTGCTTTAACGCCAGTTGGTCTATCTTACTCATTCTCGTTCAAATCGTATTTCTTGTATAAGGTTCTGACCCATATTGTTTTTAATATAAATATATACCCTGTAATTGCCCATATTGGTAGACATGGAGCCAATGAAAAACTGCGCATTGCCATCAGAAGTTCCCTTATGAACAATAGTGAAATTACGTGTGGTGAATTTATTTAAGAAGTCCCTAACAATTACTTCTGCCTGATCAGCACCGTAATTGTTAGAAGTCATTTCAATCTTCACTTCTACTCTTTTATCAAAATACTTGGCAATTTCTTTGCTATTGCCTGCTTTGATAGCATTGGAAATGGCTGTTTGCGTATCCTGTGCCAGAATCCCTGCCACAGAAGATAACATAAAAACCAAGGTTAATAAATATTTGTTAAGTAGTTTTGCTATCATAATTGTTTATTTTCGCATTAACTTTACAGCACAATTTGTGCCAAACTATATGCAAAGGTAATATTGTTATTAACAAAAAATTAAAAAAAATATGCACCCAGTGCGGAAAACTATATTAATCATAATGGATGGTTGGGGTATTAATAAAAATACTCATGTGAGTGCCATCGAAGCGGCACAGACGCCATTTATTGATAGCCTCTATAAAACTTGCCCAAATACAACCTTGTTGACACATGGTGAGCATGTGGGTTTACCGGATGATCAGATGGGTAACTCCGAGGTTGGACATATGAATATCGGCGCAGGCAGGGTTATTTATCAGGAATTATTAAAAATTAATAGATCTATTGATAGTGGTGTATTCTTTCAGAATAAAACGCTGGTAGAAACCTTTAAGTTTGCAAAAGAAGCTAAAAAGGCTATTCATTTCGTTGGTCTGGTTTCTGACGGTGGTATTCACTCACATATCAATCATTTGAAGGCTTTGGTTACGATGGCCAAGGAAACTGGGGTCGATGTTTCTTATGTGTGGGCATGTACTGATGGACGGGATACTGATCCAAATAGTGGCAAGGCATTTCTTGAGGACTTGCAGCAGCATTGTGAAAAGCACTCAGCAAAAATAGCAGGCGTAATAGGCAGGTATTATGCAATGGATAGAGATAAGCGATGGGAGCGCATTAAATTGGCATATGATTTATTGATACATGGCAAAGGTCTTCCGACAAATAATATTATTAAAACGATTGAAGACAAATATCAGGAAGGAGAAACAGATGAGTTTATAAAGCCAGTGATACAGGTAGATAAAGATGGCAAACCGCTTGCTGCTATTAAAGAAGGTGATGTGGTAATCTGCTTTAATTTTCGCACTGACAGGTGTCGCGAAATTACAGAAGTGTTGACACAAAAAGAACACGCAGCATTCGATATGAAACCACTGCCGCTGTATTATGTTACCATGACAAGTTATGACGAACAATTTAGGAATATAAAAGTGGTGTTTGAAAAGGATCATTTGAATATGACTTTAGGGGAGGTTGTTGCAAAGAATGGTCTTTCGCAATTGCGCATCGCTGAAACAGAGAAGTATCCACATGTTACTTTCTTCTTTTCCGGAGGACGGGAGCAACCTTTTGCTAATGAGGATAGGGTAATGATTCCCTCACCTAAAGTAGCAACATATGATTTGCAGCCTGAAATGAGTGCCAATAGTGTGAGAGATGCTGTTGTAGAAAAAATTGTTGCTACACAGCCGGATTTTATTTGTCTCAATTTCGCAAATACGGATATGGTGGGACATACCGGCGTGTTTTCGGCAGCCGTAAAAGCCGCAGAAACTGTGGATGCTTGTGTTAAGTCGGTAGTAGAGCAGGCGCTGGCCTATGATTATACTATTTTGGTTACGGCAGATCACGGGAATGCGGATGTAATGCTTAATGCAGATGACTCACCCAACACAGCACATTCTAAAAATCCCGTACCCTTATTTTTAATAGAAAAGGAAACGTCATTTAGCATAAAAACCGGGAAATTGGCAGATTTAGCACCCACTATTTTAACAATAATGGGCTTGGAAGTTCCTGAAGAAATGAATGGAAATGTTTTAGTAGAAAGCGTATATGAAGCAATTGAGTAAGTATTTATTTGGATTCGTAATCATTGTGGTAGTTGCCTGTAATATGCAGCATCCTTCTGATTCAACCATATCTAAGAATAATTTCAGCTTATCGGATTTCGGAAGGCAAGAATATGAAAAAATTCATATTGCCCCCATTTCTGTAGAAAAAAAATTGATAATAGATGGAAAGGAAGAGGCCGTTTCTATGGTGTTCGATAGTGTGTCGTGGAAGAAAGAATTGGGTATTCTTTTTAAAAATGACTTGAATAACCCGGCATGGCAAGAAAAAATAACGGTTACAAAAGGACAAACATCTGCGGGAAATACCTTGGAAACTTATCGGATGAATGATGATAAGATAGCTTTAAAATCTGTTGCGGTAGAAAAGGATAGTTTAAATCATGTCATAGTTTTAAATATAAAAACTGGAAGAAAGAACTTATTGTCTCAAACAGAACAAGAATACACCTATGAACCCAAGCGCGGATATTCCATGAAAAGTTTTCAAAGAGCATTATTCATGTCCAATCACGAAATATACGTTACAGCAAATTTTATTAACAAGAAATAATGATTAACGCAAGGACTTTTAAAGGTGCTAGAGACTTCCTGCCGGAGCAAATGCTGCACCGTGAGCGCATTACACAAATTATGCGCAATGTGTTTAAAAAATATGGTTTCGCTCCAATGGAAACACCTGCCATAGAATATTTGGATGTGCTTACCGGAAAGTATGGCGAAGATGCCGATCGGTTGATTTATAGATTGGATTATAAAACTGGAACAAAGGATGCAGCTGCGCTACACTATGACCTGACCGTTCCTTTTTCTAGGGTGGTGGCGATGAATCCTCACCTAGCAGTGCCTTTTAAGCGATATCAGATTCAACCTGTGTGGCGTGCCGACAGACCGCAACCACATCAAGGTAGGTTTCGCGAGTTCGTGCAATGCGATTGCGATGTAGTCGGAACCAGTTCTATCGTGGTAGATGCGGAATTGGTGGCGATTACCTACGAAGTATTGAAGATGTTGGGATTCAATGAATTCGTCATAAAAATCAACAACAGGAAAATATTGAACGGACTAACACAGTATCTTGGATTATCACCAGATATGACAGGAGAGGTATGCCGCTCAATAGATAAATTAGATAAAATAAGTTGGGAAGAAGTAGCCAAAGAACTTCTAGAAAAAGGTATTTCCAATGATGCTATCAAAACAGCGGAGACATTGCTTACAAAAAGCGAGATTTCACTCTCCTCTCTATCGAGTGCATTTGCTGCTATACCGGAGGCATTAGAGGGTATCCGGGAACTGGAAGATATGTTCACTTATCTCGAATGCATGGGTGTGGATGCTGCTAATTATACGTTTGATTTAAGCTTAGCAAGAGGACTTGATTATTATACGGGACCTATTTTTGAGACGAAATTGCCGAATCATCCACATATCGGAAGTTTAACAGGTGGTGGCAGATATGATAACCTAATTGGCACTTTTACCGGAAAAAGTATGCCTGCCGTAGGTACAACCCTTGGGCTAGATAGGATTTATACAGCCATGGAGCAGCTTGAAATGTTGGTGCCCATGAAGACGTCTACACAAGTATTGGTGGCTAATTTTAGCGAGGCAACTGTCATACCATGCCTGCAATTAGTCGCTCAGTTGCGGTCTATCGGTGTATGCACGGAGTTTTATCCCGAACAAGTTAAAATGAAAAAGCAATTTGCATATGCAGATAAACAAAATATACAATATGTACTCATTTTAGGTGAGGATGAACTACGACAAGGAAAAGTATCTCTTAAAGATATGAGAACGGGGGAGCAAGTCATCATCGGGTTGGAAGAGATTGAAAGAGAAATAAATAAATAATGCATGCAAATTAAGTTTGAAGTAAAATCTTTTCAAGAATTAACGGTAACAGAGTTGTATGCCATACTGAAACTTCGCTTTGATGTATTCGTTGTGGAGCAAACCTGTATCTACGATGAATTGGATGGTTATGATATAGAGGCTTTTCATATTCAAATGAAAGATGAGGAAGGAACGTTGATTGGATATTCCAGATTTTTTACTCCCGGTGTGCGTTATGCAGAAGCTTCTTTGGGGCGAGTGGTGATACAAAAATATCTTCGTGGCAAGGGACTCGCCGATGAATTGATGAATGAGACTTTGAAACAGCTATTCGCAAAAAGTGGACATCAGAAAATAAAGATTGCGGCACAAGCATATTTGAAGAATTTTTACGGCAAGTTCGGCTTCGTCCCAATTACCAAACCTTATGATTGGGATGGTATTTTACATTATGATATGGTTCGGGAGTAGACAATAACCATTTTTAACGGAATTGTTTTGATACAATCGTTAGTTTTGATGAAAAAAAATCGTGCGGTTAGAAATTAGGGCAGTTATTGTGTTTGTTATCACCTTCTGCGTTTTATACTTTTATAAAGAGCATTACCTCATCTTTTCAGAAAATCTAGTGATGCTTTTTATTAAGCCAATTGCCATTTTAATTACCGCTCTTTTTAGTGTGCCATATATCTATAGCTTCAGTAACGGTTATGTATTCGAAGAACTGGGAATAAGTATAGTAAGCGGTTGTGCGGGATTCAATCTTTATGTTATTTTGTTGAGTGCACTTGCATACTTTTGGAGTTGTCAATCCAAACCAATAGGTATTTTTTTAGTGGGGCTTCCTCTATCTATTATTGCAACATTGCTGTTTGCTTTTTCAATGAATTTTATGCGGGTAGCTTCGTCTATAATAATGAAAAAATCAAATATTATTCCAGGATTGTTTGATACAGGATTTGCTCATCAAACACTGGGTGCTATCATTTTTATTGGATCTATTATTCTATTTTCTCATATTGCTCAACAAATCTTTAAAAATAATATTTATGAAAAAATCCCTCAACCCTAAATGGTTATTGCTGTCAACCGTATTTCCTATGTTGCTATTATTTGCCATCTTGTTAGAGGCATATACACTAATAGACACGGAACTAAATCAAGAGTCGTTAAAAGCATGGAAGATGTTTGCAGTTGTTCTGGGAACAATTAGCATTCTTAATTTTGCTTGTATCGCTTTTTTTATTCATCGAAAGAGAATATCTATATTTTATCCGATCCTTTTCTTTCCCATTTACCTAATTTTTTGTTTCTATTATTTTGAACATGGAGAAGATCTGTTTCCATGGGATATCCCAAGATGGATGCTAATAGAAAATATAGAATTTTATGCACTCTCTTTATTGACGCCGACGATATTCATATTGTTATTAAGTTTCGCCATTTCTGTTACCAATATGGAGAAGAAAAGCAATCCATATGTCAATTTGTTTTTTGCTGCTTTGATACCGCTGTTATCCTACTTGGGTATTCTGGCCTTTGATCAATTTGACCAATATGTAGGGGAGAAGTTAGGGTACTTCTTATTCTGCCTGACTTTTACACTTTTCCTATTTTTTGTCATTAGATTTATCATTATAATTTCCAATAGAGAAAATAGATTCTTTAAAAAGTACGCAATCATTTTTAAGGCAATATTGGGAATTGTATTTCCAATACTTGGGTTGTTAATTAATCAAGGGGTTCTTTTTGGCGGAAGATTTTCTCTTGATTCAGGAATATTTGGCAATTTTTCAAATGCTTGGTTCTATATTCTGGCAGTTTTAAATGGCGTGTTGTTTTGTATAGGTGAGGTAGAAGATAAGCGCACTAAGCTTTTTCTATTTGCACTGCGATGTATAACATTTACCTATATTGTTTATTTCTTCATTGTTTTTCTTCCATTTTTGCCATTATCAGTTATATTTATATTGGCTTTTGGCTTAGGTTTCATTACCCTTACACCACTGCTCTTATTCTTTTTTCAAGGGAAGGATTTACTGAATGATTATAGAACACTAAAAATAAATTTCTCTCAAAGAAGATTGCAGCTGGTGGCCATATGCGGGTTCTTGGTCATTCCTCTATTGGTTGTAATACAGTATAAATTTGACCGTTATAGACTTGATAAATTACTGGACTATGTCTATTCTCCAGATTATGCAGATGCGGAAACAGGTTTTTCAAGAAAGTTCGCTTCACGACAGGTAAGCAAAATAAAGCGGTTTAAAAATTTAGATAGTAATTTCGCTGAGGACGGAATTTTCAACTATACACCCTATCTCTCCAACGTATATAAACGAATCGTTTATGATAACCTGATGCTTTCAGATGCAAAAATTGGTCAGTTGGAGCATATTTTCGAAGGAGAAACTGAGTATAACCTCAACAACAAAAAAGCCTCACTACCAAAAGAAGAAGACATTGTAGTAGATAGCATCAATGTTGAGACCAAATATGACCCTAAAGAACACGTTTATTTGTCAACCGTTCACCTGGTTTTGCGTAGTTTAGAAGATAGAACGGTGGAATTTCAAACCGAATTGGATATACCTGATGGCGTTTACATTGCTGATTATTACTTGAAGGTAGGCGATAAATTTAAAAAGGGCATATTAGCCGAAAAGAGAACAGCCACATGGATTTATAATCAAATTGTAAATGAAAATGAAGACCCTGGAATATTATCCTATAAAGATCGCAATAAACTTGAGCTGAAGGTTTTTCCGTTTTGGGATAAGGAGCGAAGATATACTGGTTTTACCCTAATACACAAAGACCGTGTGGAAATGAGTATTGGCGAAAGAAAAGTTATTATAAATGCGAATGCTTCAAATCCTGTTATCGAGAAGGAAGGATGTTCATTGTTCTTTTCGGAATCTGCTGTAGGTAAATTAGATACTATTCAAAGAAAACCATTCTATTATTTCATCATAGATGCTAGTAAGAATAATTTGGCTGAAAGAACTGAAATCATTAAAAAAATTCAAGCATTTATGTCTGCCAACAAGATTGATGATGATTTTGAAATGGCTTTTCAGAATTGGAAATATGAAAATATCGCTACGCATGATTGGGTGAATGCCGTCAAAACATATGAGTTTGAAGGAGGATGTAATATAGATTATAGCATCGGGAAGACTTTGTTTATGCACATGCAAAGAGGTGATTTTAGCCCTAAAATTGTTGTGATAAGTGATGATAATATACGTTCCTTAAAATCATTTGCGTTCTGTCAGGAATTACTTCCTGATGAAGATAATTTTTATCAACTTATTGATAAAAGATTGCTGGCAATATCTTTAAAAACGACCCAAAAGGACACCTTGACTTCGCTGGTTATTCCATCAAAGATGTGTAGAGTCTATAAACGGAATAATATGGCTTCGGTTTACTTACCTTATGCCGTAAAACCATATATATACACCAATTTATTGCAACTAAAAGCATTCAAACAGGTAGAGTTAGAAGAAAAATGGAAAGCGGGTGTTCAATTGGCTGAAATTGCAAAAAGAGAGCAAATTTATCCTAAAGAGTCAGCAGAAAACTGGTTAAAGGGCATTCAATTGAGCTTTAAGTCGAATGTTTTGTCATCCAATACTATGTTTATGGTATTGGAAAATGAAATGCAAGAAGAATTTTTAAGGAGAAAGCAAAAGGAAGTGTTGAAGGCAAGCAAAAATATGGATGTGGGAGAAGAAATTGAAGGAATGACAGAGCCCGGAATCTTGTACTTGTTAGTATTTATGTCTCTAGTGTTATTATTAAATTATCGACGCATAAAATTTGTGCGATAGATATTCTAATTTTGCACCCATAAAAAACTTATGAAAGAAAAAGAAATTAGAGCCTCTTATGATCACGATAGTATAGTAGTTTATCAGGCATATAGAAAAGAAATTGCACTTCCCGCAGTAGAAAACCAGCAATTTGTTGCTCCTTTTAAATTGGAGCGGATGACATGGATAAAACCTTCCTTCTTGTGGATGATGTATCGTTCAGGTTGGGGAGGTAAAGAAGGACAGGAGCATATCTTAAAGATACGTATCTCTAAGGCTGGGTTTGAATGGGCGATGGAAAATTCTTGTTTATCGCATTACGACGAAAAGCTATACGCTTCTTATGAAACCTGGAAACAATTGATGGCGAAAACTCCCGTCAGAATACAATGGGATCCCGAGAAGGATATTTATCTGATGAATTTGCCCTATAGAAGCATCCAAATTGGCCTTTCGGGAATCGCAGTTCCAAAATATGTGAACGAATGGATCCACTCAATAGAAGATATTACCGACCACTGTAAGGTCATTCAGGAAATGATTGCGAAAGGAGACTTGGAAACTGCAAAGGCATTAATGCCTAAAGAAGACATTTATCCTGTTAGTGAACATCTTAGGGAAATTATTGGCCATTCATAATAAAGTGCAAACCCATAGAATAACTTTAATGGAAGCACTTTATTTATTAGGTTGCGGCGTCATCCTTAAATAAGGCTTGATTTTCTTGAATCCTTTAGGAAATTTAACGACCGCCTCTTCATCTGAAATAGTAGGAGCAATAACAACATCTTCGCCATTTTTCCAATTTACGGGTGTCGCAACACTATAATTAGCTGTTAATTGTAAGGAATCAATAACGCGAAGAATCTCATCAAAATTTCTGCCTGTAGACGGGGGATAAGTGATAATCGCCCTGATTTTCTTGTGATTGTCTATGATGAATACAGATCGTACCGTAAATTTTTCCGTTTCATTCGGATGAATCATGTCGTATAATTCTGCTACTGTCCTATCTTCATCTGCAATAATGGGAAAATTCATCGTAATTTGTTGCGTCTCTTCAATGTCTTTTATCCAACTGTGATGTGAGGCGAGCGGGTCAATACTTAAGGCTATTGCTTTTACATTTCTTTGCTCAAAAGACGGCTTTAGTTTTGCCGTATAACCTAATTCTGTCGTGCAAACAGGTGTGAAGTCCGCGGGATGAGAAAATAATACAATCCATTTGTCTTCCATCCATTGGTGAAAGTCAATTATTCCTTCTGTGGTTTCTGCCGAAAAATTCGGAACGATATCACCTAATCTTAATGCCATAATGTGCCTTTTATTAAAGTTAATGCTTTTCTGCGAATATGCAATAAATAAATATTTTCCTTTTAGTTATCGCCCTCACTTTATCAAAGCAACCATACCTTTAAGGTTAAATGTTCTTCCATCCATATTGGTTCCCTGAACATCATAGATATACATGTCGACATTCTGCAATGTACCCTGATAAGTGCCATCCCAGCCATCTCCTTTCGAGAAAGATTGGAAGACCAACTGTCCCCAGCGATTATAAATCCTCATCTCTACCGTTGCAATTTCCTCTCCCAAGACAAATAATACATCATTCACACCATCCTGATTCGGTGAGAAAACACTAGGTATAAAAGCCTGTGGTTTCTCTACAATCTTCACCGTTTTACAAATCACACCCTTACATCCCGCTTGATTTGTTTGCTCTAAACAAATAGAATAAGTGCCGGCAGCTGCATAAGCATGACTGCTACTAA
>JAIBAX010000034.1 GCA_019694955.1 Chitinophagales bacterium | reverse complement strand
CAATGGCTAAGACAAGGTGTATGTCGACAACGGTTCCGGTGATACCCCCTTGAGAGAGATGTACAAGACCCATGATAATACCTGCACGATTGGTAAGGATGAGTTTTGAGCATTCATAGAGTGAGAGTGTGTTATCATCCCAGTGTTCTCGGAAGAACAACACGGCATCGGCTGCACTTTTAATACGGAGTTTGTGAGGTACAGGTGATGGATGGTAGGACAGACTGATTTCTGCAACCTGAAAGAAGGTACTGCTTTGCATAGTGTTTAGTTTTAAATGAACAATGTTTGGGGGAGTATATGTTAAATGAAAGGATGAGATAAGGGGGAAAAATCATAAAAGACACGATTATGTGTCTTTTAAAATGGTTATTGCGTTATATGTATGTGAGTAATAAATAAACTAATCGCATCAAACATACTTTGGTTATAGTCTTCTGGCATATAGCGTTTACGATGGATTGGTTGATATTTTTCGAGGTCTTCCATCCACAAACAAATCTTTTCCGCTATTTCTAGTTTAGTACGTGCTTCAAACTGTTCAAATACCATACGGATTTGTTCTCGGTAATAGGTCTTTACTGGTATATTTACTTGTTTAGCCAGGCGTGTAATATCATCAAGCAATGCTTGTACTCGTTTGCGCTTGCGATTGCGTTTACCATTTGGTGTTGGTAGTAAAATTAAGGTTGGTTGATAGGTTTCTATCATCGCATCAATACGTCGCAGACATCGGTTGTTATCAATGGGTTTAATGGTTACAATGCCTGTGTGTTTTGGTTCGAGTGGTTCAACAAAAAACGCATAGCCAAATCCTTTACCGTGTGGAAATATAGCAAGGGTGCGATCCGAAGATACAAAGGTTGAGTCAATCATGGCGTAGGCTGATTAAGTTCTGATAAAAAGTGCTCTAAACATTCAATCTTTCTCTTGATCGCATCATTTTGTTTAACACATTTCCATTCGTTAATAATATTCGGAATACGCAGACGAAGGCGGGCCTTAAGTGAATTTATGTGCGCTGGGAAAAACTGTGCGAGAGATTTCTTGTAAAGTAAATGATACAACAAGACCAATTCCATTTGTGGGTTTATGTTGCTTAATTCATATCGTGATATTTGTATCGCATCATAGGTGCCAATCATGTCGGCAATATCTTGTTGCGAGAATATCGATTGTTTTCGATAGGTAGATATATCGTGTTTCATACATAACATTTTTATTACCTGATAAAAATTATCTCATACTCATCTGTGAGCATTGAGTAACAGTATGATAAAAAATAATAGTGATTCCAATAAGTGGGAAAATTCATAACAACCTGTCTAAAAAGTCATCCGTGGGTGCGTGAATGTTTTACATTCATCGCTTTACCGAAACGTGTGGCTTTTTTATACGTCTCTCATGATTAGTTTTTCAATCAGTGGTTGTTTCAGATTTTTTAAGCGTTCAATGTTTTCGCGGTTTGTTTTCTTTTGTTTAGTATTTCTTTTAAGAGTATTTCTTTTGTTATGTTCGGAATCCCGAATAGGTTCAGTTCGTAATTCCGAATAGGTTACCTCTGAAATACGAACAGGTTGGAATTGAAAATATAAAAACCATTTACCTTTTCTATCATGCGCAGTTGGTAAGATTATACTTTGTCGGTCAGTGACGAGTAATAGCTTTTTATCAACCAACCTTTGAATTGTTTCAGAAAGAATTGTCCGATAGACCCCTGTCTTTTTAATAATGAAGTCATAAGTAAGCCTGTCTTTTATTTTTCGATTCCCTGTTGCAGGATCTATCCAACCATACGTTTGCCGAATCACGAGTAAAAGCACCCGCAATTCTGCGTGTGTGAGGTATGGAATCCAATCAAAGAATTCATTGGGTACGGGTGTGGTGTGATCGAGTGACATATCACCACAGTATCTAACAGTGGTAGAAATGAATATGTGGGAGATTTCAGAGAGATGTAACCGACAGGATTACATGAACTTTCCCACTTATTGAAAAAGAGTATGACCTGTAGTGTCATGATATGGAAGAACTTCTGCGCTATGAAAAAGAAATAGAACAACAAATAAAACAAGAAACCGAACGGCTTCTTGCTTTAGGGTATAGTCAGGAGCACATCAATTCCCTTAGTGAAGCATTGGAATGTTTTTCTTATCCATTGATTGCCGCATACTACAAGCATCCATCTCTTTTTGATGAAAAATCTTGATTTTTTGATATGTTATACTAAATCTATTATCAGCCTAATAATGTAAAACTATATGAATATTACCCCACAAGCCCTTATTTATTGCCGTGTCAGTTCAAGGCAGCAACTGGATGGAGGTGGACTTGGTAGCCAAGAACAACGTTGTTTAGAATATGCCAAAACAAAAGGATATAAGGTTATAGCCACCTTTAAGGATTCATATTCTGGTGGTGGTGACTTTATGAATCGCCCTGCAATGCGAGAGCTTTTAGCATACGTGGACGAATATCAACAACCGTATGTAGTTATTTTTGATGACCTTAAACGATTCGCTCGTGATGTTAAGTTTCATTGGGAATTAAGGGCTGAGTTTCAAATACGTGATTTGACACCAGAATGCCTCAATTTTACCTTTGAGGAAACGCCAGAGGGTAATTTTATTGAAACCATTATTGCGGCACAAGGTGAACTTGAACGACAGCAAAATAAACGCCAAACTATCCAAAAAATGAAAGCGAGAATGGCTCGTGGTCTCTTTTGCTTCACTCGTCCCCCACTTGGATATCGATACGTTAAAAGTAGTGTCTATGGTGGTCATGTTCTTGAAATTGAACCAAAAGATGCCACTGTTATCAAAGAAGCCTTTACAGCGTTTGCTATGGGGAAGTTTTATCATATCAAAGAAGTAGCAGAGTATATCACAGCTAACAAGCATAAGTGTAAAGGACAAGTGGTGAAGTATCATACCGCACGCAATATGCTCTCCAATATTGTTTATGCAGGTTATCTAGAATATTCCATATGGAATATCCAACGTACCAAAGGAGTTCACGAACCAATTATTTCCCTCGATATCTACCAGAAAATACAGGAACGCTTACATAAAAGATTGCCTCAGCGGACTCGAAAAGATTTTAGTCATGATTTTCCTTTACGTGGATTTATTAATTGCATATTTTGTAATCGTCCATTCACAGCCTCATGGTCTAAAAGTAGGACAGGTGAATTACATCCCTATTATCGTTGCGCTACCCCATCATGCGAATTTAAAGGAAAAAGTATTGCACAAAGGAGTGTACACGAGCATTTCTTGGAATATATTCGAACGTTTACCCCTAATGAAACAGTTATGAAGCTTATTAAGCTATTTATCTTAAAAGAAATTACCTGTCATGAGAAAATACAGACCATAGAACAACAAAAGAATATTCAACTTATAAATAGTATTGATATTGAGATAGTTGGATTAGTAAAAATGATAGCTTCTAACGTGAATAGTCCATTAATCAAAATATATGAGGAGCAATTATTGAAATTACAGAATAAGAAAATCGTATTAGAAGCTCACATTGTTAAAAAGGAACCATTGGATATTAAAAAGTTCGAACCATTGGTTGATAAGGCGTTCAAACCCTTTAAATCACCATATATTACATGGTTACAAGGAAATTCTGAGAAACGAAAAATACTTCAAAAGATACTTTTGAGTGACAACCTATTATATTCTAAATCTGATGGTTTTCGAACCAGCCAAAAGCTTAAAATATATAGCTTATTTGGCAAAATTGACACAAAATTTGTCGAAAAATCCTCTATGCGGACAAAGAGTAAAAAAGTTCGAACCAATCCTGAAAGAATGGAAATTTTTGAAGCACTCCTCCAAGAGATAGAACGATGTGCAAAACTTGCAGATGAATTGGAAAATATAGAATAATTACTGACTCTTCTATTGGAAAATTCCCTCTTATCTTCCCCCACAAAACCTGCAATACTCCACTAATGCAACACCCCTTCAACCCCCACATCTCTTACTTCGCATACACCAATTTCAGAAATGACAATCGGGTCTTTGGCATACACCAACACGATCGATTACTGCATATGTACTTACTCGGACAAACCGGCGTTGGTAAATCAACCATGATTAAAACCCTTATCACCCAAGACATCATCCACGGACGAGGGTGTTGTTTACTTGAACCCCATGGCGATTTAGTAGAACAGGTACTCCACAGTATTCCAGAATCAGAACGCCACCGATTGGTATATATCGATGCAACCAATCATTCCTGCACCTTGGGATATAACCCACTACGGAAGGTATCATACGAAAAACGAGCCTTGGTAGCAGCAGGCATACTCGATATTTTAAAGAAGCTCTGGGAGGATGCATGGGGTGTGAAATTGGAACATATTCTACGCTATACCTTACTGGCACTCCTTGACCAACCTCAGGCAAACTTTCAAAATATCTTGGATATGTTACAAGATAAGGTGTATCGAAATAATGCGCTACGGTATGTGGAAAGTGAAACAGTACAAGACTTCTGGATTAAAGAGTTTCCTAAATATATGCCGTATGACCTCATGCCAATTTATAACAAAGTGGGAGCGTTATTGGGATATCCCATTGTGCGCAAACTCCTTATTGAAAACACAGAAACGATTTCACTCCGCTCTGTTATGGATACAGGGCAGATTCTCTTAATTAACCTCTCAAAAGGTCATTTGGGTGCTGATGTGTCTCATATTCTTGGAGCGTTACTGGTAACAGCGATAACTACAGCTGCCTTTTCACGGGTAGATACTCCTCTAGAGAAGCGAGTACCCTTTCATATCTTCCTTGATGAATTTCATAACTATACGTCTCTTTCATTGGTGAATATGCTCTCTGAACTGAGGAAATTTAAGATTGGTATGGTACTGGCGCATCAATATACGAAACAACTTGAACCGGATATCTTCCATGCTATTATTGGAAACGTTGGAACCAAGGTTATCTTCCGTGTTGGACACCATGATGCGAGTATCTGGGCAAAGGAAATGAAACCGTTGTTTTCTGATACTGACTTTATGGAACTTCCCAATCGTCATATCTATTTAACAATGATGATTGATGGTGTGCCGAGTAAGGGGTTTTCGGGGGTGGGGATTTAACCCTCCACTTATTAATGACTACAATAAACCTTTAATTCTACATTTCCCACGGTTGCTAGATAGTGATGTACGTTTCCCAATAGTAACAGAATGTCGTTAGATGCATTTTTTTTACTCAAAGATGGCTGAACTATATAAATGTGAAAAATTATTGGCTTGGTGTATTTTGCCTGACTTAATAATAGTTCCATGTAGGTTTATATGATAAAGTTAAAAGGAATAAGTTACATTTCCTAATAATGAGATAAATTATAATTCGTACTATATTTTATATGAAAGCAAGATTGCATTCTGACCGTCCGTAGATACTCCTGTCAGAATGCACTCTTGGCAAAGGAATTCCTTTGCAATCCTTTAAGGGACAGTTTTTTGTGAATTTTCCCACATATTCATATAGAAAAGAGGGTGTATCATATTCATTGATTTGTTCATTTAATTCAATGGGTATGAAAACAACATTCCACCAAACACTCCTGTCAATGGGGTATCGTCATGATTTACAGAAAGTATTTCACGACTTTTTGACACTGTGTCTGTGTGCATGTGCGCAGAATCCACTTACAGGGAAATCTCATTATGAAGATGAGTATCTTTCTATCATTGCACGGTATAAACAGGGACGGGATATCTTCCCTACACTTCTTGCTTGTTTGATTGCTGAAATGACTGAACAGCAAGGAAGTGGTAGTGGAAATGATGTTCTGGGAAGTTTCTATGAACAGCATTTGTACAGGAAGGGTGCGGCTCAGTTTTTTACTCCTTACCCTGTATGCCTGTTCATGGTGAATTGTGTAGTGCCTGAACATGAAACACCACAGCACGTACTTGATCCTTGTTGTGGTGCTGGAAGAATGCTTGTTGCACATGCACAAACGTTTGGTAATCACCATGTGTATTATGGTATTGATATTGATGTGGTATGTGTACAGATGACGGTACTGAATCTGTTTTTGAATGGTATCTTTGGTGCAGAGGTGATGTGTGCTGATGCACTGAATCCTGATGATTTTGTGGTGAGTTACCGTACGTCACTCGTTCCCTTTGGTATTTTTCGGATTACGGAGAAAGAGAAATCACCGCTTTGGAACAGGAATCGGGTACGGGTGATGAAAGAATCTTTTGTGAGTAATCCACCTGTTCAGAATGTTCAGGGAACGCAGTTGTGTATGTTTTGACCGTCCGGGAGGGCGGTTTTTACTTACTAGTATTTTGGGTAGGTAACTCCTTCTTATCTTCTTTTAAAGAAGATTTATCAAGAAATTTAGCAAATCCCCAAGTTGCAAAAAATACTGTAATCCCTATTATTATCGGAATTATAATGAGCCACTTTAGGTTTTCCGCTTTCTTTATTTTATTGTTTCTTATAAGCTCAGGGATACTTGTTTCTACTGTCGTTAAAATATCCAATAACTCTACGACAGCATTTTCATATTCTTCAAACATGTTTGCACCCGTAATTGGATTAATCTTATTTTTTCTACAATTTGTTAACTCAATTTTTAATTTCGTCAATCGAGGTCGAATGGTTGGATAATAAGTGGGTATAACAGCATTTATAATATCATAGGTATAAGGACGAAGTAATTTTTCTATTTCGTCGAAAACATAAAGACCGATAAGTTCATAGCAATCAAAAGAGACTCTAAAAAGGTGTGATTCTGCTCTTAAAATTTCTTTTTTCGCAAGTTCAAAGTCCTGAGAGAGTGTCGCTCTCATTATATGATCAAATGAGTTCCTTAATTCATTTATTGTATCAAGAATAACCGAACCATAAAAATTTTCCGCAAGTAAAACCCTTTCTTTAACTCGTAAATATAATGCACTAAAATCTTCTAAGAGTTTTACAAACTCTTTGGGTCTTTGTTGAATCTCTGACATTTTATGGTAGTTTTTTAGAAAGGATTTTGTTTGCTAATTTCTGCACATCAAAAGGAGTTAGTACTCTTTTTAAGAGTAACCTAATACTTCCACGTACTTTGTAATAAACAAGATTCGTTTGTTTTGTAGTATCAATATCAGGATAGTCCTGTGATTTATAGTCATCAGTTTTTATCTTTTTAAATAGATATTTTGTCAGCTCTGTGTTCATGTGGCTTATCATAACCTTGGGTGTTTTAGGTTAAATTCAAAAATTGGACTGCAAATATAAAACAAATGAACCAAAATTATGACATTGTTATAACGAAGATTGTATTATTATTTTAAAAGTAAAATTTATTTTATCAACAAGTGTCATTTTTGACTATTTCATTCTTTATATAATTATAATAAAATCAATTATTTAGTATTTATAATTATTAACATTTACAATGAGGTATTGCGCTCAAATTTGCGTTATGGTAATGTGAAAAGAAAAAGTTATGAACAGAAATTATCGTTTATCAAGCTATTTCAAGAGGTTTTTTGGAAGACAAAATGTACTGTATGTGACATATAATCAAGTGCTAGAAATCAAAGGAATCCAAAAAATTGGCATAACAATGAGGGAAGTTAGACTGCATTTCCGTTTGCGTACATTGCCATAAGCAGGTAACTCTCTTTGCCAAAACCGCCCTTTCGTGGGTGGTTTTTTATTACCTCCTCCCCATCCCCCACACCGCCCAAATAAACAAAAGCATTGAACTAAGAGAATCAAGAACAATACGGCAGTTTAGTCCTTGTTTGTGGGGTGGAACAGAAAGAACCATGAATATAATGCGGATAAAGAGTTGGATGCTTGTAAACCAAAAGAGACGGGGTGTATGAGGGTTGTAAGAGTATGCTTGTGAAACGTTTCCTCGTATCATAGATGAAAATCCTCTGCTCATGCCACAGGAGGGACAGTCGGGTGAAGTGTTTAAGCAACGCATGGGATATGACAAGTGGGGTGAATGGATGAGGCTATACAACAAGATGCTCGCCAAAAAGAGGGCGAGCATGCTGTTGATCAAACGGTAATTTCTTACATGATTACTTTCATTTGCCATAGGGAGATTGCGGTTGCTAGTAATGAAAGGACAATGCCTGCGGTTGCAAGTCCCATGCCGAGTTGTGCTTTCTTGGCGGCAATGATGCCCCCGATTCCGGCACAGAGCCCAATGATACCTGCATAGATGGCGTACACGCCAAAGCATGGAATGAATGAGCCCAAAAGTCCGATGATGCCAATGATAAGGGAAAGTATCCCAAGGACGGTGTGTAATGTTGTTGTGTTCATAGTGATAGTGTTAGTTTTTGATAAATCCTGAATTCTTTTTGATTTCGGTGGCTTCTTGTTTTTTAGCCGATAGTTCTTCGGGTTCGAGGTGATTCCATGCCAGTTGCATGGAACTGGCGTAAATGGATTGCAGTGCTGTAACGAGTGCGTTGTAGAGGTACGGGTCAGTGAGTGGGATGTCTTTGGTGTAATATTCAAGGGTTTTAGCGGTGAATGAGGTAGGTGTAATGGGAAGGCTCTTGACCCATACTTTGGTTTTGGTGAAAGGTTCAGAGAGTGAGAGGTTTACTTTTCCGGTGATGGTTGCGGTTCCATCTGCATAGTAATGATATGTTTTTGCTCCGGTTGCATAGTTGGTGACGGTTCTGTATTTGAGGGGCATGGGAGTTACGGTAACATCGATTTCTGTTTCAAGGACGAGATCGGTTGATTTTTTGTCGTTATACACCATTTCATCATACGAGCCAAGGGGTCCAAGGTACTGGAAGCCTCGGGCACTCACGATTTCGACAAAGTCGCTCGACATGCTTTTGCTAAAGCTTACAAAGGGTTCTTGGTTTCCCTCGGCGAAACTCTTTGCAAATGAAGGATTGATGATTGCGATTTTGATGGGTTGAGCAGAGGTAGTTGTTTGTGATGGTGCATAGTCAAAGGATGCAGCTTTGAGGGTTGGTGGTGCTGTTTTTTGGGAGGAACTGAGTAAGGAACATCCGTACAAGAGCCTCACGGATAGGACAAGGATTACTAATTTTTTCATAGTGATAGCGTTTAAGAATGAATGAATGGGGTAAAGATATAACTATTTTTCAATTGGGTGCATATTGTACCCCATTTATTTTTTTAAACCTTGCCACCTTTGGTAGGTGAAGAATACAGCATATCTGCAAGCGTTTCGTCATCATCTGAAAACGAAGCGGACACAAAAAGGATTCAGTCAGCAACAGTTGGCTGATAGAGCAGATATTGATAAAAAGACATTACAGCGGATTGAGTGGGGGCAGTTGAATCCATCACTTGATATTGTGTGTTCTTTGGCAGACGGATTAGGAATTTCCATTACAGAATTGGTAGGTGTGGAACATGAAAAAACCGCCCCTTAGAAAGGGACGGAAAGTACGCTATGAAAAAAGTCGATCAAGAATATACTAGCAAATATGCAAATTTCGTCAACTTCTGCTATTCCCGTTCATGGTCGTGAGAGAGTGTTCTCTGTTTTCGTATGCTTCCTAATTCGTGAAGCAGGTCGAGGGTGTGCATCCTTTCTTTGCCAAATCCAAGGGTGGTAAAGCGATACTTTCTTGTTCCGATAATTCCGGTTACGGTGTCATTGCGGGAATAGAGTTCCATTCCCTGTTGTCTGATGCGTTCATAAAAGTCGTGTCGTGTGGTTGATTGGTGAAAAAGGGTTTCAAGGAGTTGTTTCAGGGTTTCTTTTTCTGAGCGTGTTCGTTTGGTGAGGTGATATTCCTTTTCACGTTTGGTAGGTATTCGACTACCATGGGCTACCTTGCTATGGGTAAGTTCAGGGAATCGTTCTTGGAGTTCGTGTTTGATGGTGCTGAATGTTTGTTGTGAAATACGAGTACTTCTTCCGGTAAGGGTTATACCACTGATAGCAAGGTGAATGTGGACAGATTGTGTGTCGTGATGGACAGCAGCAACGGCAAGTCCGTGGGGAGAGCGGCGGTTGATGTATGCTTGGGCAATCTGGCGGAGCATTGTGGTTGAGAGATGGGTGGTATCGAGTGTATGCATTGACAGTATTTCATGCATGACGAGGGTGTTATTGGTGCGGTGGTAGATTCTTCCCTGTTCATTTTCCATATAGGCATCGGTGAGGTCATCGAGTGAGTTTCCTGTAAGGTTATGGGTAACAAGGAGGGTGTGCTTGTCTTTTGTGAGGATATAGGTCAGGAGTTGTTTAACCGTTGACCGCCGTGTTCCCTGTCGTGAAAGGCTTTTAATGATCATAGTTTTTCATTTTTATTTTAGAAAAATTTTATTTTTTCTTTATCTCCACCAATTGACGTATATTCTGTAAGGCTTTTTTGAGTTCGTCATAATGGGTGTTTTTAAACCATCGGGTGGAATCTTTCTCGATAAGGGTATCAAGGGAGTTGCTGCACATCTGCAATTGGAGGATAACCTCCCGATAGAGATTGGTTTGTTCAAAGAGTGTGGTGTCTCTACAATCTGCGGTCATGAGCCGTTTGATATAGGTGGGAATAGTGCTTCCCTGTTCCCTGCTTCGTGCTCTCACATGGTGAATGAGAGTGGTGGGAATAGTGATGGTAATAACCCGGTGTTCTTGTCGTTTACGCTGTTTGAGTGTTCGGTCGTACTTTTTATAGAACTCTTTTTTCAAGAGAGCAACAGCCTCCGTATCGGAAAAATCTACGGAATGATCCTGTAAATACTGATACAATTGACTGTTGCTTCTTGTCTTTTTCATTATTCTCCAATAAATTTTACGGGTTCGAGAGAGAGTTCCGGTTTGAGAATCTTCTTTGTTTGACGAAGCGTATGCATCATCATAGGTTGTGTATAATACGGACGAAGCGGGACTACCATGGGCTGGTAATTACCATAGATCAAGAGTCCGGTGTCTGCTGAACATTGCCTAATTTCTGTTGCGGTTTTGAGATGTCGCAATGCCTGTTTCGTCCCTTCTTGATAGGAATATTGCCCTAATTCTTGTGAAAGCTGTGATGCCGTTTCATAATCAAGTCCTGCGCCAAAATAGAGCCGAGCCATACAGTTGGTAATGATGGTTTTTGCAATGGCTTTGGAATACCTTGATTCTAACTGGCTGTATGACTGAATCATAATCGCAA
Organism: Chitinophagales bacterium; assembly: GCA_019694955.1. Classification (GTDB taxonomy): domain Bacteria; phylum Bacteroidota; class Bacteroidia; order Chitinophagales; family JADIYW01; genus JADIYW01. The sequence continues at coordinate 35,472 of JAIBAX010000034.1, read as the reverse complement.
GTGATGAATTGTTGTATTTCCGGATATTGGATATGATGATGTCGATATCTGGGATATAAAGGGTTGGAAATTCATCTAACAGAAAAAGTGTTCTTCGCTCATGTGGTTCATAGAGTTTTGACATAATGATATTCATGAGTTGTCGGATGAGGATACTGGTGATAGCACTGTAATAGGATGCATGTAACACGCCTGCTTGGACAAACAAGATGTATTTTGAATCTCGTATTCGTTCAAGTTCCAAGGTATCGGTTGAACATATTTTTTGCATCATGGGGTCAGTAAAGGGTTGTAAACAGGAGAGCGTGGATGCGATGACATTCGTCCGTAGCTTGGTATCATAGGATAACAGAGATTTATAGCGATTGATAATCTCTTCATTACGTGTTTCAAGTATAATTCGATCCACTACAGGCGGTGATGCGCTCAGTAATTCAACTAATCGTTGCACATTAATTAAATTGAAAAATTCTTGTGGTTGATACATAAGCGCACGTGCAAAAAGTACAATGAGATTTTCCGCTTGTGTCGACCAAAATTTTTCAGATTCGTTACCAAGTGCTTGGTGTACGATTTGGTGAGCTATTTTATGAATATCAGTAACAGATGAAATGCGTGCAAGCGGATTGTAGCCGCTACTTACTGTGCAATCTGAATAATTAACCGTCTTTACAATAAAGCCATGTTCTAAAAAGTAACCTGAAAAACGCTCCCGCAATTCCCCGCTTTGATCGAGGACGACATAATTGTTGTTCAGATTCATCAGTGAGCCAGAAGAAAATACACTTGATTTTCCTGACCCTGAAATTCCGGTAACAAGTATATTTGCCGTCTTTGTAGGCAGAAACTGTTCACCGTCTGGACTAAAGGATTGATGGTCTTTTCCTGTTCCTAAGAGTTTTTTGGGCTCGATAAAGGTTTCGTGATAGCCGTGATCGGTTTCTGGCGGTATGAGTTCCCTATTAACGGAATCTAATCCTTTGTTTAGGTGAAATAACCCTTCTTGAATAAGTGATGTAAAAAATCCCATAGTTATAGTTTTTGGTGTTGAATGTGTAAGTACTTTTCTATCATATTGGTTATGGTAGTAAGAATCATAATAAGTACCCTGCTTGCTACTAAGAGGAGCATGAGGAAGAACTTCCAGAAAATGAGGAATATCTGTGTGATAATCTTCCAGCCAATGTTTTCTTTCTTTTCCATCTGATTGCGTTTGGAGTGTTGCTAATTACAATGTTGCACCTATCTCTACTGTTGCTCCCTGCTTTTCAAAAAAATCCTTTACAAATTGAGCCATGATAGCATACACCTCATCGTCTGTTTGAGAACGTGGTTGATGCGAGATATGGACGGTCAGGTGGGGGTAATGTAATGCGTTTGTTCCCTTGAGGAGTAGCTTTTCTACCGCTTCCGGATTCTGTTGGAGCATGCGCAGGTCAGACTTTTTATAGCAGCTAAACGTGCCGTTTTCAGCAAGGTCAGAAATGACTACTAAGTGTTGTGTAGCTGCATTGGTTTGTGCAAGTCTATTAGCTGCTGTAATCAGTGGTGCAAACAAGTTCGACCTCTGTTTCTTTCCTTGTTTTTGATATACGAGTGCAATAGCCTGATCTACCTCGTCAACCATGTGCTCTACTTTCTTTCTCCGCTTATACTCATTGCCAAGAAGGAATGATTCTTTGGGTAAGGTAAAGATTTGTAGTTCATTGACGTGATACTGTGAAAGGCTTTGAATGGTAATGGTAAAGGCATCCGTCATGGGGTGGTCGGCAATGGTGTGTACGAGTAGATCACGGGCAGTTGTCTGATATGACTCCGTATCGGTAATGTCTATTGCAACCGTAATGGCCACATGATTTTCATCGACAGTTGGTTTCGGTGGACTACAAGCACTAAGAAGCCCTGATACGCCGAGAGAAAGAAAAGCGATGGATGAGAGTGACCCATTGAATGGTGTGGCACGAGAGGTTCTGTACCGCATGTTTTCTGTGACAAATATCGACAATGCCTGCTTGCGATATGATTCAATGTGAGCATGGATTTGTGGTGTATAGTTTGCCAATTGTGTCCCGGTCGTTTGTGCGGTCTTTTTCTGTGAAAGTAAGTGATGTACTTCTTGGGTAAGCTGTGCAATGCGAGACTGTATATCCGCTATCTCTTGTGAAAGGGTATCATGTTGTCGTTTTTTCTTCTTTTCATCGGAAGATAGAATGAAGCGGTGGGTAATGAGAATAGTTGCGATTGCAGGTAGTGCGCTCAAAACCCCAAATACAAAGGGGTTATTTGCATACGGTATGTTCGGCACTTCCGTTTCACTTGCACTAATTTGGATTTGAATATACCTGAGCAATCCAATCGAAACAAGGACTGCCAGTGAAAATATTGGAATCACCACCTTTTGATACCACGGTAGGTGTTTTGAATCTCTAACGTGGAGCGTAATATATTTAAAATACATTACCAATGAAAATGCAACGATTAATCCACCAATGAGTACAATCAAGGTAGAATCGCCAAGGAATGTAAGAACATTTGATACCCAGATGGATTCAAAGATTCCAAAAACATATAATAGTATTGTATAGGTTCGGTGTGCATGGACATCACGTTCAATGGTAATATCATGAACCTCTTCTTCTGTATTCCGTAAGTGCTTTTTGAGGGATTCAATGATTTCTTTCTTTTCAGTAATTGTATCATCGGTTGCTTGTTCGTCGTGATGCTCCGTCAAACCTTGTAAAAAAATGTTTGCAGTGGTAATTTTTGTATCAAAAAACGCGTCAATCTCATTGGTATAGGGTTGAAGCGTGTTTGATGGTGGTAAGTTGTCCTGCCCTAATGATTTCGCCAAACGTTTAACGTTGGTTTCAATAAAGTTTTTGCACTCGCTATCAATTCCATTGATGTGTGCTTGTACCTGTTCCGGTATGGTTTGCAATGTCTGTGTTTTAAATAATGCTTTCATGATTATCTTTTTTAAGGGTGAAAAATATTTAATGTGATAAATCGTGATTGTCTTCTCGGTATTTCCTTAGTTCCTCTAGTCCCTGTTGATGAGAATGAGATGTTTCGGGAATTTTATGTTCAGGGGTAAGTTCTTTTTCTAGTTCAGCAAACGTCTTTTCGTGAAAGGAGGTATCTCGTTCAATGGTAAGCCCAAATGGTCGTTTTAAAGATTCCAATTCGTCAATGCTAAAACTTCCCCATTCATCATATGCAAGTCCGGTCACATAACCCATGCAAATATTGCGTTCTGGATCAAATGCTGATGCATACCATGTTGCAGAAGACGTTGGGTCGAAGAATTTTGCGACAATAATGGGGTCTTCTACTTGAGATTGGTCGCCTATTTCGGCAAACCTGCGTATTAAATCATCTGATATTAATTTCATGACTATATTTTTTAATGTTTTTTAATGGTATGTATTCTTTCACTGTTATCTACTTAAAAACTCTGTTTCTTGTGAAGCATGATGTTCGCGAAGTGTTTCAAAGTCTTTTTCTTTATCTTGTTGCTCCACTTCCTTTTGCGGGATGGGAGTATCGAATTCCTCTGTTGATTCAACTATATCGAGTGTGGTTGGCTCCGTTTTTTCTGATGGCTCGGTAGGTATCAATTGCTCTGTTTCTTTTATTTCCTTTGATTCCTTTCCCTGTTTATAGTCCTGATACATATCGTAGAACCCTTTTAGGGTGTTGTTAAACCTTATTTCATTGGTGATGCGTGACAAAGGAAATGGCTTGATAGGTTGCTTCATGGATAGCCGAGACCAGAGTTCAATCTCATGAATATGTCCGAAGGATTGTTCTGTGCTATTGAATCCATAGATATGACCGTGGGAATCAATACTGGTGATGTAGTAGTATTCCGTTTCATCCCGTCCATAGCGAACATAGACTGTTTTATTGTCATTGTTCGGGTCACGGAGTTGAGTGAGCTCTTGTTCGGTGAAAATGAGTGATAGTGACATGATGGTTGTTTTAAAGGTGGGTGAATTGAATTTTTGTTATCTGTGTTTTCTAATATGATTGTAACAGTCTTCAATATTTGGTTTTTGTTTTCCCGGAACTTGAATTTTAATAGTTCCGAGGTTAAAATCAAATGAGATGTCCTCTTTAGATACATTACAATGGTTTGCCAAAAATTCCTTAGATGTGGCAACCAGTTCATTCTTTAAATACTGCAATAAAGGAAGGGTGTTTATATGGTCACCTATATGACCACGGAAGTCTTGTAGAGTTGGGATTTGTGTAATAATAAGAATAGAACCTGCTATTTCAGAATTGCCTTTAACGACATTTTCTAATGCGGCTACTATTAATCGTGTGGCGTAGTCGCAATAGCTTACGCAACTTGGTGAATACGGAATGTCTTGAATATCAGCATTCAGTCTGACATAAGGTAAGAATAACTTTTTCATAGTGGTCACAGTTAGATTGGTTGTGACCCGGTGGAGCTTGTGGGGATAAAAAGTATAGACAAGACCTCAAAAACTTGCTAAGATAGTTCTGAGGCTTGTCCCAAAGTGCCAAAAAATTGCTACATTTGTAGCAATGTATGGTAGTAGCGGTCAAACTGTACCATACTTGGCTGGTGATTTTTGCAAGCCCACCGGATCGATTTTTATTGAAAAATAAACTTCTATCCGGTTTTTTTGTATCTCGTTTACATAATAAAATGGTTTCATTATGAAATGGTGGTAAAGAGAAATAAGAGTAGTATGTAATGAACCTAAAATCCATAATGTAAATTTTGATTCCGTAAATGTAAAATGAAGTATTAAATGAGGGAGTTAGAACAAAGTATTTGCAGTTAGCTACAGACTAATATTAGTTATTTTTAGTTATTTTGAACTGAATCGTTTGTTCTTCAATCCATGCCACTTCTTCTTTGCTAGTATTAATATTCTTGGGAATTTCTATGAGAATATTGTCGAGATTATTTATAGTACTTTTTTGATTATAGCCAAATGCAGGTGTAGTAATAGTATTATATACCTGTTGATTGATAACTATATTGCCATCTTGTGTATTATAATTATTGCCATTAATGGAAAGATTTCTTATTTGAGGAGGCGCGATAGTCTTTGATGATTTAAGGAGAAGGTCAATGGGTGAAAAAAGAAAATTATTGTTCGGATTTGGTGCTTGTTGCGCAAATCCAACAAAAGGAATGTTCATCAACAGAACTAAGAGAAGATGGAAGCGAGTCTTCATTTTGTTCCCTATTTATCTATAGTAATATCGCCTTTCTCGGTATTATAATTATCTCCAGTACCTGTATTAATATTCCGTATCTCAACCTGTTGGTGCGGTGTAGTATCCTCAAAGGTTTCAGTTGGTGTGTTTAATGATTGGTTCGCCCTTTGTCTATTCTTATTGAAGTTTTGTAATAAGAATATTGTAGTTATTAATAAAACAATATTGCAAGCATATGAGAGATACTTTACTATATCTTTCTTTTTGGGAACTTCTTGCGCTATTGGTTGTGTTTCAGACTTTTGGCTATTGATGTTTTTTTCTGCATTCAAGAAGCTCTTTTTTTGAGATTGCATTAATTTATACAGGTCGGATTCGTGCGATTTGTCTCGTAAAAACCAAATGATAATTGGGATAATACACGCTATAAGGGCATAAACATGTATTTCTTCAGAATCAATATTTTTCGTTTTACTATGGGAGGAAAATTTTGATGTTTCATCCCAAATAAAATAAGTTGAAGCGATAAACTTAAAGGGTAATAATTTTACGTTATATACTAAAAAATTTATAATTTTCTTTTGGGTATCAAAATCAAGAACATCATTTCTGTCCCTAATAACCCTTAGTTTATTTAATTCAGCAAATACTTCCCGAAATCTAACTGATGTATCAGATTCAAATAGGTCGTCAATTATTAACTCTAAAATATTTCGGGTGTGCTCTTTTCTAACATTCCTGTCTTTACTTTCATCAATGAGAACAAGAAAATGATTGTAGATGTGTTTCTCTTTTTCGTTCATGTTACTAGTCTTTATATCCCAAATATACCTTTTTTAAACAGTATTTTAACTACTTGACAAAACTTTTGTTTTGGTATATAATAGTATTAATAAAAAATTTAATATGAAAAATATAACAGAAATTGAAATACCCGAAAACTATGTAATCAAGGTAAATTCTAAACCATTAAGTGGTAGTCCAGACTTATTTCTTCTTACGATGGGAATAAAAATTGAAAACCTAATTAGAGAGCCAGAAACTGAAGAATATTGCAAATGCTTTAAGGTTTCAAAAAATAAACCAGAGGCAATTAAGAAATTAATTGAAATGGTGTTCATGTATGGTGCAACAATGGAGTTTATTAAGGATGAAGAGGTTTACTAAACTTTTCTATACGGGTTAGACTGTCTTTCACAAGGCAGTCTTTTTTTTATCTCTCAATTCCCTGTTCATTCTCATGGTCAAGATTCCTCAACCGCTCAAACTCATTTAAGTCCTTTTCAAAGAATGCTTGTTGAAGTCCTTCAGTAAATCCAATTGAAAAATCAGTGTGCTTTGCAACTTCATTTTTAAGGAACGTATTTGCAAGGTCGCGGTCAAATTGGAATAGCCAATACGCTTTATTAAAACCATCACAATATTCAATTTCATTTCGTACATCTTCCATACCTAAAATGTTTCTTTTGCATGCGATTCAATATATTCTATGATAGAGTCTCGGTCATAAAGTATTACCTTGTGCATGGGATGACTAAAACGAATCTTACCACCGTCTCGTAGTTGTTGGAGGGTCGTCTTACTGGAAATGTTTAAAAGATTCATTGCCTCGTCACCAGAAATCCATTTGTCATGAGTGATATGGTGTTCTTTTTTAATGTACACCACAAGAGAATCAATTAACTTGCGAAAAGCATCAGATTCAAGGCAGATTATGTTCTCAGGTTTCATACTTCTAAGATAGAAAAAGGGGGAGGAATATCCAAATACTCGTTCGGAATTTATTTGAAAAAGGCGGTATAAGGTCATATTACTCCACATGGAGCCGCATTTTGTTTGTGCAATGTTTGTGCATAAAAAAAGCGGTTAGATTTTTTAGAACCTAACCGCTTGATTTTCACCGTGATCGCGGCACGAATCGAACGTGCGACCGACTGCTTAGAAGGCAGTTGCTCTATCCCCTGAGCTACGCGACCAATTGCGGGCGCAAATATATCTAATTTTCCGTATTTTTCGCAAATTAAATTATCCTTATGGATTTATTTCAACAAGTGCAACTCGAAAATTCATGGAAGAATGCGTTAAAGGAGGAGTTTGGCAAGCCTTACCTTCCAGCATTATTTGATTTCATCAAAGCAGAAAAGGCGCAAGGTAAAACGATCTATCCGCCGGGTTCACTTATTTTTAATGCCTTTAATAGTACAACCTTCGAACAGGTTAAGGTTGTCATTCTGGGGCAAGACCCCTACCATGGACAGGGTCAGGCGCATGGACTCTGCTTTTCTGTACAATATGGCGTGAAACCACCCCCTTCCCTTGTAAATATCTATAAAGAATTAGAAACAGACTTAGGCTGTAAACCACCCAATCACGGTAATCTGCAAGATTGGGCAAATCAAGGCGTATTTTTGTTAAATGCTATTCTTACAGTGCAAGCAAATCAGGCGGCATCCCATCAAAACAAAGGTTGGGAGAATTTTACCGATGCTGCCATAGAAGCCCTATCAGAAAAAAGATCAAACTTAGTTTTTATGTTGTGGGGGAAATTCGCCATGCAAAAGGCTGAAAAGATTGACCATACTAAACACTTAATTCTCCAAGCACCGCATCCAAGCCCATTTTCTGCGCACACAGGCTTTTTAGGATGTAAGCATTTCTCCAAAGCAAATGAATATCTCATCAGAAACGGTGTCGAACCAATTAGTTGGCAGTTGAAGGACAAAGGCCTCTTTTAACCTCGGAGGTTGGCTGATTATTTCCGCTATGAATGATTGTATATTGATATAAATAACTGATATTCAATACGAATAAGCGATAGATTGTTATAATATCAACCCTCGAGGTTGGCAATATTACATTAAATTATAACACCTTATTTGCGCAACTAGTGCTTGCAAAAGCATGCGGCTTGGCACGGAAAGCATAGCCCATACCCAAAATATATCCCATCGCATCTTGCAGGGCTTGATGGCTCTTAAAACTTGGACTGGTGTTAATATCGGCATGTACTTCCGGACGGATGTCGTATTTATCAAAAACTTCCTGTAGTTGATAGGTAGTTTCAATGGATCTGGTCACTTCTGCCATCATGCGGTCTCGTATGGCCATTTTTCCGGTTACCTGTTCTTTATGCAAAAACATAAATCCGCCATTCTTTGGTCGGATAAAAACAATTACTGTAGCAAATTCAATAATAGAACCCTTTACTTGAGAATCGGTGCCAATGCAAATGCGCACTTTATTGCCAATACTTACCTCATCAACAATGGCTTGTTCCACCGCATCTTTGAGCGAATCTTTGAGATAAATTCCGCTTAACGTCCTCCAACTCATACAACATTTTTTAGAAATTTAGCTATTAAACTTTAGATAACATAAAAAGAATATCAACTTTTCAACATTGTTTTGGAATTTTAGTTATATTGACTATCTTTGCACCCGCAAAAAGTTTGAACTTGATTTCAAGCAATATTTAAAAAGTAAATAACAAAAAGATGAAAAGCGATATCCATCCTAAAAATTATAGAACAGTAGTATTCAAAGATTTTTCTTGTGATGAAACATTTATTGGTAAATCTTGTGCACTTACAACAGATACTATCACTTGGGAAGATGGCAATGAATATCCTTTGGTGAAGTTGGAGATTTCTAACTTATCCCACCCTTATTACACTGGTAAGATGAAATTTGTTGATACCGCAGGACGTATCGATAAGTTCAACAAAAAATACGGCAAAAAATAAAGTGTTGATATCTCAAATAACAAGCTCTGGCATTTTTGTCAGGGCTTTTTTTATTTTTGCATTATCGAAACATGATTTCCCGAAATTATTTATTTTCAATAAGATATATGGGCGAAATAAAGTATATACTAGCAGACTTTGAAGAGTGGGAAACCTTGCGTCCCCTAACGCTTTCACGTGCCGTTGCCGATTGCCGCGTGGGCATTCTCACCATTAAGGAAAAATGGGAAAAATGGCTGAATCAGGAAACAGGTGTGCTCACACAACCTTATCTACAAGATCTCTACCATTTGCCTTCCGGTGATGATTTTATCTATATCAACGCCTCAGTGATCCCAAATGAACAGCTGGTAGAAGATATTCTCACCCTGAAAGAAAACCATACCCTTATCAGCGAATCCGGCAAACCAATAGCTTCTTTTGCCGAAAAGGTCTTCTCAAAACCCAACCATCCCGTAGAAGGGCCAATTTTTGTCACTAAAACGATTTTTGATCAAATAAGATATGCTTGGGATATTTTTACCCTCAACGGTAAATATATTCAGGAAGATATTCATCTCATGGCTATCGACCCAAATGGTGGTTCTCTTTCTTTCTCTAATTCTGTCTATGAGCCCGATAATATCTACATTGAAGAAGGTGCTGTTGTAGAAAGCGCTATCCTAAATGCCAAATATGGCCCCATCTTCATCGGTAAAGGCGCAGAAATCATGGAAGGTGCTATTATCAGAGGTCCTTTCGCCCTGTGTGAAGGCTCTACTGTAAAAATGGGTGCAAAGATTTATGGTGACACTACCATTGGCCCTCATTGTAAAGTAGGCGGTGAGGTTAGTAACAGCGTTTTCTTTGGATATGCTAACAAAGCCCATGATGGATTTCTTGGAAATTCCGTTATTGGGGAGTGGTGCAATTTGGGTGCCGATACCAATAATTCTAACCTAAAAAACAACTATTCACTTGTGACTGCGTTTGAATACACAAAAAATGATATGCTAAACACCCAGTTGCAGTTCTGTGGTTTGATCATGGGAGACCATGCTAAATCTGGGATTAATACAATGTTCAATACCGGCACAGTAGTAGGATTTTCGGCAAATGTCTTTGGTGGAGGCTTCCCGGATAAACATATACCGTCCTTCTCGTGGGGCGGATCCGATGAATACCATCTGGATAAAGCCATAGAAGTAGCAGAAAAAGTTATGGAAAGAAGAAAAATACCGCTCACATCTATACAAAGACAGATTTTTACAGCGATATTTGAACAAACAAAGATTCATAGAAACCATATTAACAACATTATATGAGGGTGAAAATTGTAGCAGGCAACTGGAAGATGAATACTTCATATCAGGAAGCGCATACCTTGATGGAAGAAATAGTTGGAAGGAAAGCCGAACTCGGACTGCATGACGCTAAGAAAGTTGTACTGATTCCTCCATTTCCATATCTGCAATATGCTTATTCAGAAATTGCTGAAATAGAAAATTTATATATAGGTGCTCAAGACTGTAGCCGACATGAGCGCGGAGCATACACTGGAGAGGTATCTGCGTTGATGTTGCAATCTGTTGGTTGTGAGTATGTTATCATTGGTCACTCGGAAAGACGACAATATCATCAAGAGCACGCAGATATATTATTTGAGAAGGTTGAGCAAGCCTTGGCACATGATTTACGCCCCATCTTCTGTTGTGGAGAACCTTTAGACATTAGATCATCTGGTCATCACAATAATTATGTCATTCAACAGCTATACGATGGTTTATTCCAACTGCCAACAGAAAAATTTGTAAAGACGGTCATCGCTTATGAACCCATATGGGCCATTGGTACTGGCAAAACCGCTACAGCACAGCAGGCGCAGGATATGCACAGAATGATAAGAAGTGAAATAGAAAAACATTACGGTACAGAAATTGGCAAGTACCATGTTATCCTATATGGTGGAAGCTGCAATGCCAAAAATGCGGCAGAATTATTCAGTTGTGAAGATGTAGATGGTGGATTGATTGGCGGCGCTTCTTTGAATGCAGAAGATTTTATTCAAATTATTAAGGCGATATGACCAAGGTAATATCATCGTGTTACAATATCACCCTCAACGATGCTGTCGATACTGAATGGTTAAGTGCGTTATTGTTCGAATGGGGTGCATCCGGTATAGAAGAAACAGCTACAAATTTATTGGTGTATTTCTCTTCAACAGCAGAAAACTTGTCCGAGGTGGAAGCGAATTTAAAAGCCCAAAAACTAGCCTTTTCCAAATCAATAGAAGAAGAGAAAAACTGGAATCAGATTTGGGAGGAAAGTTTTCAGCCTGTTTACATAGAAGGATTGGTAGAAATACGTGCAAGCTTTCATGCTCCGCAACCAAATTTTACCTATTCCATACTCATAGACCCAAAGATGTCTTTCGGAACGGGACACCATCCCACCACCGAGCAAGTGATACGGCAAATGTCTCATCTAGATTTCAATGATAAACACGTCATCGATATTGGTTCAGGAACAGGAATTTTGGCCATTCTGGCAGAAATGATGGGTGCCAAAGAAATAGTTGCTTTTGATAACGATAGCTGGTGCTACGAGAATTGTAAAGAAAATATTGCCCTGAATCACACATCGCATGTGTTGCCGCTATTAGGAGAAAAACTTCCTTCAGATGGCGCTTATGATATCATCCTCGCGAATATCAATCGCAATTACCATTTAGAAAACTTACCTCAAATGGCACAAATATTGAACGATGATGGTTATATGCTTTTGAGCGGATTTTTAACAGAAGATGTAAAGATGATTTTAGATGTCGCAGAACAAAATCATCTTATAGCAACATATTATACAGAAAGCAATAATTGGGTATGTATAACATTGAGAAAAATAATCATTCCAAACTAAAACATTTTTCATGAAGAAAATATTTATCATACTTGTCAGTATATTTCTTTGTGTACAAGGGTTCGCACAGCAATTGACTTCTTTTCCGGAGCAAGATCCTGCATTTATAACTGCAGTAGACGATTTTATGAAAAAGACAGGAAGAGATGACGTTAAAGAAACTTCCGATGCCTTCAAAGCAACATATGCCGGATTGTCGGCAGAACAAAAGGATTTGATAAAGAAAATTGCTAATTCCGGATTGCAAAAATCTATAAGAGCATTTCCGGAATTTGATGCTTTTCTCAGAGGTATTATCGCAGGACAGAAATCTTCCGTTGATGAAACTCAGCGCACCAACAATATGAAGGCACAATTATCGCTGATGGAATTAGGTAAGAAAGGTTTATACAAAGAATTCTCCGCTTATAATGAATTTCTACTCAGCTGGTACACAAATGGATTTATTAATGATACGAAAAGCAAGGGTTGGAAATATTCCGGTACCATTACAGTTACGCCACAAGGATTTGAAACCTACCTTACTTTAAATGGAGGTAACCTTAGTGGGATAACAAAAAATGATACGTTGACCATTCAGGAAACCAACGGAAAATTTACTGTTTTGACATCTATATATGAGGGAGAAAAAGGCAAGATAGATTGGTCGAGAGCCGGATTGAATGGTACAGATGCCTACTATACTTTTGGTAAATTTACCCTTAATCTTGATGAAAGCGATGTGAAAATTCCCGAAGGCAAACTTACGCTCAAGCCATATTTTAATAACGAAATCAACGGTGCACTCAATGATAAACTGCTTAATTCAAAAGTAGGAAAGATGATTTATCCCCAGTTTTCTTCTGCCGAGAATAATATGATTTTAGATAAAATAGCACCTCAGTTCAAGTTTATCGGTGGCTTTAGATTAGAAGGTAGTGATATGTACGGCACAGGAAATGATTCCATGCGGGCAACTGTCATACTCTATACACCTAAAATGGATACCATGGCGGTTATATCAGCACAGCGATTTTTAATCAATAAATTTAAAGACGTACTCGCCAATGATGCCAATACAACTATCAAGTTTGGTGATAAAACTATCTGGCATCCATTTGTCAATTTTAGGTATGACATGGTCACTAAAAATGCAAAATTAAGTCGTGAAAACCAATTGTATGCACGTTTGCCATTTAAAAGCGATTTTCAACAAATGAACTTTTTTGTCGATCAGTTAGCTTGGAATATAGATTCTACTTTTATAAAAATGAACTCTATTAGTGCGACTTCTGATAATGTTGCAGTTTTTGATTCATATAATTTTTATCAAAAAGGAGCTGAAACGCAATTCCGTGGCATCAGCGATAAAGATCCACTATCTGCTTTAAAGGCTTACTGTGATATGTACGGTGTAAAAGAAATTGATGCTGATGAAGCTGCGTCAGCCATCAATGCCTCATTGAAATTGCCACAGGTAGAAAATATCTTGTTTAAGATGACTGCCGAAGGATTCATTTACTATGACAGGGAAAATAGACTCGTAAAAGTTTTGGATAAAACTTTTAACTATATCAAGGCAGGCGCTAACTTAATGGATTACGACAACTTAAGTTTTACCTCCACAGCACGCACGACCCATGGAAAGATAAACCTAAAAACAAAAGAAGTAGAAGTCTATGGTGTCAAGGAATTGAAAATGTCGAAGTCAAAGAATGTGGTATTTACGCCTTCTTCTGATACCATCATCATTGGCGAGGATAGAGATATAACGATGTCTGGTGTTTTAACCGCAGGGAAGGTAAATTTTTACTCCAAGAAATTGAAATTCGATTACAGTGAATTTCAATTCGATTTTGAAAATGTAGACTCCATGTTTATATTGATACCGGGTAAAGTTCCCGATCAGCAAGGAAATATTCCATTGATAGAATGCCATACTGCCCTACAAAATGTAAGTGGCACATTATACATAGATTTGGATAATAACAAATCGGGCAGGAAGAACGACCCTAAGTATCCTTACTTTGTATGTAGGGATTCAGCTTATGTGTATTATGATAACTATCCGCATAAGGAAAAGTATCTAAGGAAAGATTTCTATTTCTTAGTGCAACCTTTTGAATTCGATAGCTTAAATACTTTTAATACTGATTCAGTTGGATTCCCAGGGACTTTTTATTCAGCAGGTATTTTTGATCCATTTAAGCAGGAACTAACGGTTCAGGATGATTTAAGCCTTGGTTTTACTATGCATACAGGCTCCAAAGGTCTAAAGATGTATGGTGGGAAAGGAAATTATACCGGAAAGCTAAGACTGGAAAATTCAGGGTTGTTTGGTGTAGGTGTACTTAATTTTCAATCTGCCTACGTTCATGGCAGCGCATTCGATATATTTCCGGATTCTGTATATGCCGACTTAGATTCTTTTAATATCGTAGAAAGTAAACAATATAACACGCCCCAAGCATCCACAACAGGTGGTTTTATCAAATGGAATCCTTTGAGAGATTCCATGAAAATATTTAGGACTGGTGATGTGTTTACCATGTATAGAGATGAGGTTGAGTTTAAAGGTGACCTCACCATGGGGAAAGATTATCTGTATGGAACAGGAAGCCTGAGTTGGGATAAGGCCAATATGACTGCCGGTAAAATTGATTTTAAAGCAAGAGAATTTCTTACCCCAAAGGCAGATATTCAAGTCAAATCTAATGACGCTAATCTTTTCGCTTTTACCACTACAAACGTAAATGCAAACGTTAATTTTGACACCAGAATTGCCAAGTTCCTCTTGAATGACGTGAATACCATCACCCAACTCCCTGCCAATAACTATATCACCAATTCTGAGCGGTATGATTGGGATATGAAAAACCAGTTTATCACTTTTCAAAATGAAAAGGCAAACAATAATTTCTACTTCCAATCCGTGGATAAATCACAAGATTCTATAAGTTTTACTGCTAAAACAGCTAAGTATGACTTGGAGACGAATATTTTGGATGCCGAGGGCGTTACGGAAATATTGCTGGCTGACTCAAAAGCGATTCCTGATCAAGGTAAACTGACTATTGATAAAACGGGTCGTTTCAGCAACCTTAAAAATGCCATATTCCAAATGAGCAGAGATACGTTGTTCCACACTATTAAAGAAGCGGAAATAGAGATTATTAGCAAGAATAAATTTATTGGAAAGGGTGTGCTGAACATCACAACACCAACCGGAGATATACAAAAGGTAAATATTCCTGAGTTTACTGCTAAAGTAGATACATTGGCAGAAAAGAAGAAGAAGGATGATGTGAAAATAAATTACTATGCTCAGGGTCGTGGTTCAATTGACGAAAATGAGCAGTTTAAAATAGATAGTAGAGTATTCTATAAAGGAAATGTATTGTTCAATTCCAAACAACGAAACATCGTTCTGGATGGATTCGCCAGGGTAAACCTCTTGTCAGATTCTTCGGATTGGTTTGCTATTAAGCAAGACGTAAACTTCAAAAGAGCAGTATTGGACATCGATAGCATCTTTAATGAGCTTAAAGAACCATTGGTAACCGGACTGGTGTTGAGTAGGGAAGCATTGGAATTATATCCTGTAATTATGAAAGCCAAGCAATCTCCAAAAGACATCGAAATATTTAGGTCGCAGGGAGTAATGCAATATGCACCTCAAAAACAGGCTTTTCAATTTGGAGAAGATGCTACTATCAAAGGTGATTATCCTTATGGCAACATTCTTACCTATGCTGAAAATACAAAGGATATTAAAGCAACGGGTCCGATTGATTTTCACCTGAATGTTAGCCCCGTAAAATTAGAGAGCTTTGGTGATATTTCTTATACAAATAGCACCGGCAATATTGAGATGAATACTACCGTAGCGCTGGACTTTTTCTTAGATGAAACGCTTTGGACAAAAATTCATAAAGGTATTACAGAAAATAATACGGGCAATTTAAGCATCAGCTATAATAACGGTACAACTATTAAAGCACTGTATAATTTAACGCCATCAAAGAATGATGCTATTGCGAATGCCACCAATATGCAAAGTGGCGGCGTATATCAAATCCCGGCAGCATTCCCTTATAATATTGTACTCACTAATTTGAAATTTACTTTTGATAAAGAAGAAGGTACGTTTAAATCCTTTGATAAAGCCGGGTTGGTATTGATGGGTAAAAAACCGGTACATCAACAGATAATTTGCTTTATGGAAGTAGGTTATAGAGGGAATAAAGATTTTATCAATTTATACTTGGAAACTTCCAGTGGTGAGTGGTACTTCTTCCGTTATTTTGAAGGGCAGCTAGGCGTAGTTTCTTCTAATCAAGACTTTAATGATGCTGTAGCCATTATTAAACCGGAGGACACGCAATTGAGAGACAAAAAAGAGGTTATTTACGAATTTTTGCCCGCAAGTTTATCTATAAAACAAAGTTTCTTAGATAGGATGACAGAAGCAAAAGCGAGACTAAAGAAGTAAGCTTGGAATCTCAAGAGGTAGAATATATTTCGATGAGCCAAAACAAAGGAACTTATTATATCTTAAAAGATGGCGCATAAGCTTATGGCGCATATAAATGTAGCATTAATAGGCTTTTTGAAAAAAAATGGCGCAAAAATGGCGCAAAAAATGGCATTACTTGGCGGTGGTGAAAATGAAATATAGAATTAACATATGTTCAATTAATTAGGCAAAGTATTTGTATATATTTTAAAAATGACAGTCATGAGAAAATTTGGAATAGTAGCATTGGTTTTCCTATTATGGGGATGCAGTGAAGTAGCCGTTACAGGAAGAAAGCAGTTGAAATTGCTGCCGGATAGTATGATGACAGAAATGGGACTTTCTAATTATTCTACTTACCTTTCTGAAAATAAAGGGAATTTAGTTAGCGCAGGTACGCAGGTAGATATGGTTAAAAGAGTGGGAAATAAAATAGCGGCTGCCGTTGGACAATACCTTACCCAAAATGGGTTAGGTAGTCAGGTATCTAATTATAAATGGGAGTTCAACTTGGTGAAGGATGATACTACCGCCAATGCTTGGTGTATGCCGGGTGGTAAAGTAGTCGTGTATACCGGACTTTTACCCATTACACAAAGCGAGGCCGGGTTGGCAGTAGTCATGGGACATGAGATTGCACATGCTATTGCGTCACATGGGAATGAGCGCATGAGTCAAGGCATGTTAGCACAGTTTGGAACCGTCGCATTAGATATTGCAACTGCGAAATCAGATCCTAAGATTAAAAATATATTCATGACATCTGTCGGTGTAGGAACGCAATTGGGCGTTTTGCTACCTTTTTCTAGATTGCAAGAAAGTGAGGCTGATAAAATGGGCTTGATATTTATGGCGATGGCAGGTTATGACCCCAATGAATCCGTAGCCTTTTGGCAAAGAATGTCGAATGCCTCCGGTGGTATGGAGCCTCCACAATTTTTGAGTACTCACCCAAGCAGCGATAAACGCGCCGCAGACCTTCAGGCATATATTCCCGAAGCCATGAAATATTATGTGAAACAATAGCAATCACAAAATGATTTATAGAATAGTCTAATAATAAAAAACTAATTCCATGTTCTCGTGTCTTCACGAGAACACAAGTAGACTATCTTATAAGTCATATTGTTATAATTATTTGATTTTCAATAGTTAGTAATTTTTTACTAGTGCTATAAGTCGCTTTATCTATGTCATTTCGCATAGATAAAGCGACTTATAGGTTTTAGAATAAGGCAATTTTGGCAAATCAATGTCTCGGTACACAAAACGAATAACTCAGTACTCATTAAAACTTGTACTTTCCTTCATTTATTCCGTCCCTCACTTTGGGGGTTACTTTCTGATATTTTCTATCCAGTAAGACGTACACTTCCTTGCCGATTTTATCACAGTCATAACCATCTTCTTTTAGTGCACTTTTTTTGTACTTAAACGTACTGGTTGTCTCTGTTTGATGAGAGATTCTTAAAAAGATGGGTATCGCATAGGTTGGTAGTTCATCTTTGATGAAGTCGTAAAACGCTTGTAGGTCGATTTTAAGTGTGTGCTCCTCAAGAATTAGATTTGCCATACCTGCTCGACCAGGGTAATTCGTTATCTGTACGCCATAAACGATACTCTCCATAATTCCTGGAAATTGGTTGATGATGCCTTCCACCTCTGTTGTAGAAACATTTTCACTTTTCCACCGGAAGGTATCACCGAGTCTATCCACAAACTGTGTATGAGCGAATCCCATGTCTCGCACCAAATCTCCTGTATTGAACCACGCATCTCCTTTCCTAAAAACATTTCTCAGTATCGCCTTTTCAGTTTTGTGTTTTTCAGTATATCCATCGAAGGGATATCTGTCATTGATTTCTCCTAAAAGAAGACCAACGCCATTCACAGGTACTTTTTGCATGAACCCTCTTTTATTTAGTACCGGGCAGTCATTCTCTTGGTCATAAGCAACAATGGCATAGCTTGTAACAGTGAAACCCATGGTGGCATCCATATTAAAGACATTGAAAAAGGCAATATTTCCTTCGCTGGAAGCATAAAATTCCGCAATCTGCGCTATCCCGAATCTCTTCTTGAAATCATTCCAAATTTCCGGACGCAAGCCATTGCCGATCATTTTTGTCAGCGTATTAGCATGCTCTAAAGGATGTATAGGGGCATTTATCAGGTACTTACACATTTCTCCAACATAGCCAAAACCAGTCGCTTTGTATTTGTGTATGTCACCCCAAAATTCTGTGACGCTAAATTTTTTCTTCATAATGATCGCGCTACCACCTGCCACCACAGAGCACCAACAAACTAACATGGCAGTTGCATGAAAGAAGGGTAGGGGAACGTACAATATGTCCTCAGGAGTGAGTCGCAAAGAGGTCAACCCGAAGGCGGCATATGCTTTTATCCACCTGCCATGGCTGATAACAGAAGCTTTTGGCAAGCCCGTAGTTCCGGAAGTGTATATGTAAAGATGCGCATCCTTAGCCTTGATCTTTTTTGTAGGCTTTGGTTCGTCAACATCATGAGAAGGACAGTCCATGTCAAAAAACGACCATTTCGCATTTGTCAACGAAATATCTTTATGCTTTATTAATTGTATCGCTTCCTGTGGGAAGCTTAACGCCTGTTCAATCTCATTAAAATGCGCTATCAACTCAACACCAATGAGAACGAGTTTTGGTTTTGCCAAAAGGAAACTATGCAGTAGCGGTTTATTACGCTGACTGGTGTTGATTAATGCGGCTACACAACCGATTTTTGCCATGGCCATGGAAATAGCCAATATTTCAGGTCTATTTTCGAGTAATACTGCCACCACATCTCCGTGTTTGAAACCCATTTGTGAGAACTGGTTAGCCAATCTGTTTACCCAATGATTGAATGACTTATATGTCCATACGTCATCTTGATGATAGAGGCAATTTCTATCAGGATAGCGTAGTACGGTTTTGTTGAAAACATCGCTGATGGAAATATGTGTTTCCGGACGTATTGTAAAATTATAGTATAGGGCGGTAAGGATTTTTGGCAAATCTTTCGCTACTCCCGGAATTTTAAACATCAACTCCGGCAATGATATCATCGTTTTATTTCGTTGCGGTCGTTCCATTATTTTAGTTCCGCAGATGATTTGTTTAGCAATCGCCTAGCGATGATGAGCTGTTGAATCTGTTGTGTTCCTTCAAAAATATCTAGAATTTTTGAATCTCGCGACCATTTTTCTAGCAATTCCTTATAAGAATATCCCAACGATCCGGCGAGTTCAACGCATTTTAATGTCAGCTGATTGGTGATTCTGGCAGCTTTTGCTTTGCAAATCGAAGCCTCTAATGAATTAGGTTTCCTGTTGTCGGCCATCCATGCTGCCTTTAATGTAAGCAATCGTGCAGCCTCATGTTCTGCCTCCATTTTATATACTTCTGCCTCCACCGATTTGACATTATTGATGGGTGTTTGGTAGTCGAGTGCAATTTTATCTCCCAACAGTTCTTTTATTCGCTCCAGCGATGCTTCTGCAACGCCATTGGCCATGGAAGCAACGAATGGGCGGGTATTGTCGAAGGTTTCCATTACACCACCGAAGCCTTTTTTCACATCTATGTCAGGGCTTCCCAATAGGTTTTTCGCAGGTACCTTACATTCAGTGAACACAATTGCAGCGGTATCTGAGGCGCGAATGCCAAGTTTTTTTTCTAAACGTACCAACTCCATACCGGGAGTGCCTTTTTCGACGACAAATGATTTTATCGCTGCCTTCCCAATTTCCTTGTCTAATGTTGCCCATACCACAACGGCGTTACATCTTTCTCCTGCAGTAATAAATATTTTTTCACCATTCAGTACATAATAATCACCTTCTTTTCTGGCGGTTGTTGTTATTGCAGAAGAATCGGAGCCACAATTTGGCTCTGTTATAGCCATGGCTGCCCATGAAGTAGAAAAGCGCTTAAGTTGCTCCGGATTTGCTACGGCACTGATGGCGGCATTTCCTAAGCCTTGTCCCGGAATGGACAATAATAAACCTACATCCCCATAGCACATTGCTTGGATGTTTATACAATTGGCCATGTTTCCACCGTTTCTGACCTGTCCGTTTGCTGTATCTTCTTTTTTGGAACTAGCACCACCAACGCCACCTTCAGTGCCTTCATTCAACCCGTTGAGTCCGGCAGCCAGTAAGTCTAATTCTACTGGATAGGTATGCTCATGAATATCATATTTTCTTGATACAGGTCTAAATATGGTTTTTGCTGCCATCAAAGCAGCATTTTGCAATCCTTTGAACTTTTTTGGAACTTCTAAATACATATGATAAGATTGAAAGTTAAATTATAAATGAATGCCGTTGATAGCCAATGCTACAGCGCGTAAGTCACGATACCATCTTTCGACAGGAAAATCTCTGATATACCCATGTCCACCCAATAGCTGAACGCCATTACTGCCGATTTGCATGCCTTTTTCACTACAGAATAGATGAGCAAGATATACTTCCCTCTGAAAATCAAGCCCTTGTTCCGCTCTAGCTGCTGCTCTTTGTGTTAATAAACGCATGCCATCCACCTCAATTTTGATGTCGGCGATCATAAAAGCTACGGCCTGACGATGGCTGATAGGTTCACCAAATGCGTACCTGTCATTGGCATAAGGGATGACATAATCCAGCACAGCTTGACAACATCCTGTTGCCAAAGCACACCATCCTAGTTTGCAATAATTGATAAAACTAGTATAATCCATTCCGTCATCACCGCCCAACATAGCAGATTTATCGATGCGAACATCTTTAAAATGTAATGTTGTTAATCTAGCAGCATTTAAGCCCATGCTTCTATCCTCTTCAATGGAAAGTCCTTCAACATGGTTGTCAACAATAAATAATTGAATGCCTAAATCAGCAGTTTTAGCAGCTACTAAAAAAAATGAAGCATCGTTTCCTAGTGGGACGATATTTTTTTTCCCATTTATTAGGTAATCCTGACCATTTCTGACAGCATTCGTTTGTAACTCGAAAGGAGAAAACAGTGGAAGTGGTTCATTGATAGCGATAGATGCAAGTAACGGATTTTCAGATAAGAAATGGGGTATCAATTCTTGCTGCTGCGCTTCAGAACCCCATTTTACTATAGCATTTAATACACTATGTGTGCTATAAAATGCCAACGCTTGCCCTAAATCACCATGCGCCAGTGTTTCAACAATCATCATCTGTGTAACTGTTGACCGCTCTTTCATCATGCCGCCTAAAGCATCCGGTACTTGTAAGTAACCCAATTGCAAATCCCTGAATGCCGTCCATAAGCTTTCCGGAATTAAGGCACTTTCATCTATCTTTTCAGCGGCGAGTCTCATTTTTAACGCAAATTGCTGTACCGTTTCTTGTACCATCATTTGTTCTTCGTCGTAGTTGAGGTCGAATAAATCATGGGGCGTTTTTGCATCTAAATGGGCAGCATTTCCTTTTGAGGACGATTTAAAGGCTTTTGAAATAGTGGTAGCTACCTTTGATCCATTCTTAGCACCTAAGTACACAAAGCGTTCAGAGAGTTTGCGCAACCGCAGGCTTTTCGCCAATTTAGTGTCTAAAAATTGATTATAATATTCGAAGTAAGTTGCGAAAGGAAAATCTTTCTTTTCTATAGGTTTATCTTTTACCTGTGTCATTGCAATAAAATTTATTTAAAGCTACTTCTTTATTTATTTTGAGGAATGAAAAGTGTGTTTCCTTATTGTTAAATTATCAATGCATGCATTTGGAATAGGGTATGAACATCGGATATATTATCTTTGCTAGAATGAATCGCATCAGATATTACTTAAGTTATCTTTTTGAAGTACCGCTTCAACAGTTGGAGAGTGTGCAAAGTGGAAGGTTGAGTATTACTTTGCATAAAGGTCAACTAAAACTCACTACGGATAGAGTGGTGTATTCATTTGGGAAGCATTATCATTCTTTTAGTCGTGCCTTTGAGAAAATCGAAGTACAGAATCGGGAAGTTAAAAATGTGCTGATTCTCGGAGCAGGAATGGGTAGTATCCTTAATTTATTAGAGAATCATCCCACTATTGCAAAGATAACAGCTGTAGAAAATGATCCAATCATTATGGATGCGGCAGTTGAGTTTCATCAATCCACACTTAGAGATAAAACAAAATGGGTTTTAGGCGATGCATATTCTTTTATTCAGGACAAAAAGGAGCAGTATGATCTTGTTTTGTTTGATGTCTTTGTTCACGAAAGAACACCCAAACAGTTTTTAGATAAGGCATTTATAGATATTTTACGGCAATCTCTTTCGGAACATGGCGTGGTGATTTTTAGTAAAATGAGCAATTTGGAATTAAAGGATGAAAATGATGTTTTTAAAAATACATTTCAGTCAGTATTTGAACACTCGGAAGTCCTTAATTTGTATGGTAATATTATCTTTATTGGATTTAATGTATGATATTTTGTTATTATTTTCTCTTATCAACACCAAGAAATACTGCTTGTAAAGAAATTGTATCAGAAGAGTTAAGTTAATATGAAATCCACATTTGTTAATATGAATTAATTTTTTTATATAAATAAACGCTTTCTTTTGCACTTAAAATCCCCACACTTGTACTTATAGTAGCATAATCCGACTATTAATAAATTAAAATAAATGTAATGAATTGTGTTTCTCGTTACCTTACGTCGTTTGTGATTATACTGTTTATTTGTTTCTCTAATATATATTCTTCAAATGCTCAAGTTGTTGCTTTAGACGATTATGTAGAAATTTATGAGGATTCTTTTGGTATTATTAGTCCGGCAACAAATGATATCATTTCAAGTAACTACTCTATCCAAAAAATATTAAACTTCCCAGGTAATAATAATGTACAATCAATTAATAATTTTACCCAGTTTTTATATACACCAGATCCTAATTTTTCCGGTTTTGATACGGTAGGATATCGTTTGTGTACCGATGCAATACCACCAACATGCGATAC
Source organism: Chitinophagales bacterium (assembly GCA_019694955.1). Lineage (GTDB taxonomy): Bacteria > Bacteroidota > Bacteroidia > Chitinophagales > JADIYW01 > JADIYW01. The sequence goes on along the minus strand of JAIBAX010000034.1, from coordinate 12,150 downwards.
CGCAATTATTGTGATAAAAGTTTTGCCACGGGCGGACACACCAGTCGCTCGTCCGGATACTATTTATATGTTTGAAGACACAGATACCCTGATTTCTGTATTAAACAATGATTATGATATTGATGGGGATTCCTTATTTATTTTGGTTCCGGTAGGTCCTCAGCATGCTCAGACAGCTACTAACGTGCTCTTCAAGAAAATTTATTATAAACCTGTTGCCAACTATTATGGCGTTGATTCAATGAGGTATACAGCCTGTGATGACCAGGATTTTACCTCCACAGGATTATGTAGTCCACTCACGTTAGTTTATATAGTGATAATACCTGTCAATGATCCACCCATCGCCGTAGACGACCGTGATACGCTCAATGAAGACCAATCAAAGTGTATCAGTGTACTCAATAATGATATCAATGTTGATGGGAATTTGGATAAGCTGAACCTTACTGCCCTTGCTGCAACACCCAAACATGGAACAGCCATCATTCAGGGGACACAGATTTGCTATACACCCTCGGCGAATTATTATGGTAATGATACCATTAAATACATTGTCTGTGACACTGCAACACCTCAATTATGTGATACAGGTTTTATCTATCTGACAGTGTTGCCAATAAATGATAAGCCCGTTGCAGGAGACGATAATTATACGATTCAGGAAGATAAAGATACCTGTTTCGCTGTGATGCTAAATGATAGTGATGTGGATGGCAACCCTATCGTCATTACAGGTATAATAGACCAACCTGGTTTCGGCACAGCGTCCATAAATGGAAATACGATCTGTTATTTTCCAAATGACAATTATAATGGAAAAGATACCCTTATATATGTGATTACAGATAATGCAAATCCTGCTCTGAAGGACACTGCAAGAGTAATTATTACGATAACACCGGTAGAAGATGCACCAAATGCCGTTAATGATAATGCTACTATTCCGGAAGATGGCAATATTTGTGTGAGTGTACTTACAAACGACATTGAAGTGGATGGCGATCCTATTATTGTTTCAGGTACAGTAGGGAATCCAAGAAATGGCACCGCGCAGGTTGTTGGAAATCAAGTGTGTTATACGCCAAATACAAATTTTAATGGTATCGATACAGTAAAAGTAATCGTTTGCGATAATAAACCTTCCGGGAAATGCGATACTTCCTTATTGATTATAACAGTAACACCTGTAAATGATGCTCCAAATGCAAATAATGACATCGTATCTACAAATGAAGACACCCAAGTATGCGTAAATGTACTCTCTAATGATCAGGATGTAGATGGAGATCCGATAATTATCAGCAACACTAGTGGACCAAGCCACGGAAGTGTTAATGTTAATGGAGGACTTTTCTGTTATACTCCGGCGTCAAATTATAATGGAAAGGATACTATTAGATATGTTATATGCGAGAATAAACCAAACGGTTTATGTGATACAGCACTCCTTGTTATTACGGTTATTCCTGTTGAAGATGCACCAATTGCGGTAGATGATTTCGCTTCAACATCCGAAGATGCACAAGTTTGCGTTAGTGTACTGAATAATGATATTGAGGTGGACGGAGATCCCTTGGTAGTTTCTGGTACATTCGGAGGCCCAAAAAATGGTCAGGTGCAAGTTGTGGGCAATCAGGTTTGCTACACACCGAATGCTAATTTTGATGGCAAAGACACCATCAGGGTAGTTGTTTGTGATAATAAACCTAGTGGCAAATGTGATACTTCTCTATTGGTAATCAACGTAAATGCAGTGAACGATCCTCCCATTGCCAATAACGATAATGTTACAACCAATGAAGATGTACAAGTATGTGTTAATGTTCTCACCAATGATATTGAACCAGACGGAGATATTATTACAATAACCTCCACCCAAGGCCCTTCACACGGAACAGTAAATATTTTAGGCGGGCAGTTCTGCTATATTCCATCTGCGAATTACAATGGAAAAGATACCATTCGCTATTTTATCTGTGATAATAACCCGGTTTCTTTGTGCGATACAGCAATACTTGTTATTACAGTTGTTCCAGTAGAAGATGCACCTATTGCTGTAGATGATATAGTAACCATTCCTGAGGATGGTTCTATTTGTATATCCGTTCTAAATAATGACCTTGAAGTAGATGGTGACGTGTTGGTTGTTTCCGGAACATTTGGCGGGCCTAAGAAAGGCAGCGTACAGGTTGTTGGCAATCAAGTGTGTTACACCCCTAATCCGAATTTTAATGGCGCAGATACTATACGAGTAATCGTTTGTGACAACAAACCTTCCGGAAAATGTGATACTTCCTTGTTAGTCATTAATGTAACACCATTAAATGATGCCCCAATAGCAAATGATGACAATATCTCTACCAATGAAGACACACAAGTATGCTTCAACGTTCTGAATAATGATAGTGAACCCGATGGTGACCAATTGACGGTAACTATTATAGACAATCCCAACCATGGTACAATAACCAATAACGGAGTAGGATCCTATTGTTATGTGCCATCTTCAAATTACAATGGTAAGGATACCCTGATTTATGTTATCTGCGAAAATAGACCAAATGGGCTTTGCGATACAGCTAAGGTAGTCATCACTGTAAATCCTGTGGAAGATGCTCCACAGACAAATAACGACGTATTAGTAGTGCCGGAAGATGGTAGTGGCTGTATAAATGTTTTAGCTAACGATATTGAAGTGGATGGCGATAATATTGTCATCAGTGGTACAGTCGGACAACCCGCTCATGGTACGGTTCAAATAAATGGAAACCAAGTTTGCTATACGCCAGCGCCAAATTACAACGGGCAAGATACGGTAAAAGTAATTATCTGTGATAACAAACCAAACGGCAAATGTGATACATCCCTATTGATTATAACAGTTACACCAATAAATGATCCTCCCGTAGCAAATGATAATATCGTTGTGACCAATGAAGATACCCAAATTTGTGTTAGTGTCCTAAACAACGATGCTGATATCGATGGCCCTGCCATATCCGTTTCCGGAATATATGGTGGGAATCATGGAACAGTATTTGTTCAAGGTAATCAGGTTTGCTATAATCCATTCCCTAACTACAATGGTCCAGATACCGTATTTTATGTAGTATGTGATAATGGAAACCCGAATTTATGCGACACAGCACGTTTAATCATTACAGTTGCCCCGGTAAATGATAAACCCATAGCCGTAAATGATATCGTAAATGGTGTCATCGGTCAGCCCGTAAGTTTCAATATCCTGACAAATGATAGCGATCCCGATGGCGATCCTTTAACCATTAGTATTATTGATCAACCCAATAGTGGCAGTATCTCTGTATCACCAACAGGTCAAGTTACCTATACACCTGCACCGGGCTTTAGTGGCGTGGATACATTTGTTTATCAAATTTGCGATCCGGGAGGATTATGTGATACCGCTTCCGTTTACGTCCAATACCTTGACTTGACAAATGTAATTATTGCCAATGACGAATGTGTGGAAGTGAATGAAGATCAAAGCATTACCATTAATGTTCTTCAAAACGATTTGGTAGACCCTAATCAAACCATTACCATGACCTTAACTTGTCAACCCAGACATGGGCAGGCAACTGTCATCAATAATCAGGTATTTTATCAACCGTCTGCAAATTATAATGGTTCAGATTCACTATGTTATAGAATATGTTTCCCGAATAACACAAAATGTGATGAAGCGCGTGTTTGTATTACCATTTTGGCAGTAGCGGATGCACCCATCGCAAATCCAGATTTTACAACTACTGATACCATTACCCCCGTTCAAATAGACGTGCAAGCAAACGATATAGATGTTGATGGCGAAGGAATTGTAACATCGTCTATTGTGGATCAGCCAAACCATGGCATTGCAACAGTTATTAACGGAGATAGTGTACTCTATACACCACAGTCAGGCTTTGTTGGCTACGATACACTTATATATCAATTGTGTAAATTTGGTTATCCCAATCTCTGCGATACAAGTATTGTCGTTATTGTTGTGGGCAACCCTAATAACCCACCTGTAGCTGTAACAGATAGCATTCGTACTGTAATAGACTTAGAACAAACAATCAATGTCCTTACAAATGATTATGATCCGGATGGCGATGATATTACAGTCACCGTTGTAAATAATCCTATAAATGGAACTGTTCAAAACAATGGAAATGGTCAGGTGGTGTACACGCCAGATCCCGGATATTATGGATTGGACTCTTTTACCTACGTAATTTGTGACAATGGTTTTATCACCTTATGTGACACAGGTACAGTGGTAATAGAAATTTTCAAGGTGAAAGTACCCAATTCTATATCTCCTAATGGCGATAATAATAACGACGTGCTAGAGATTGATGGATTGGAATTCTATCCAGACAACTATCTCAAGATATTTAATAGATGGGGAGATATCGTCTTTTCAGCCGACCAATATCAGAACAATTGGAGTGGACAGTTGGAAAATGCTGGTTTGAAAATAGGAGATATTGTCCCAAATGGAACATATTTCTACATTTTATACCTCAATGAAGCATTGCCCGTAATTAAAGGATATATAATGGTTGAAAAGTAAAAATGGAAAAGATGTTTAAGAAATTTATATATATGGTTCTGCTCCTGTTTATTGGGAGCAAAGCAGGAGCACAGCAAGATCCCTTATATACGCATTATGTGTATAATGAGAATCTTTTTAATCCCGCCTATGCCGGAAGCAGAGAAATGTTTAGCATAAATTCACTGTTTAGAGCGCAATGGGTGAGCTTTGAAGGTGCTCCAACTACTGTCACCTTAGGCGCCAGTGCCCCACTCAAAAAAGATAAAATTGCCTTGGGGGGCGCATTTTTCTATGATCAGATTGGTGCAACAAATAGAATTGGATTGAATATGCAGTACGCATATAGGCTAAATATTGCAGAAAAATCTAAAATATCCTTTGGTATTCAGGCAGGCTTTATAGCACAAAAAATTAAGCGCTCAGAATTAGATGCCTATAACGAAGGAGACCCTACTTACACAGGATTAGATGCCAGTCAGATTATGCCTAATTTTGGCGCAGGGGTTTATGTGTATTCAGATCGCTATGCGGTAGGTCTATCTGTACCGCATATCTTAAATAATGAAATGTTGAACAAAAAAATCGTCAACGTAAATAATCATTACTTTCTTACGGCATCAACCATATTTGATGCTGGTAGTGCTTTGAAGATAAAACCGTCAATGATTGTAAAATTGGTGAAAGGATCACCCATTCAAGGGGAACTTACCGCAAATTTCATCATTAAAGATGCATTCTGGTTGGGAATGGGTTATCGTACAGATAATGCAGGCACATTTACTGCCATGTACAATTTGGTGAAGAATAAAGAAGAAAAACTGACAAATGTAAGAATAGGATATGGATATGACTTAGAGTGGAAGCAACTTAGGCAGAACTCAAAAGGCTCACATGAAATATTCCTTTCTTATGAATTTAAGAAACGCTCCTTCGGAGAGATTTATTTAAGCCCAAGGTATTTTTAAAGGATAATTATGAAAAAGTACTTATTAATTATTATTTATTTCTTAACGCTCTCATATGCTTTTGCACAGTCAGAGAAAGTAAAGAAAGCAAATAAATTATTCGACAACCTCGCATATTCAGAAGCAATACCATTATTCCTGGATATTGTAAGAGACGGTGATGATGTTGAGTCAACGATCAAATTAGCAGAATGCTACCGATTGACAAAGAATTATTCGGAGGCCTTAAATTGGTATGATAAAATCACCAAGATTCCAAATATCAGCACCGATTATTTCTTCTATTATGCAGAGTTATTGCGCAACCAAAAGGATTATGCAAAGGCTAAGATCAACTATTTAGAGTATGCAAAATCAAATCCTTCAAAGGGAAACCTTTATGCTAAATGGTGTGATGACGTAGTTAAGTTAACAGCCGATTCTGCAAAGTATACCATCAATAAGCTAAAAGGAATCAATACAAAATACGATGATTTCGGTCCGGTATACTATAACAATGGTTTAATCTTTGTTTCTTCCGGGCAAGGGCAATCTTCTTCTAAGGAAAATTATCATTGGGATGGTTTTCCATTCTTGGATCTTTATTTTGTGCCACTTTCCTCAGAAAATTCTTTCGGCGTTGCAACACCGTTAAAAGGAGAAATCAATACAAAGGTTCATGAAGGACCTGCAACATTTATCGGAAACACTACAATATTATTCACTAGAAATAATTTCCTTAACAATAAAGCCAATAAAGCCAACGATTCAAAGGTGAAACTCTCCCTTTATCAGGCATCCTTGATAGGTGGTGAATGGAAAAACATCATTCCTTTTCAATTCAATAATACCAACTATTCTGTTGGTCATGGCGCATACAATAGAGCCGGAGATACGCTGTACTTCGTGTCAGATATGCCCGGAGGGTTTGGACAAACGGATATATATTTTACCCATATGACCGCAACTGGTTGGTCGCAACCTCAAAATATGGGCGATGAAATCAATACCGACGGCGCAGAAATGTTTCCTTATGTAGCGGATGATGGTACCTTGTATTACTCTTCAGATGGACTGCCCGGATTTGGTGGACTAGATATTTACTTCTCAAAACCATATAAAGCAGATAAATGGTCAGCACCCGTGAATTTAGGGTTTCCATTAAATGGTTCTACAGATGATTTTGGGATGGCCATCAGTTCAGAAGGAAATAGAGGCTATTTTTCTTCCAATAGAGTTGGAGGTGAAGGAGGCGATGACATCTATGAGTTCCGTATCAACAAAGTAAAAGATGAATGTACCCAAAAAGTGGAGGGCAAAGTAATCGATGAAACTACAGGGCAAGTAGTACCCGGTGTGGTCGTTACAGCTAGGAATAAAGTGACAGGAGAAATGATCAAAACAGTTACCAATGAAAAAGGGGAATATTCATTGACCATCAAATGTGGCTATGACTATGTGATTACTTTCGATAATGACCAGTTTTTCCGCAATGAGTTCGACTTGAATGAAAGTATGATTAACACTGATCCATATAGATTCGACAAAGCCTTGAGAAAAATTGAAATTGACAAGCCCATTGTCATCAACAATATTTATTACGACTTAGATAAGTACTATATCCGCCCGGATGCTGCAGTTGAATTAGATAAATTGGTGAAACTACTGAAGAATAACCCGAAATTGATTATTGAGTTAAGTTCACATACCGATTGCCGCGCCAGCAATGAATACAATAGAGTGCTTTCTGAAAACAGAGCAAAGTCCGCAGTAGAGTATCTTATACAAAACGGAATAGATTCAAGAAGATTGTTCCCGAAAGGCTATGGCGAAACAAAACTTATTAATGAATGTAGGGATGGCGTGGATTGCCCGGAAGAAAAACATGCACTCAACAGAAGGACAGAATTTAAAGTGATTGGTTACTCGTCAGGTATGAAATTAAAGAGTATTCCACTAGACTCTGTTCCCGTTCCGCAACAACAGGAAATTGTTGCCGAATCGCCAGATTATACCAATAATGTATTCCTGTCTCCGGATTATGCAAAAATGAATACTTCCACTAATCTTAGCTATGTGATCAATCTTGGTGTGTTTAAAAGCAATGTTAAAGATTATTACTACAACTTGACAGATTTAGGTGTTGTTTCATTTACAAAGAACAATGAAGGTCTTATCAAATATACATTAGGAACTTATTATGATTTTAAAACGGTTGCCAGTGTATTAGAGACGGTGAAAGCCAGAGGAAGTAATGACGCATATATCTCGGCATTTTCTTATGGTAAACCAATAGATTTGGATCAGGCAAAAGCGCTTGAAACAGGCAAAAAATAGCACGTTCCTATTCGTATTAGTTTTTTTTAAGAACTAAAAATAGGTAATGTCTTAGGTTTCGGGTAATATTGCAATATCATGCAAAAGCGTTTTCTGATATTAGCAAGTGTTCTGATTCTGGTGGGATTGATAGGTCTTACAGGAATACAATTGCTATGGTTGAAAAATACTATACAAGCCAAAGAGCAAGCTTTCGATATTGCTGTTTTTGAAGCACTTGATCAAATATCTGGGCAAATTAAGTATCAAGGGTATCAACCTTTGATAGACGAGTTGTTTGAGAGTACTTTTCCTTCCGACTCAACAGAGGAATCAAAGAATTATGTCATTCTTCCGGACAGTACCTCCATAGATAGTACAACAAATGCGGAGTATGTCGATTCAACAGGCTTGAAATCTGCGGATAACCTTATGGGTATTGGCGAGTCAAATGCTGAATCGACTTTTAAGTTCAAGAAAGATCATAATGAATTTGACCCGGAAATGGGCAGACCTGTGGAAGATGATGTCAAAGAGCTCATGGAGCAGATGCAAAAAGAACAAGAAGATTTCATATCCAAAATGTACGAACAACTCGTCAACGTTCAACCCATTACCGAACTTATAGATACTTCAAGATTGCTTGAAACGATTGCAGCTTCTTTAAAAGATAGAGGCATTAATACCGGGTTTCAGTATGCAATAAGCGAGTTGTCGGAGAATAATTTCGTCTTAATATCAGAGAATGCCTCATTAAGAGACTTATTCTTAAGTCCTTATAAGAAGGATTTATTACAACGTACTTTTTTTGATACCAAAAAGAGATTGGTACTTTTCTTCCCAGATAAGAAAAAATTCCTACTCAATGAAATGCTATGGCAAATTTCTTCCTCGGCATTCTTCTTGATCATGGTTGTTATCGCCTTCTTTTTAGCCATACATATTATTTTCAGACAGAAGTACCTCTCCGATATGAAGACAGATTTTATTAATAACATGACGCATGAGTTAAAAACGCCCATCGCAACGATATCACTCGCCTCTGAAATGCTTAGAGACAAGATGATTGGTGCTAGCGAGGAAAACAGGGCGCGTTATGCCGGAATTATCTTCGAAGAAAATAAACGACTGGGTAATCATGTCGAAAAAGTACTGCAAATTGCCAGACTTGAGAAAGGAGAAATACAACTCAACAAAACACCCGTGGACGTACATCAACTAATTACTGGCTTACTGAATAATTTCCAACTACAAGTAGAAGAGAATGAGGGTGAGTTGCTGACAGATTTCCAATGCAAAGAACCTTGGATAAATGTGGATGAGATGCACTTTAGTAATGTCATCAGCAATTTATTGGATAATGCCGTAAAATATAACGATAAAAAACCCGTTATTAAGGTGTCAACCAGCGATGAAAAAGATGGAATATTGTTCGAAATCAGCGATAACGGCATCGGTTTGTCCAAAGACGACCAGAAAAGAGTGTTTGAAAAGTTCTATAGAGTGCAAAAAGGAAACCTTCACGATACAAAAGGCTTCGGCTTAGGGTTAAGTTATGTTAAAACAATTGTAGATAAGCATGGCGGTAGTATTTTTGTAGTAAGTAAACCAAAAGAAGGTTCAATATTTAAAATTTATATACCTAAAACCAAATAATATGGATGCGACAAAAAAAAGAGTTTTACTAGTAGAAGACGACCCTAATTTAGGCATGTTGTTACAAGAATATCTCAACCACAAGAATTTTACCGTTGATTTAAAAAAGAACGGCGAAGAAGGATGGATTGCTTACAGAAAAGGCGAGTACGATATTGCACTCTTAGACGTGATGATGCCAAAGAAAGACGGCTTTACCTTGGCTGAAGATATCCGCTCAGAGAATACGGAAATACCCATTATCTTTCTTACAGCGAAATCCCTGAAGGAAGATAAAATAAAAGGCCTTACCATCGGCGCTGATGATTATATCACCAAGCCATTTAGCATGGAAGTGTTAGAACTAAAAATGAACGCCATTCTCCGCAGGACAGAAAAGCCTGAACCCGTTGCCGTCCAAGATTCTTACAGTGCCGGCAAAACTACGCTGGACTATAAAAATCAAAAATTAGTCTTTGGTGAGAAGGTGACTGCACTAACAACAAAAGAAAATGAATTGCTAAGGCTCTTCTTCGAAAAGAAAAATAATATTCTGGAGAGAGAATTGGCGTTAAAGCGTGTTTGGAACAACGATAGCTACTTTACCGCCAGAAGCATGGACGTATTCATCTCTAAGATTAGAAAATACCTCAAAGATGACGAGTCCATAAATATCGTCAATGTACACGGTATGGGCTATAAACTGATTGAGAATTAAATTGAACAACTAAGACCTGACAGGTTTTCAAAACCTGTCAGGTCTATTCTTATAACATGAAACCAATTACTTATCGCTAATAACTAGGCAATTAGCCTAATTTGCGTTTTATCTCATCCACTTCGTCCTCCAAGCGTTGTAAGCGTTCATAGTATTGTTCGTGAATGTTTGGCATCTTCGCAGAAAGATACCATTCTGCATACCATAATGTATTAATGTCATTGATATCTAGATTGAAATTGGGATAAGTAAACTTATCTGGATTATCTGACATACACACAACAAAATCCTTCTTAAAACGTAGTTTTAGTCGCTTAATAAATGCCTCACCTTTCTTTGTAGTGATGACAAAAATGCGCTCATCTGTTTGTTTCTCCCATTCAAAATGTTCCAATTGTCGGATGATGACAAAGCCACCGTCTTGTAAAGTAGGAGACATGCTATGCCCTTTGATTTTTACACAGAGATGTTTGCCTTTTCTTACCAAATGAGGTGGCAGTTGAATGGTATTCATGATTTCAACATAATCCTCATTGAAATTGCCCATTCCCGCAGCAACAGAAATATCCGTAATGGGTACGCTGACCAATTCTGATGGCAAAGAAACATTTTGTCTATCCTTATCCGCTTTTCTTCCATCGATGATCTCTTGATAGGAAACGCCATATTTTTCTGCTAATAATACCAATATCTCAAAAGATGGCAGGATGGAGCCATTCTCAATTTGTGAGATCGTTTGTTGCTTAACATTTAACGCCTGCGAAAAGCTAATCTGAGACATCTCCAACATCTCCCGACAGCGCTTGATGCGCTGTCCAATAGCAATTTTATCTATTAATTCTTTCATAAATTGTACAATGATTGATTGAACAAAAATAATTTGTTCAAAGATGGGGAAAATTTACAACATTTGCAACCTTTTTATGTAATCAATTCAAGAGAATTTGATCATTTATCACTGTGATGGATAAGCTTTTTCTGGGTTAAACCTTTGTTCGTGCATTCGTGGTAAATCTATTTTACTGTTTTTTTTTAACAATTCCTTGAGTGCGCTTTGTGTAATCACATAAATAATTATAAAATAGTCCATTTTAAAACCTAATTCCTTGTTCTCGTGTCTTCACGAGAACAAGAGTGGACTACTTTATAAATCATCTTGTTATTAGCTTTTATTCGTGGCAAGATCCGTCGAATGTTTTTTAAATAGTTCTTTAGTGTGTTAAAAATTTATACACAAGCGTGTGCGAGTATTTAGACATTTTACTAAAATAATAAAAATAATTGTACAAATATTTACAAATACAAAAATAATATGTATATTTGTATTGTTGAATTACATGGCCATGTATGAAACATATTTTTTACCTATTTAAATTATAAAGACATGAAAAATCAAAAATTGTACGCTGTTTTAGTGAGTTTGATACCTGTGGTTCAGGCGGCACTAGATACCTTTAATATGGCCAATATGAATGGGAGCGTTCGCATGTACACCGGAGCAGTATTGATGTTATTGTTGATTGTTTTGCAAGGCATACAAATATACTTGAATCCTGCGCTGAACAATCGGTTGTTGTGGGTGAATGTTGTGGCATTGATCGGTTATATTTCCGGCGGTATCATAGATCATTTGCAATGGATATCCCTTTCTGATGATAATGAAAGTCTGCTGCGACTGTTGTTTTCTTTTGCCGTAATTGTCAGCAATGCCGTATTAAAAGTATATGAAGAAAGGCACGCACCAGAAACTACAAAAATGCCGGAAGTGAAAGGTTAAATGGTAAGCCCCTCATGTTGTTGTAAGAAGCACTTAAAAGAGCAAACTGTATTTAAAACCCCTCTAAATGGTCGTTCAAGCGACTTGGGGAAGTATTGTGTAAAATTTAAAACTATGAATAACAAAACTAAACAAAAGCCGATTCAAAAACGGGACGTTTTTGTGCGGCAAAAGGAAATGGAAAGCTGCGCTC
>JAIBAX010000033.1 GCA_019694955.1 Chitinophagales bacterium | reverse complement strand
CTGTTGGTCTCTGATTTGCTTGAATTTCAATTTACAAGATTCCTCATCAGAGTATAGTTTATAAAATTCAGATATCTTCATGTACAAATATACTAAATTTATTTATTATTACGGATAGTCATTTAATAATTAAACAGTTTCCACAGAGAGTTTGTTGAAGGAGCGAATAATGTAACATTTTCGCTATCGATTTCCTTCACAGGTTCCTCTTCAAGTTTCTTAATCTCACCAACTGGTATTACAAAGCTATAAGCAGTTCCTATCCCAATCCTGTTATCCTTGTTTTCTATTGGTGTAACCTCATTCTTTTCATTGATGTAAACAACCCATTCTTGATGCTTGGAAGATTCAATATCATTAGAAGAAATTCGTATTTCTCCCTTGTGGTTTAAGATGTTCTTTGCAAAAAAAAGCAACCCAATACGGGCAATATATCGTCTTTGTTGATGTGCCAGTTTGTTTTTCTTTCTAAAATCAAGCAAATCATGTAACTGATACGCTTCGAGTTCATTTATATCCGAGTCAAATAATTTACTTTTATGTTTTTCGTTATAATCTCTAAACTTCCTAGTATAGTTATCTATAATATACTCCCTGCCATTATCAATCAAGTTTACTTCAAGAAGTAATCCTTGTTCTTTGTTAAAAAGGGTATTTAAATGATTGCGCGTAAATTTTAAGCACTCATATACACCTGATTTAAATACTCTAGCTGTCAATACGCCAATACCTTTTTCATCAGGTTTTGTATGCTCAATAATATTCTTCTTTAGTTCATAAAGTGTTCGCGCGAGCAACTTTACATATTCTATATATTTCGGCAATATTTTGTCCAAATAATGCCTATAATCCATACTATCATTTTTAAAGGTGGCAGGAGTTTTTCCTATAAGAATCCTCAATAAGTATATTTCTATTTCGCTAAATGTATAAAACCCGCCATTTTCTAAACAAGAAATAGCGCTCCTTATAAATTCACTAGAATTGATATTATTCAATTCAGACACCGTATATTCTCCTAGTCTTAATCCTTTGAGAGATACCCTAAATTCTCTTCTCAAAACATCTATATCATTTAACAGAGGAAACAAATAAAGTAGAAATGTAGAATCCTTGTCTTTTTGGAGAACTAGATAAGTACTTAGTGTAGAGTAAAATTTCTCATTGTTTGAAAAAACGCCTTTTAGCTTCTTTTGCTCGTCTTCTGGAATACTTTTAAAAAATCCAGTCAGCTTCTCTTTAATATCTATTTGCTCAAAAAGTGTAGTGCCTTTTCTAATAAGGCAAGGTGGAATAAAACTACTGGATCTAATTATCTGATTATTATTAACTGAGTGCTTATTCCTGATATCAATATCAATACCGTATGCTTCTTTCAGGTGAAATGCTTGTTGTAGTGCTATCCAATAAGGATTTTTTTCTTTATTTGTGTCAGAATAATTAAAAAAAAGTTGAATCTTGACTTCTCTTTGATGTTCATCCTTAAATTCTTTACAAAACAACAATAGATATGCATAAAACAACTCGTCAACAATGGTCAAAATAGCTGAAAACTCAAATCTAATAACATCCGGAACGGACTCATTTCCTAGTAGGATATCTCTATAATAGGCAGTAAATTCAGAGATTTCTTGATTGCCGACAATACCTTTATCTGAAAAATCGAAGTTTTTTATGTCCATTTGGTTATAGGTTTACTGAACTAATGTAGGAATTTTTTAAATACTAGGCATTATTTTATGCAAAATTTTTATTGTATGCTTGTTTTTTACATTATTTTTTGTCGAGTTACTTTTTTTCTCCAAATCCATTTTATTCCTTAACTTAACCACCAAATTTGCGACTTGGAACAGATAGATTTTTTAGTGGTTGGTTCCGGTATTGCCGGACTGTCGTTTGCTTTGAAAACTGCGGAGAAATTTCCCGATAAGAAGGTCTTGGTACTCACCAAAGCCAATGAAGATGAAACCAATACTAAATATGCACAAGGCGGTATCGCCACCGTAACAGATTTTGCCGAAGACAGCTTTGAAAAACATATTGCCGATACCCTCGATGCCGGAGACGGTCTCTGCGACCCAAAAATTGTAGAAATTGTCGTAAGGGAAGGGCGGCAGCGCGTGGACGAACTCATCAACTGGGGGACTAATTTCGACAAAGACGAGACGGGCAACTATAAGCTGGGGCGGGAAGGCGGTCACTCCGAATTTAGGGTGCTACACTACAAAGATATTACAGGCTGGGAAATCGAACGCGCCCTCATCGAGCGGGTACACAAAACACCCAATATCGAAATCAGTCAGCACCATTTCGTTATTGACCTCATCACACAACACCACTTAGGGCATATCGTCACAAGGGTAACGCCGGGCATACGCTGCTACGGCGTGTATGTGCTGAACGCCCAAAACAACCAAATAGAAAAAATCATCAGCAAAATTACCGTCCTCGCCACAGGCGGTATCGGACAGGTGTATAGAAATACCACTAACCCTACCATCGCCACAGGAGACGGCATTGCAATGCTGTATCGTGCCAAGGGCAGGGTTGCTAACATGGAGTTCGTGCAATTCCATCCAACGGCTTTGTATGAACCGGGCGTAAGTCCATCCTTCCTGATCACGGAAGCCGTGCGTGGAGATGGTGGCATCCTGAAAACCCGCGATGGCAAGGAGTTCATGCACTTGTACGATGAACGCAAGTCGCTGGCACCACGTGATATTGTTGCGAGGGCTATCGACAACGAAATGAAAAAAAGTGGAGAAGACTGCATTTATCTCGATTGCCGCCACATGGATAAAGACAATTTTATTCACCATTTCCCGAATATTTATGAGAAATGTAAAAGCGTGGGCATAGATGTCTTCAAAGACATGATTCCAGTGGTACCGGCGGCACACTATGCTTGTGGGGGAATAAAAGTGGATGAATGGGGACAAACCAGCATCGAAAACCTATATGCTAGCGGAGAATGTTCAAATACAGGACTGCATGGTGCGAACAGATTGGCTTCCAATTCACTACTAGAAGGAGTCGTTTTTGGGCATCGCATTTTCATACATGCCTCGGAAGCTGTTAAGGATATTGCCATTAATGACAATTTCCCCGATTGGAATGCCGACGGCACTACAGAACCCAAGGAAATGGTATTGATAACGCAGAGCTTGCGAGAACTAAAAGATATCATGAGCAGTTATGTGGGCATCGTTCGGAACAATATACGTTTAAAAAGAGCCATGGATCGATTGGGGCTGCTGTTTGAAGAAACAGAAAACCTTTATAATAATACTGTTATATCGCCACAATTGTGTGAACTCAGGAATATGATTGCCATAGGCTATCTCGTTACCCGTGGGGCGCTGATGCGCAAGGAAAGTGTCGGATTACATTATACTACTGATTACCCCAATCCTAAAGGACTGGTAGAAGATACCTTAATGTAATGACGCAAAAAAGAAAATTGGACGTTGTTATTTTTTCAGATGTGCATCTGGGAACATTCGGCTGCCATGCAGCGGAGTTAAATAAATATTTAAGGAGCATCGATCCAAATATTGTGATCATCAATGGCGACTGGTTGGATATATGGAATTTCACTGCCAATTATTGGCCACCGGAACACACAGAAAACTTATATATTGTGCTGGAGTGGGTGAAAAAAGGTATCCCCGTGTATTATATCACCGGCAATCACGATGATGCTTTGCGCAGTTTTTCCAATTTTAAAATTGACACCTTTGAATTGAGAGATGAATTGGTACTTGAATTAGATGGCAAAACACATTGGATTTTCCATGGAGATATTTTCGATTTATCCGTCGGCGGCAATGCCCGTTGGCTGGCAAAATTAGGCGGTAGAAGTTATGATTACCTGATTCGGTTCAATCGCTTTATTAATAAGATTTTGGTAAACATGGGAAAAGAAAGAATTTCCTTGTCAAAAATGATTAAAGATTCTGTAAAGAGCGCCGTTAAAAAAAAGGTACAGGATTTTGAAACCATCGCCATCGAAAGAGCCATTGAGCATAATTACGATTATGTTATCTGTGGGCATATCCATAAACCGCAAATGCGGGAAGTTAGCAACGAAAATGGTTCTGTCATGTACCTCAACAGTGGTGATTGGCAGGAAAACCTTACTGCTTTAGAATATCACAATGGTCAATGGGAACTTTTTTATTATTACCACGATTTACGTTATAAAGATATTGATAGAACAAAAGGATAAATCTTTTATTTTTGCAGACTTAAAAATACATAATGGAAATTTTTCTACAGCCGGAAACATGGATTAGTTTAATTACACTTACATTCTTAGAGATTGTCTTAGGTGTTGATAATATCATCTTCATTTCAATAGTAACCCAGAAGTTAAAACCTGAAGAGCGGTCGAAAGGGCAAAATATGGGTTTGCTTTTGGCATTAATACTAAGGATTATTTTGTTGTTCGGAATAGGATATATCATGCAACTTACCAAAAATGTCCTTCCTGAATCATGGGGATTTGAAATTACTGGAAAGGGAATCATTCTTCTTTTAGGTGGTATCTTTCTAATTTATAAATCAACCACAGAAATACACCACAAGATTACAGGTGATGATGATGAATTCAATGTGACCAATAAAGAAACCAAATCAAGCTTTGGAATGGTTTTAGTACAGATTGCCTTATTAAATCTAGTTTTCTCCTTCGACTCAATTCTTACCGCAATAGGAATCGTTAAAGATATTCCGGTAATGATTGTTGCAGTAATATTATCCATGCTTGTCATGATGAAATTTACACAACCCGTTAGCAATATTGTCAATAAATATCCTAGCTTGCAAATTTTGGCACTTTCATTCTTGATTATGATTGGGGTAACATTAATAATGGAAGGACTCGGCGGACATGTTGAGAAGGCAATTATTTATGTTTCGGTGGCCTTTTCTGTTCTGGTAGAATTGTTAAACATCCGATATCGTAAAAAAAGTATTAAAAAAAGCTAATTTCTTAGTTTTAACAACATACTTTATTAATTTTCAGGCATGAAGAATAAAATCAAAATCATTTTTTGCCTTGCTTGGGTGATTCCATTCCAAGGATTTAGTCAGGATTATCAAAAGAAAATGGCTAGCTTCCTGAAGATGTTGGATACTTATTATGTCGACTCACTCAAAATGGATTCGTTAGTAGATGCCGGAATAGAAAAAATTTTAGGCGATTTAGATCCACATTCCGTTTACTTTACAAAGGAAGAATTACAAAAAGCCAATGAACCACTTGTCGGAAATTTTGAAGGTGTAGGGATACAGTTCAATATCTTAGATGATACAATTCTGGTATTGCATACGATTTCCGGAGGACCTTCCAAGAAAGTAGGTGTGATGGATGGTGATCGAATCATCTATATCAATGATGAGAAAGTAGCCGGAATTGGCATCAATAACGACGGCGTCTTCAAGCGCTTGAGGGGTCAGAAGGGTACAGAGGTACGCTTAAAGATTTTGCGTGCCGGAGAGCCGGAACTGCTGGATTTTCTCGTGGTGCGGGATAAAATCCCCTTGTTTGCACTCGATGCACACTATATGGCAACCGATAAGGTGGGTTATGTAAAGTTGTCCAGATTCTCCGCTACCGCAACAGAAGAAGTGGAAAAGGCTATTGCCGAACTGAAAGCTCAGGGAGCAGAAAAAATTATTCTAGACCTCACCGGAAATAGTGGTGGTTATCTCAATCAAGCATTCCAATTGGCAGACCTGTTCCTCGATAAAGATAAACTCATTGTTTACACAGAAGGGAAATCACAAAAACGGGAGGATTTCAACGCAGAACAAAAAGGACTTTTTGAGGAAGGAAAATTAGTTATAATGATTGACCAAGGTTCTGCATCGGCATCAGAGATTGTTAGCGGTGCCATTCAGGATTGGGACAGAGGTATCCTTGTTGGAAGGAGATCTTTTGGGAAAGGGTTGGTACAGAAAGCCTATAACCTACCAGATCAATCGGCAGTGAGATTGACCATGGCACGTTACTACACGCCATCTGGTCGCTCCATTCAAAAATCTTATGAAGGTGGACAAGATAAATACAGGGACGAGTTGGCAGAGCGATTTGAGTCAGGAGAAATTTATGATGCAGCTAAAATAAAGATTACTGATTCAACTGCCTATTACACAAATAATAAACGCGTGGTGTATGGCGGTGGTGGCATTATGCCGGATATTTATGTACCTATGGATACTTCGTGGACATCCACCTATTATAGCAAGCTGATTCGTTCGGGCATTTTTAATACTTTTGCCATTCATTATGTGGACAAGAACAGAAGTCAGTTAGAAGCCCAATACAAGGATGTGCAAACCTTCCGCGATGCGTTTGAGGTAGATGATGCATTGTTGAAAGATTTTTATGCTTTAGGCGCTACAAAGAAAATAGAACCGGAAAAGGAGGACTTCTCTAATAGCTTACCCATGATGAAAACCAACCTGAAAGCCTTGATTGCACAAAATATTTGGGATGAGAATGCTTTCTATTATATCTTCAATGAGCAGAACGAAATCTTTAAAGAAGCACTTGAAACAATAGAAGATAGAAAGCTGTTTAAGAAAAATGACATAGATAGTAAATGATAAGTAATTTGTCTTTAGTAGGAAGTTTCTAGCAATTCAACCATAAATAATATAACGCGGATTAGGGAACGTAGAACACTTGCTTTTAGCCGCAGAGATACATCGTAAACGCTAAGAGCTTCTCTGCTTCCGACGAATTTTATCCGCATCTAGTAAGGATTTAATTTAATGGCTTTAAGCGTTTTTTCATCTGCTAAATAAAGTTGTTTCCCAAGTCCTGATTGCTTGCCTATTGAACCAGTTCTTCAATGAAAATATATTCCGTATAATCCATTTGGCACTTTTTAAATGCTTCCTTTGCTAGCTCAACTGTAATCGTATCGATTTTGAAGTCAATTTCGTAAAGGTTCTGTAGAAGGTTTTCCATTGCAAGACCCCATTCTCCATAGTCATTATGTTCTTTGGCGTCTGCGAGAAACTTTCTCATTAAATCTTTTTGAGTGTCCCCCGATTTTTGTGAAAGAAAGTCGATGTGTTTTATTAGCTGTTCTACTGCCTTTTTTCCTGATGATTTGAAGATACTTAATTCAAACATAATCAAAAATTTATTTGTCGGCCTGTTTTTATTTATGGCTATTATAATTTTGTAAATAGCATGTTATTTGCCTTTCTTCTTTTCATTTATAACAAGTTTAGCAATTTCTTTGGCAAGACCGATAGTTGCAATATTACCGCTATTGAATTTTAAGAAATCACTTTCAATTCCGTCACTGAATATAATTCCATTTGTCGGCATTAATGACTCAATAACTAAATTATGTTGCCCTTTGATGAGTCCGGCTGTGATGCCAGTTTGCGTCCGGATGCTTTGAAATGGCTCTCTTACTGCAAAAAGCAGATCATTGTCGTTAAGCCTTGGTCGTTTAAGCTGTATGTTTTTCTCAAACATTCCTGCAACTCCATAAGCCATATTAAAAACGGAACTTAACCAACCCGTTGAACCGGCTTTTGTGGAGACGAGCAGACCACTGGAAGATTGTTCTTCAGTCTTATTCTTATACGAGATTTTATACCTTGCAGAAACGTGGGAGGAGGCACCGATAAATAAATCGTTAAATGCTAATAGAGTTTGTCCATCATTCAATTTCGCTTCTGCAAATCGCATGGTTTGAAAGTTGAAATGCTGGGTACAAACCTTCTCAACACCATAAATAAAATCTGTTGTGTCAAAAGGCAAAAGTACGCCGTCATATCTTTGCTTATCAGGATTTACGGCAATGATGGGAATTCCTTTTGAATATTTTGCCGTGTTTGCAACCAACCCATCTTGCCCAACTACAATTATGACATTTTTGTCTGTGAAGATGTAATTGGGTAAAAAGGTTCTTTCAACCACTTTATTCTTAATGGTGGTTGAAAGCTGCGTTTGAATTTGTGTTAAAGATGAATGGAATGTGTCATGTTCAATAACATAATCTTCAAAATTTCCACCCAGTCGTTCAATATAAAATTTGGCTTGAGCCTTTGTATTGAACCGTTCAATTAAAGTTTCAAGCCTTGTTTTATTTTTGACAATAATTGCATATTCAACACTCATTTTTGGATTTTGTTATTCAAGATGGAATCTAATAACTCCGGACTTATGTTTAAGTTGCCTATCTTATCAGCATTTTCGGCAAGTTGTCTAAATGCCAGTGAGATATTGAGTTTTGGATCATTGTTATTGTTTAACGCTGTTAGAATTTTCCAGTCTATGTCTTTATAAGGCTTTAAGGTTGTTTCAATAACATAACCTTGCGTTTCAGCTTCTTTTTTATCGTTTGCAGCTTTTTGTTCAATGAGTTGTTTTCTTTGGTTCTCAACGGAGATATCAGCAGCGATTTGCATTTCCCTCAATTTTCTATCATTCTCAGCTTTTTGAACATCCGATTCCATTTTCTTTTCAGCGATTTGCTTTTGCTTTTCTTCGACAGCTATTTCTGTATTAAGTTCAGATTCTTTAATTTTTCTTTCTTGCTCTACTGCAAAATTTCTGCGTTCATATATTGCTTGGTCAGCTTCTTGCTGAAGCTTTTCTCTTGTTTCGGTTTCCAAAGCTCTAGCCATCTCAGGCGTTGCTTGAATGGCCAAAATACTTGCACTCATAATTTCAATACCTAGCAAATTTATTGCTGGCGAGGTCTTTAGCCCTTCTAAAATATTTGCTTCAATCTTCTTTGCGGAGCGAATAGCTTCTTTCAATGAAATTCCGTGGATGAATGAGGCGGTCGCAGTTTGGGCTTCATTGATGATGCGTTGATTTAATTTTTCAATGTCATTCTTTTTGTATTGTCCTCCATCCGTGACAGTGAAGTCTAAATTGTCGGCCAGTGTTTTAGGATTGCCCACCTTATAACTTATCTGTCCTTGTATAGAAACAATTTGATAATCGTTCGTTGTTTCACTAAAAATAAATGGCAAGTCGTTGCTGCCCAATGGAATGGCTACTATTGAACTGTTTGGCGCAAAGTAGAAAAATGAAAGCCCACGCCCTTCACGTTTAATGTTTCCATTTTTATAATGAAGCACATACGTCATTGAGTCAAATTTGATGTGTTGTATTCCGAGCATAGTATTGTTTTAGTTGTGTGGGACAGGTTGTGAAAAAAACCTCCCACAATCTATTTGCAAAAATAAGATAAATTAGCTTTTTATTTATTCAATTATTTTCCAATGTCTTTGGAGCGGTGGTGTGCGTTGCGCACCTTGGCGAGTTTCGGTAGGGCTGTCTATTTGATTATGCCTAGTTTTTTACAAGTATTATTTTTTCGATGCCCACAACAAAATCGTCTGCATTTTTTGGATCTACTTTAAACTGTGTTAGAACTAATTCGTTCCCGTTGAATTTCCAATTCCAAAAGTCATAATGTTTTGAATTATTAACTTCTAAAAATAAAGCGTCGTTATTATTGAATGGATGATATGTTCCAAAATACTCATCCAACTTATATGTTGTATATTCTTTAAGACCAACGATCCGCCCGTCTGGTTCGAAGGAAACGATTTGGTTGCCATTTTTTATTTTGTATTCACCATAAAATAAATGTTTCTCAAAAAAACTTCTAACATGCGGTTCTATTTTTTCCATTTTGCCCCATTCGTTAATACTCTTTGTCATGTAAGTAAGGTCATCACGTTTCCGATAGACATACTTTGTGCTGTCGACAATGCGTGCATTCGGCATTTGACACAGTATCAATTCAGTTTTATTTTTAATTAACCACCAACTTCCACCGTACGTTTCAAAAGTTCGGATGGTATCT
Source organism: Chitinophagales bacterium (assembly GCA_019694955.1). Lineage (GTDB taxonomy): Bacteria > Bacteroidota > Bacteroidia > Chitinophagales > JADIYW01 > JADIYW01. The sequence goes on along the minus strand of JAIBAX010000033.1, from coordinate 37,800 downwards.
GTATTTAATGAATAGAAGCCGCTGTCATTACATATTGAACCGTAGCTAATAATTTGATTGTCTCTAATGTCTAATAATATTCCGAACCAAGTCGGAGGTTGCATGCGATATTTTGCAAGTTCGCGATGTGTTACTATTGTGTCGAAATAATTCGTCAAACCCCACATTCCGTCGATAGAAATTTCAGATTCTGTAACCACTTCAATTGAGTCTAGTACGTCGGAATCATTTTCACTTGTTCCACCGTTACAACTTGTGAGCCCAACAAGGATAAATATGTAAAGGAAATATTTCATGTAATTAGGCATAACGTCAGACTCCTGCTTTGACGGGACCGACTGTGAACCCCCCCCCACAATCTATTGGTAAAAATAGCATAAATCATCTTTACTTTTTCGTATTTTGATAATAAAATGAAACATGCATTTTATTAATCGACTTAGCTAAGCCATGTTTTATTGGTTAAGGGTGCCCTTTTTTATTTTCAGAAGTGGTGGAGATTTTTTTAATTCAATTTTGCCTGTGTGGGAAAGGTGGAAGCTCTTTTGCAAGCTTTGGTCAGTGCTTGGGCTTTTGCGGCTTTCAAATGTGCTTACACCTGTGCGTTGGCTTTCTATGCGTAAACTCCCATCCATTCTGGTTTTGTTTTTATTGTCTGTAAAAATGGTCTTTTTAGGAATTTTCGGTCTTCAAAAATTTCAATTTCATAGTCCTCAATTGTGTCGTCAAGAATTTCGTCATATGTGAGTCCTGTCTTGCGTTTACTATTTCTCAAAAGTCTGTTTGCTAGAGTTCTTAGTTCAGTTTTTGAAAAGCCTCTTGTCTCTTCGTTATATCGTTCCTTAATTTCGAATAGCCAGTCCCAAGTCGAAGTCTTGTTTGGGTCATTGCTGAAACTAATTTCAATGTCATTTTCCCTTAGTGTTTGGTAGTCTAAGTCTGGACTGTCAACTATGTTGATTGACACTGCAATATTGGTATGAGTTGTATCGAATGGATAAAAAGAAACTCTGCCCGCTACAAAAGGATTTTTTGTGCTTTTACATTTCTTGTTACACTTACTACATAGCGGAACTAAGTTTTGAAAATTTACGGATGCAAATGGAAAATCTGCTTTTGGCAAATAGTGGTCATTGTCTTCTCTATAATGCGATTCTGCTGATTCTATTGGAGACAAACCACAACAAGGGCAAAATTTAAATGTTGGATTTGCAGTTCGCAAAGCATTGTAATAGTGGAGTTTGTCTCCTGGAACTTCTGTTCTGTCAATTAAGTAATCATAAAACCTAACCAACAAGGGTTTCATATCTTCCTTAACAACATCAGGTAATGAGTTTAACTCTATTGGTGTTAGAGTTCCATTACACAATTCAGCGATTCTGTTATTTATATTGAAAGCTTCTCTAATGTCCGCACGTTGTTCGTCAGTTAGTGTTTTACATCTTTCGTAAATGGCATCCACATCTGTTTTTAGCCAAGGGTAAGCGTTGTAAATAATTTCAAAATTTGTGTCAAGTAAATTTGCACAGGTTGTTTCGTCCGAAGCATTGCACCAAACTTGACAAACTAAATGCACAACATAGTTGTGCAAAGTAAAAATTGGATGATTTATCGGTCTATATGTTCTAAGCATCAATTTTCTGTTTTAATCCTGTTTAATCGTGCTAAGACCATATCCTTTTCAATTGATTCTCCCAATGTTCTCAACTTTGTTTTTACTTTTTCAATTTCTTCCTGTGTATTGATTGAAGTAAAGTCAATTTCTTCTAGTTCTGAATATGATAAATCACCAATTGATTGGTCGTAATTGAATAATCTGTCAAGAATCAGTTCTACCGAGGTGCCGTATGTATTAAATGCATTGTCGAGTTCTGAAACCTTCTTAGCCGTTGTTTCACCTTTACCGTCTTTCTCAAAAAGCACCACGTTATCAGGCAAACAATCCGAAATAATGAAAGGAGAATGAGAAGTCAATAAAATATCTTTCAATAGGTGAAGATTAAAAAAGTAGCCATAAGGTAAATCTTTAGGATTCCCTGCTGTGATACTATCGTTTAGGATTTTGATAAACTTGGCTCTCCAACTTGGATTGAAATGTGTTTCGGGTTCATCAAGTAAAAGAATGGAACGCCTATCTTTAAGCAACAAACAAATTCCCATTGTATGAATAAACTGATGTTCACCGTCAGAAAAGCTTCTCAATAGTAAATCTTTTTCAATGCCAGTTCCTTTAATTTTCTTAGTAATGTAAAAATCTAAGAAGTGAAAAACATCTTGTCTCGGATTACCAACTGGAAGTTTGCCATCTGTGTAAACGCCTTTGGAACGATAAACATCTTCCTTGGTCACTTCGTCAACAAAGTGATTGTTCAACTCATAAAGCAATCTGAAAAAATGGAAGCATTCTAAGCCTGAACGGAAATGTTCTTTGAAAGCCTTTTTTGTAGCATCATTCACATAAAAGTCTAACCAAAGCGTCTGTGTTTTTGGGTCTAAATGCCAAGATGTGGAGCACTTTTTAAGATTGGCAATTTGATTTTGTTCTATTAACCAAAGTATCGGTATGCTTTTCTTTTCGTCTTTAAATTCAAAGTTGTGTAAATGAATATTCATTCTGAAACTTCGCAAACCCAAAATACCTGTATTGTCAATGTTTCTTAGCGGAGCCAGTGTTTCTTCATTTTCAAAAAGCAAGCAACACAATAGAACCGCTTGGCTCATATTGTTGTCTATGTAAATCAAGCTGTTTTCTGATTCCTCAAAACTGCTGTAATTGTCTCTTGCTGCTTGTCGGTATTCATCCAAATGGATTAATCGACTTTTAATGAATGGCAAACTCAGAATTTCGTTTTCGCCTGATGAATAACCAATAATATGTGCAGGTAAATAAACTTTTCCTTCTGCTGCACTGTCTCTTGCTTTTGGTGGAATGAGTGAAACTTCACTTTTCTCCGTTTTTTCATCAAAAGGAAATGACTGAATGAACATTTTAGGTTCTTTGCCTTCTTCCTTGGTAATAGTAACCTTGTCAAAATAGTAAAGTTCATACGCTTTTCTATTATGCTGACCAATTAAATATTCTAAAGTAAATGCGTCAGGTGTGCATTCATTTCGTCTAAAATTATTGGGGTCTTTGATGCTTTCAGGAAGATAGCGAGCAACGCAAACCTCTAAATGATAAAAAATATTAGCAAGTGCTTCTAATACATTACTCTTGCCGCTTCCGTTTAATCCTGCAAAACAGAAAGGACGAAATTGCTCCATTGCTTCGGTGTCTGCCAAAGTATGGAAGTTGATTTCAAAACCTTTTTGTAAGCTTCTGAAACCGTCTTCGTTTTCTATTTTGAGCCTTAATAATTTCATTAAACGGTGAGTTTTACTTTTTTGGTTTTCTCATCAAATATTTGTTTTACTTTACCTTCTTTGATGAGTTCAAATACAAAGCTTTTCGCCTTGTCATAGGTCTGCTGTTCGTTGAATCTATTTTCGTTTAGTTCATCAGTATTTAATCTTTCAAGCAACAGGTTTATAGAACTTGAATTGCTATTTTCTTTGAAGAAATCATAATCATTCTCTAGTAATACTTCTAAGTCAACGGCAGTGTTAAAATCTAATTGCCCCTTGAAGGCTAGTTGAGAAAGTGCGTTTATTAAATAGTTTATGTTACTTTTTGCGTCCTCAACTTTCGACTTTAACATCTCTATTTTGGTGACCTGTATAGTGAATTTCTCTTGCAATTCGATAGGAGGCACTACAATATTTAAGTCCTTTAATTTCTCTCCAGTTAAGTGAGAAATTGTTGCAGCACCCATAAATTTCTTTAATCCTCCAATTTTAGCATATAACCAAAACATATAAACGAAGTATGTTGGTAATATATATTCTAAATTAAACCGTATCCGATGTAGTGCCTTTTGAAAATATATATCTGCAATTTCATCTTTCCAAATCGCACATCTTCCTATTTCACCGCCTTCACACAATAGAACATCACCGTATTGCAAGTCAAATTCTAACCTTTCATTTTCGTCAAAATCCATTTCCAACAATTCATTAAAATCGAATTTTAGCCATTGTACATTTGTATTTCGCAAATACCGTTTTGAGTTAATTCCCTTATTCTTTTTACTATCTAGCATTTTACCCAATCGAGATTGACTAACTTCAGACATCCTTTTCAATGTCCATCCCTTCTCATTCTTCACTGGATCCCCAAACATCTCCAAAAACATAGCCCGCAACAATTCATCATACTTCTTTATCGTTTGCTCCCGCTTATCCAAAATGGCTTTTGCCTTGTCTAAAATGGCTACAATTTTGTCTTGGGTTTCGAGGTCGGGGAATGGAATTTCAATTTCTTCTAAAAAAGCTTTTGATATGTGCTTTAGTCCAGCACCTTTAAAACCTCTTTCTAAAATTTGCATGTTACTCTGTAAATAATAATAAGTATACTTAATATTTACTTTTTGTTGTTTGCTGCCAATTACGTAGCAATCTGTTGAAACTGCAAATCTATCAAAAACCCAGTGAATACTTGGGCTACCACCAGTGCCAAAAATTAGATACTGACCAGAATGTGTTTGTTTGTCAACAAACTTATTCTGAACTTGACTAGAAGTATATAGTGGTATCTGACCTTTGTCTTTACCTTCACCAGCTTTTACCTTTGTTTTTGGAGAAAAGTAATATAATTCTTTGATTTTCATCTTCTCCATCACCCAATCAAGTTTTTAAGTTCCTGCATATCTTTTTGGATTTCGGATTCCAACTGAAATAAAGCTTCCAATATTTTTTTGGGCGGTTCATAAGTCTGCTCTTCATACTCAAACTTTTTATAGCGGTTATAACTAAGGTCTAAACCATTGTCTTGTATTTCCGAAATCGGTACATGAAAATGGTTGGTTCGTTCTATGGGCGTTTCAATTGCTCTTTTTCTGTAAGCATCCACTGCAATTGGCAATGGGTTTTCTGCCAATTTCCGGCGGTTGTCATCCAGACTGTAGCCGTCGTTTTTTAATTCATAAAACCATACTTTCTCTGTATGCCATTTTTGGCTATCTTCTTCGGCTTTTGTAAAAAGTAAAATAGCTGTTTTTACACCTGTGTATGGTTTAAATGCTCCTGATGGCAAAGAAATCACTGCTTCTAGCTGATTGTCTTTTAATAGAATTTCCCTTGTCTGCTTCTGGTTTTTACTACTTCCAAAAAGAACACCTTCGGGAATTATGACCGCTGCTTTTCCGCCTGGGCGAAGCATCTTTGAAATGCGAATCAAGAAAAGTAATTCACTTTGCGTTCCTTCAATTTTGAGTTTGTCACTCATTCCGCCCTTGTCTATCCTGCCAGTAAATGGCGGATTCGCCATCACTACTGAATATTCTCCATCCTTGTGTATTTGGTCATACTTTTTAGAAAGCGTATCCGTGTTTTCAATTTGGGGAATTTTAATTCCATGAAGGATTAAGTTCATCAAACCAATCCGCACCATAGTCTGGTCCACATCAAATCCGAAAAAGGTTTTCTCATTTAAGTCATTCCACACTTCCAGTTTAGAAATTTTGTCACCACCAAATCGTTTAAAACGTTTAAGCCCATTTTCGTCTATGGTGATTTCCTCTGGACTAGTGTACTTGGTTAATATATGTTGGTAAGCACCTACCAGAAAACCACCCGTTCCGCAAGCTGGGTCGCAGATTTTGTCTGTCCAATCGGGGTCAATCAATTCACACATGAATTGAATCAAGTGGCGTGGGGTTCTGAATTGTCCGTTTTTACCACCTGACCCCATTTCATCAATCAGGTATTCATAAATATCTCCTTGTGTGTCTTGAAATTGTTGTCCTTCATCCTGTTGTTTTTTAATATCTGAAAAGAGTTCGTCTATCGCTTTTACAGCCTCATCGAGCAAGGCAGAATTGTTGATAATGAAAATGGCGTTTTCCATGTGTCTTGTATAAGGCTGTGTTGGGTCATTCAACTTTTTTATAAATGGAAATGCTTTCTTTGAAACAACATCAAGCATACTGTCAGGATCTAGTTGTGAAAAATGTGACCAACGACAGTCCTCATTGCCCTCAAAGACAGACTTGAATTCTTTTTCTTCAAATACCGCTTTGGCTTTTTCTACAGTACCTGCATCATCTAACCTACGCATAAAAAGCAAATAGGAAATTTGCTCAATTGCTGTGATGGGGTTGGTAATACCTCTGCTCCAGAATTTATCCCAAAGCTTATTGATTTTCGATTTTAATTCGTTTGATAACATATTTTATCCTTGTATAATTCGTTTAAGTTCTTCTTCTTTTGGGAGGTATAATAAGTATTTACTTGCAAAAATTTGTGTATTGTCTTTGGGCAGCGTTATTTCAACCATGGCGTCTTTTTTGTCTTTGCAAAGAATAATGCCAATGGTGGGCAGCTCGTCTTCAGTTTTTTCAAACCTATCGTAGTAGTTTACATACATTTGCATCTGTCCTAGATCTTGATGCTTGAGTTTGCCAATTTTAAGATCTATGAGCACAAAACAGCGCAACAGCCGGTTGTAAAACACCAAATCGACTCTAAAATGTTCTTCTTCAAATGTAAAACGGACTTGCCTACCCACAAAAGTGAAGCCTTTGCCGAGTTCTAAAAGGAAATGTTCTAATCGGTCTATGATGGCTTGTTCTAATTCGGATTCAGAATAATTAGGACCTTCCTGAAGGTTTAGAAATTCAAGTATATACGGGTCTTTCAGGGTTTCTAAGGGATTAAGAATTTCTGAATCAGTCTTTATTAAATCATTTGCATTGGTTTTAGCTATCAACAACCGATGATAGGTAGCTGAATTAATTTGCCTTTCTAATGCCCTTACACTCCAATTGTTGTTCTCTGCCTCCGTCAAATAATAATTTCGTTCATCCTTATCTTCTATTCGCATTAAATGTATGTAGTGCGTCCAAGTTAAACTTTGCGAAATCAGTGATTTCGCATTCTTGAAGGTAATGTAGAACTTGCGAATCAATTCCAAGTTTCTTTTGGAATACCCCTTGCCAAACTCTTCGGATAATTTTTTGGAAAGCTCTGCTATAATAAAACTCCCATAATTTGCATGTATATTACCTTTTTGTTCTTGCTCTACAATTTGTTTACCCAATTCAAAATAGGTAACTATCATTACAGAGTTTACTTGTTTGATTACCGATTTCTGTGCTTGAATAATAAGCGACCGAACATTATCAACAAAACTAGTATCAAGAGAAGTGTTCATTTTTATGCAGCAATTCGTTTTATTACGGTTATTATTTCTTCAATTTCATTAGGTGAAAAAACGCCTAAAATCCCTTGAGGATGCAATTGTGTGAAAGGTGGATTTATCAAGTCTTTCTTTTCAATCTTGCCTTTGTCAATCAGATATCTTTTCAAGACCATCATAAACTCAATTTGATTGTTTGAAAGGTTGTTGTGCTGTTTGATAAATTCGTCAAATGCTTGTGTAACCGTTTCTTCAAAAGAGTGAACTACTTCCATTTGCAAAATGTGTTTGATGAATTGCAAGAACTTGGCGTGTTGGTTGCCATATACTCGCTGCAACAATTTTTCAGTAACAAAAGGGTCTCTTTCGTTCATCAATTGAGCCAGTTCCTTTAATTCTTCTTCGGAAATGCTTTCACCCGATTTTATCTTTTTCAGAATTGGATTTTGGTCAGCCAATTGCTTAACCAAAGCTTCAACCATTTCTTTGTAACGACTTACACTTACTAATTCATTTTCAGGACCGAACTCAATCATCTCCTTTTTGTAAGTAACGTCTTTAAGGTTCAAACTTTCTTGGTCGTCACCACCGTCAAAGCGTTGGCGGTATCTCATTAGTGGAGCTACTTTGTCAATAACTTGTTTAAGGTCGGATTCTGTTGGGTTTACCCAAAAACTGTTTTTGAGAGCTTTGTTTATTATCTCCTTCTCTTTAGCAACAACACCAATATTCAAAGGCAATTCAGCAATTTGTTCAACAATAATTTCCTTTAGGTTTTCAATGTCTTGACTTTCGTTATTGAGTTGAGCAACCGAAAATTCCACAATGTCTTTTTCAAATAGCATTGCTTTGAAATCAACCGAAGATAATACTCTAAGAATGGGTGCTATGGATTGGTCAAGGAATTCAATTTTTTCATCTGTTAGGTTCTCCCAAAAGGTAGGTTCATAGACCTTTTCCAAATTAGTTGCATTGTCTTGAACAACTACATTGTTTTTTGGTAAGGCATTTATGAGTTTCTCGATTTCAATTTTTTCAGATGCTGCAATCTCACTATTTCGTTCTTTGGCTACTTTCAACTTTTCCAATCGCATCTTGAAAAGGCGTATTGGCAAAGCTGTTTGTGATTTAATTTCCTTTCCTTTCGGATTGAGTTTGAAGTACTCGAAGTTGTCCCAACAATCAATAATTAAGAATTTGTCTTTCTCGTGGCACCAACTTCTTCTATCGTTTGGATTGAGAACTCTTGTTCCTCTGCCAATCATTTGCCAAAATTTTGTGTAAGAAAAAATAGGTTTTGCAAATACCAAATTTACCAATTCGGGAATGTCAATTCCTGTGTCGAGCATATCAACACTTATGGCTACTCTCGGAAAATCGTTGTTTTTGAATTGATCCAATAAGCCTCCTTTTCCATAGGCTTTAGGGTCTTCTGAAACAATCACTTTAGCTATTTCTCCGGCACCCTGTGGATAGAATTGATCGAAAATTTCTTTCAATCTTCTAGCATGAGGGATGGTCATTGCAAAAAAAATGGTTTTGCCTGGCAAAACTCCATTTGGGTCTTTTATACATTCTTCCCAAAACTCACGAACAATCAAGGCATTTGTTCCTTTGTTGGTAACTGCTTTTTCTATGTCAGTTCCCTCAAAGTTAATTTCTGTTGGGTCTTTGCCTTCAGCAAGAAGCTTCTTTTGGTCGTCTTCGCTAATCGTATTTAAGTGAATTCCTTCTTGTTGAAACTTCGTTGTCAGTTTCATTACTTCGAAATTCGACAAGTAAGGCGGTTTGTTGTTTACAGCATCTTCAAATGTGTATACGAAAGTTGGCAATCCATCTTCACAGTCAAACAATTCAAAAGTGTTGTGGTCAACTGCATCTGTTGGCGTTGCTGTAAGTCCAAGAATTACCGAATTGAAATAACTCAATATATTTTGATAAACATTGTAAATAGAACGGTGGCTTTCATCAATTACGATCAAATCAAAAAAGTGAGGTGATAAATTTTCATCCTCAATGATGTTCAACATGGTAGGATAAGTTGAAACATACACTCGTCTGTCAGTAACAATTTTCGTTTCTCCTGTTTGCGGCCAAACTGAATATTGCGGTGCATTATCTTTAAATGCTTCCACTGCTTGGTCTCGTAATGCAATTCTGTCAACTAAGAATAATACTCTTGAGATCCAACCTGCTCTCATTAAACCGTCAACCATTGCAATACAAGCCCGAGTTTTACCTGTTCCTGTCGCCATTATCAGTAGGAACTTTCTTTTCCTTTCTTCCATCGCTTCAAAAACTGCTCTTATCGCTTGTATTTGATAAGGTCTGCCAGCAATATTTGTATTGATTAACTCTTCAGCTAAAGGCTTTTTGTTCTTGCGGATGAAAGCCATTCTTTCAAGGTCTGTCCTTGTTGGAAAAGCAAATATTTTTCGAGGAGCATAATTTTCTAAGTCCCAAAAAAATATGTCGTGTCCGTTGGTATACATACAAAACGGTAAGTCACAACTGAATTGCTTTTGAATATTGTATGCGTATTGTTTTGCTTGTTCTTCGCCAATTCTCGCGTCAACGGATGATTTTTTCACTTCAACAACAGCAAGCGGTTTGCCGTCCTTACCAAGTAAAACATAGTCGCTAAATTGTGCTCCGTATGAGGTATTTGGTTCATTTACTAAATATTTGTCCACTTCTATGAAAAACTCCTCAATCACTTGAGTTCGGTCAGTCACATTCCAGTTCGCTTGTTTTAAGCGGTTGTCAATGATTTCTTTCCTCGTTAGTTTCTCGTTTCTCACTTTAAATATTCTAAAATTTATGGATGGTTAAAATACACAAAAATTCCGTTTTGTTGTCCGAATGCTCTGTCTTTGTGCGTTGGCAGAAACGGCTCTTTGGATTTTGCAGAAGGGTTGGCTTGTGCGGTTGGGGCAAAGGCCAATGTGTAGTTTGTGGGTCGGCATAAAATTGAATTAAAAAAAATGTGCGGTGAGGAAAATAAAAAATACAGAAGGGTCGGCAATGAGTTCCCAATAGCTATCGGGAGGCTTACTCGATGTCCGTTTGTTGTATCGTTTCTATGTCTGTTTTCACTTGTCAAATGGGTTAATTTTTTCTTGTTTAAGTCAGTTTTTTGTCGTGCCGTCCACTACGCTTGCAGCTAATTTGTTTAAAGGCGCTTCTCAGTGTCCTTGTATTTTTTATCAAAAATAAAAAAATTCTTCTATAACCTATTATAAGGTGAGATATTTTTGGGGTTGTTAGTGTTTAGCTTTTTAGTGGCGGAATTTTGAGTTCCAATTATAAATGTCTTATATCTTTATGCTCTTGTCTTATAACTCAAATCGCAATAGGGATAGAGGAGCAACCGTGTGCGACGAAAGCCCGACACCCTTTAGGGTGGATTGCCCTTGTTAAGTTGTTCGTCTGGAGTCTTTGGTTTTTAGTTGGTTTTATTTTTTGTATCTTATGCTATCCATTGATTTTTAACAATTCTTCCATGTACTTTCTGTCGTTGCTTAACCTTGGTACTTTGTTTTGTCCGCCTAACTTTCCTCTTTGCTTTAACCAATCGTTAAAGAGTCCGGGTTTTGCAATGTTCAGCTTCGGCATTTTTAGGGCAATATCCTTGTATCTTTTTGCTTCGTAATCCGAATTGATGCTTTGGAGCGCCTTATCCAATACGTCCATAAATCTGTCGATATCTTCGGGGGCTTTATTAAATTCTATGAGCCACTCATGGGAGGCTTGCGCTCCTTCACCAAAAAAGATGGGTGCAACGGTATAGTCTGCCACTTCTGCCAGCGTCTGTTTGCATGCCTCGTGTATAGCATGGTCAGAATTGTCAACAATAACCTCCTCGCCAAAGGCATTGATGAAATGCTTGGTACGTCCTGAAACTTTGATTCTATAAGGATTCTTAGAAGTGAACACCACCGTATCACCCAATTTATATCGCCAGAGTCCTGAATTGGTGGAAATAACGATGGCATAGTTTTTTCCTATTTCCACTTCTTCTAAAGTCAATGCCTCCGGATGTGGCTTGTCCCATTCTTCGGCAGGGAGGAATTCAAAAAATATACCGTGATTTGCGGCCAACAACATATCATCGGCACCTAAAACATCCTGAAAGCTGAAGAATCCCTCTGAAGCATTATAGGTTTGAATATAATGCATGTCGGTATGTGGGATGAGTTTCCTGAAATTTTCTTTATATGGTACAAAACTTACGCCACCGTGGATATATAGTTCAAAATCGGGCCAAATCTCTCTAAGATCGGTCTTTCCGGTCATCTCAAAGAGTTTATTGATTAACACTACCGTCCATGTAGGTACACCGGCTATACCTGTAATATTTTCTTTCAGTGTAGATTCTGCCATTCTTTGCAGTTTCTCTTCCCACTCGCCCATTAAGGCAATGGAGCGCTTCGGTGCGCGAAGGTAATTGGCGATAGCAGGGGTATTGCTCATCATCACCGCAGAAACATCGCCAAAATGTGCTTCTTTGTTCAAAGGATGAACCGTCTGACTGCCGCCCATAATCAGTATTTTGCCACTGAATATTTTTGTGTTTGGAAGATTATTGGCATACATACACATGACATCCTGCCCACCCTTGAAGTGGTTATCGTCCAAAGTTTCCTGACTAACGGGAATGAATTTGCTCTTATCGCTGGTAGTCCCTGAAGATTTTGCAAACCACGTAATCTTTGTCGGCCACAAAATATTCTGTTGACCTTCCATCATCAATTGCACCAAATCCTTGATGCCATCATAATCCGTAACTGGCACATATCGCTGAAAATCTTTTACAGTACGTATAGCAGCAAAATTATGCTCCTTGCCAAATTTCGTATCTTTGGCTTTTGATATAAGATAGTCAAAAGTCTTTTCTTGCATCTGAACGGCAAAATCGCGGTATTCATAAATGTTTTTGATACCACTTTTTATATACCATTTCACCAATTGCTCTATCGGATTCATTTGGCAAAGGTAAGGTTTTAAAGAAAAATGGTAGGTTAAAATACATCAAGCGGGCTATTTTTCTTAAGCAGTGCTTCAAGAAAACTTAAGATTGGATTAATTTGTATATATTTCACCTAAAAACAGGTAGTCAACGGCAATACGAGATAGGAAATTGCCGTTATGGCATTATCTTTGAAATATTACTAAGAAAAAAATGAATACATTTATCTTTGCATTGCTAACTTCTTTTTTGTTTTCATTCAATCCCCAAGGGGATTTTGATACGGTAAAACAGCAAGCTGAAGAACAGCACAAACTTATTCTTTTGAATTTCTCCGGTTCTGATTGGTGTGCCCCATGTATCCTTACAAAAAAGGAAATTTACGACAACACCGCATTTAAAGCATTTGCTGATACTTCTCTGGTACTTTTGAATGCAGATTTTCCAAGGCAAAAGAAAAATCTGCCCTCTGCTGAGAAACAAGCCGAAAATGACATGCTTGCCGAAACATATAACAAAAAAGGTATTTTTCCCATGATAGTCTTGATGAATGCCGAAGGAAAAGTACTGAAGACTTGGGAAGGAAAACCAAAGGAATCGGCACTTGATTTTATTAAGGAGGTACAAACATACATTTACGCAGCTCAATAGTTCAATATTGTCTCATACAATACATCAGAAAGTTCTCCGGCTGATGGGTAATAGATTTGAAATCAGCGTTGTAAGCGATAATAAAGATTGGGCTTTTGAACGTATTGAAGAGGCTATTGTAGAGATTAAAAGAATTGAAAGACTACTCACTACTTTTGCCGAAGATAGCCAGACCAATAAAATTAACCGATTCGCAGGATTGGAGCCTGTTAAGGTTGACATAGAAGTTTTTGAATTGATTCAAAGAAGCAAGCGAATTTCAGAACTTACCCAAGGTGCTTTTGACATTAGCTATGGTTCTGTCGATAAAAGTCTTTGGAATTTTGATAAAAATATGACTGCTCTACCACCTGTAGCGGTGGCAAAGAAAATGGTGCGTTTAATTAACCATAAAAACATACTTTTAGATGGTATTGATGGCACTGTTTTTTTGAAAAACAAAGGGATGCGCATTGGTTTCGGGGGCATCGGAAAAGGCTATGCTGCAGAACAAGCTAAGAAGGTAATGATAAAAAATGGCGTGGAGAGCGGTATTGTAAATGCCGCCGGAGACTTAACTGTTTGGGGTTTCCAACCGAATGGCCAGCCATGGACAATAGGTATTGCTAATCCTAATCAGTCCACTTCATATTTTTCCTCCATGAACATCACCAATACCTCGGTAGCTACCTCAGGAAATTATGAGAAATATGTCATTATTGACGGCATTAAATATTCACATACCATCGATCCAAGAACAGGATTGCCCATCCGGGGAATCAAGAGTGTTACCGTCATTACTCCAAATGCAGAATTTGCAGATGCCATAGCTACTCCAATCAGCGTAATGGGTATTGAAGCAGGGTTGTATATGGTTAACCAGATTCAGTTTTTGGAGTGTATTATCATAGATGATGATGATCGTGTATTTACATCGAAAAATATAAGATTTAGTTAAAAATACTCTATAGAATGATAATAGCCCTACATTGTAATTTGATTATCAAAAACTAAAAAAAGAAACGTGAAAAATAAATATATGAGAAATATGCTTCTGATTATGCTCGTTTTTGCTGGATTACAGTCCTGTACTACTGTTAAGGAGTATGAGAAAGGGAAACTCAATGATGCTGAAATGGAATTGAGCAATCGAAAAATTGAAAAGACGGAAATCAGCTTTGAAACATACAGGGAAGGGGCTTCCGGAGCAAATGGTGGTAAAAGTGGTGGTGGTTGTGGTTGTAATTAAATAAATTTTAGCGATTATGAGAAAAATATCACTATCACTACTGGGGTTATTTGCAGGACTTTTGTCGGCATTTTCACAAAGTGATACTACGCAGTATCTCGATAGGAAACTGAGTTTACAGGAAATAAATATTGTCTCCAGTTATTATCATCAGGATGGCAATAACTCAGCCATTACTGGCGGAATAGGAACCGAAAAACTCTCCGATTATGCTAATATTATTGATGTAAAACTCAATAAGTATAGCAACAGTCATATGAAACATACCATTGGTTTAGAATTGGGTGTGGATCATTTTACATCGGCATCTTCAGATAATGTTTCTCCAAATACGGGTACCAATGCCTCCTCTTCCAATGTAGATGCTAAAGATACCAGAATTTATCCTGCCATTAACTGGCAAGTGGAAAATTTGGAAAAAGGAAGCACTTATGGCGTCGGTATTTCACTATCACATGAATTTGATTACCTTTCATTTGGCACCAATTTCATATTCGCTAAAAAGTTCAGGGATAATAATTCAGAGATTTCCGGCAAGATACAAGCATATGTTGATCGGCTTAAATTGGTCTATCCTGCTGAATTGGTTCCGGTAAGTGCTGCTTCTTCTAATGGGCATGGTCATGATCATGATGATGATGATGAGAACGAGGGCTCTAATTATCCAACAAGGCTTCGTAATTCTATCAGTTCTTCAGTAACGTATGCTCACGTAGTAAACAAAAATATCCAAGTCGCATTGCTTGTCGATGCAGTCTATCAAAATGGCTATTTAGGTCTTCCCTTTCATAGGGTTTATTTCAACAATAGTGTCGTTGCCGTAGAAAAATTGCCTTCTAATAGATTCAAACTACCTATCGGTGCAAGAGCCAATTTTTTCTTAGGAGATAAATTCATTATACGCACTTATTATCGTTTTTATTATGACACTTGGAATTTAAAATCAAATACGGTCAGTGTAGAAACGCCCATTAAAATTACGCCGTTCATTTCTATTAGTCCTTTTTATAGGTTTTATCAGCAAAGCAGCATCAAATATTTTGCAGATTATAAAGAACATACACCAACGGATGAATATTATACCAGTAATCACGACTTAGGCAAGTTTGTCAGTCATTTTGTAGGAGCAGGATGGAGATTTGCCCCACCTGAAGGGGTATTCCACTTGTCGCACTTTAATATGTTAGAGTTGCGTTACGGTTTCTACAAAAGGAATATTGGATTGGAGTCACATGTTGTTTCTGTGAACTTGAAATTCAAATAGCGATTTATCTAGCAACTAAAAATTCTATTGATAAAAGCATTGCTAAACTTGCCGTTTGGGTCGAAAGATTGCTTTATTTGGATGAAATCATCCCATTTCTCGTAGGCTTGTTGCAGGTAATCTCTGTCTGTGGTGATAAACTCTTTCCCCCAGTGTGGGCGTCCTTGGTGTTTTCTGGCAAATGCTTCAAACATAGGCAATACTTTGTCCCAATGTTCATGCTCATAGCAATAGACGCCTATCCAAATAGCATCCCTATGATAGCAGGGACTTAACCAAAAATCGTCCCCTTTTGTAAAGCGAATCTCTTGGATAAAATTGTAATGGAAACCTGACTCTTTCAATAATTTACTATATTCTTTTAGTATAGTGGTCGCATTTTTAAAGTCGAACGCCCATTCTGTTTCTCGATGCAGCGGCGGTTCAGGGACATTGAATACTTTGAAGCTTTTTTCAACCCTATGCAATGCTTTCTTATAGGATGAGGTTAGAATGGTATTGAAAAAATCTGCTAAACCCGGTATCCACTTCGCCACCCATACCAGAAAGCGATAAATGGTAACAGAAAGAAAAACATCTTTGAACCATTGCCGGAGCGCAGAGTCGTTTGTAGGTTCTTGTGTTCTTTGATAGCGATAGGTAATAATGTCTTTTGCAGGTGCCAGCCACCACATCTTAAAATGATCCGTATTCTGTACAAAATCATCGAGGTTGTCGATTACATCATCCATCGGTAACGCTACAGTATGGTCTTTTAGGTTGAAAGCCTTGGTTACTTTCAAAGTTATCTCTGCAAGCACACCCAAACAGCCGAGATTTACGATGGCAGCATGAAATATATCTGGTTTTTGTTCTTTGTCGATAAGGTGAATGTCCCCATTCGCATCTACGAGGGTGAAGGATATGACGGCAGAACCAATAATTTGATAGTCGATACCACTACCATGCGTTCCTGTAGAAATTGCACCGGCAATAGACTGCCTCGCAATAGAACCCAGATTGAGCAATGCTAGTCCAACCTTGTCCAATTGCTCATTTAGTTCCCATAATTTAATCCCGGCTTGTACCTTGATTTGCAACCTTTCATGATCTATTTCAAGAATCTTATTAAACTTGTCTAAATTGACCATTGCTTCATCATCAACACAAATATCCGACCATGAGTGTCCAGTGCCGACCATCCTGATATGTTGATGTTGGCGAACAATGTCAACGATTTCTTCCACGGTTTCCGGTTGGAAATAATTCTTCACCTCGTGGCGTATATTTCCTGCCCAATTGACAAAAGTATATCCTTTTTTTACCTGCATCTTGATGTAAAGTTAAAAAAAATGCTGTTTATGCAGTGTGGTATAAACCGAATTCGACATTTCAAAAGATTTCTCTGCTCCCGACGAATTGGTTGGGACTTTGCGCCTTTGCGGTTAAGAATAAGATGATTAATAAAGTAGTCTACTTGCGTTCACGTGAAGACACGTGAACAGGGAAATAGTATTTACCTACATCTTGATGTAAAGTTAAAAAAAAATGCTGTTTATGCAGTGTAGTGTAACCCGAATTCGACAAAGTAAAAAGATTTCTCAGCTCCCGACGAATTGGTTGGGATTTGGCGCATTTGCGGTTAAGAAATTGCCAAAACCAGGCTTTGAATTTAATGAATTTTTCAACTATTTTTTTGTCGCATTACGAGTTATGCAGTACAAATATCGCAAAGGGCTTTATTTTGTAAACCTATCATCTGTAAGGGAGTGGAGGAAGCTTTCTAGGTCTTGCTTCTCTTGCTCCGTAAGATTTAATTGTTGAGGAAGGATTGGATCTCTATTTATTGCTCCCTGAACGAATTTTTCCGGATTGTCATAAAAATCAATCACTTCTCTTAGCGTTTTAAATTTGCCATTGTGCATATAAGGTGCGGTAACGGCAATATTACGTAATCCCGGCACTTTAAATTTGCCAATATCACTAGGATTTTTTGTTATTACAGATCTACCTGTATCATTCCAGTCTTTGCCATTAAATAATCCAATATTTCGGAATTCATCGCCCGTAAGATCTGGAGAGAAATGGCAATCAAAACATTTTAATCGGCTGCTCATGAACAATTCCCTTCCCCTTATCTGTTGTGCATTCATGCCATTGGGTTTATCTTGCAGCCATCGGTCATTGGGTGTGTCTGCGGTTTCTAGTGTTCTCTCAAAAGCGGCGATACTTTGTACAATGGAAGCACTGTCAGGCATTTTTCCAAAGATTTTCATGAAAAGCTGTTGGTACGTTTTGTTGTTTCTTACTCTTTGAACGGCATCAGGAAAAGGGAGATTCATCTCTACAGGATTTTCTATCGGAAAGACTACCTGATGTTCCAAAGTCTTTGCCCTTCCATCGAAAAAAAATACCGCTCTTGATGCCATATTCATTGCGGATGGTGTATTTCTCGTACCCGTTCTACCATGTACGCCTTTGCTCAATGCTACGGTATCTGCAAACGCAAATGCCGGAATATGACATGAGGCACAACTAATGGTAAAATCTTCTGAGAGTATTTTGTCATGGAATAATTTTTCTCCCAAAGCCTCTTGCGTAGCAATCTTTTGTTTTGGTTGCCTGAAAGAAGTAACAACCATCGCAATGCCTAAAACAATGATTAGAGAAAATATCCACCTCATCTTTCCGCTATAAAAATATTAAAAAACAACAATATCATCCACATGTGCTACTTCCAGGTTTCTTTCTTTAAATCGCATTTCTAGTGCTGCAGACGATAATTTGGCAATTGCTACTGCCACAGGCATTTTTGATGACGCCATAATCTCCACGATTTCACCTTTTTCAAATGGGCTTAAGATTTTCTCTACACCGACGGCTAGCAGGCTTTTTTGGTTGGATAATGCGAGGTGTGCCCCTTTGTCGATTTTTATTCTTCCGCTGGCAACACCGCCACCTGCGAGCCATTTCTTTCGCTCGTTAGGAGAAGTTTTTTTTGCTTTGCATACCGTCCCGGCAATGCCCATTTCTGCTTTTATCAATCCATCTTCTTCTCTAGCGCCAAAGATGACTACATTTGTTCCTAAGCTGGTAGCCAATCTGGCAAAGGTGAGCTTGGAACGCATTCCTCCCAATCCGGAGGAAGACTTCTCATGTGTGGCATATCCCAATACTTCATCGTCAAATTGTTTGATTTCCTTTACCAGATTTCCATCTACATCTAATAAACCTTGAACGGAGGTGCCAATCAATAGAAACTTGGCGCCAAAACCCACTGCTATTAATGTAGCCAATTCATCATTATCAGAAAATTTAAGCTCGTAATTGCTTACCACGTCATTCTCATTGGCAATTGGAATAATGCCATTGTTCCAAAGCTCCTGATAGGTGAGTAATAGTTGCTGAAACTGTTGTCTATTGCTAAAATGCTGTCTTTCACACAGACTTTGTGCGATGGGAATTTTATAGGGAGCAAAAGCATTGGCATATTTGGAGATGAGGATGGGGTTGCCAATGGCTGCAGCAGCTTTTCGCTCTACAATCTTGCCACCATACTTTTTAATATATTTCTTGCCTGTACCCACAGCACCGCTCGACACGATTACAACATTGTACTCATGAAAGAGTTGCGCAATCTGCCTGGCAAAAGACGCAATGAGCGCCTCATCAGGTTCTCCATTCTGCGTTGTTATGGAGGCAGTACCGACCTTAAAAACCAAAACAGGTTTTTCCATATTGATTATTTATGATATGAAAGTATAACACCAACGGGAATTTTTAAGTACTTGCCTCGTTTCGTAATAATTTAAAAATATTGACGGTATTATAAAAGGTGTTGTATAAACTTTAAAGGATTAAACAACAGGAGTTTGGGCGTCTTTTTCTTATATTGCAGATAGTCTTCTCCAAATTCACGTACCAGTTTCTTTTCTTCGAAGTAAATGCCGATTTGTAAATAGCCAAAAAGAATACTAATGGTCATCAAGGTCTTCCATTGAAACTCTACAATTAGGAAGCCTACCATTATCAATAATGTGCCAACATACATAGGATGTCGCACAATTTCCGATAAGCCATCTGTAACAAACTCGGTTTTGGTCTCTTTTGACGTGCTAAACCCAAGAAATGCCCTTGCGTCATACCTAATCAGTACTTTGATGACGATAAAAATCCCTAATAGCATGATAATACCACCACCTAAAGCACTTTTTCCGGGGAATGGTAACGGTGATGAAGCAATAGCGAAATGTACTAAACATGTTGCGGACAATGTTATTACAGCGATAATATTGTACAACTTGCGATAGTGGTTAAATATCAGCGGAAAATGGCGTTGAACGAAATTCTTGCAAGAGTCGTGTGCTGTTATGCTGTGAATGATGCCGAAAAGCATCCACATTCCCATCAGCATATATTCATTGAACGGCATATTACAATGGATCAAGTTTGACGGGATTTTTCTCGGGATCCGGGCATTTATTGCCGCCATCCAACACATATTTCCAAGTGCCGTCTTTTTGTTTCTTCCAAATGGAGACATAGCAACCATGTAATACGGAATCTTGCAAAGATATTTTCCAGTTTCCGGTGGTATACCCTAGGTCTCCGGACTCTGCCACCTGCGCCCGAACGGGATACCACTCTAGTTTAAAATCCTCTTCATTGGATTCTTTGAAGCTTTCCTCCAATGCCTTGCGTCCAACAATTGGATATGCTCCATCTGTCATTTTGTAAACATTTTCATCAGCAAAAGTGATGAATGACTGCCTAAGACCTTTCTGCTTGCACATTTCCGAAAACGCCTTATCCGTAGCAATCATTTCCTCCATAGCCTCTTCGCTGGATTGTTTTTTTACTTTTCCGATGGCGAAGAATATGAATATTAGGACGATAAAAACAATAAAAATCTGTAAAAATCTCGTCATGAATGAATATTTTTTTTAAAGATATAATAAAAAGCTAATTTAAAAAAAACTTTTCGATAGGGATAATTTGACTCTTCTCATTTCGTTGTTTAAATCTATTCACTTATATTCGTTGCGACAATGAAAAAGATCATCGGCATATTTTTTGTTTTTCTTTATTATTCAATATCTGTGGCACAGGTAGGCGGCAATGCGGTATTTGAGTCTTTAACACTTCCCGCTACGCCACGAAGCGCCTCATTAGGCGGGACTGCCATTGCAGTGCAAACATATGATATAGGCATGGGTATAGACAATCCGGCATTGATAGATTCTACGGTCGATAAAAATATCCACTTTAACACCACATTTTATCCGGCGGGTATTAATTTTGGTGCGTTGGCATATGGTTTTCATACTAAAAAAGCGGGCAATTTTGTGGCTGCGTTACGCTATGTTTCATATGGAAAATTTGATGGTTATGATGCTTCCGGAACACCTACGGGAACTTTTAAAGGGGGCGATTATGCCTTTCAGGTTGGCACAGGAAGGTCATATAAGAAACTAATCTATGGCATTGATGCCAAATTGCTGTTCAGTCATTTGGAAACATATAACGCTATTGCGCTCGCTACGGATGTTTCAGTAGGGTTTCATAATGAAACAAAAAAGACGACCGCAACTTTGATGGTAAAAAACCTGGGCATTCAATTGAAGTCGTATACTTCTGATCAGCGAGAGAAACTGCCTTGGGACATCTCTTTAGGATTCTCCAAAGGATTAAAGAAGATTCCATTCACCTTTAACATCGTTGCACACCACTTGCAAAAATGGGACTTGACGTATGATGATCCAAATCAACAAGAGGAGACCAATATTTTTGGTGAGCCAATAAAGAAAAAAAGCGGCTTCGTCGACAACTTATTCAGGCATTTTGTCTTTGGTACGGAAATAGATATCAAAAAGGTGGTCGCCTTAAGGATAGGATATAACCATCTTCAACGGAAAGAATTGCAATTCGATGCTAAAAAAGGGTTAGGCGGCTTAAGTGCAGGATTAGGATTGCATATCAAGCAATTTAATATCGATTATGCTTATGCACGATATGGGATAGTAGCATCGGCAAACCATTTGGGTATTACTGTAAATCTTCATCAGTTTGGATTAAAAAAGACCAAATCATCAGCACTACCTGAGTAATATGAATACAAAAATTAACATCGCCATAGATGGTTACTCCGCCACTGGAAAATCTTCAACGGCAAAGCGTGTTGCAAAAAAATTAGGTTATCTATATGTTGACTCAGGTGCTATGTATCGTGCAGTGACCTTTTATCTGCTCGAAAATGGTGTGGATATTCATGATGTAGCAAAGGTTGTGGAAGCCCTTCCGAAAATTATCATCGATTTCAGATACGATCATGCTGAGCAACGGATGCATACTTTCCTCAATGGAGAGGATGTTGAAGACGATATCCGTCAGCTTCATGTCTCGCAGTGGGTGTCTGAGGTGAGTGCCATTTCTGAGGTTAGAAAGGTCATGGTGCAACAACAGCAGGCGTTGGGAAAGAATAAAGGGGTCGTTATGGATGGGCGTGATATTGGCACGGTCGTATTTCCCGAAGCAGAACTTAAGTTTTTTATGACGGCAAATTATGATATCCGTACTGTGAGAAGAAAAAAGGAACTGCTGGAAAAAGGAAAGGAAGCATCAGAAAGAGAGATCTTAGAAAACCTCAAGAAAAGAGACCATATCGACTCCACTCGGGAAGATAGCCCACTCACAAAGGCTGCAGATGCTATTGAAATTGACACTTCCAATATTACCTTAGAAGATCAGGTAAATTTGATTTATGATTATGCTATGCGAAAAACTAACAGCATCTGACGCAAAATCCTATTTTTCAATTTTATTTGTACTTCTTATAAACCCAATCATCATCACGAGAGAGGTCATCAGTATTACCTGAATTACCAAAGATTTATTAATAAATGTAATAGATTGTGATGCCGGAATGCTAAGGAAAAGTAAAATAGTTATTAAACCACGAGGTGCTATAGTCAGTAAAATTTGGGTAGGAAGGTGAAGTATTTTTAAAAAGATGTATCTTATCGAGAATATCAAAGTAGTTATCATCAGCGACCATAACAAGGTATCTAAGTTAAGTATTTCATGAGGTTGGATAAGAAATCCGAATAATATAAAGAATAAAGAACGTATTAAAAAAGCCACTTCTATAATAAGTTCATGAAATTTGTTGACTTCTTTTCCAAAATCTTCAGGATGAAATTTGTCAATAAGTTTAAAACGCCTTAATTGGTCAATATTGCCGATAAAGAGACCGAAAAAGAGAATGAATATTAATCCGGGCAGATGGTATAATTTTGAAACAGCATAAATAAGAACCACAAGAATAATGATAGGAATAAACTTGACTTGGTGCTTGATTTTTGTAATAAAATAAGAAAGTACTAAGGTTGCTGTAGAAGAAATAATAAAAATCAATACAAGGTCAAGGGAAAAATACAAAATTGACTTTGTATTGATACTGCTGTTTAAGATAATGAAATAGAAAAAAATAACACCAATTATATCAGATAAGCTACTTTCATACGTAATAAATTCCCTGTTTTTATTATCTATGTTCTTGGCGCTAGGAATGGCGATAGCACTGCTTATTACGGCAAAAGGTATGGCATTTGAGAGGCATATCTTGAATGAATATTTATGTGTAAGATGAATGATAAGCGATATGATGAGGCTAAGTATAATCAATGGAAGTGATGCCATAATTGAAGACTTCTTTATGACCACCGATTTTGAAGCATTGAGTTCTAATTCAAGAGAGCCTTCCAGGACAATTAATATTAATCCAATTGTGCCAATTACAGGTAACATGGGTTCTAAATTAGGGATGGCAATATTGAAAGTTATGCTAATTTGGTTGGCAATAAACCCTAATAATAACAATAAGATTACACTCGGTATTTTAGTTTTAGATGATGTTAAATCAAAAACATATGATATCAATAGCAACAAACAAAGCGTTATGATTATAGATATTGTCATAGATGAAGTGTTAAGAGGAAAAATAAGGTAATAGTAAATCTTCAAAATTATACAGACCCGTTTTTTTGCCTGTTAGATTTTCTGCAACAAATAAAACGCCATTTCCGAAGGCTTCTCGGGAAATAGACTCATGTATGATTCTTACTGTCTGATAGGGAAATCCAAAGATTACCTCATGCTTTCCTACTATGCCACCTGCACGTACAGAGTTAATGCGCTCTTTTTCAATGTCTAATGCTTCGGCAATTTTAATTGCAGTGCCCGAAACACCTTCTTTGTCTTTAAAATGTTCTTCTATAACCTCTATGTCCACCCAAGGGGCAATTTTCTTTAGGAAACGGGAAGCAAAAAGAAGATAATTCACCCCTAAAGTAATGTTAGGCGACCAAAAAACTGTTGTTAAGGCTGATAATTCTTTGAGGTATGCCTTTTCCTTATCTCCATAATGTGATATTGCTGAGATAATCTTAATCCCAAATTCTTGTGCAATCTTACCATATCCATAAATTCCTTCTGTTGAGGAAAAGTCTATAATAGCGTCAACTGGATTATTGAGGATGATTTCTCTAACGGGGGTAGAAGAAGAATAGATAATCGCTTTATCATCCGCATTGATGCCAAGAAATTCAGTGGCTGACCGATGATTTAGCGTATTGCTTTTTTTCAAAACCCATTCTAATGAGAATTTTGGATGATTTATTATTGTGGATGCAACCGCTTTTCCTGTTTTCCCAAATCCTACTAATCCAATCTTCATAAAAATAAATTTACTTTAATAATAATTATTCCTTCAGCACCACTTTAAGAAAGAAATATCCAAAGATACTGGCGCAAAGAGAGGCAATCAATATCATAAGCTTTGCATCATTAATAATAGTGATGTCATTAAAAGCCAGTAAGGTGATAAATATTGACATAGTAAATCCGATACCACCTAAGAATCCAAGACCTATGATAGAATTGAACTTTATACCCTCCGGTAAAACGCAAATCTTGAGTTTGATGACAAGATAACTAAATAAACTGATACCGATGGGTTTTCCCAGAAATAAACCAAAGAATATACCAAGTGCGTAAGGCTCAAAAATAAAACTACTGAGGTTTCCTTTAATTAAGATAGCCGTATTTGCTAATGCAAATAAAGGTAATATGAAAAATGCGACCGGTTTATGAAGGAAATGTTGTAATTTGTAAGAAATCGAATCTTTCCCACCATCATGAAAAGGTATGGCAAAGGCAAGCAGCACGCCAGTAATGGTAGCATGTACACCCGATTTAAGCATGAAATACCACATAAAGACACCAGCAATTAAATATATCGACAATATTTTTACTTTCAATCTATTTAAGAGTAGTAAGCCTCCAAAAATGCCTAAAGAAATAAGGAGATTGCTCACAATGAGGTTTTTTGTATAAAAAAAGGCAATAACGATAATAGCACCTAAGTCATCTATAACTGCCAGTGCCGTAAGGAATACCTTTAAAGATGTCGGCACTCTTTTTCCTAATAATGACAAAATGCCCAGCGCAAAAGCTATGTCAGTAGCCATAGGTATTCCCGAACCGGAGCTTGTTGGGAGGCCAAAATTTATACCCAAATATATACATGCGGGAATGAGCATCCCTCCAAGTGCCGCAAAAATAGGAAGAAGCGCCTTTTTTAAATTGGATAATTCTCCAATATAAATCTCCCTTTCTAATTCTAACCCAACTAAAAGGAAAAATATCGCCATTAACCCGTCATTGATCCAAAATTCAAGAGGATATGGACCAATTTGCAAATGGAAAAATGAAAGATAGTCATGGCCAATAGGTGAATTTACCAAAAGCAAAGATATAATTGTACAAAACATAAGAATAATGCCACTCGCTTTTTCACTTTCAAAAAATTCAGTAAAAAGTTTTGTTGGTCTGAAGTTGAAAATAGTAGATCTTTTCTTTGACATAGTACAGTTGTTATGGTGAATGCTTCCAAAAGTAGGGGAAACATTTTAAAATCAAAAAAAAAATCTATCTTGTGTATAAATACAAGCTGATGAAAAGACTCTTCATTCTTCTTTATTGTAGCATACAATTCGCTCAGGCTCAGGTGATTTCTGACACTTTGATTCAAGACTGGCAGAAAGCTGGCTATAAAGAATTTAAAGAATCTGTTGTAGAGGTCTCTATATTAGATTTTGGCGGTGCAGGAGACTCTACAATAGACAATACCATTGCATTTCAAGCTGCTTTAGCAGATTGGGATAAATTAGGACATCTCACCATTCATCTTCCACAAGGGAATTACCTGTTTCGTTCCGCACTAATCATTCCTTCAAACGTTTCTATGCAAGGTGTTGGCGCTGGTAAAACAAAATTATATTTTGACAATAACGAAACAGATGCTATTTATATTGGTGGGAAAAGGGAAAGTACGACGTTCGATTTGTCCGAATCATTACAAAAAGGAGATACCGTTCTCACTTTGCCAAACGTCTCCACCTTCATGGAAGGCGATCTAATCTTTGTAAAAATGGACACATCCGGCAATATCACTTCTGACTGGGCGGTGGAGTCCTTGGGGCAAATGGCAACCATCCTTCACAAAAATGGCAATCAACTAACATTAGATGTTCCTATGAGAATAAATATGGATATTTCTTTGCATCCACGCATCTTTAGGATTCGCCCGGTAGAAAATGTTACAATAGAAAATCTCCACATCATAAGACTAGATTCTACTATTGAACATACTTCAAATATTAACTTCATATACGCTCAAAATTGCCTTGTTACCTGCTTAGAATCGTCTATGGGAAACTTTGCTCATATTAATATGGATTATTCCAAAAATATTACCATTGAAAAGTCGTATTTCCACGATGCCTTTAAATATGATGGTGGAGGAGATGGTTATGGAGTGGCACTACAGTTTGGCTCAGGACATAATGTAGTAGTCAATAATATCTTCAGACATCTCCGTCATGCTATTTTATTTCAGGCTTCCGCCAATGGCAATGTAGTTGCATATAATTATAGCCGCGAGCCTATCTGGGATTTGTTTCCTGCAAATGCCGCCGGAGATATCGTTTTGCATGGCAATTATCCTTTCTCCAACCTGATAGAAGGCAATATATGCCAGAATATCGTCGTTGACAATTCGCACGGCATGAACGGTCCCGACAATACCTTTTTTCGCAATAGAGCAGAATTGTTCGGCATTGTCATGAACAATGGTTCCGGAACGGGAAATCGGTTTATTGGCAACGAGGTAACCAATACCGGATTTGGATTGGGCAATTATTTGCTTACTTCCGGGCAATTCGCCTACGGCAATAATATCAAAGGAACGGTTAAGCCCAATGGCACATCTATATTGCCGGATACGAGTTATTTTTATTTTGTGCAACCTTCTTTTTTACCGGATTTCCCACCGATAGGTATTCCCAATAGCCTGAATACCTTTACCATTCCGGCAAAGAAAAGATTTGATGAAGGAAGATATATTGATTGCAGTGCAATTAGTGCCGTAATAGAAAATGAGCATTCTAGGACATCATTTATTTATCCAAATCCGGGAAGGGGCGTTTTTTATTTACGCTCTCCTGCAAATATTGATGCTATAACGGTATTTAATGCCATGGGCAGAAAAGAATTTTCCATTGTTCCCACAGGGAAAGAATTATTCTTACCGCTATCATCAGGCATCTATTTTGTTCAGCTGGTGGATGAAAAAGGGATGGTTTTTGTGCAAAAACTTATTGTTGAATGATACATGCGAAAGAGAATGTCAATAAGCGCCTCTTAATTTTGGACTTGGATGAAACATTGATACATGCGACTACCTTAAAAAATCGTGAGGACTATGATTTTTGCATTTTTGATTATTATGTTTATAAGCGTCCGTATTTGAATACTTTTCTAAAAGAGGTTAATATTTTTTATCATTTAGCTATCTGGTCATCTGCGAGTGATGATTATGTACATGAAATTGTTCAGAAGATTTTTCCAAGCGAGGTGAACCTTCAATTTGTTTGGGGTAGAAGCCGCTGCACGCCGAAACGAATAAGTGAAATTGATGAAGATGACAGGTACTATTTTCATGATAGTTTTAGTCACCATTTTTATACAAAGCAATTAAAGAAGATTAAAAGAATGGGTTTTCAATTAGAACATGTTTTGATAGTGGATGACTCTCCAGAAAAGGTGGCCAATGCCTATGGAAATGCTATTTATATAAAAGAATTTATTGGAGACAGCGATGACAGAGAGTTACTAGCTTTATTAAAATATCTTGTTAAAATTCATCAAGAGACGAATTTTAGGAAAATAGAGAAAAGAAACTGGAAGGCATCTGTAGATTAAATATCAATTGTGCATGCAATAATTACAATTAGTGCAATTTGACTAATTCATCCCAAAATATTTTTGTGATTTCAGCAATGATGCGTTCATTTTCTGCAAGACTTTCTTTTGAATTACAAACAAAGACGGTTAATGCAAAGTATTCCCCATTCGGCAATTGTATAATTCCTACATCATTGATGGCAGTTGTTATGCCCTGTTCACTTGTGCCGGAAGTGCCTGTTTTGTGGACTACAATTGTTCCTTCCGGTAGTAAACCTTTTAGCCTTTTAGGTCCGGTTACAGTATTTTTCATGACTTTCCACAGAAAAGCATATGAGCTGTCTGAAAGAATATGTTTCTGGTGAAACTTCTCCAATAAGCAGACTACGTCATAAGGTGTCGAGTAATTGGTGAATTGTACTTTCCACTCGGCATGCATTTCCTGCTCAGTAGCTTTAATAGCTGTATTCTTTAATCCAAGTTTGCTGATGTACTTATGTACTTTTTTAGTACCACCTACCAACCGAAAAAGAATATCACAGCCATTATTATCACTCTGCGCAACGGTAAAATCAATCAGTTCACTCAAGGGGATTTCAATATTTCCTTGTGGGTATTTTTCTCTCAAGGGACTCCAAGTATCTTCCAATAAATCTGCTTTTGATACAAATATTTTTTGGTCTAATGACAGTTTTCCAAGATCCACCTGGTGTAAAACGGCCAGTGCAAGAGGAAACTTATAAACACTTTGCATGGGGTAGTGCTTATCGTTGGAAATGGTTAGCGTATCTCCTGTTTGCAAATTATAAAAGGCAACACCTATTTCTGCATTTTTTGTACTTATGTATGTAAAAATATTAGAACGCAGGTTTCTTTGTGCTAACAATAAACTACTTGAAAGGATAAACGGTAAGAAGATGAAAATTCTTTTAAAATGCATAAGTCTAAAAATATCTGCCAACAATGATTTGATCTTTCTTTCTTTTTCTATGTTTAATCTTTTCTTCTTTTTCTTTTTTCTTTCCTCTGTCAAATGTTTCAGACGGTTGTATAACCCCATTGATTTTATCTGTTAATTGAGAACTATGTGCATTCAATGGTTGAACATTAAAACCAAAAAAAGAAAGTAGTACAAGAACAAAAAAGGCAAATTTATAATAATTAGATTTCGAAGTAGTTAAATTGATTTGGCTCTTATAAAATATCCCACAATGTTCCTCGCTCTGAGAAATTTTGTCGGATATTTCCTTGTTACGCCAATCTACCACTTCCTTCTTACATGAATGACAATACATATTATCACCATCTTTTTTCATCCTCATTATTAGCATTGGACATGGATGTTGTATGTTTACCTTTCCCATATTTATTTTTTTAACGACCTTACTCAATCAATAAATCATCTCCTCTACCAACAAAATTTGCTATGACAAATAAAGATAATTATATTTATAAGTTACTGCCAAAAATCCTTGACAGCAGCACCATTTTTTTGTCTTTTTTCACAGAAGAAGAACTGGAACAATTCAAAAAACCATACTTTCCTTCCAATGCGGGTATACCACCGCATAGCATCCCGAAGTCTGGGTTCTTTATGAAAAAATAACCTGTATAGTGCTTTGGGTCTTGCTTGGAGTGTGAGTTCAATTAGTTTTACGAGGATAATGACCATCCAAGGTTTTAAGTGCTGGGTTGCTAGAACTTGATGTTTATAATCCCATCTTCTTTGGTCGTACTGTATGATTTTTTTGTCCTTTATTTCTTCAAAATAGGGTGTCCATCTATGCGGTGTTGCATATAAGAGTTGTACCTGATCAGGGTCATAAGAAAGTAATTGTCTTAGACTGCGATAAAAATCCTTTATCGTTTCTTCTCCAAAACCAACGACATACGTTGCCATGGATAGAATCCCATGCTTTCGTAACAATTGTATGGCTTCTTTGTCTTTGGTAACTGTTCCTGCCTTTTTGATGCGTTCTAAAACTACTTCGTCATAATTTTCAATTCCAAGTAAGAACCTTTCAAATCCAGCCTGCTTATATAGGTGCAAAAAGCTGGCATCTCTTACAATATTGTCAGCACGTATTGAGCCTACTAAAATGAGTTTTAATTTTTTTGCAATCAAAGCCTCTAGAAATTCGCGCCAAGCCTTTTTATTTGTTGATGGATTCTCATCTGCAAAATTAAAAACCTCTATACCATAATTTTTGTGCAACATTTCCATTTCATCGGCAAGTTTTTGAGGGTTGCGATGCCTCCATTTTACCCAAAATAAACTCTGTCCGCAATAACTGCAAGGATATGGACATCCTCTGGAAAATTGAATAACAACGGCTTTCTTTTTGCCCCAGTATGTGTAATGATATTCGCCCATTAATTCCCATCCAATCCTATATTCGTCAAGGTTTATAATATTTTGTTCTGGAGTATTCTTTATTGCTATTCCGTCTTTTCTGTATGCAATGCCACGGATATTTTCAAGTGATAGGTCATTTTCTAGTGCATTTATCAGATTTAAAACTACTTTTTCCCCCTCTCCACAAACGATATAGTCGATCTGGGGTGCATCTTCTAAAATCCCCTCCCAGTGATAGGTGGGAAATACGCCACCAATGATAATGACAATCTTCGGAAAGGTCTCTTTAAGCAGTTTAGTGATTTTCTCAATAATAGGTTGTGCAGAAGTAGAACCCGAATGCCCCAACATCACACAATCAGGCTGAAAGAATCCTACCTTTGAAACAATTTCTTTAAATGTTAGGGGTTTAAAGTCTGCATCAAGGAGTTGTACTTGATGATGTGCATCGAGTAATGGACCACCGATGCTGAGTAATCCCAGTGGTGGTAAATGCTCATCAGGCATTCTGCTACCAATAGCCAAATGTGGAGGATTGATCAATAAAATGTTCATATAGAAGTTTTTTTAATTACATATATTCTAATAAAACTTCCGAATCGAAGGGTTCGGATTTTTTTTCAAATGTAATATCCCATTTGCAATAGACAAATTATTGAACCCTGTGCCTCTTATTTTTAACTTTTTTTAGCCCTATCTTTTGCTAACTTTGCCTTATGAGTAGCCTTGAAAACAAGATCTTGCATCCCGAAAATTGGGTACACCTTTATGGAGATTATCTGTATCACTTTGCCCTTCGCCACCTCAGCGACCCTGATCTTTGTAAAGATATGGTTCAAGAAACCCTATTGGCAGCCATCCAAGCTAAAGACAGTTTCAAAGGCAATAGTAACGAGCGTACTTGGCTGACATCTATCCTCAAAAATAAAATATACGATGTTTACCGAAAAAAGAAACAAACTTTAACCGCTAACGACGATTATAACTTCGATAAAGTAAATAATCCATATTTCTTTGAAGAAGAAACCGGACATTGGGGAAAAGAGTCTCCAAAAGAATGGCCTTCCAGCCATGAAGATCCATTTCAAAGGAATGAATTCTCTAAAATATTCAATCAATGCCTAGAAAAGCTAAGTAGAAATGCCCAACATGTTGTCACAATGAAGTTTTTAGATGAATGTACTTCAGAAGATATTTGTAAGGAATTGGCGCTTTCATCATCTAACTATTGGGTCATTATGCATCGGGCAAAACTGCAATTAAGAGATTGTCTGGAAAAAAAATGGTTTAATTGATAGGTATAAGTGTCGTTAGAAAAATAAAAGCAGTATTTCAGCACTGCGAGCAGGCTACTTTCTTAATTGTGAAGGATGAAGAACATGCTTTAGATAGGAAAGAACGTCTCCAAATGAAAATCCACTTGTTATTTTGTAATGCTTGCCGCCGATTCAGACAACAAAGCCACTTGATCAATTCATGGATAAAGCAGCAGCAGCATGAACCACTGCACACAGGACTTACAGCTGAGGAAAAGGAAAAACTCAATCGTATAATTGAAGAAAATTCCTGATAGATGAATCAAGTACATACACCACTTATAAAAGTAGCTTGTAAGGCGCTTGAAGAGATTTTCTTAGAAGATGGTTATGCCGACAAGGTCGTGCCGAGATTGCTTAAAGAAAATAAGAAATTTGGCTCAAGAGATAGGGCATGGGTAGCGGAAACCGTATATGAACTAGTACGTTACTGGCGTAAGTTCCTGTTTTTGAACCAATTAGAAGACACTACGTTAAACGCATCAAGTATTGAAAAAATGGTGCTATTCTATATAGAACACAAGAATGATGTATTTGAATTAACCGATGTCATAGAAGAATCTTTCCCGCAGTGGTGGCAACAGCGTGGTCTCTCTGAACTAGGTGGTGATTGGCCAGTGGTGATGAAAGCATTGAATCAGAAGGCGAGTACTTATATCCGACTCAATAGATGGGTCACTTCCCGAAAAAAAATGTTGGAAATGCTCAACAAAGAAGGCGTCATGTATAAGGAAGTAATGGATAATGAAGATGCTTTTGAGATATTGAGCAAGAATAACCTGCAAAGCAGTAATTATTTTAAATATGGGTGGTTTGAGTTTCAGGATATCTCCTCACAAGAAGTGGGACATTTTATTGGCAACACCCAACAAAAAACCATATTAGATGCCTGTGCCGGTGCCGGTGGTAAAACATTGCAGCTAGCATCAATGAGTGGAAATACCGCTAAAATCACTGTATCTGACTATCATTTCACCCGACTAAAACTTCTTCAGCAACGTGCAGAAAGGGCGGGTGTGAGCCACCTCGTTTTTAAAACGCAAGAAGAATTGTTCTCCGAACAAAAGCAATACGACATCGTTCTGCTCGATGTTCCTTGTTCGGCATCCGGCACATTGAGGAGAAATCCTGGATTGAAGTGGAAACTAACAGAAGCCGAACTGAATCAGCAAATTGACCTCCAGCAAACTATTTTAAATCAGTTTTGCGCATTGGTAAAACCTGATGGATATTTGATATATGCCACCTGTAGTATTTTTCCCAGTGAAGGAGAAAAGCAGATACAAACCTTTTTATACCAACATCCTGAATATCAACTATTAGAAGAAAAAAGAGTCGGATTGAATGAAAAAGGTGGTGACGGTTTTTACATGGCGAAAATGAGGCGATGAACAATTGTTTTGGAATGAATTCTTCCTCACTTTGGGCAATGTGTAAAATTGGGGTTTAAGCTAACCAAATGGGCTTATAATCAGGTTTTGCAGGTGTTTGTATACAGAAAAGTTCTCCTTGAAAGTCGATTTCAAGTACACTTGAATCGTTGATGCGAATAGCGTCATCTTTTTCTACCAATAAGTGTCCAATCTTTCCTTCTCCACTCAGTATATAAAAAGTATAACTACTATTTTCCTTTAATGTAATAGATGTTTTAGTTTTTGTTTCCAGCAATAGCTTTTTTATAGACAATCCCGGTGTGATGGATTTAGCAATACTGCCTTCTCCAATATAAGTAATGGTATTTAATCCATGTTCCAATTTTGGAAGAAAATCCTGACTTCTGTAGTCGCTGTAAGTAGGTTTCTTCTGGATGGCTTGATAAAAGTTTGGGTCAAACCATATCTGAAATGCCCTCGAACCTTTCTCTATACGTTCCTGATGTTGGATGCCACTATTGGATTGAATAATCTGAAAATCGCCCGTATAAAGCGGTGTCCATACCTTTGTTGCGGTATCATAGTGGGAGATATTGCCTTCTAATATAAAAGTCATTATCTCAAATCCTTCATGGGGATGTAGGCCAAATTCAATGTTTTGTAATGTATATCCATGACTCCAGTAGAACAAATTGGAGTAGGGTTGAACAGAAGTCTTGTTAACATTTGCAACTGGCTTATTCACCACGAAGTTTCCATTGAAAATATTAGCGTTGTACTGCTCTGATTTTTTAACCATCTGTATCATAGTAGATAGATTTAAGTTGTTATTAATGGGCATAAAAACTCCATCCCCTAAAGATGGAGTTGCCCTTGGTGGAAGTGATTTGTTTCTTATAGTGTTTTCCCAAACAGCCTTCCGCGTAGTTCAGGGAAGCGAATGACCGCCACCACCCAAACGAAAGCTGCTATAGCCATTGGTGCTATCGGTGATTGTTGGTGCTCAAGGTGTGTAGCTATTGCGCCACCCATATAAGCTACCAATAATAATGTCCCTAAAATGCCCGTTCTGGGAATAATGAATAGAAGTACACTCAGTATTTCCACTATGCCTAACATTTTAAATGTAGTAGCGTCCAACCCGAAACCCTTTGCCATTTCTAAAGCAGTGGCATCAGCAGCGAGTTTCCCATATGCACTTCCTAAAAATACGAAGGCGACCAAACCTGTTAGTATCCAATGAATAATTTTTGTCGTTTTCTCTGACATACAATGATTTTAAATATTATCAATAATTTTTTGCAATGCTTGCTTTAATGTTGCATCCGTGATGCCGTCTTCATCGCTGAAGTTCTGATAAAAACTTGGTAAGGAAAATGTTCCTTTTATATTAGCACCCATAAATGGGAATATGTTTTTTGCTGTTTCTAATACTGAAGCACCACCTCGCGCACCGGGAGAGGTAGCCATTAATAGCATCGATTTCTCGCCAAAGAGTTTCCTATTTTTAATGCGTGATGTCCAGTCTATCAAGTTTTTAAACCCTGCATTGAAAGAACCATTGTTCTCTGCCAATGATAATACAATGAAGTCGGTGTTATCAATTTTCTCTGCAAAAAGAAGAACCTCTTCCGGAATACCCAATGCTGCCTCCAGATCCACGCTAAATAATGGAATGCTCACTTGACTAAGGTCATATACCTCTGAAGTACTGTTACTGAAAAGCGACCCTGCATAAAGGGCGAATTTCCTGTTGATAGATTGTTTGCTGTTGCTGCCACCGATGATAAGTGTATTCATATCTTATATTTTATTAAATAAATTATTAGTTGCATTTGATATTCTAGGCAAAAATACATATTTTTACTTTCTAAATTATATCAATTACCTTTTGGTAAGTAGTTACCTGAAAGTAAGTTGTTTTATATGGAAGCAAAGAGAAAAGATGAAGTTTGCCAGTTTAGACTAATGGCTTCAAGAGATGCCTTAGATATTATCCAAGGGAAATGGCGTATTCCGATTATTATTTCGCTTATGCATGGGAATAAGCGATTTGGAGAGATACAACGGGATATCACGGATATTTCTCCTAAGATGCTCTCTCAGGAATTGAAATTTCTGGAGATGAATAAGATTATTACCCGTACACTTTATGACAGTATGCCTATAACGGTAGAATATTCTTTAACAGAACTCGGCAAATCTATGAACAGCCTATTGGAAGAATTACTAAAATGGGGTCTTTATTTTAGAAAAGAACTGGTTCGCAAAGATTAGCCATTCTGGTGTAATTTCTGTTCAAAAGCCTTTTATTTTCTAACGAGTAATCTGAGTTTGAGCCAAGTTATATAAATAAGAGTAGATTATTTTTTAATCATACCTAATTTCCCTCCGATATATGCCATTGGAAGATAAGCTAAAATCAAATCGATGGATTCGAACCATAAGGGAGCCGGAAGTTGAAAAACCATGGAAGCGCCACCAGCCAAAAAGAATACCCCAATAGCTAATGCATAAACGATTTTCCTATCTGTAGAAATCCGAGCAGTAATAAAAGCACCTGCTAATGTACCTATGGCGTGGGCTAAAAAGGGTGCTAAGAAGTTTATAGGTTTAAAAAAATGCATGGATGCCTGCAAGCCTTCTGTGGTGGTAACATTGGCGCCTTCAGGTGGCGGTATAATAGAACTGCCCAATATTACAATCCCCATATTTATCATTACGCCAATGAGCAAACCAGCTACAAGGGCTAAAATATTCCGAACTTGTGGACTCATATATCAGTTTTGCTTTTTATTTAATATATTAAAGTTAAGCAACTATTCTGTGAAAGAAAAATGGTGAACATACATTTTTTAACCACAATTAAATTTACTTTGACTACATTCTTTCTTATTCATGATTCCATTAACTCAATGGCATTCTATTAAAAATATAAAAAAACACGTACATTAGAAGCACTTTTAAACCCTACATTAATTTCCTTGTTATACATTGTATCTTTATGAACATCATGGAACCAGATATTCGGCATAATTTCTCGACAGAATTAAAGGGAGATATTGTAGAAAACAACATTCCCCGGCAAGTTGTTAATGCCCATTATTCTTATGTAATTCCTCGTATCCCTACTCGTCCAGTTTTAGTACATGCCGCTTCCAATGTTGCTGCCGAAATCGGTTTGTCCGAGGAGTACTTATGTTCTCAAGCGTTTTTAGAAATTTTTTCAGGTGCAACGGTAATGGCGAACACTCGCCCATATGCCATGTGCTATGGCGGACATCAATTTGGCCATTGGGCAGGACAGTTGGGTGATGGTAGGGCCATTAATCTTTTTGAAGTGGTGCATAATCAACGTCGTTGGACATTGCAATTAAAAGGAGCCGGAAGAACACCATATTCTCGCAGTGGTGATGGATTGGCGGTGCTGCGTTCTTCCATTCGCGAACATTTATGTAGTGAGGCTATGCATGCCCTCGGCGTGCCAACAACACGTTCTTTGTCGCTAATGCTAACAGGTGACGAGGTGCTGAGAGATATGCTTTATGATGGTCATCCTGCCTATGAGAAAGGTGCCGTAGTTTGCAGAGTTGCTCCATCGTTTATACGTTTCGGCAATTTTCAGATTTTTGCTGCCAGAAAAGATATGGACGGCCTTCAAATGTTGGCAGATTATACTATTAAGTACTTCTTTCCATCCATTGTCGTTACTGGCAAAGAAAAATATGTCCAACTTTTTAAAATCGTCGCAGAAAGCACGCTTGATATGATTATCCATTGGCAACGAGTAGGGTTTGTACATGGCGTAATGAATACAGACAATATGTCAATACATGGACTTACCATAGACTATGGTCCATATGGTTGGATGGATAATTATGATCCGGACTGGACACCCAATACTACTGACAAGGAGCAAAGAAGATATAGGTTTGGAAATCAACCGGATATTGCTTATTGGAATATATTGCAACTGGCCAATGCACTTTATCCGTTGGTTGAAGACGCTGCCCCGTTTGAAGAGATGCTTGCAGATTTTGAAAAGGCGTTTGAAGAACGTTTTACAAATATGTACCGTGCCAAATTGGGACTCGAGGTGAAACATGAGGACGATGCTTGGCTCATAGACCTTCTTAATAAAACGATGTCGTTGGCAGAGGTGGATATGACATTGTTTTTTCGGATGTTATCGTCCATAAAAAAAGATCAATATCCGCAACAAATTCTTGAGGACTTCCAGCAGGCATTTTATCATCCTGAGCAGGTGGTGGGTGAGATAAAATTAGCTTGGGAACGATGGTTTGCCAACTATCTTGGGAGGTTATCGCATGAATCGGCAGAGGATGCACACAGGAAACTTCAAATGAATCGTGTTAATCCAAAATTTGTTTTGAGAAACTACATGGCTCAGTTGGCTATTGATGCTGTCGAGGAAGGAGATTATTCGGTATTGGAAGAGCTATTTACCTTATTACAGCAACCATATGAAGAGCAACCTGGTAAGGAGAAATGGAGTGTTAAACGACCTGATTGGGCAAAAGAGAAAATAGGTTGCTCGATGCTGTCTTGCAGTTCTTGAGCATAACAACAAAAATAAAGTTTATGTTGAAATGGAATGATATCTTGCGCTTTGCCTTGCATGGGAATCCGAAGCCGGAAAGCAGGGTGGAAAAAAGTGATGAAGAATGGCAACAAATACTGACAAAGGATCAGTTTGAAGTCACACGACTAAAAGGAACGGAACGGCCGCATAGTTCTGATATGTGTTCATTATTTGAACCGGGGATTTATGCATGTGTTTGTTGTGGTACGTTGTTATTTGACGCCTCAACGAAATTTGACTCCGGAACAGGTTGGCCATCTTTCACACAACCCATTCAGGAAAATGCTGTGGCGTACCACAAAGATACTTCCTACGGAATGGTGCGCATTGAGGCGTTATGCAATACTTGTGGCGCTCATTTGGGGCATGTGTTTCCTGATGGCCCACCGCCACATGGGCTTCGGTACTGCATGAATGCAATCTGCTTGAAGAAAGTAGGGTGATCTTGAATGTTGTATAACGGTGCTAATAAGAGGTTGAAGTCCATGTTTGCGTGTAGACACGAAAACATGGACTTGAATTTT
>JAIBAX010000066.1 GCA_019694955.1 Chitinophagales bacterium | reverse complement strand
ACGAGTAGTTGTAAATCAAGATTTCTATCAACTATCCAAATATTTTGGTGACTTCAATGCCGATGGCAGAACGGAAACACTTCACTACGATCAATACAACAGCATCTTGATGCGACAATACCGCTCCAAAGGAAAGGAGCGTTTGCTCACCAACATTAAAGACGGCTACTTGCGGGAAACAGTGGTTGATTACAAACTCTTTCCCGAAGGTGGTACCTTCTATACCTATACGCCATCTACCGCTAATATTTATCCGCTTCGTGTCTTTCAACCACGTACGTTTGGTGTAGAGAAAATCACGGTGCCCAATGGCACAGGTGATATTACGCAAACTACATCATTCAATTATCAGTATCAGAATGCCAAAGCCCACCTCACGGGAAAAGGATTTGTCGGTTTCGAGGTGATGAAAACCATCGACAACCTCACAGGGTTTGTTTCAGAAAGTAAAACAGAACGGATTTTTGATTCGCCCTTGAATCCACTCTATAATTTTGCAGTCACCCAAACAAAAACCTATCCTACCGCTAATCCGGCACAACTCATTACCAATACCACCATTGTTTATAACGGAACGGATTGTTTTACCGATAACTATTGCGCTAAATACCGATATATTTTTGTGAGCGACTATGTCAAAGATGTACACCAAAGCATACAGGTATATGACGATAGTCTTGGCAATACGCTGAATACGTGGAAGAATCTAAACAGCGGTTATGAAATACATAACACAAGATATGCCGATTGGGTAAATGCAGGCTCATGGCAATTGTCGAGACCACAAACGATTTATGACACCATTACCCGAAGCGGACAATCTGCGTACATCACCAAAACAACTCTGGAGTACAACGCCAAAGGACAAATCACCAAACAGACACAGTTTGCAAATGATGTCAGCAAACAAGTTGTCACTGATTTAGAGTACAACGCCACATATGGACAATTGACCAAAGAAACGGTCACCGCTCCCGGTGAAACACCTCGCTACACCAGATACGAATACAAAGCCAACGAGCGTACCCTCGACAAGGTGTATAATGCACAGAATGAAGCCATCGCCACCGTAACAGCGTATGACAAGCGGTATAACATGCCGACAGTCGTAACCGGATATTATGCCAACTATAGCAACAGCATGACCCTTGATGCGTTTGGCAGGGTACTTTCTACCACCATACAGCCGAATAATTTCACCAACACCTATAGTTATGTGTGGAACAATAGCGGTAATGAAATCTCGTATGTACAAGCAACACTTACAAATGCACCCGATACCAAAGTACACTATGACAAACTCGGCAGACCCTACAAAACGGAAACAGAAAACTACGGGGGGAATTATATTGCACAAACAAATACGTTTAACAGTCTCGGACAGGTGATTACCACTTCAGCACCCGATGCAAACGGCAATACACTTACCACAACCTATACCTATGCGGATGCCTATTACCGCTTAACCCAACAAGCCAACAGCTTTGCTACCACCAATTATACCTATAGCAACCCTGCCAGTGGACAGTATAAAGTGGTAACCAGTATTGTAAATGGTGAAATGCGGGAAATAACTACCGATGCAAGCGGTATGATGATAAAGGCAACCGATGCTGCCGGAACATTGAACTATACCTATAACAGCCAACATAACCTAACAGAAGTAAAACTCGGTGCAGATATCATCAACACCATGACCTATGATGCAGTAACAGGCTATCAAACGGGACTCACTGAACCCAATTCAGGAACGAGCACCTATATTTACAACGGTTTTGGTGAGTTAAAGAGCCAAACGAGAAACGGACAAACGACAACGCTTGCGTATGATGTACTCGGTCGCCCTACTACCCGTACCGAACCCGATGGCACCTATACCTACACCTACATCACCACCGGAAATGGGAAGAACCAATTACAAAACATCAAAAAGGGTGGCGTTATCGATCAGCAATATACGTATGATGCCCTCCATAGGGTAGCTACCTTTGACCAAAAAATTGATGGCAGTTCCTACACGACCGCTTACGAATACAATACGTATAATGACGTCACAAAAATCACCTATCCGGGAACATTTTCGGTGGATTATGCGTATAATGCACGAGGAATGTTAACCCATATCTACAAAGGAGGTACAACGAATGTCATCTATCAGGTGAACAGTACCAATGTTTTGGGGCAGGTAACGGGATATACATTAGGTAATGGGAAAACATCTGCAACCACGTATCAGAACAACGGTATGCCATCGAACTTTACCACTACAGGCATACAGAACTTAAACATGGTGTTTGACCTGACGACCGGAAACTTAACGAGCCGAACCGATGTACACAATGGCAACCAAACAGAAGCCTTCACCTACGAAACAGCCCTCGACCGCTTGAAAACCATTGCCTATAACGGAGGTAGTCCTGTTACCGTTGATTATGGCACCAGTGGCAATATCACTCAAAAATATGATGCTGGCACCTATACCTACGACAACACCAAGAAAAATGCAGTAAAAACTACTTCGCTTGCCTGTGGGGTTACAGGGGCGCAGTCAACCAATCCTCAGACGATTGTATATAACCATTTTAATAAGCCATTGAAAATATCTCAGAACGGCGTTGTAGATACATTTATGTACAATAACAACCACGACAGAATCAAGACACAGTTAACCGCATCGGGGGTAACCACCACCCGATTATTTGTTGGCAACTACGAGCGGGAATCCAAGAGCACGGGAGGTGCCGTCAGACATATCTATTATATCCAAGGACTAGATGGATTGGTGTGTATTGCTGTAAAATTGGGTACAAACGCTCCCCAGTATTTCTATACCTATACCGACCATTTAGGTAGCATTGTAGCGGTGACGAATACTGCTGGTGTGGTACAGGGAGAGCAGAGTTATGATGCCTGGGGCAGACAGCGCAACGCCGACAACTGGACAGACTATGCAGGTACCGGAACGATTACTTTAAATGGTTTTGTATTAGACCGAGGCTATACCGGACACCAACACCTCAAGGAGTTTGGCATCATCAACATGAACGGAAGGCTTTATGACCCAATAGTAGGCAGAATGCTGAACCCTGATAATTTTGTACAAGATGCTACCAGCACACAGGCGTACAACAGATATAGTTATGTGGTGAATAACCCGTTGAAATACAGTGATCCGAGTGGGTGGTTGAGAAATTATATTAGTTATGACGATATTTTGGGACATCAAAGTTTGCAGGAGGGGTTAGCACAGGTACAGGCAGGTATGGATGCTATGTTGGGTAGTCGTGGAAAAGGAGGGAGTGGAAGTTTTATTCCTGGTAATTCAAGTAACAGTTTCCAATCTTCAACAGATGATGGGGTACTATATGGGAAAAATGGCGTTTTCATTACAAATCCTGAAGTAATACGGTCAATCATTGAGATAATTAATAATAATGACTTTAATGTAAATGTTGATTATTTGCCATTGCCAAAAATGGGGAATGAACATTCTACTGTACCCGGATTTTGTGTAGGTTGGACAGGAACATTCGGAGTGAGAGGGATGAATAATAATCGCGAACATTCAGAATCAGAATCTGGAGTAAAGGATGAGGAGAACATACTTGTACCTGGAAAAATTACTTTTGTTAATTTTCCAAAGATAGGATTTATGCAGTACGCCATAATCCCAGAAAGCGGTAGTAAACCTCGTTTCGTAGAAAAGAATGGCACGTATTGGGTAGATGGATATTATTTTCCTCATCCTACAGAAGATAGGTTCTGGTACAAAATACCAGCAACTTATCATTTAACACTAACATGGGTCGCGGACAGTGAAACTACTGGTCATGTAGTCTCTAAACTAGACCCAGGTGTATTAAGATCTGATAAATATGGATTTTTGCCAAGAAGTGGAAAAGGTAATAAACATAAATTACACTACCTCAACCCAT
The DNA here is from genome assembly GCA_019694955.1 of Chitinophagales bacterium. Lineage (GTDB taxonomy): Bacteria > Bacteroidota > Bacteroidia > Chitinophagales > JADIYW01 > JADIYW01. Next base: position 7,252 of record JAIBAX010000066.1, on the reverse strand, counting down.
TTTTAAATAAGTAAAACAAATCTAAATGAAATATATAAGTAAGAATAAAATTATTTGGGTTCTTTTTGCTCTTATAATACTTGCCTACAATAGGTATAACATAAGGAATTTTATAGCATCTGGATGTGAAATAAAAGAAGACTGTAAACTCTGTTTGCCTTTGACAACAATTAATAGGGACGCATTCACTGAACAGAAATTCGAAAGCCTAAGAAATGGAATGAAGTTTGAAGAAGTCAACAAAATTATAGGGCTTCCTTATTCACAAAAAAAATTGGATTATGGTGGTTTTGTCGCTTGTTATTCTATTAGGCGGAAGAATTTTTTTACAAATTTTTATAGAGCCTATTATCTATATTATACAGAAGATAAATTACTATATGACAATTTAACTTCTATTGAAAAATGAATTTGGAAAGATGTTAATATAAAAATTTACGTATGAGATTTCTTAATAAAAAGAAAATTATTGCACTCTTAGTGATAGTTCTTATTGTCGTGTATTACCGATATCAGATAATCCTGTTTTTTGCAGGAAGTTGTGAAATAAAAGAAGATTGCTATGCTTGTTTACCATTAACCACCGTAACGAGAGACGAATTTTCCCAAAAGAAGTTTTGGGGAATCAAAAAAGGGATGAAGTTTAAAGATGTAAATAAAATTATCGGTGAACCATTTAATATTGAAACTTGGAAAGAAGATGATTATGAATTTATCGCGAACTATTCAGATTGGAGGAAGAACCAGTTTATTGATTTTTATATTATGTATTACATTTATTATACAAAAGATAGCACGGTCTTTAAAATAGAAACTACTGAAGATAATTAAATTTTATATGTCATTAAAATAACAAATGAACCACTCATTGAAATATACCGATCCGAGTGGGTGGTTGAAGTATTATATTGCTGATGGTGACATGCAAGAAACTTCTTATGTTACACATTACGGTCCTGATTGGGAAGGTCCGGGAAGGGGAAGTGGTGGTGGATGGTCGACACATACAGGGTGGTTATCTACGACCTACACGTTGACGGATAACAATGGACAAACAGCAGGATTGAACGGATATCAAGGAGGTGAGAATGTTCCCGGCAATTATTTAGGGAGTATTACCACTATGACACCTTATACCTACAATACTTTCACCATGCCTGATTATAGCGGTGCAGGAAATGTAGTAGCCCCAACAGGTGATATGGCTGCGATGGGGGGAGATGGAGGTAGTGGTGCTTCTCAAAGCAATACTGTACACACACTAGAATCAAAAAACAATACTGTTTTCTTAGGCGATCATGGAGATAATGCTATTTATGAGTTTTATAAAAACTACTCAGAACATGCTGATTTTGATAATATTATAACTGTATTTGGGCATGGCAATTTTGATAGGGTTGGCGTAGACCCGATTGATAAGAAACATTATGCAATATATAAAGACAATTTAAATTTATTTGGTACTATAATGGAGCAGAACACTACACTATGGGAAGAGAGAAATGACAAACAGATTACAGTATTTTTGTATAATTGTGCAGTAGGAATGGAGAATCCTAATGGAGGTAAAAATTTTTTACAGATGCTGTCTGAAATGTATCCAAATGTTATTTTTATTGGTCCTACAAATAACACAAGTTATGAAGATGGAGAATTTTTAGGAATAAAAAATAATGGTAACTGGGTGAGATATTTTAATGGACTTAAATTCTAAATTATGGAAAAAACAAATATTCTAAATAAAGTGATTATAGTAATCTTAGTTATAGTGTTGTTTTTATTGTTTTCTTGTAGTGAGAAAAATAAAGAATCTATAAATGATAAATACTTTACAATTAAAACTCATGAGTTGATGGAAAGACAATTTAAAATAAACAAGGTTATTGTAGATGGAGATAGTGTTATATATGATGAATTAAGGATTTACTATATGGACAATGCAGAATTAATAGAATTTTTAGGAATAGCATTGATTATGGCAAATAAGTATGACTATACTATTGCTTATCACGATGTTGCATACGCCTTATACCATGCAAATTCTGCATTTAGCAGTAAAAATCCAAACGCTTATGATACAGCTACAAGAAAAATGTTTAATGATTATTTAAATGTTGCATTAAAAAGAAATTGCCCAAATGCAATTGATTTAAAAGAATGGTATGAATCTAAATAAAAAATATTTCTTAGAACACAAAATTAAATATTAGAAACTATATATGATAATGTAGTGAAAGATGAAACATGGGGGAATTCCTCTGCAACTGATGGTATTTTTTATGTAGATGCAACTGGAGGTTCTTATTCTTGGGGTTGGGGAACAGACAGAGGCGGAATACAAGGATTATTGGGAAGTTTGCAAGGGTTTAATCTTTCTGGTGATATGGCAATGATGGGGGGAGGAAACCCTTATGACCCTTCAAAACCGACTCCTAATGGGTTTCCTATTACTAGAAAATTAAATAGTGAATTAAATATATTAACCCAAAATGCATCACTCTTCTTTAATAATCAAGCTGAAGGTTACAGTTTTTTATGGAATAATAGTTTTAATAATGAAATGCATAAAGGGAATGCAGTTGAAAATTTTGGATTTATATTAAGCAACGGCATTTTAATTTTACCAACAAAAGGTACTGATATAAATGGAACATATTACGAAAATAATTATTTATGTGCTGAACATAGCATCTTTCCTTCAAGAAATATAAATGGAAGTTATGAAATTTATTATCAAGAAAAATGGGTAAAAGTATTAGCAACAATTCATACCCATCCTGGACCATCTATAGGAGATATTTATTGTGAGAAAAATTTTTCAGAAGGAGACTTTTATTTAACTGATAACTTATTCAAAGTACCTGGTTTTGTACTTATTGAAGATAAAATTTACTTTTATTTGCCAAATACAAATTCACAATCTGTAATACTTGAAAGTTCTTTAAATGAGTTATTAAATGGTAGTTTTAATTTAATCAAAGAATTAAATACTCTAATAAATCAAATTAAGTTACAATTAAAAACAAAATAATGAAAAGATACATATGTGCAACTTTAATAATATTGTTTGCGATTGGATGTAACAACAAAACAAAAGTTTCTCACCATAACCTAGCTGAATATGCACATCCAGACGTTATTTCTTTGATAGATACTTTTATTACCTATTCTACTTCGAAGTTTGATTTCAAAGACCAATACATTGTAAGAAAAGAAAATATTATTTCAGGTAATTTCCGAAAGGATATTTATTCGATACGCTGGCTTGTGTACAAGAATGAAATCGACAGTATGGCACTTTATCATATCTTCCAATACAAACAGACAAATATTGTTTTCGGGGACGATAGCGAAGCCCTTGTTAAAGATAATTCGCCTTCTGTCTCTGCTCGCGAAGTTTCCAGTAAATTAAAAGAACCTGATGTATCTATTTACGATCCACCTGTTTTATATTTTGAAATGACAGAGGCTAATACAGCAAAAGTTATCAGCAATAGTGAAATTACCAAACATAATGTTATTTATCAGTCGGATACCGTTACAAAGTAAACTTTGATAATGAACTTTAAAGAAGAAGATGAAGCAAAAGGAATAAGGCAATAAATATTTAGTGTATGAAAAACATATTTATCCTAATTACTCTTTTCATTCTCCTTAGTTGCAAGAAAAATGCACCTAATACAAAGAATAATTTTGAATTAAACCCGCTCCTTGTCAGTATTGTCGAAGATTATCAAAAAAGCGAAAGAGGGAATAGAAGTGGACACTTTATTTTGTTCTGTGAAAATGTATATTCAACAAGTTACCGTTCATATCTTCTTACTAAGATTTTCAGCAAAAATGAATTTGACTTCATTCAACCTGAAATCTGTGCCAAATACAATAGTAAAAATATTTTAATTAAATGTGGGTTAAAGATGGTAGTAACGGATAATTTTTCGAGCCAACAACTAGTTAATATAAGAAATGAACTTGCAGATAAGGGAGAGTTAAACAACCCAATGGTATGGAGAATAACACTTCTCAAGGATTCCTTGGTTGTTGAAAAACAGGGAGTAACAATTGTACCTATAAAGAAAATTGATTTCGTTCCGCCAAAATAAAAGTAAATAAAACCAAGTTTATTTTGAAAGCACTATTTTTATCCTTACTGTTAGTTTTCACTCTTTCAATAAGTGTTTTTTCTCAAGACATACACATCAACAGCACAAACTATCACGAATTTTTAGACCTTGAAAAACGGACGTTACGAGACAGCATTACATCAAACCTTTCTCTTACTTTTAAACAGTCGTATAATTCAGAGCAAAACACTAGAGAACTCATTTGTCAGGAATTTAAGGTAAAAAATTCAAGCGTGAATAATGTTACCTTTGTCTATAATGAATACACAAATGCAACATCTCTTTTGTCACTTGGGTTTATAACCTTTACAGTAAAAACTCCAAAACAAGCTGACAAATTGTATGAAGCGGAACAGAAGAAGCAGTATAAGAATTTTACTCTAAAAGTACTCACTAAATATTTTTTAGTCCGAAACGGTCAGGAATTTATGATTATCTTTACCGAAACACCCCACCATCCAATGCTTGAACAGTTGTTTTATCTATAGAAAAAACCTGCGATAATGATCACAGGTAGATTGCTATTCCTTAGAAGTATTAATAATCTGCTCATGATAGTCATCCATAATATCTGATGGGAGGCTATCTAAATAGATTTCCGTTGTTTTTGTACTTTCATGTCCCAACATATCCGAAATAGTGGCAATCGGGACACCTAAGTTTTTGGCACGGGTTGCAAAACTATGACGAGAAACATACGACGTAAGGTTTTCTTCAATCCCGCAGAGCTCAGCAATCTTCTGAAGTCGTTTGTTATAGCGGTTTCGTGCCCATTCAATGTCTTTGTATTGATCAGTTAATGAATCTCGCTTGATAATATCAAAAATATATTCATCTTGCGATTTTCCTTTGCAATAAATGTCTAATATCTTTTGAATTGGCTCATTAATTTTAATATTATAGGGTTTATCAGTCTTCTTTCGCTGATAAAATATTCTACCTTCTATAATGCTCGACAAGGTTAGTTCTGCCATGTCAGCAAAAGGCATCCCTCGTGTATAGAAACTGAATAGAAAATAGTTCCTCGCATCATAAATTCCAGTACCCGGATCCAATCCAAGGGCTTCTATTTTCTGAATGGCGTGTACGCTGATTGCTCGCTTACGTGTTTTAACCGTCTTTATAGTAATATTCTCGAAGGGGTATAGTTCTTTATCAACGATACCGTCTTTAATAGCTTTATTGTAAATCGCACGAATTGTTCTGAAATAAACACCAAGGCTATTATATGAATTTCCTTTACTCAAATGAGTACTCTCAAATTTCTTTAAAAATGCATAATTCATATCTTGAAAAGTAAGGTCTTTTCCTTTGCAATATCCTCGTATAACTCCCAAAACCGACTTATAAATCCGAGCATTCCCGATTCGCCCTTCATTCTTCATCTCTTCAATAATTTTTTCGGTATATTTGAAAAAAGAAAGTCGATCAGGTTTCTTTTGAATAAGTTCTTTGATTTGAGCAGGGGAAAGGGCATCTAATTGTTTCTTTTCATCCAATTTGGTTAGAATGTCCATCGCTTCACTTTTCTTCTTTTGGAGGTAGTTGTTCAGTCTGGCAACCGATTCTGTTCCTTTATAGGATGATTTGATTATTCTTTTCTTTTCATCCCAATCCTTCTCATGGACAGATAATTTAATAGCTAGCTGTGAAGTAACTTTCCCTCTAATAATTCTCATGAGAATGGGGTAGGTGCCATCAGCTTTTTGCGATGATTTTCGACAATCCAACGTGTAAACAATAGTAGTATTCATTATATTCAATTTTAAAGGTACGAAAAAAAACTCAAGTATTTCTCAAGTAAATACTAATTTTATATGGAAACATATGCCATCATATTACTACAATTAGTATTGAATATCAATTATTTGGTAAATGAATAGGAATTTTAAACAAATAAATCCGCTGACTCATAATCAGTAGGTCCCTGGTTCGAGCCCAGGTGGGACCACCAACAGAATCAAGCACTTAGGGAAAATTCTCTGAGTGCTTTTTTGTTTTATTTAAGTATTTCTTAGTTTCATATAAATACAACCACTGCAATAATTTCATCATTCTTTGGAAAATCGAAACATTCTATCTATTTTAGTAATCGTTCTTTCTTTCAAGCAAGAAAAAGCGTTTGACTTTGTAGCGAAAGAAAATTATACAAAATAGTCATTAGGCACGGAATTGTGTGTTTAAAGTAAATGGTCAAACAAGAAAAAAAAACTTATAGATGAATAAGTGGCTATCATTTGTGGCAAGTATTATAATATGCTTTAGCTGCAAACAATATTATTTTATTGAATCTAACACCAAAGGAATTCAATCAAATGAATTTGCGAAGGAACAAAAATTAGGATATAAAAGAAATTTTCAAGAATATATGTTTTTAAACAATATTGGAAAAAGAATGAAAGGTATTATCTTTGAAAATCAAAAATATCCGATTATTTTAGTTAGAAATAAGAGTAATGGTCAATATTTTATATCTGTGGATCATTCCAATATTGTAAGTAACATACCAATAGATTGTGTAAATCCAAATCTTAAATTGCTATCAACAACTAGTGATTGGCCAGAGTTTTCAGATTCGGTAAATGTTGCAATGAAGGATGATAGTACTATTATTTGTTTTACAACGAGAAGTTTAGGTACATTGCAACACGTGGTAACATATCAAGTTAATGGACAATTTATTAGTAATTTGATGGCAGGTTGGTTGTGGAAATTTGACACAACACAAAAGATTGTAAAAACTTGGCTTTATTGAAATATCATTACCTCAACTTACCGCAAACCATTACCTTTACAAATGGCAATACCATTACCATCACCTACGATGCCAGAGGCAGAAAGATGAAAAAAACAGTCACCCAAAGTGGGAACACCACTACCAAAGAATACCGCAGCAGTTTTGAGTTTGCAGGCTCAAACTTGGAAGCCTATTACCATGAAGAAGGAATTGACACAACCAAAAGCAGGCGGAGTTTCGGAAAGTAAGTCGTTGGTTAAAAAGAAAATAAGAAACAATGAAATATTATTATAAATTAATTATTCTAATGGTAGTATTTAATTCTACTAAGTCTTTTTCTCAAAGTAAAATGTGTGATTTAATCTATTATGATTTTAAAACGAAAGTTGAT
>JAIBAX010000005.1 GCA_019694955.1 Chitinophagales bacterium | reverse complement strand
GGGTTGCCATTCAGGTACCACTGGAAGGTAGGGTTTATTCCACCATTGATAGGTGTAGCCGTAAATAGAACACTACTTCCAGTGCACACTGAATTTGAAGATGATATAATACTCACTGATACCAAAATCGGATCAGGAACTTTCTCAATAGAATAACTGCTCACACTCGAAACACAACCTGCTGCATTCTTTGCAGTTATCGTATGACTGCTACTGGCAGCTAAACCGCTGTATACCAACGTTGCACTATAGGCACCTCCATCAAAACTATACGTCTCTCCGGCTACGCCTGTTATAGTAATCGTGCCCGTTGGAACGGTACACGTCGGTTGAGTAACTATAACACTTGGTGCTGACGGTGTCGCAGGGGCAGCGTTAATGGTAATATTTGTATTCGAGGACAAACATCCCGATGCATTCTTGGCAGTAATGATATGGCTGCTACTGGCAGCTAAACCGCTGTATATCAACGTTCCACTGTAAGCACCACCATCAAAGCTATATGTTTCTCCCGCAACTGCTGTAATCGTAATCGTACCCGTTGAAACGGTACAAGTCGGTTGAGTAACCGTTACACTTGGTGCGGATGGTGCGCCAGGAGGAATACCAATATTAGAAGTAGTGATTGAAGAGATACAACCTGCTGCATTTTTTGCCGTTACCGTATGACTACTGCTGGCAGCTAAACCGCTGTATATCAACGTTGCACTATATGCGCCGCCATCAAAACTATATGTCTCTCCCGCAACACCTATGATCGTAATCGTTCCCGTTGGAACGGTACACGTTGGTTGGATAACGGTAACACTTGGTGCTGACGGCGTCGCTGGGGCAGCATTGATACTTGAATTCGTAATACTTGAAACACAGCCTGACACATTCTTTGCCGTTACAGTATGACTACTACTGGCAGCTAAACCGCTGTATACTAACGTTGCGCTATATGCCCCACCGTCAAAACTATATGTTTCTCCCACTACTGCTGTTATCGTAATCGTTCCTGTAGGTACAATACACGTAGGTTGGGTAACGGTAACACTTGGTGCGGATGGTGTCGCAGGAGCTGCATTGATACTTGAATTTGTAATACTGGAAATACAGCCTGCCGCATTCTTTGCTGTGATCGTATGACTACTACTGGCAGCTAAACCGCTGTATATCAACGTTGCGCTATATGCCCCACCGTCAAAACTATACGTCTCTCCGGCTACACCTGTTATCGTAATCGTTCCTGTAGGTACAATACAGGTAGGTTGTGTAACCGTAACACTCGGTGCAGAGGGCGTTGTTGGGACTGGATTGATTGTAATATTTGTATTGGAAGATAGGCAACCTGCGCCATTCTTAGCTGTAATGATATGGCTACTTCCTCCTGCCAAACTGCCATAAACCAAGGTCGCACTAAACGCACCACCATCAAAGCTATATGTTTCTCCCGCAACTGCTGTAATCGTAATCGTACCCGTTGAAACGGTACAAGTCGGTTGAGTAACCGTTACACTTGGTGCGGATGGTGCGCCAGGAGGAATACCAATATTAGAAGTCGTGATTGAAGAAATACAGCCTGCTGCATTTTTTGCCGTTACTGTATGACTACTGCTGGCAGCTAAACCGCTGTATACTAACGTTGAACTATATGCGCCGCCATCAAAACTATACGTCTCTCCCGCAACGCCCGTTATTGTAATTGTTCCCGTTGGGACGGTACATGTTGGTTGGGTAACGGTAATATTCGGTGCGGACGGCGTTGTTGGGACTGGATCGATTGTAATATTTGTATTGGAAGATAGGCAACCTGCACCATTCTTAGCTGTAATGGTATGGCTACTACCTCCTGCCAAACTGCCGTAAACCAACGTTGCACTATAAGCACCACCATCAAAGCTATATATTTCTCCCACAACTGCTGTAATCGTAATCGTTCCTGTTGAAACAGTACACGTTGGTTGCGTAACCGTTACACTTGGTGCGGATGGTGCGCCAGGAGGAATACCAATATTAGAAGTCGTGATTGAAGAAATACAGCCTGCTGCATTTTTTGCCGTTACTGTATGACTACTGCTGGCAGCTAAATCGCTGTATATCAACGTTGCACTATATGCTCCGCCATCAAAACTATACGTCTCTCCGGCTACGCCCGTTATCGTAATCGTTCCGGTTGGAACAGTACATGTTGGTTGGGTTACCGTTACACTTGGTGCGGAAGGCGTCGCTGGGGCAGTATTGATACTGGAATTCGTAACACTTGAAATACAGCCTGCTGCATTCTTGGCGGTAATCGTATGACTACTGCTGGCAGCTAAACCGCTGTATATCAACGTTGCACTATAAGCGCCACCATCAAAACTATATGTCTCTCCCGCAACACCTGTTATCGTAATCGTTCCGGTTAGAACGGTACATGTCGGTTGGGTTACCGTTACACTTGGTGCGGATGGTGTCGCAGGAGCCGAATTGATACTAGAATTTGTAACACTTGAAACACAACCTGACACATTCTTTGCTGTAATCGTATGACTACTACTGGCAGCTAAACCGCTGTATATCAACGTTGCACTATAAGCGCCACCATCAAAACTATATGTCTCTCCCGCAACACCTGTTATCGTAATCGTTCCAGTTGGAACGGTACATGTTGGTTGGGTAACCGTTACACTTGGTGCGGAAGGCGTCGCTGGGGCAGCATTGATACTTGAATTTGTAATACTGGAAATACAGCCTGCCGCATTCTTTGCCGTTATCGTATGACTAGTACTAGTAGCTAAACTGCTGTATATCAACGTCGCACTATAAGCACCACCATCAAAACTATACGTTTCTCCGGCTACGCCTGTTATGGTAATTGTTCCTGTTGGAACGGTACATGTCGGTTGGGTAACGGTAACACTCGGTGCGGAAGGTGTCGCAGGAGCAGCATTGATACTAGAATTTGTAACACTTGAAACGCAACCTGACACATTCTTTGCTGTAATCGTATGACTACTACTGGCAGCTAAACCGCTGTATATCAACGTCGCACTATAAGCGCCACCATCAAAACTATATGTCTCTCCCGCAACACCTGTTATCGTAATCGTTCCGGTTAGAACGGTACATGTCGGCTGGGTAACCGTTACACTTGGTGCTGACGGCGTCGCTGGAGCAGCATTGATACTGGAATTTGTAATACTGGAAATACAGCCTGCTGCATTCTTGGCGGTAATCGTATGACTACTGCTGGCAGCTAAACCGCTGTATATCAACGTTGCACTATAAGCGCCACCATCAAAACTATATGTCTCTCCCGCAACACCTGTTATCGTAATCGTTCCGGTTAGAACGGTACATGTCGGTTGGGTTACCGTTACACTTGGTGCGGATGGTGTCGCAGGAGCCGAATTGATACTAGAATTTGTAACACTTGAAACGCAACCTGACACATTCTTTGCTGTAATCGTATGACTACTACTGGCAGCTAAACCGCTGTATATCAACGTTGCGCTGTATGCACCACCATCAAAACTATACGTCTCTCCGGCTACGCCTGTTATTGTAATCGTTCCCGTTAGAACGGTACACGTTGGTTGGGTTACCGTTACACTCGGTGAGGAAGGTGTCGCTGGGGCAGCATTGATACTTGAATTTGTAATACTGGAAATACAGCCTGCTGCATTTTTTGCTGTTACCGTGTGACTACTACTAGCAGCTAAACCGCTGTATATCAACGTCGCACTATATGCACCACCATCAAAACTATATGTCTCTCCCGCTACGCCCGTTATCGTAATCGTTCCCGTTAGAACGGTACATGTTGGTTGGGTTACCGTTACACTTGGTGCTGACGGCGTCGCTGAGGCAGCATTGATACTTGAATTTGTAATACTGGAAATACAGCCTGCCGCATTCTTAGCTGTAATCGTGTGACTACTGCTGGCGACTAAACCACTGTATATCAATGTTGCACTATATGCACCACCATCAAAACTATACGTTTCTCCCGCTACGCCCGTTATCGTAATCGTTCCTGTTGGAACAGTACACGTAGGTTGGGTTACCGTTACACTTGGTGCTGATGGTGTCACAGGGGCAGCATTGATACTTGAATTCGTAACACTGGAAATACAGCCTGCTGCATTTTTTGCTGTTACCGTATGACTACTGCTAGCCGCTAAACCGCTGTATATCAACATCGCACTATAAGCGCCACCATCAAAACTATACGTCTCTCCGGCTACGCCTGTTATTGTAATCGTTCCGGTTGGAACAGTACATGTTGGTTGGGTAACAGTTACACTTGGAGCGGAGGGCGTCGCCGGTGCTACATTGATATTTGAACTAGTAACACTCGAAATACAGCCTGCCGCATTCTTTGCCGTTACCGTATGACTGCTGCTGGTAGCTAAACCACTGTATATCAACGTTGCGCTATATGCGCCGCCATCAAAACTATACGTCTCTCCGGCTACGCCTGTTATGGTAATTGTTCCAGTTGGAACGGTACATGTCGGTTGGGTAACCGTTACACTTGGTGCAGATGGTGCACCAGGAGGAATACCAATATTTGAATTAGTGATTGAAGAGATACATCCAGATGCATTTTTTGCAGTTACCGTATGACTACTACTAGCCGCTAAACCGCTGTATATCAACGTGGCACTATATGCGCCACCATCAAAACTATATGTCTCTCCGGCTACGCCTGTTATCGTAATCGTTCCAGTTGGAACGGTACATGTTGGTTGGGTAACCGTTACATTTGGGGTTGACGGAGCAATTCCTTTTTGCAACAGATGATCTTCAATTTCACCGAAAGGAGAAGGGCCAAATGGATCTTTGATACTATTTGAGTCGACAGATAACCTTAGTCTAATAAAATAACTGTTGATTAAGTTATTATAATAAGGAGGTATAATAAAGTTTAAGTTATAATTTTGGAGGCCGGAAGAAACAGGAATAATCTGTATAGACATACTGTGGTCGAGACTGTCTAAATAATCACCATCATTGTTCCAGTCGACATAGCCATATAGGTAAGCTTTTGATGTTGTATTATTGGTGACACTTATCTGAACGGAAAATAAACTTCCAATTCCGGGAACAGTAATACAAGATCCGACGTTTAATCCATCTTCTTCCGGACCGTCAGCATTTGCTGAAGCACTATTTTTTGAGACAGATTCCGTTGAAGGATTTACTGCGCCTAAATTTAAGCCTACTAAGAGCGTAGACGCTCCGGCATATGGTTGTGTGTTTTTATTTAAATCATATGTAATAGGGGCATCTCCATAATCATATAGAACATTATTGATTTTTATCTGACAATTTTTAGAGATCTCGCACCCTCCTGAACTATATGCTGTTAAAGAAATAGCTGTGTAGCCATTTGCAATATCTAATGGGGTAGGAGTGTAGATTAACGAAGGGTTTACAAGCGTACCATTATTAGAAATGTTTCCTGCAGTATTACTAACCCATTGTAAAGTAGAAACATTTGTTGTAGATAGCCCAGAAAAGCTTATGTTCCCTCCAATAAGAATTGGAGCAGGACATGTCCAACCAGTCAATGTCGGTTGTGCTAAAGGCGTTACTCCTTGGATATCAGTAGCAATATTTGATTGACCAGTTGAATTTATTACTGTTGGCAGGCTATCAATCATAGCAGATAGATTTGTAATAGTAGACCCCATGTTAATGTCTATCATGCAGGTGCTGGTACCAGGAGGAATGTCATAAATGTCGAGGTAATTTGTGCCATTTTTTCCATAAAGGGCATTAGGAATAGAAGGATAGTTTGGGTTCAGTATATCCGGAATGGCAAATTTTAAATTGTTGGTGAGGTTGTAAGGTTCACTGGAAAACCTTGCTCCAACTCCGGACAATATAAGTTTCATTGATGCGTGATGTAAGGTTATTCCTGAAGTGTTATTAATGGTTATTGTGGCAGGGAAGTATGTTCCTGGTCCGGGGCAACTTGTTGTTGGAATAATATTTACGGCAATATTAAGCTTGTCTCCTGCACTACATGGAGGCATATTGCCAGATATTACCACATTATCTGTAGTATGTAAGGCACCATTAAATCCATCAATTCCACTGGTGACACCAACAATAAAATTCGTATCAGGGAAAACTAAAGGAGGACCATCCGTTGGATTTGCTTGTGCAACATCTACTCCATAACTAAAATTGTATGTTCCAGATGGTAATCCGGTAGTGTTATAAGTATATTGGGTATTTACGCATTCTCCTGGGTCAAGAATGATAATTTCTTTGATACCAAATTTCACTAAAAAGCCATCTGATACACCACCACCATAATTTACTTGATGTATTCCCGATGTAGAAATGTTAGTAAGGCTATTCGTTGTTCCACCAAGATAGATGCCACCAAATGGATCAAACCCGATACCATTTCCGATTTCATTATTTGTTCCTCCATAGTAGGTGCCCCACATTCTTTCTCCTATGGTGTTAAACTTAATCAAGAATGCGTCACTAACACCTAGTAATGTTTCTTGATGGCTAGCTAAAGTAGCAATTCCATCGTTGCTATTTGTATAACCAGATAGATAAGGATTTCCATTATAATCTACTCTTACGCAATTTCCGGTTTCTAAGCCACTTCCGCCTAGAAATGTTCCCCAAAGCCTTGTACCAGAAGCAGTGAACTTTACAAGAAAGGCATCCTGTAATCCTGAAAGAGAACTTTGATACGCACCAGAGGAAGCAATTCCTATACTTGCAGTTGTATACCCAGAAAAGTAAATGTTTGTTCCGTCTGATGCTAGACTTTGTATGCCACCATCTTCTTCTTCACCGTAATAGGTGCCCCATTGTCGGGAGCCAGCGGTGTTGAATTTTACAATAAATGGCTTGGCAGGCGTTGATTGATATGCCCCAGGGCTAGCAATACCTATGGTGCTACCTGTTTCACCGCCAATATACACGCTCCCCGTAGCATCTACTGTTATAGCAAAACCTAAATCCTCATTAATATTACCATAGTATGTACCCCACAGTCTTACTCCGGAACTATTAAATTTTACAAGAAAGACGTCATTGTCGCCACCAAAGGAAGTTTGATAAGCTGCAGCTGATGCGATTCCATTTGTGCTCTGGGTATATCCTGTCATAAAGACATTTCCGCTAGCGTCAACTGCAACGCCATTTCCGCTTTCAGATTCTGTTCCACCGTAAAATGAACACCACTGTCGAACTCCAGAGGCATTAAATTTGGCAACAAAAGCATCTTCTCCACCTCCGTTAATCGTTTGATGAACGCCTGAGGTAGCAATACTTGAGGCCGTTTCGGTAAGTCCTGATATGTATACATTTCCAGTGGCATCAGTCGTAATGCTATGAATTTCTTCTTTTTCATCTCCACCAAAAAAAGTACCCCATAATCTCACCCCATTTGGATTGAATTTAACGATGAAACCGTCACCATTTCCTTTGTTTGTTGTCTGAAACGCACCTGCGGAGGCAATGCCATTACCGCTAGTAGTTGTACCAGCCAAATAAATATTTCCAGAAAGGTCTGTTGCAATACTGATACCTTCGTCTATAGCTGTACCTCCATAATAACTGCCCCATAATCGTTTTACTGTAGTGTCTGATTGCGAGATAGTGTCGCTTTGCAATACAAATATATTACTTGGGTAGGAGGTATAATCTGTTATAATACCAGTTGCATCCCCAGTGTTGCAAATATTCACATCATAAAGTACTGTATTATTACATCCTGGACCGGATGCAACAACGTTTACAGATATGATGGCTTGAGGAGGACAACTAATGTCTTTTATGGGCGTTATTTCTGAACTTGTATTATTGAATGGAGATTCTTCTCCAGAAACATGAATATAGTTTGTTAGGTCATAAGGCAAAGGGGGCTGATTCGTTGCAATATTTCCATTGAGGTTTACTATGGCATAAACTTTGGTAGTTGCACCTAAGGATGGGGAGGAAAAACTACCAATATAGTTGCTTCCTTTTATAATATTCTTTGTACCGAGATTTTGTACTGCTAATAATCGTGTTGAGGGTAGCCTTGGATCTCCATCATAAAACGAAACATATAAGGCATTATTAAAGTCTAGTCTTCCATTGTTGAACACTGTGTAATTGATGGTATAAGTTGCAGGTCCGGGAATACAATTTGCAATAGTGAAATTATCTAACTGTATAGATAGGTCAAAACTGGGCGGAGGAGGGTCAACACAGCCAGCGTAAACAATATCTTTAGCATACTTAATGGCTTGTTGTTCTAGGATGGCATAACTGGAAGCGCTAAAATATCCTCCCGGCGAGGCAACATTTGTTCCTTGAAGAATGGTGCAACTTTGTGCCGCATCAATGGCTAGTACCATGATGTATATGCCACTGTTTTTTAATTGTGTGGCTAGAGTGACTATATTGTTTTGAATTTGAGAACATGCGGCGTCTGTCATTAAAATAATGAGTTTATTGGCAGCCCTTCCCGCAACTGGTGTTTCGTTGATGAGATTATAGGATTCTAATAATGCATTATAGGGATCTGTACCACCGTAATAAACTCTTGGTGAAACTTGGTAGGCAATAACATCACTTAACAATGTTGTATAGTTGGTGCCTGCTCCCGGAAATGGGAAGTGTTGCCATTCGCCTAAAGACCCCCACTGTGCGATAGCAATTCTACTATCAGTAGTGCCATTGCCTAAAGGCTGTAAAGCTTCTGCAAGTGTTTCAATAAACTTTCTGCCTTGGGTGTTTTCATTCGCATCAACCGAACCGCTTTGATCGTTTGCAATGAATACATCTAACCCACATTGACCTTTCGCCGGAAAATAAATCACTAGAGAAGAGAGGAAAATCAACAAAATGCATCTTGTAACCTTCAATAGAATAAATTATATATAAAATTATCATTTTTCACAATAAATACATAATTTATGTCATATAAAAGTGCTTAACCGCCATTTTTTATTGTTGTTAGTGCGAAGGTAGCATGTGGGTTTAATTTTGAGAAGATTCATTTTTCTCTCAATTTTATCGAATAATTTTCAGCGATTCTTTTTAATAAGCTTTTTTGAATGCAACTATTCTTTATTTTTACTTTTTTATGCGTATTGATTTAAAGTTAAAGCAGTTGAGTGCCAAGCAGGTGGATGAATTGTTTCATCGAGCGCATCAAGATGTTTTTAGTAGAATGGATTGTCTTACTTGTGCCAATTGTTGTAAAACAACAAGTCCATTGTTTACGCAGGAGGATATTGGTAGGTTAGCACAACATCTTGATGTGAGTAGGAGTGCTTTTTTGCAACAGTATCTTGAAATGGATGAGGACGGCGATTTTGTGTTTAATAGACCTGCTCCATGTCCTTTTTTATTGAGTGACAATAAATGCTCGGTTTATGAGTCTAGACCAAATGCATGTAGAACGTATCCGCATACAAATCAGCGTAAGGTGAAAAGTATTTTGAATCTTACACTCAAGAATGCTGAGATTTGTCCGGCAGTACAACAAATGCTAACACGTATCGAAGAAGCGTTATAAGGCATATTGATTTGGGAATGTGGGGATTTGGGAATTTGGAGATGTGGAAATTTGGGAATGTGGGCGTCGCAAGACGTATTTTGTTCACGGTTCACAGATGACGGTTCACGGTAAATTTGGGAATGTTAAAAGTCAACGGTCAACGGACTACAATCATCCACGGTGTTCTTTGTGTATCTCATTGTGTTCTTTGTGGTTGAAATACTTTACGGTTAACTGTCCTAGGTAGTTTACAGAAAAGGTCTGGTAGGAGATATTTTAAAAAGAGGCTGTCCGAAAAATTTTGGACAGCCTCTTTTTAAATGTATAGTAAATGAATGATAACTTACCATTCAAGACTAAAAACTAAATTAACAAGGGATGAGGTCACACAGACCTAAAAGAGCAGCTTTTGCAAGGTCTAGACCCAAGCTACATAATGTACCCAACGGGAATCCAAGCGGTGTGCATAGATATCCTTTTCCTACTAATGCGGCAATTTCTACGACTGTTTTACATAGGTCTTTAGCCAAGCAGCTACCACCGCCACGAGCAATCTCTTCATTAACCATGTTGATGAACCCTTCATCACCTTTCATAACTTTGTCGAACAAGTCAAAGCGTTCTTCATCCGTCATTTTTGCCAATTGAGGATATTTGTTGTGTAGTTCTGCAAGTTTTTCATTCAAAGGTTTTCTAGCTGTTTCATAAGCTTTTAAAGACTCAAAGCCTAAAAATTGCGCAGCAAATTCACCATTTAATTCTGTCGGATTAACTTCTAATTCCTTTTTAATGAGTTGTGCATCTAACGCATATCTTCTTATAGCATTTTTGTCGTGCATGGCGACAATTTTTCTTACCGTAGGACGTGTTACCTCAACGTTTAAGTCCATCACTTCTTTGAAAAGTGGATCTTTTCTCAGCGTTTCATCCAAAGGTGCGGTAGGTACATCTTTTTGACATGCATAAAAACCTGCAACGAAGAAGGTTGCAAAAGAGAGTAAAAACAGTTTTCTAAATACTTTTTTCATTTTTTTATAGATTTAGTGAATATTAAAGTTAAAGTTGAATAAGCACTGGCTTTTTCCAATGCTTATTCATTTGGTTGATTATTGATGTAATCAAAGATAAATAATTGTTTTTAAAATACCAATAAATAGTTAATAAAAATTAAACTTTTTAGCCATTTTTAGTTACATGAAAAAGGCTGCCATATGATATGACAGCCCAAAACACTAAAAAGGTATCTGAAAAGTAGTTTACGGTTGTTTGAAAAAGAGTGCAGGATTATTGGTGCCATAACGGATAATGGTGTTGCCATTATTTGCAGTTTGTTTCACTGGAATGACTATTTGTTCCAAGTGGTTAACAGGAATTAAACGCACAAAACTGAGTTGCTTGGTGGTGGCATAGGTCTCCAAATCATATTTGCTGTAAATAGGACATTCAAGCATATATAAGTTTTTTGCCATGTACTGCCTTAAATAGTATTCTACAGTTTGTGGAGTGGTGTTGTTCCAGTTGGCATTTTCACTAATAAACATTGGTTTATTATTAATGATTTTCTCTCTAACTTCAAGTATAGATAAATATTGACCATTTTCATCTTTTACATATGTGTCAAATGTAGGATCTAACCATATCCATTTCTTTAAGCTAGGAATATATACACTATTGATTACATGGCAGTCTTGATCTATTTTTAGACTATCTTTAGGGAGACAGGTTACATACCTCGATTTATACCCCATAGAAAGTAAACACTCATTCAAGGTAATGGCCAATCCTCTACAGTTGATTCCACGTTCATCTACTGAACATATTTTTATAAGGGCAAGTGCATTTTTTTCTGAAGGTAAGGCACTATTGCCGTCATGTTTCACCAAATTGTGCAACCAATGCATTAAGTTGATGGTTTTGTCAACATCTGAGCCATTACCTGCAATGGAATCTAAGTTGAAAGTAGTACGCAGTTTTATTAGGTTCGAATCATTTTTACTTTGATAAGTAAATGATGGAAACTTTTGTGTCTGGTTGTAGTCAAAGATATTGCCGTTGCTCAGTATATAGTGATAGTCGCCAATGGCTTTTAACGGTTGAATTAATTGCTGAAAGCCATTTTCTTGTCGAATATTATCTAAATCTGGATCTTGCATGATATGTGCATAATCTATATAACCTGCTTTTATTGATTTTTTCAATTGGAGAATGGCATTCGCTTTGTCATTCAGAATAGAATATAGACACGCAAAATTATAATAAGCATTTATTTGATACGGTTGAAAACTGACTCGCTGATTTTTTTTGATGCTTTTAAACCCATGTTCGAATTTTTCAAGGTGTTCTTGATAGTTTGCAGTGCTTTTTTCATAATAAGCAGCTATCATTAAACTGTCTTCTACCTTGAAAAAAGTCGACCATTTGTTGTAATCCTTGTTTTCTTGTCCAAAAATTCTTCCTTGGAGAATCAAGCCAATTAGTAGGAAAACGATTATTTTTTTCATGTCTAAATTTTATTTAATGACAATTATTTTAAAAATGGTTGCCTACTCTTCGTAATCTGTAATGCTTGAACTATTGCTAGATTCTAAATCTCTGTCGGGGTCACCTTTGATATCTAGATGTGAAGCACCGTTTACGTTGCCAATAATTTTGTCGTTCACATAAATTTTGGCGTTGCTAGCACCTTCAATATCTACATCTGCATCGTCAACATCAAAAGAAAAACCTTTGAATATGCTGGCACCCTGCAAGCTTAAGACGAGTTTTTCTGCGGATCCCTTGAGTTTGATTTCACTTGCACCACTTAAATCTATATCCATTAATTCAGCATTAATGTCTACATTGAAAATCGAATTTCCATTACCCACAACCTCTAAATCACCTGTGCCATATCCTCTCACGAAGACAGAAGCAGTGCTGTTGGCTTCAATCCGCTCAATTCTTGGAGCATAAATAATGATTTTTGGTCTGCTGTGTGGACCTTTTAAGGTATCTCCATTTTGTTGAAGATAAAAACCTAAGTCGTATTTCCCAAAGTCATATTTGATTAGGTCTTTTGCCCAATCACTTACATAAACCCTATCTTCTGATCCCGGACGTACCGTGACATCAAAAGGTCCGTTAAAGATAATGTTCTCATACCCTTGATAAGGTAGCATGGTCATGCCAATAATGTTTTCGCCATCATCATTATGCCTGAATCTAACTAATGTGTCCAATGGAACGAGTTTTCCATTTACCATTTTCCACGCAGTAGCTTCATAAGCATTTATATCGTAGGCAAAAGCTTCCTCTAAGTCATAGTTAAATAGCAAATCATCCTGTAGAATTTGGTTGATGTTTTTTCCTAAAACGATAACCTTCCCTTCTGGTACAGAAAGATTTAACGTCAATGTTTGTTCACGCCACTTTTTAATGTTTCCAGTAAGTAAGAAATTGTCAAAAGTAAGGGTGTTAAGATCAGTTTCTACATGATATTTGATTGCTTTGGCAGTCTGTTGTGCTTCATTGATGGTGTTGCCTTTGGCACTTGCAATGGCATTTATAGAAAAATTTCCATCAGAGGATGGGACGATGTTTAAGCTAATTCTACCGCCTTTTAAACCTTTCCCTTCCTCATAATCAAAAATATCACTTCCTAAAATATTTACTTCTATATCTTTTTCAAAGAGATCATCCCTCATTTGTAAGGTTAAAGTATCCGTTTGTGGTATTGCAACATCTATATATTTGGCATCTTTACCTTCTTTTTTGAAACATTGAAATACAGATGAAACACCTACTAAACTAAGGATTAGACCAATAAACAGGGAGGCAAAAATCGAATATAGAATACCTCGACTCAATTCTATCTTTTTAGATACCGCTTTGATGAGTATTAGCGAAAAAAGTAAAATGAGACCAATAATAAAAATAGTTGCACCAACTAAACCAATGATACCTAACGTTGTATTACAAAATAGATGGTTAGCAAGTTCTGATCCCAGTGGATAACCACCAAAAACCAATATTAATAATGCGGCGAATAAAGCACACACAAGAACGCCGATAATAAAATAGAACAATATTTTGCCAATCCAATAGATGACTTTTAAGAAACCATAGAAAATACTGGCAATAATACTTACAATCTTGCTGAGGGCATTAGAAGTATTTTTGTTATTGGCAATATTAGAGATGTTCTTTCCAACTCGGTTAAACTCTTCTTTGACATTTTTCTCTAAGTTCTCTAAATTGATAGGTTCGCCCTTCATTTCTAATTTCTGAGTGGTAGTTTTAGCCTCTGGAACGGCAATCCAAAGGATTATATAGAGCCACAAAGTACTTAATCCAACAAGCGTTAACAAAATGAATAGTAAGCGTACCCAAACAGGATCATTTATGCCAAAATAATAGGAAATTCCACCGCAAACACCCGCAACTTGTGCATTTTCCATATCTCGGTAAAACCTTCTTGGTACATTCGTATTGCGATGGGAAGATTCGGTTTTTTTGGTTGTTTGACTATTGTCGTCAGCTTCATCAAATTGCTCAGGTTTACCCATCACATCGATTACTTCCATAACGTCATGTTTTGCAACGACGGTTCTTCCCTTTGAAAGAACGTTGTCGGCAAAAATTTCTGCAAAACGAGATTCAATATCGTGAATGATCTCATCTTTGCCTTCTGTATCTTTATAGAACGCTTTTAAGTGGTTCAAATAGTTCGATAATTCTTCATAGGCATCTTCATTTACTTGAAAAACGCGCCCACCAAGGTTAATTGAAATTGTCTTTATCATGGCTGATTGTTTAATCGTTATTAATAGTTGAAATTCGAGTGGTTGTTTTTACGGCATGGTCTAACTCATCCCATGTTTTTAATAGCTCATTGAGTACTACTTGACCTTCATCTGTTAGTGTGAAATATTTTCGTGGCGGCCCACCAGTGGATTCTTTCCACACATATGCCAGGTATCCGGCATTCTTAAGCCTTGTCAGCAACGGATAAATCGTGCCTTCCACTACTAGCAGTTTAGAGTCTTTCAAGCTTTCAAGAATATCGGTTGAATAAACTTCTCCTCTGCTGCTGATAATCCCCAAGATGCAAAGTTCAAGTATGCCTTTCCGCATCTGAACCCTGGTATTTTCAATATTTAAATCCATCTTCTAGTTTTTTAAAGTTGTATAATTGGCTGGTTGTGCTGTTTGTGAAGTCATCTTTTGTGAGGCAGCAGGTTGCAAACTTCTGAACGCTACCCAGCCATGTAGTCCGATAATCAGAATAATTGATGCAATACCTGCTGCCATAGTCCATCTTTGTTCCATTTTTTTAGTTTTTTGAAGGAGTAATAACAACCTCCGGTAAAATGTAAATCGGCTCTACCACCTTTTCTATACGGACATTTTTTTGACCTTTTGCTTCGCCTGCTTTAAACAAGGAAACGCCAATTGCTGTGTTAGACACCAGTAGAATCATAGAATACATTATAGCTTTCATAACATTGATATTTATATTAACAATTAATTTGTAATGCAAATATAAGTATTAAAAAAGGTATTATGCAATACAAAGTACTAATTATTTTGAAAATAATTTTTAATTATTTTTTAATTAATTTTAAATCAATATTTTATAAAATTGTAAAGAAATGTTAATTTTTTATGTACTGTTATTTTTCAATAAAACAAACCTAAAAAATTGGTTTTTAGCAGAATAATTGTTGAATTTTGTTCAATGAAGTTTCGCATATATTTATTCTGGGCAATTTTTTTATTGAGTAGTCAACTGCATGGAAGCAGTTTTAATGACAAACCTGATTTTTCAACGAGCGAGATGCATCAATCTCCTAGAAATGTTATCCATAATCACCTATACTACTTACAAAAAGGTTCTTCTTATAATGTTTCTAAGGCGGCGCGGTCGTTTAGAAATAGGAATGAAAAAACGCGTGAGGAGCTTGCTATTAAATTAAAGCAAGTATATGATGGCAAAGGAATCACTCTTGAACCCATTGATGTTCCAAATGATAAGAATTTTATAGACACGATTTCTGGTTCTTACGTTTACTATGTAAAAGGACTAAAGCCCAGAGTATATGTCGAAAAAGTAGATGGCAAATGGTACTATAGTGAAGCTTCGGAAGCAGAAATCTTACAACTGCATCGCGAAGTATATCCTTTCGGTTCTGATTTCTTTATGAACGTATTGCCTATTTCTTCTAATAAGAAAATCCTCTCCTTAGGTCTTTGGCAGTGGTCTGGCATTGCCTTACTCCTTATTGCGGCGTTTTTGGCCTATCATCTTTTTACACTCATCTTTAGACTGGTCATCAAAAAGGTGGGAGACTATCAGGTTGGCAAAGATATTCTACAACCAATACATATTCGAAGGTTTTCAAAAGCATTTAGTTTATTTGTGTCCTTCGCAATATTAAAAACATTTATTCCTGCTCTACGGCTGAACCCTGATTTTTCTTCTTATGTTGTCAAGTTTATTGATGTTTTTGTGGATTTCTTTCTCTTGTGGGCAATATGGAGAGGCTTGGAACTTTTATTGGATTATTTAGAAAAGCATGCAAAAAATACACCATCAACACTGGACAACCAGTTAGTAAATGGAATGAATAAACTCCTAAAGCTCTTATTCATCATTGCAGCAATAATTCTCGGATTTAGAAAAGTAGGTGTAGAAATAGTAACCATTCTGGCGGGATTATCCATCAGTGGACTTGCGGTAGCTTTAGCAGCGCAAGACGTGATAAGGAATTTATTAGGGTCAATAAATATTTTTGTCGATCAACCTTTTCAAATCGGCGATTTCATAGAAGCGGATAACAAAACGATACAAGGAACTGTTGAGGAAGTCGGCCTACGTTCTACAAGGATTCGCTCTGTTAGGGATACCATCATCACAGCTCCGAATGGAAAACTGTCGGAAATGACCGTTCACAATCTCGGCTTGCGTGTGTTTAGATTGTTTAAAGCGGAGATTCATTTCGATTATAATGTTCCCGTCGATACTTTACAGCAAATGATGGAAGATGTAAAAATAGCGGTGAAGACGAACATTCTAATCAAAGAGAATTCTTTGGAAACGGTTATCTCCGAACTAACAACACAGGGTGTTATGGTTACATTTTCTTTCTTTTACAGGATTCCAAAAGGAAGTAAAGAGATTTTACAGAAACACGAAGTATTTATGTACATCCTTAAGGCTTGTGAAAATTGTGGGATTAAACCCGTAATTTCAAATTAATTTGTATTTTTTCGTGGAATTTCTATCGTTCATGTATCTATATAGGTATAAACAAAATTTATGTATATGCAAAACGAAGAAAACATTGTAAACAGAATTTACTACGTACGCGGCATCAAAGTAATGCTAGACAGTGATTTGGCAGAATTGTTTGAAATCGAAACCAAGTCTTTTAATCAAGCTGTCAAAAGAAACCTGATCAGGTTTCCCGAAGACTTTATGTTTGAACTCACAGAGGATGAATGGAAAAACTTGAGGTCACAAATTGTTACCTCAAGTTCAATTCACGGTGGTAGGAGATATCTGCCCAAGGTATTTACTGAACAAGGTGTAGCCATGCTATCTGGTATTTTGAATAGCCCCAAAGCAATTGAAACCAATATTAGAATTGTAAGAATTTTTACAAAATTGAGAGAATTGCTATATCTCCATAAGGATGTATTGCTGAAATTGGAGCAATTAGAAAAGCAGGTGACAAATAACACCGAAGATATTTCACAGATATTTATTGTGATAAAGCAACTTATCAATCATCCAACACCTCCAAGAGAACCCATTGGATTTAAAGTGTCAGGCTAGTCTTCCGCCATAAATGGATAGCTGAAGTGGGTAGGTGGCAGCATGTTCTCCTTAATCGTTCTTGGCGACACCCATCGAATCAGGTTCCATAAAGAACCTGCCTTATCGTTGGTGCCGGAAGCTCTGCCACCACCAAAAGGCTGATTGCCAACAACTGCCCCGGTAGGTTTGTCGTTGATATAAAAATTGCCCGCAGCATGGCGTAGCACCTCGACGGCCTTCGCTAAGGCATATCTATCATTGGAAAAAATAGCACCCGTTAATGCATATCCGGATGTATTGTCAACGATTTTAAGTACTCCATCAAAATCGTTTTCATCATAAACATAAATAGTAACAATGGGACCAAAAAGCTCTTCAACCATAGTAATATAGTATGGATCTGTGGTTCTTATGGCAGTAGGTTCGATGAAATATCCCACTGATTTATCATAATTTCCCCCCAAAATGATGCTTGCCTCCGCATCATTTTTAGCCTTGTCTATATAGCTTGCCAGTTTGTCAAAGGATTTTTCATTGATAACAGCGTTGAAAAAACAAGAGAAATCTTCTGTTGATCCCATTTTTATCTTCTTAGAATCCTCTATTATCAGTCGCTCAATTTCTGGCCATAAATTGGAAGGTAGATATACCCTGGAGGCTGCAGAACATTTTTGTCCCTGATATTCAAAAGCACCCCGTGTTATAGCCGTAGCCACTTCTGCCGCTGTGGCACTGGGATGAGCCAAAATGAAATCCTTACCGCCTGTTTCGCCTACAATTCTAGGATATGATTTGTATTTATGGATATTCTGCCCGATAATGTTCCAGAAGTGCTGAAAAACGCCGGTTGACCCCGTGAAATGTAATCCGGCGAAATCAGGATGTTGGAAAACAACTTCTCCAACATCTGGACCACTGGCAAAAACAAGATTTATCACACCATCTGGGAGACCGGCTTCCAGAAATATCTGCATAATTACCTGTGCCGAATATATCTGATCTTCCGAAGGCTTCCATACAACGACATTTCCCAACATGGCAGGGGCAGATCCAAGATTTCCCGCAATTGCAGTGAAATTAAAAGGCGTTAAAGCAAATATAAACCCTTCTAAAGGTCTATATTCAACCCGATTCCAAACACCAGGAGAGTTAACAGGCTGGTCACTATAAATTTGTGTCATATAGTAAACATTAAACCTTAAAAAATCCGCCAGTTCACAGGCGGAATCTATTTCTGCTTGATAGGCACTCTTGCTTTGCCCAAGCATGGTCGCAGCATTAATAGAAGCACGGTATTTGGTTGAAATTAAGTCGGCAGCTCTTAAAAATATGGCGGCACGATTTTCCCATGTGGTATCTTCCCATGCCTTTTTTGCCTTTAAAGCAGCATCTATCGCTAATTGAACATGTTCTTTGCTACCCTTATGGTAGTGTCCCAACACATGCTGATGCTCATGTGGTGGATGTATACTTTTCTTATTGCCCGTTCTAATCTCTTTCCCACCAATAATCATTGGAATGTCCATTTCTACAGACTTCCTTCTTGACAGTTCTTGTTTTAATGTAGTTCTTTCCTCTGTTCCCGGAGCGTATGTAAGAACTATTTCATTTTGTGGGGAATATATTTTAGAAAACCCAAAAGCCATAAGTTTAATTTGTGGCAAAATTACATAAAACTCTATAATTTGAGTGTTGAATTTTCTTTTAACTGAAATACTTATTGAGCAACGGCACTAGTTCGCTTTTGTTTCCTTTTTATAATGTACCAGCCAAGCGGAATTAAGAAATTGATTATTTCGTCATTTATCCTGCTTTCTTGTACCTCAAAAGAATAGGGATTTTTAAAGCTTAACCCATTCCTACTATAAATCAATACAGGAAAATCTCCCGAAGAGTACCACGCCATTTCTCCTTTCCAGAAATTCTTGGTTTTGAAAAAATACGTATCACTGCCATTGCTGAAAAGGATTTCTACAGGAGAAAAAAACTTTTCTTTTAATTCTAGAACTTTTTTTCCAGATTCGTCGATTAAAGAGTACGAAGTTTTCCAAAAACTAGTGTTCTTTAAAACATACTTGTCGTTGTCGATGCTAATTTCGACTTCATCTTTCCAAATATTTAACCACTTTATTCCAATGATTTTGGAATGATTAGATTGGAAGATATAACTGCCTTTCCAAAAACTGGGTTGAATGATTTTTCCTACGATTCTCATACCTTCAATAACATTAATAAGATGGTGAAAGTTCCAAAACAAAAAATCCCCCGGTGTAATTCCGGAGGATTATCATGTAAAGGACTAGTTGATTATTCTGTTATAACCGCAGTTCTTTTATTTTTCTTAACTTTTTTTGTTTTTTCTGATTTTGATTTTTCAGTAACCTTAGGTGCAACTTCTTCAGGAACAGGAGCAGGTGTAACTACTTGTACTGGTGCTGGTGGCGCAACTACTTTTACTGGTTGAGAAGCTGGTTGCTCTACAACTACAGGTTCAGGTTGAGCGTAAATCATTTGTGGTGCTGGAGAAGGTTCTACAATTACTGGCATTTCTGCGGGAGGATTTGGGTCGAAAGCATCCCCTTTGATGTAAAGAACGATTGTTTCACCGTCTTTTGTAGTAACCGTAACTGATTTATTAAATGCACCGGCATGTCCCATATTATAAGTAGCGGAAATAGTAGCCTTTTGACCTGGAGCAATAGGCTCTTTTGGCCATTGCGGTGTAGTGCAGCCACAACTTGCTCTTACATTTTCTAATACCAATGGAGAAGTACCCACGTTAACAAATTCAAATTCGTGCGTTACAGGAGTTCCAACTGGCTTTTTGCCAAAATCAAACTCGCTTTCTGTAAACTTAATTTTTGAACCACCATCTTGAGCAAAACTCGTCAAAGCAACCAACAAAATGGCTACGAACGATGTAAATAATCTTTTCATATATCCTTTTTTTAATTAAGAATCAAATTTAATACATGTTTTTATACCTAAAAGGTATTTAACTTATCCTTAACACTCTTTTTTGCGGTTAATTTTGTTGAATTTTCACTCATTATTTATCCACATCTTAGTTTTAGCAAGGATAGCTTTTTTAATTTCAAATGTAGATTAATTCTATATTTACATCAATAAACTAGTGACTTATGGAGCAAGTCTTAAATATACAGGAAGAAAAAAGGGTTTCATTTGAGGATTTTAGGAATGAAGTACTCGAAGATTTCAAACTGGCATGTAAAAGTCGCGAAGCCAGTATCACCGGAAGAAAAGAGGTTTTAACAGGAAAAGCAAAGTTCGGTATCTTTGGCGATGGAAAGGAAGTTCCACAAATCGCCCTTTCCAAGGTATTCAGAAATGGCGACTTTCGTGCCGGTTACTACAGAGACCAAACCTTTGCTTTAGCAACGGGAATCGTTACCGTAGAGCAACTTTTCGGGCAATTGTATGGCAATCCAAGTTTGGAAGCAGATCCACATTCAGCCGGAAGGCAAATGAATAATCATTTCGCTACGCGTTCGCTAAATGGCGACGGCTCATGGAAAGCATTAAAGAATCAGAAAAATTCTGCCGCAGATAATTCACCTACCGCTTCACAAATGATACGTTCCCTCGGTTTGGCAATGGCTTCAAAAAAGTACAGACAGTTGGCAGATACTATCGGTGAGAATAATTTTTCTAATAATGGAAATGAAATATGTTTCGCCACCATTGGAGATGCATCTACCTCTGAAGGCATCTTTTGGGAAGTCATTAATGCCGGTGGCGTTTTGCAAGTGCCTTTGGTTGTTTCCGTATGGGACGATGGGTATGGTATTTCAGTGCCTAAGAAATTACAAACAACAAAAAGTAGTATATCTGAAGTGTTGGATGGTTTTAGACTAAATGAAAAAAACGAAGGTTGGGATATCTATAAAGTTAAAGCATGGAATTACCCTGAGCTAATTCTTACTTATAAAAAGGCTGCCGAGAAAACAAGGAGAACACATATCCCCGCACTCATACATGTGGAAGAAGTTACTCAGCCACAAGGTCATTCCACCTCAGGTTCACATGAAAGATATAAGTCAAAGGAACGACTGGAATGGGAAAAGGAATTTGATTGTATCGTTAAAATGAAAGAATGGATGGTGCAATCCAATATCGCAACATCTGAGCAGTGCGACCTTTTAGAGGAAGAAGCAAAAGCAGAGGTGGCGGAAGCAAAAAAAATGGCATGGGAACGTTTTACTACACCCATAAAAGAGGAAATTGCAGAAGTATTCTCCATCCTCAAGGATTTGGAAGGAGAAGTCGATAATACTATTAAGAGTACTATCAATAGCATAATACAGGATTTTAAGTCAAATATTGACCCACAAAGAAAGGAACTTTTTGTATTAATTCTTCATGTTCTTCGGGCTACTGCGCATGAGAAAACGCCAGCAAGAAAGAAATTGGCAGATTGGAAAAAGGAACAACACCTAATCAACAAGGAACGCTATAATTCTTATTTGCACTCAGAAACTTCTGAATCTCCGTTAAAAGTGTCGATAGTTCCCGTTCAGTATCCGGAAAAACCGAAGTATCTTAGCGGTTTTCAGGTCCTGAATGCCTGTTTCGATGCAAATTTTGAACGTGATCCTAGGATTTTAGCCTTTGGTGAAGATGTAGGGAAAATTGGTGATGTCAATCAGGCATTTGCCGGATTGCAGGCAAAATACGGAGAAGCACGCATCTATGATGCCGGCATCAGAGAAGCCAGTATCATGGGTGAAGGGATTGGACTCGCCATGAGGGGACTAAGACCAATAGCAGAAATTCAGTACTTGGATTATCTTATTTATGGGCTGCAACCTTTGATGGACGACTTGGCTTGCCTCTCTTATAGAACAAAGGGCGGTCAAAAGGCACCCTTGATAGTCCGCACTCGTGGACATAGATTGGAAGGAATATGGCATACCGGTTCACCTATCGGTATGATTCTTGGCTCAGTAAGAGGCATGCATGTATGCGTTCCCAGAAATATGACGCAAGCGGCAGGTTTTTATAACCTCTTGTTGCGTGGTGATGAACCAGCCATCGTCATTGAATGCCTGAACGGCTACCGTCTTAAAGAGAAAATCCCTTCCAATCCCGGAACATTTACCATACCTTTAGGCGTACCAGAAGTTATTCATGAAGGGAAAGACATCACCTTAGTTACTTATGGGTCTTGTGTACGCATTGCACAAGAGGCCGTGGAAGAACTAGAAAAAATGGATATTTCTGTTGAACTGATAGATGTACAAACGCTTTTACCCTTTGATATCAGGCATATCATTGGCGATTCTATTCGGAAAACCAATCGCGTGGTATTTTTAGATGAAGACGTTCCGGGTGGCGGGACAGCTTATATGATGCAACAAGTATTGGAACATCAAGATGTTTTTAAGTACTTGGATGCCCAGCCGATAACTATTTCTTCTTATCCCAATCGTTCCGCTTTTGGGTCTGATGGTGATTATTTTTGTAAACCAAATCCGGATGATGTGTTTAAGGTAATATATTCCATCATGAGAGAAACAAATCCACGCATTTATCCTGAAATCGAATAATACATGAAAAAACTTATTTTTTTGTGCCTGTTTTCAATCAACTCGTTGGTGTTTTTATCCTGTGTGAAAAATGAAAATGCGCAGCGAATCATTGGCAACTGGAAAGGTGTGTCTTGGTTAGTAAATGGTCAACCCAGTGATTATAATATTGAAAGTACCCATTTTTCCTTCGACGATAAGGGCCATTACTCTTTTGATTATGATGGTTCTATAGTGAGCGGTTCTTACAAAGTAGAACATGATATGTTATTCACCACGCTGGAAGATCAACGGGAGATTATGGTGAAAATTGTACGGTTAGTTGCAGATACCTTGGTATTTGATATGAATAGAGGCGGTCAAGCAGAAATGTTGACGTTAGTAAGAACGAAATAGCAAAGTGAACTACTCGCCAATAGATAAATATAAAGAGCAAGCTGATATTCATCGTGCTAAGCTTAAACGACTGGATACGGTACATACCCGATTTGGGTTGTTGAAGTTTTTGGTTGTTTTAGCAGTATTCGTAGCGATATTCCTCTATTGGCAGAACCATATTACTTTTGCCGCATACATAATTCCGGTTGGCGTTGCTCTTTACCTTTTTTTATCTAAAAAACATCAAATCGTTCTCGATAAGATTAACCTTGAGAAGGAGATTATCGCATTGAATGAACAAGAATTGCGGTTTTTAGAGCAGAAAGAATTGAAGTTTGAAGATGGCATACATTATTCTGATGCCTTACATCCTTATGCCAATGATTTAGATATTTTTGGTCACCATTCGCTTTTTCAATTTCTTAATAGAACTGCAACTTTTCAAGGAAAGAATGTATTGGCAGCAATGCTTTT
Source organism: Chitinophagales bacterium (assembly GCA_019694955.1). Lineage (GTDB taxonomy): Bacteria > Bacteroidota > Bacteroidia > Chitinophagales > JADIYW01 > JADIYW01. Next base: position 135,360 of record JAIBAX010000005.1, on the reverse strand, counting down.
GTCTCCTCAAACACCTGAAATCATTATAAAGAGACAAATGGCCATTAAAGAACTTTCTGAGCAACTTGAGTGGAGGCAGCAAGTTTCAGCCCTAGCTAAAATACATAGAGATAATGAACAGGCATACCTATATTTAAAGAAATGGACGGAAAGAACCCCGAAGACACTCAATCCAGTATACAATATACTATCATTTATTTTGCCGATATGTTTGGGTATATCCTTAGTAATGATTTTTGGGTTTAAAATGGTTGCCCTTACCAAGGTTGCCTCGGGGATTTTTTTTGCTAACCTCTTTCTTTTGTACAAAACTTTGCCTAAAATAAAACAAGAACTATTCGAAGGAACACAAATTGAAGAGATTACCGGGCAATATAGCGTGTTGATGAAATCCATTGAAGAGAAGGAGTTTACTTCGGATTTGCTAAATGCGCTCAAGGGGAAATTGTTGGAAGGACAAAATAAAGCTTCCAATAGTATTGCCCGACTCAGCAATTTGTTAGGGAATTTGGATAATCTGGGCAATGTGTTGGGTGTCATGCTCATGAATGGCATTTACCAACACCATATCCATGTGTTGCGATACTTTTGGAAGTGGCATGAAGAAAATGCAACTAAACTAATGGTATGGATAGATACTTTGGCCGAATTTGAGGCATTGAATAGCTTGTCAAACTTTGCGTTTAATCATCCTGAATCTGTATTTCCAACCCTTTCAAAAAATGCCAATATAGCTTTTACAAATGTGGGACACCCGATGATTAGCAGTGAAAAGCGGGTTTGTAATTCTATAGACTTCCAACAACAGAAATTCGTAATTCTCACGGGTTCTAATATGTCAGGGAAAAGTACTTTCCTCAGAACACTTGGCATCAATATGGTGTTAGCAGGGGCAGGAGCGCCAGTGTGTGCTACGGATGCTACCTATACGCCCATGCCTTTGCTGGCTTCTATGCGACAATCCGATTCTTTGGCGGATAGTGAGTCCTATTTTTTTGCAGAAGTGAAACGCCTGAAATTTATTGTGAATCAATTGGATGAACAGCCACATTTTATTTTATTGGATGAGATATTGCGTGGCACAAATTCCGATGATAAGCGTTCGGGAACAGTAGGGGTTATCCATAAAATTGTCAAAAAGAATGTTTTTGGTGCGATTGCTACACACGATTTGGAGGTGTGTAATACCACCAAAGAATATCCGGAAATCCTCGTGAATAAATGCTTTGAAGTAGATATTCATCAGGACGAACTCCATTTTGATTATACCTTACGGGAGGGAATTTGTACCAGTAAAAGTGCAACATTTCTTATGAAAAAAATGGGAATTATAGCATAAGTTTTATTATTGTGTGTAAGTGTAAAAACTACTCATAATGAGTATATTTGGTTTTTTTCGACATACCAACCAACGCTCAAAAAACCCAAAAAAGCTATATTCTGCCAACGCTTGGTCAAACATGTAGAAAATTTTTCAAACATTTTATATCTTGAAAATTGAGATAATGAAAAATAACCTAAATTTGCTATTCGACATCTTTAGACAACAATGAACAGAATTAAAAAAGCGCTTGAAGAAAAGGGGGATTAAATAAAAATTGCGAACATTTTAAATATAGATGTAAAAGTGTTTTTTAAAACTAACGAAGAAGTACACAAATGCAGGCAGTTATCGATATATTAGAAAATGAGTTAATAGAGAAGTATCCCGACATTCTCGATATACTGCTTCGTGACCAAACAACTAAAAAAAACATATTTTGGGCAACAGGCAACTACGAACATTTAGGAGATGCGTACAAGTTTGATTCGGAAATTTTACCGGATTCAATAACAGGCAAAAACGGCAATGTAATAATGCCTAGGGTTTACAAAGACAAAGTTTTGCAATTATCGCGTTCCAAAGAAATGGCAGAAGTTTTCACACCATCTTGGATTTGTAATGCACAAAATAATCTTGTAGACAATTCTTGGTTCGGAAGAGCGGGTGTTTTCAATAAAGAAATCTTATTGAAGAATGGAACTAAATCTTGGGAAACAACTAAAGACAAAATCATATTTCCGGTAGGTAGAACTTGGCTTGACTATGTTCAAGATACACGGTTAGAAATTACCTGTGGAGAAGCTCCTTATTTAGTTAGTAGATATGATACAACAACAGGAACGTTTATTGAAATAGAAGACAGAATAGGCTTATTAGACAGAAAATTAAGAGTAGTAAATGAAAATTTGAACACAATAAATGAATGGCTTGAAGCAGTTGAAATTGCATATAAAAATATTTATGGTTTTGAATGGCAAGGAGATAGTTTACTTTTGGCTCGTGAAGCCTTGCTAAAAACATTCATTGAAAACTTTAAACACAAATTTGAAGCTGAGCCACCACTTGATTACATAAAAAATATTACAGAAATTATTTCCTGGAATATTTGGCAAATGGACGGTCTAAAAGGTGTTATTCCGAACAGTTGTAAAGATGAAATTATAAACATTTCGGAAATTTTTGAAACTAGAACAAAAATAAAGAAATGCACAGGTTGTGAAACTCAAAATATAAAATCACATAATGGCACTTATTGCAATATTATGGATTGGGAGATAGGAAAGCCGATAATATTTATATCTCTTTTAGATAAGTAAACTATGCCCGTCACAAATAATATAAATGTAGAAATACTCGATAATTTAATCATTGGAAGAGTTGAACCTCAAATCTATGCTTTTACTACCGAGACAATTCCAAATTATTTGAAAGTTGGTGATACCTATCGACCAATTGAAATGAGATTGAATGAATGGCGTAAACACTTCCCTAATCTTGAAAAAAAGTTTGAAGATGTTGCAAAAGTTGATGATGAAACCTATTTCAGAGATTATGCAGTTCACTTTTTTCTTGAAAACGAATTAAACAGAAGCAGATTAAAACCAAACTCCTTAAAAGGAATACCATACTATTCCAATGAGTTTTTTGAAAACGCAACAAAGAATGACCTGCAAGATGCTATAGACGATATTAAAAGTGGACATCAAAACAACGAATCAAAATATCAATATTATCACTTTGACGAAAGCCATATTCCCATTACGCATACGTACACAAGAATTGAAAAATATCCTTTACGACCTAATCAACAAAAGACAGTAGACAATTTTCGGGAAGCCATAAATAAAGGCAGAACCAATTTACTGATGTACGCAGTAATGCGTTTTGGTAAGTCATTTACCTCAATGTGTTGTGCAGTTGAAATGGGCGCTAATTTGGTGGTTGTGGTTTCTGCCAAGGCTGATGTTAAAGAAGAATGGAAACGAACTGTTGAAAGTCATATTAAATTTAATGGCTATTGTTTTTTAGATAGTAATGCGCTCTTATCAAGTGACACTATAATTACCGAAAAGCAGCATGTAAATGAGAAAATCGTATTGTTTCTAACCTTACAAGACTTGCAAGGTGATGAAATAAAAACCAAACACAAAGAAGTGTTTGAAAATAAAATCGACTTATTGCTCATTGATGAAACGCATTTTGGAGCAAGAGCGACTGAATACGGAAAAGTTTTAAGGACTACCGACCTCAAGACAAAAGACTTGAAGAATGAAGAAAAATTCAACAATATTCCAATTGACGAAGTTGAAAAGATTGAAAAAGCATTAATTGCCAAAATTCGCATTCATCTTTCTGGAACACCGTACCGCATACTGATGAATAGTGAGTTTACGAATGACGATATTATTGCATTCTATCAATTCACAAATATTGCTGATGACCAAGCGCAATGGGATGTAGAAAATCTAAACAAAGACGAAGTTAAAGAATGGGATAATCCGTATTACGGTTTTCCTCAAATGGTGCGTTTTGCTTTTAATCCCAATGAATCTTCCCGAAAGAAAATGGAAGAACTCAAGAAGAACGGCATTACCTATGCTTTTTCAGAACTTTTTAGACCGCAATCCATAACCAAAGACACCAAAACATATCTTCATCAGAAATTTATTCACGAGAAGGAAATTCTTGACTTACTGAATGTCATTGACGGTACTGAAACAGATGAAAATTTATTGAGTTTCTTAGACTATGACAAATTAAAAGATGGCAAAATGTGCCGTCATATTGTTTGTGTGTTGCCTTACAGAGCCTCTTGTGACGCATTACAAGAACTTATCAAGAATAACAAGTTTAAACACCTTAATAATTACGAAATCATCAATATCTCTGGTGTTGAGAACGAAAAAATCTTCAAAGACACACAGGCAGTTCAGGGCAGAATCAAAAAATGTGAAAGTGAGCATATCAAAACAATCACATTGACCGTAAATAGAATGCTTACTGGTAGCACAGTTCCTGAATGGGATACAATGCTATTTCTTAAAGATACGGCTTCACCACAAGAATACGACCAAGCCATTTTTCGTTTGCAAAATCAGTTCATAAAAATTTACAAAGAGCCAAATGGTGATGTGGTAAAATTCAATATGAAGCCACAAACTTTATTGGTTGACTTTAACCCCAATAGAATGTTCCAAATGCAGGAACATAAATCTCAGATTTACAATGTAAATACCGAAAATAATGGTAACAGCTTATTAGAAGAACGAATCCGAAAAGAACTTGAAATATCGCCAATCGTAGTTTTAAACAACAACAAAATTGTTCAAATTCAGCCAGCTGATATTTTGGATGCTGTTCGCAAATATTCAAGTAGTAGAAGTGTGTTTGATGAAGCTACAACAATTTCTATTGATATGTACTTGTTGGAAATAGAAGCAATTAAAGCTGAAATTGAAAGACAAAATATAATTGGTTCACGTGGTGGAATTGAAATGAAACCAGTAAAAGGTGAAGGAGACGAAATTGATGTAGATGATACTTCCGATAAAGATAAAAATAAAAATGAAGGCAATTCTAAATCAAAAATAAAAGATGTTGACGCTGTAAATGATTACAAAGGTCAATTTGCTATGTATTATGCAAGGATTTTATTCTTTGCATTTTTGACAGATTCCAGCGTTAAATCCTTACAAGAAATCATTAACAACATCAAGGATAATTCTGATAATTTGCGAATAGCTTCAAATTTGAACCTTGAAATAACTATTCTTGATTTGTTTCAACAATACATCAACCCATTTATTTTAAGCGAACTAGATTATAAAATTCACAACATTAATTCATTAGCCAATGATTCCGAAATTGTCCCAATTGAAAGAGCAAGTAATGCAATGAAAAAATTCAGCCGTTTGTCAGATTCAGAAATTGTAACCCCTGAATTTGTTACCGACAAAATCATAAACGGTTTGCCAGCCAAAGCCATTGACAAGAATACAAGGCTTTTAGATATTGCTTCCAAACAAGGTGAGTTTGTTTATGCCGTTTATAAAAAATTTGGCAAAGAAGTAGCCAACAAATTCTACTCAATACCAACATCAAAAATTGCTTATGAATTTACTAGAAAAGTATACAAGTTGCTTGAATTAGATGTAAAACTAATTGAAGCAAACTACACCTCTTACGATTTAATAAGTAAAAACAAATTCATTGAAAAAGAAACCATCAAAATAAACAACAAGAAAATGAAATTCGATGTAATTGTAGGCAATCCGCCTTATCAAGAGAGAAAAGAAGGCACAAGTGACAATCCTATATATCATTTATTAATGGACATAGCTTATAAATTAAGTGAAAAGGTTGCACTTATTACGCCAGGAAGATTTCTATTCAATGCAGGTAAAACCCCAAAAGATTGGAATGAAAAAATGTTGAATGATGAACATTTAAAAGTTGTTTCATATGATAGCAAAAGCAGTGATGTATTTCCAGACATTGATTTAAAAGGTGGAATAGTAATCACTCTAAGAGACAAGAAACAGGTTTTTGAAAAGATTAAAGTTTTTTCACAATTCGAAGAGCTAAATTCAATTTTACTAAAAGTTTTAAACACATCAGATTTCGAATCTATTGAAGAATTAGTTTATACACAAATCAAATTTGATTTAGAAACATTGTTTAATGATTATCCGGAGTTTAAAAAAATAATAGGTAGTGATGGTAGAGAAAAAAGGCTGACAACTTCAATATTTTCTCAGTTATCAATTTTTTCAGAAGAAAAAATATCTAGTGACGATATAGAAATACTTGGTTTAATAAACAATGTCAGAAAGTATCGATATGTTCCAATAAAATATTTAGTAAAGCACAATAATCTAGATGACTACAAGATAATATTGCCTAAAAGTAATGGAACTGGTACTTTTGGCGAAACACTTTCAAGCCCATTAATTGGAAACCCTTTAGTTGGTTATACTCAATCATTTATAAGTATTGGGGCATTTAAAACGAATAATGAAGCTGACGCTTGTTTAAAATATATTAAATCAAAATTTGTCCGTGCAATGCTTGGAGCACTGAAAGTAACCCAAGACAACAATAAAGATGTATGGAAATTTGTGCCAATTCAGGATTTTTCAAGAAAATCTAAAATTGACTGGACAAAAACAATTTCTGAAATAGACCAACAACTCTACGAAAAATACAATTTAACAAAGGAAGAAATTGATTTTATAGAAAAAATGATAAAACCAATGGATTGATAATGAAAGCAATTAAATACGAAAAAGAGTCAGTTTTAATTCAAGATGGAAAAATCAAAACTTGGGTTGATATTTGGATTGAAAATGAAGATGTTATTTGTGATTGGAATAAAAACGATTTTCTTATGAGTGACCCAATTGATGTTGCTTTAAAAAAATGGCAAGATAACTTAGAGCATTTTGAAGATGCCATGAGTTTAGCTGTCGAAACTTTAGAAAAGGCAGGAATTATTTATCAGGATGAAAATGCAAAATGGCATCAAACAGAAAAATATCATATTATGAAAGGTTCAATTATGATAAAATAACTGACTGCGATAGGGAATTGAGTTTATAGCAATTATGGTAAAATCAACGCACAACTAGCAGACAATCAGGTAGAGAGAAGAGCAACAAAACAAACAATCGAAATAAAATTAAATTTTTTTATATGTATAATATAGGCTCCAAAGAAAGTCCAATGCAGTTAATGACTCCCCCCAATACATCGGAATACACGATGCATTTAGATGCGAATAAGGAAGGGGTGCAGGTGTTAGTATGTACAGTTGGTAAAACGGTATTGCATTACGATGTAAGGTGTATAGACGATTTGTTGCAAATGCTAAAAAAGCACGGTGATTGGATGGATTTAGGTGGTGCAGATGAGCAAAAGCCAGCGAAAGAAGGCACTATCGAAGCTTGGGGAAGGTCAGAGAACAATCCTATTGGTGGGTGGTACGGTTTGAAGAAGGGACTACGCGGAAGATTTGGCGTTTATATACCACCGTTAATGGAAGCACTTGGCTTGGTGGAGTTAACACACGATGCGAAGAATAATAGAATAAGGGCGCTGTAAAATGCGATTAACCGCATTTACAGCACATCCAGTAATTCGATATCAAATACCAAAACCGAGTTTTTGGGGATGCTGCCATATGACTGAGAGCCATATCCTAAAGCAGAAGGAATGATGAGTTTAATCTTACCACCTTCCTTAATCTTGGGCAATCCATCTTTCCAACCTTGAATAGTTAAGCCTAAATTAAAGGTAGCCGGGCTTCCGGGCGTGGTGTTGTCAAAAACATTGCCGTTGGTTAAATAACCTGCATAATACACCTTAACGGTTGAGTTAATAGCGGGATTTACGCCTATTCCTGTATCAGCGATAACATAATAAACGCCGGATTCCGTCCTTGAAGCATTCAGACTGTTGTCAGAAATGTATTGCTTGATGATATTTTCATCTATTGTAGCTTGGTCTTCTTTTTTACAAGAGAATAATGCGCTTAAAAATCCGAGATAAATCAATAATTTTTTCATAATTATACTTTATAATTTTCCTTTTGTTGTGGGTAATGCGTTGCCGCTTCGTTTTACGGCCATTTTAATACTTTTTGCTACTGCTTTAAAGATAGATTCAATTTTATGGTGTTCATTGGTACCGTCCACTTGTATATTTAAGTTACATTTGGCGACATCGCTAAAGGATTTCCAAAAGTGGTAAAACATTTCGGTGGGCATGTCGCCGACTTTTTCCCTAATAAATGTTGCTTCCCAAACCAACCAAGGACGACCACTGAAATCGAGTGCTACTTGTGCCAGCACATCGTCCATGGGGAGTAAAAAACCATATCTGGCAATCCCTCTTTTGTCGCCTAATGCTAATGAATATGCTTCTCCCAATGCCAAAGCAGTGTCTTCAATCGTATGGTGTTCATCAATGTGTAAATCTCCTTTCACCTGAATGGTTAAGTCGCAACCGGAATGCTTCCCTAATTGCTCTAACATGTGATCAAAGAAGCCTAATCCTGTATGAATGGTACAGTTTCCAGTTCCATCGAGGTTTAATTCGATATAGATATCGGTCTCGTTCGTCTTGCGGTGGTGGCTGATTTTTCGGGGCGGGTATTTTAGGAAATTATAGATACTTTCCCAATTATCCGTTGCCAAAGCTAAACTGTCTTTCAATCCGGCACTGTCGAGTTTATCATCATCGCTTGTATCTTTACTTCTGCCGATTAAAATACCTTTTGCACCTAAATTCTTAGCTAACTGAACATCTGTCAGTCGGTCGCCTATAACAAAAGAATGTTGGAGGTCTGTGCCATTGGTGAAGTAATGGGTCAGCATTCCGGTGTTCGGTTTTCTGGTGGGTAGATTATCCACAGCAAATGAACGGTCGATGCATATCTCCTTGAAAGTGATGTTTTCATTTTCCAAGATTTCTAACATCTTGTTATGTGGTGGCCAGAAACGCTCTTCGGGAAATATTACCGTTCCCATTCCATCCTGATTGGTGACCATTACTAATGAATAATCAAGTTCTTCTACAATTTTTCGCAGAAAAGTGATGGCACCGGGAAGGAATGACAATTTTTCGAAGGTGTCAATTTGCAAATTATCCGGTTCTTGGATAATGGTACCATCTCTGTCTATGAACAGTATCTTTTGCATTAATCCTTGTATTCCCTGAGTGCTTTAAATAATTTTCTGTTCTCTTCAGAGTTGCCAACACATATACGCAAGGAGTTTTCGCACAAAGGCAATTTGCTTCTATTTCTAACTACAATCCCCTGGTTTAGCAAGAAATTATACAACTTATCGGCATTTTTTACCTTTACCAGAACAAAATTAGCGTCAGAATCATATACTTTTTCCACGAATGGCAGCTCTCTTAAAGTTTGTTGTAGTTTTAATCGCTCTGAACGCATCAATTCTACCATTTGATACTTTTCTCCAATAAGATCAAACGCTTTAATCGCCCAATTATTGGAAACGCTATTTATGTTATAAGGGGGTTTAATTTTTTGAAGTATTCCGGAAACATCTGTGCTACCGAAGCCCAAACCAAGACGTAAACCTGCCATTCCCCACGCTTTTGACATCGTTTGGATTACGTAAAGATTGGGATAATGGTCAATCAAGTTTATCCATGAATTTGTATCTGCAAAATCGATATAGGCTTCATCGATAACTATCAGCCCATGAAATCCATTCAACAATAACTTAATGTCATCAGAATGTATTAAATTTCCCGTAGGATTATTGGGAGAGTTAATAAATATCAGCTTGGTGTTTTCATCAATCGCTTCAAAAATTTGCGCTGTATCTAACTGAAACTTTGTGTTAAGCGGAATCTCCGTAACTCCAACATTGTTGAGAACAGCAGTTGTTTTAAACATGGGATAAGTCGGAGGACAAATGAGTATTTTGTCTTTACCCGGATCGCAAAAAGCACGTACTAGTAAATCTATCAATTCATCACTGCCGTTTGCGACCACCACATTGTCAACGCTTACTTTTCTGTATTCTGCGATTTTGCTTCGCACAGCAAAATTAGACGAGTCGGGATATCTGTTGAAATATCCACCACCTACCGACTGATAAGGATTTTCATTTGCATCTAAGAATACCTCGGCTTTACCCCTGAATTCTGTCCTTGCGGAGGAGTAAGCCTGAAAATCCCTCAAGTGGGGACGTAGAATTTTATTGAAATCGAATCCGCTCATAATGTATTTAATCTAACTGTTACAGCATATTTATGCGCATCTAGCATTTCTGCTTCTGCCATTTTTTCAATTACAGGTCCTAAAGTTAATAAGCCTGACTTTGAAATTTGCTGAAAGGTAATTTTTTTTATAAAACTATCCAAAGAAACACCACTATAAGCACGTGCGTAACCATTGGTAGGTAAGGTGTGGTTGGTGCCGGAAGCATAGTCGCCAGCAGACTCCGGCGTATAGTGACCAAGAAATACCGATCCTGCATTCACCACTTTCTCCGCATAATTTTCCGGATGGTTGATACTAAGGATTAAATGCTCCGGAGCATAAAAATTGGAAAACTGCATGCCCGTTCCAAGAAGATCTGAGAAAACAAATGCCTTGCTATGACTGAGTGCTTGTGTTGCCATGGCATTTCGTGGCAAATTTTGTAGTTGAATGTTTATTTCATTTATTACCGCATCTACGATGGAAATGTTTTTGGCAACTAGGATAACTTGACTGTCAGCACCATGCTCCGCTTGTGAAAGCAAATCAGCTGCAACAAAGGCAGGCACGGAAGAATCGTCAGCAATTACTAACACTTCAGAAGGTCCTGCGGGCATGTCAATGGCAACGCCCATTTGTTGTACCAACTGCTTGGCAACGGTAACATATTGATTGCCGGGGCCAAAAATTTTGTCTACTTTAGGGATGGTTGCCGTACCAAAAGCCATCGCTGCGATGGCTTGCGCACCACCAGCTTTGATAATTTTTGTTACACCACAGCATTTTGCAGCAAATAATATGGCAGGATGGATGTTCCCAGATTTGTCTGGTGGCGAGCAAAGCAAGATTTCTTTGCAGCCGGCAATATTTGCCGGAATCGCTAACATCAACACCGTTGAAAATAAAGGAGCGGTACCTGATGGAATATATAGACCAACTTTATCTATGGGAAGTGATTTCCGCCAACAAGTGACACCTTCCATCGTTTCGATTGCAGGTTTGTCTTCTTTTTGGCTGACATGGAATTTTTCAATATTGCTTTTGGCTTGAAGAATAGCTTCTTTTAAGTCCGTGGCTATTTGGTTTTCGGCAGTTACAAATTCCTTTTCTGTTACTTGTAATTCTTTTGGGAAAAAGCCATCAAATTTTTCTGTGAATGTCCTCAATGCCTTATCTCCGTCTTTAATAATGGCATCAATGATAGGTCGCACACTCGCTTCAATGGCTACCGTTGATTGCGAAGGTCGTTCAGCTAATGTATGCCAAATAGAAAAATCCGGTTCTTCGAAAATCTTTAGCATTATAATATCAGGTTATCTATGGGCATCACTAAAATTCCTTCGGCACCTGCTTTTTTAAGGGCTTCGATTTTTTCCCAAAAATCATCCTCGTTGATGACGGAATGTACAGAACTCCATCCTTCAGTAGCCAAAGATTGTACTGTCGGGCTGTTGATTCCCGGCAGCAAGGCAATGATTTTTTGTAGGGATTTGTTGGGTGCGTTCAGCATGATATATTTGTTGTTCTTTGCCCTTTTTACAGAAGCTAAACGGAAAAGAAGCTTCTCTAAAAGATGTTGCTTTTCAGCGGAAATTCCCTTGTGACCGATGAGTACGGCTTCGGACGTGAATACGGATTCCACTTCTTTCAATCCGTTGCTGAGTAAGGTGCTGCCCGTGCTAACGATGTCGCAAATGGCATCCGCCAGTCCAATTCCAGGCGCAATTTCTACAGAACCACTGATTTCGTGGATGTCCGCTTTTACACCTTTTTCTTTTAGAAACTTGCCTAAAATATGTGGGTAGGAGGTGGCAATAGACTTGTTTTGTAGGTCTTCAATGCCATTGTATTCTTGACTTCTGGGTATGGCTATGGATAAGCGACATCTTCCGAACCCCATTCTTTCAATGGTTTTAACTTTCCTTCCAGATTCAATCAGAACATTTTCACCGACGAAGCCAATGTCCGCAACACCATCTTCTACATAGCCGGGGATGTCATCATCCCGTAGGAATAAAATTTCCATTGGGAAATTGTAACAAGAGGCTAATAATTTGCCTGTGCCACTGGCATAGCTGATGCCACATTCTTTCACTAAATCCAATGATTTCTCTGAAAGTCTGCCACTTTTTTGTACGGCTAAACGCAATTTCTCCATTCCAACAAAAATAGAATTTTCTTCTTTTAGTTGGAATTGTAAAGATTATTAATGAGGATTTGTTAATATTTGTTTTAACTGAAATTCAATAGTAGAAGAAAATACGATACATTTGAATATTAGTAGGCTATTACCTTATTTGTCCACAGTTAACGAACAACAACAGACCATTGTAGCCGGAGAAAAGCATAAATAAAAATGAACTGTACTTATCTAAATGTGTAATCTGGGTTTAATATTGCTTAACCATCTTCTTAAATTTATTTTTTATGGGTTATTTTGGCCTTTTTCAAGGTGTTTTGTATTTTGATAAGATTGGTTAAAAAGAGAAAACGTTCTTTATAGGTTCTCTTTAATCCTTCGATAAGATATTTATTCTCATTATTATCAAGGTCTTTGACATTGATATTGTCCGTATTCTTATCCTGATTCATAAGGTAAAATTATAGAAATATCCTTTATTGGTAAGAAAAATGTATTATTTTTTATTTGATAAAATCAACCATTTCGTCTATATGTATTCTGCCCTCATAATATGCCTTTCCAATAATAGCGGCATGACAACCTATTTTCTTTAATTCATAAACATCTGCCATGTTACTGATACCTCCGCTGGCAATAAGTTTTATCGAGGGAAATTTTGCTATAATACTTTTGTAAAGTTCAATAGAGGGGCCTTGTAACATGCCGTCTTTGGAAATATCCGTACACATGACTTGCTGAATACCCAATGGAAGATAGCTGCCAATAAAATCCATAATATGAGGACCATCAGCCTCTAACCAACCGTGGGTAGCAATATGATGATTTTTTACATCGGCACCAAGAATGATTTTGTCTCCAAAATCCGGTAGCCAACTACTAAACTCATCGCGATTTTTAACGGCTAAACTTCCAATGGTGATAGCACCTGCGCCACAATCGAAAGCTTTTTGTGCTTGCTCTTTTGTTTTGATGCCACCGGAAAAATCGATGGATAATTTTGTATTTGTTGCGATAACCTCCAGTACCTTCCAGTTGACGACTTCACCTTTTTTAGCACCATCTAAATCAACAAGATGTAAATGTGTAATACCGGCATCTTCAAAGATTTTCGCCTGCGCCAACGGGTCGGTTTGATACACTTTTTTGGTGTCATAATCGCCTTTTGTGAGTCGCACACATTCTGCGTTGATGAGGTCGATGGCTGGTATGATGTTCATTTTTATTATATTGTAAATGTTGAATGTTAGATTATAGATTCATTTCTACCTAAATGCAGGCAATAGTAGGTTTTCTACCTTGACAATAAATACTGTTTTCACAATTTTGAGTTATTTTGGTTTTTTGAGGCTGTAATAATAATCTTTGTTATAATCCTAATAATTTTTTCAATTTTTGATAATAAATCATGTACATCAATTTTTGTTATGGTGCTTTCTCTTAAAAGTCTTAACCAATAGCGTGTTTCTCGGGCTTCCTTTGATGAAATCGACATTTTTGCAATAAATTCTTTTTTTGAAATTGCTGCAGTAGATTCTTCAATGTTTGCGCCAATACTTGTGCCAGATCTTAAAACCTGTTTGGCAATAATATAATTTTTTTCATAAATAAGACTCTGTGAGAGTTGGATGATTTCAACAGCAAACTCAAATGATAATTCTGCGATTAAATTTTTCTTTTCCATAATGTATATTCTTTATTATATATAGATACATTTTTAAGCAAAATTCCACGAATCATTTAATGAAAAATTTAAAATTTAACATTTAAAATTTGGCCACTAAGAAATTCTCCAATACCTTTGCACCGATATCTGCACTTTTTTCGGGGTGGAATTGTGTGGCGTAGAAATTTTCTTTTTGAATGGCAGCAGAGAAAGGAAGTATATAATCTGTTGTTGCAATGGTATATTCACTCAATGCGCAGTAGTATGAATGGACAAAGTACACGTAACTATTCTCATCGATATCCTTAAATAATGGAGATTTTAATCCTTGCAAGGCATTCCAACCTATTTGAGGAATCTTTAAACCTTGTTGATTATCAGGGAATTTTTTGACGGTAACAGGAAATATGCCCAAACAATCGGTATCGCCTTCTTCGCTATGCGCGCACATCAATTGCTGCCCTAAGCAAATCCCTAAAAAGGGTTGTTGTAGGTTCTTTATTACTGTATCGAGCTTCCTTTCTCTTAAATATCGCATTGCCGACTCCGCATGACCAACGCCGGGAAAGATAATTTTGTCTGCACCGATAATGGTGTCCATGTCATCGCTGATGATGGGCGAAACACCTAAGCGATGTAGTGCATTTTCAACACTACAGGTGTTTCCGGCATTGTATTGTATGATAACGACATTCATATTACTGTAATTGTTGGATGAAGTCGGCAACCGTTTCGGAAATATTCTGTCGGTTTTCTAATACTTTCACAAATGCACTGCCGATTATGGCACCATTTGCATTTTTATGGGCAAACGCTAAGGTGTCTTTGTCTTTTATGCCAAATCCGATTACAGTTGGATTTCGTAAATTCAAGGTTTTTATTCTATCAAAATAGGCCACTTGTTGCGCTTCTAAATCAATATTAGCTCCTGTAATAGCGTGTGTTGATACGACATATATGAAGCTATTCGAGATTTGATCAATTTTTTGAATGCGCTCATTGGATGTTTGCGGGGTGATGAGGAAGATGTTTTGTAAATCATGCTTTTTAAACAAATTCCCATAAATATGCTCATATTCATACATCGGTAAATCCGGGATGATTACACCATCTATACCACAATCCTTTGCGGATGCCAAGAAATTGTCAAAGCCAAATTGCAAAGCAGGATTGATATATCCCATTAATACCAAAGGTATATGTATGTCTTTGCGGATGTCTTTTAGTTGCTCAAAGAGCAATTTTATCGTCATGCCATTGTTGATGGCAATAGTATTGGAATGCTGGATTACAGGTCCGTCTGCGGTTGGATCAGAGAAAGGCATACCGATTTCTACCATGTCGACGCCATTACTTTGTAAAGCTTTTAGTATTTCGGGTAGTGCCTCTACAGTAGGATAGCCTGCTGTAATGAACACACTTAATATGTTGTTTTCTTTTTGCTTAAAAAGTTGTTGTATTCTATTGGTCATGGTTGCGAAGTGTTTTATAGTGCTATTCTTTTTAAATAAGTGTCTAAATCTTTATCACCGCGCCCGGACAAATTAATGACTACAGTATCATCTTTTTTTACGCCAATTTCGGAAAGTATAGCAAATGCATGGGCACTTTCTAAGGCTGGGATAATACCTTCCAGACGGGAGAGTTCTAAAACAGCATCTAGTGCCTGCTCATCGGTAGCGCTCAGGAATTTTGCTCTTCCCACATCAAAAAGATGGGCATGTATTGGTCCAATACCGGGATAATCCAATCCTGCAGATATGGAGTGTGGTTCTACCACCTGACCATCATCGGTTTGCATAAAAAGCGTTTTGCTGCTATGCAATACGCCAGGCTTTCCCAGTGCGGTAGTTGCTGCAGATTTTCCGGAGTGAATTCCTTCGCCTGCAGCTTCAACGGCAATCAATTGAACTGTTTCATCATCCAAAAAGTGATAGAATGCGCCAGCTGCATTGCTGCCACCGCCTACACATGCTATAACATAGTTCGGTAGCTCGGAACCAGTTTGTTCCTTTAGTTGCCAACGAATTTCTTCAGAGATAATACTTTGAAAACGTGCGACCATATCCGGAAAGGGATGTGGCCCTACAACTGAGCCTATAATATAGTGTGTGTCTTCGGGATGGGCGATCCAATCGCGCATGGCCTCATTAGTAGCATCTTTCAGGGTTTTGCTACCACTGGTGGCTGGGCGCACTTCTGCTCCCAACATCTTCATTCGCTGCACGTTTGGTGCTTGTCTGGCGATATCTACCTCGCCCATATACACTACGCAAGGGAGGTTCATTAAGGCGCAAACGGTTGCTGTTGCAACACCATGTTGTCCGGCACCTGTTTCAGCAATGATGCGTTTTTTCCCAAGTTTCTGGGCCAACAAAATCTGACCGATGGTATTATTTACCTTGTGTGCTCCTGTATGACAAAGGTCTTCGCGCTTTAAAAAGATATTTGTGGCGTACTTTTCACTAAGCCTTTTTGCGAAATATAGGGGAGTGGGTCTGCCAACATAATCTTTTAGCAGCTGATGGAATTCTTTTTGAAATGCAGGAGCATAGATAATGTCTAAGTACTTATTTTGAAGTTCTTCAATATTTTTATGCAACATCTCAGGAATATATGCACCACCAAATTTTCCATAGTATCCATGTTTATCTACCTTAAACTTTTCCATAACATCATTTCAAATCTGGAAGCAATTTACCAATAGTAAAGGAATCCAAAAAAATATGTGAATTAATTGATTGTTATGATAGGTGATTGGATGTTAGTAAGTAGAAAAACTTGCAAAATGTTTTTTTTTGTTACATTTTTGTAAAAAGGTAAGTTGTTAAATGAGTATTTTAGAAAGAAAAGTTCAAATAATTGATCGTATCATTCATTTAAACGACCATCAAGTATTGGATAATCTCGAATTGTTATTGGATAAGTCAACGTTTAAATCTGTTATTAAGCCAATAAGTGAAAGACTTGATGTTGAAAAAATGAAGC
Source organism: Chitinophagales bacterium (assembly GCA_019694955.1). Lineage (GTDB taxonomy): Bacteria > Bacteroidota > Bacteroidia > Chitinophagales > JADIYW01 > JADIYW01. The sequence continues at coordinate 118,508 of JAIBAX010000005.1, read as the reverse complement.
AATTACAACGATACACTACTTTTAACCAAAATGAGTTTAATCGTTTGGTTTCAGAATTGGGTGCTTTTGAACTGGATACAGAAGGGCTCTTAGAAGAATGATTTATATTCTAGATACAAATATTATTATTCATTACTTGAGGAAAAGTGAAGTTGCTCAAAGAATGGATGTATTATACAATCCGTTTGGTAATGAAAACGAAGCAATTGTTCCCGTAGTTTGTATTGGTGAGATTAAATCAATGGCAATTCGTTCCAATTGGGGTGTGCAAAAACTAATGAAATTAGATGAAGTTCTAGGTTTGTTACTCATTGCTGATATTAATAGTAAGGATGTTTTAGAGAGGTATGCAGAGATAGATGCGTATAGTCAAGGAAAGTATGAGTTTAATAAGAGTAAGTTTTCTTCAAGGAATATGGGGAAAAATGATTTATGGATTGCGGCAATTACTTCGGTACTCCATGCAACGCTTATTACTTGTGATAACGATTTTAATCATCTATCTGAAGAGTATCTTAACATAATCAAGATAGAGGTTTAGCTATTTTGTCAACGGCATTCTTCACTAATTCAATATTTTTTAAACCGGGTTCAATCTCTAGTTTGCTGTTTAAGTCCAAAGCATATAACTGCGGGTGGGATATTTTTAAGACAGATGGAAGCTCATCTAAACCAATCCCACCGCTTAGGAAGAACGGTTTTTCAACATGATAGCCTTTCAATATTTCCCAATCAAATGGAATCCCACTTCCCCCATATTGAGGTGTTTTAGTATCGAATAGGAAGTAATCGCAATCATTTTTATATTGAGAAGTTATTTCAAAATTAAAGGATGTGTCGATGCCAAAGGCTTTTATGATGATATAGCCTTTGTCTCTTAGCGATGCACAAGTTTGCGGTGTTTCATTGCCATGTAATTGTATGTGCGAAATGCCAACACTTTGGCAGATTCTGCACATTTCTTCTATCTTTTCATCCACAAATACTGCAATAGGAACAATCTTTTGTAAACTCAGTTCTTCAACCAATATCCGCAATTCTTCCAGCGAATGCTGATGTAAAATATATCGTTTTGAAGTTTGATAAAAAATAAATCCGAAATAGTTAATTGGATATTTAGCTATTTCAAGAATATTTTCTGCGTGTTTTAATCCACATATTTTAATTTTTAAAGACATTTTTTTAGCTTTACTCAAAATGTAATATTATGAAATATTTGGTTTTGTTGTTAGCGGTTTTGTTGTTTTCTTGTAAAAATGAGGAAACTGAAGATAATTGTAGTAGTGAATATGTCTATTTTAAAGTGTCTGAAATAACTGATGTTAAATTTCATAAAGACTCATATGTTTTACCAATACTAAAATCTGATACTATGAATTTAAGGATTGCTAGAGAAATCATTAAATATGGTTCTGCCTATCCTGAGCTTATTGTAACCGGAAAGATAGCGAAGGGTGTATCGCCTTGTAGTTTGCTTAATAAAGACATAATTACTGGTAAGAATCATCCTTGGTATGTGGAAAGTTTCTACGGATTTTCAGGAATTACCATTGAAGTATGTGATGCTTGGCCAGGCTACTTAGATGAGCATTTGAATCAATGGATGGCAGAATTAGATGGCGCAATTTGTTTTTGGCACTATAGCGTCACTGAGGAAATAGCACCTTAATCATTGACTCAGTATCTCGCAATACATGCTCATTTCTCTTGTATTCTCTTTCCGTTTTTCGTTTAATAAATCCTACCAGAAACCTCTTGAAAGGTGGTAGTCCTTTCAGTTTAGGATTTCCCCCTTTCTTTACAAACCTGTCAAAGAAATATTTCGTTTCCAATACGGCAAAGGCTGCACAAGTGTTGTGGTTGAGGTATTTGCTTAAGTTTTTTGCCCGTATATCCTCTTTGCCCAATGCTTGAATATTTTGTTCTGCTACAACGGAATTCATGTAGTGTACTTCTTTATCACCTTGGCAATAACACAATTGTACAGGTGCCTTGGGTTTCCAATCCGTTAGGCTATTCTCTTTCAGCTTTTGCCTGAAAAGAAAGTTTGGGTCTTCCTTATATAGTCTTACTAAAGAGTCGACAATGGCGTCTTTTGGAACTTTGGGCATTATTTTATCCAATTCATCTAAAGTTCTGCCATCATTTTCTTCGAAATAAGGGCGTAGCAAAGTGTCGTATGGCGACTTAAAAATGGAATATATATTATCCGTCTCCACGATGTCATAAGCTAAATCATAAGAGAGCAATAAATAAGGCAGATAAAAAGGCCTTGGATATTCTTGAAACATATAATCTTCCTGTTTTCCCGTCATATCGTAAGCACCGGACATGGGAGAGGAGGCAGTCACCTGAAATCTGGGGTCATTGATTGCTTCGATATATTTTTGTGCCGCAAAAGAAGCATGTCCTCCTTGCGAGTAGCCTGTTAAAAACAGTTGACCATTGGTATTGATATTTATTTTTTTATTTAATTCATCAACGGCACATAGCATATAGTAGAATGACATTGCTTCACTCCATGCATGCTGATAAAGATGTTTCCCTTCTCCTTCTCCTATGCCGTAATAATGGGGAAACAGCGCTGCGTATCCGTCAGTAGCGAATCCCATACATATGCCTTGCTGAGCATCTCTATCGGAGAAAGTCATCCTCTTCTCGATTTGTGTGCCATGGCCATACACCATATAAGGAATTGCTTGGGTGGTTTTTGGGACAAAGTAAAATCCGGATGCTTTCCTCCAAGTGCTATCGATCCACTTTACTTTATAGGTGATTTCATAAATATCTACATCAAAACGCACCGGCAAGATGAATGATGGTATTCTATTGGCTTTCCATAGAGAGTCTATGTTGTCGGTAGTGTATGTTTTGAGGTTCTTATAACTCATGAGGTACTGCTCTTCACTATGAGCAGCATATTGCATTACAATGAGTAAGGCAATCGTTAAGGCAGATTTAACTTGACGTAAGGTTGGCAGCATTAGATACTTCTTTTATGGATTTGATAAACTTCCGGCAAGCATTTGCAGGGTCATCTTCTTTCATGAAGGTTTCTCCCATTAAGAATGCTTTAAATCCGAATCCACGAAAATAAGTAATTGTTTCTGGTGATGCAATACCACTTTCGGCTACCAGTATATAATTTTTGTTAAGTTGCTCTGCCATTCGTGCAGAGCGTTCTATGTCCACTTCGAAATTTTTGAGGTTTCTATTGTTTATTCCCACCAAATCAACATATTGATTGACATTTTGCAGTTCGTTTTCATCGTGTAATTCCAATAGTACCTGAAGTCCAAGGCTTTTGGCAAAGGCTGCTAATTCTACCGTTCTTTTAGGAGTCAGGATGGCTGCAATCAATAATACGATATCGGCTCCCCAAGATTTTGCTTCTATGAATTGATATTCATCTACCATGAAATCTTTTCTAAGAAGGGGTATGTGAACCAGTGGTCGTGCAGTGATAAGGTCTTCTTTTCCACCGCCAAAAAAGTCGGTATCTGTTAGAATGGAGCAGGCGGTCGCCCCGGCAGTTTCATATCCAGGGCAAATGATTTCAGGCTGTGCATGCGCATTAAAAATACCTTTTGACGGAGATTTTCTTTTGAATTCTGCAATAATACCTGTATCGTGATGGCTATTTGCCAATGTTTTTGCAAAGGATATTGTAGGTGTTTCAAAGGCAATGGCGCTTTCCAGTTCTTTTGTTGAAATGTTTTCCTTTGCTTGTCTTATTTCCACCCATTTTCTGGCGACAATGGTATCTAAAATGTTTTTCACGCGTTGTAAATACTTTTTAATTTTTCAAAACTATCTAAAGCCGCCAGCTGAGCAAGGCTCTCCCTAGCTTCTTGAAGGGCTGATTTTAAGTCCAGCTTCTTATATAATGCAATGGCTATAGAGGCGTTCGCACATACTACATTGTTTTGCGCTTCTGTACCTTTCCCAGAAATAATATTCATGAAAATGTTAGCGGCTTCTTGTGGCGTTTCTCCACCAAATATTTCGTTCTGTTGCAATGTTCGCGAGCCGAACGAAGATGGGTCGAGTTCGATATCAATGTCCTTATAAATAATTTTTGTCGAACACGTCAGCGACACTTCGTCATATCCTTCTAACCCGTGTACCAATGCAAAGCCAACGCCGACTTCTCTGAGTAAATCACGATACAATTGGGCGATTTTTAGGTTGGCAACACCCGTCATTTGAAATTCTGGCAACATAGGATTTACAACCGGACCTAGCAAGTTGAATACTGTTTTTACACCGATAGCTTTTCTGATGGGCGCAACATTTTTTAATGAAGGATGAAAGTAAGGTGCATGTAAAATAGCAATCTTACATTCCTCCAAGCCCTCAATGATTTTATCTTGCTGGTTAGTAAGTTGAATGCCTAGGTTCTCTAAAACATTGGAAGATCCTGATACTGAACTGGCGGCGTAATTGCCATGTTTTGCAACATAAACACCTGCGCCTGCTGCAATAAAGGCGGCTAATGTAGAGATGTTGAACGTGTTTTTGCCATCGCCTCCCGTTCCGCAGACATCAATGGTAGGTTGCGAAAAACGGATCGTAATGGCTTTGTCGAGTATGGCTTGCCGGAAACCCTTGAATTCATCTGTTGTCGGCATCCTCATGTTAAAGGCAGAAAGAAATGCGGCGATTTCTTCATTAGAAAAGCGCAAGGCTGTGATTGCAGACATGGTATCGTAAGCTTGATCATAACTCAGCACTGCTTCTTCATAGATTTTTTGTAAGATGGTTTTCATATTTGTTATTTTCCTCCGTAAAGTTCTATTCTTAGTGATTCGCTTTTTGTAAAATCGGAATTTACTTTTGCATATTGTTTCTGAATGCCATCAAATACAGATATGGATGCTGTATTGGGAGGAATGCTGCCTAAATTTTCTGCAAACATCAGCAATACATTGTTTTTGTTTTCCAGTACTATGGTGAACTTATATTTTTCTTTTTTTAAAGGAAACTCTTGTAATACCCATTTGTCGTTAAGTTTGATGGAAATGGTATCGCCATCTTCCTCATTATGGTCCCAAAGTTCAAGTTCTATATTTTTTCGGTAGACGGTAATGCTTTTAATAACGGGTTGTTTCCTTTCTAACTCAGATAACCACGTTCCGGCGGTATCTGTTTTTGGCGTGTTTCCCGGTTCAATCTTTTCCAATTTTTTCATCCAAACGATGGTATCTTTTCCGTGGATTATTTTCTCCAAAAGATGGAATCTGTATTTGGCATTATAATTATTATTGATAAATGAATCAGTGAATAAATACAAGCCTGGTAACTCAGTGATGAAGTTAGTAGGAAATTTCTTATTTATATCTTCTGCAATTAAGGAATCTACTTTGATGGAAATAGCTGTTTCTTTTTTAAGGACGGTGCAGGCAATGCGAAGTCCGGCATGTGCGCCATAAAATTTTATGTTGGCTTTAGAAGAATCATTTTTAAAGGGTGGAACAAATAGGGTAGCCTGTATTTTGTCATTATTGGTTTGTAAATCCCAAATGCCAAGATATCTATTCTGATCTTGTCCCAAGACTGTATTCTGCCATGAACATAATCCAATAGTCATCATCAACCATGTTTTAAAAAGTCGGTTCATATTTGTATAACAGTCTTTCATCTTTATTCTCTAACAAAGTTCCAGCCAATTCTTTAAAAGCAGCTTTCCCTCTGGTGACATCACTGATTCGGGATGAAACTGCACTCCCCGAAGGTTATAGGCTTTATGCCTGATGGCCATTACAATATTATCTTCATCAACAGCAATTACTTCCAAAGGTTCGACAACATTGCGGATGGCCCAAGAATGATATCTTCCGGTTGCAAAGCCACTTTCAATACCTGTAAATATACAATCTTCTTTTGTGATAAGCGTGTTTTTAGCTTTGCCATGCACAACTTTTCCGATATTATACAATGCCGCACCAAAAACTTGCCCAATGGCCTGATGCCCAAGGCAAACACCTAATATTTTTTTTGTAGGTGCATATTTTTCTATTAGCGCCATCAAAATGCCTGCTTCTTCCGGAATTCCTGGACCGGGAGATAAGATAATCGTTTGGTAGCGATCCACTTCTTCTAAGGTAATCTTATCATTTCGGAATACTTCTGTTTCATACCCCAATGCTTCTACATAATGTACTAAGTTATAGGTGAAAGAATCGTAGTTGTCTAATAACAGTATTTTATTATTTGCCATATCTGAATCGTACATGTTTTAGAATTATATTTTTTCTGCTAAATCGATGGCTTTATTCAGTGCTGCCAATTTATTTTCTACTTCCTGCAATTCACTTTCCGGAATAGAGTCTGCAACAACACCCGCTCCTGCCTGATAAATCAATGTATTGTCTTTACTTAAAAAGGTGCGTATCATGATGGCAGAATTGAAATCGCCATTGAAGTTGAGGTGACCAATACAACCACCATAGAATCCTCTTCCTGTCGGTTCTAATGCGTCGATGAGTTGCATGGCTTTATACTTTGGCGCACCACTCAGCGTTCCTGCCGGAAATGTATCTCCTACCAATTTGAATTTTGCGGTGTGTTCCGGAATTTCGGCAGTTACTTTCGACACTAAATGTATGACATGAGAATAAAACTGTACCTCACGATAGACTTCTACGGTAACGTTTTTTCCGTTTCTGCTCAGGTCGTTTCTGGCAAGATCGACCAGCATAACGTGTTCGGCATTTTCTTTTGGATCTTGCTCTAATTTCTTGGATAATTCAAGGTCACGAACATCATCTCCTGTTCGCCTAAAGGTGCCTGCAATAGGATGAATGGTGACTTTGTTTTTGTTGATGATGAGTTGCGCCTCCGGTGAGGAACCCAACAGGTGGAAATCGCCCAAATCAAAATAAAATAAGTAGGGTGAAGGATTGATGGAGCGGAGTGCACGATACAACTTGAAATCGTCTCCTTCAAAGCCTTGCTCGAAACATCTGGACAGTACAATTTGGAATACATCGCCACGATAACAATGCTGAATGCCTTTCTTTACCATCTCCAAATAGGCTTCCGGTGAGAGATTAGATTTTCGTTCATCGGTTTTCCTAAAACCTTTTCTGTTTATTCTCGTGGCGCAAATATCTTCAAATACTTCATCTAAATCACCATCAGATGCAATAGAGAAGCTGTTTTTAAAAATATATAGTTCGTGATTGAAATGATTGAAAGCTATAATGTATTCAAACAAAAAATATTGCAATAAGGGAATTTCCGGTTGTGGGTGAGCAAGCTGTATGTCTTCAAAATATTGGACCGTATCATAGGCAATATACCCAAAGAAGCCATTTGTAATAAAGGGGAAATCAAAGTATTTGATGATGTCATAATCTGATAAGACTTGCTCTACGACGGAAATGAGTTCGTTTTTAGCTATCTTTTGTGTGGTGGTGTTTCCTTGAGTGGTATAAGTAAAGATGTCATGATTCAATTTGAATTCAGCCAATGGATTGAAACAGATAAATGAATAATTGTGTTCATCGCCATGATAATCAGAACTTTCTAAAAGGAAGGCATTCTTTTCCTTCCTTATATTCAGGTAAATGCTTACAGGCGTGAGCGTGTCTGCAAGAAATTTTTTATAGGTGCTATAAAGCTTTTTTTTCATGTGTAATTTTTAATATTTGTCATGAATACCGTTTAAAATAAAAAGGCTCGCGTGACTGCGAGCCTTATATTTTTATTATGGCATTGCCAGTCACGCTATCTTAAGCCGACCACCAACGCCAATAGATTTGAACAGTATTCATATTGACAAAGATAGTAGAAAAATCAAAAAGTCAATATTTGCACAGGTGGTTAATGATAAAATAATGTTGAAGGGCTTTATTAGCGTCATTTTGATAAATTATTGTTAATGTCTGCAAAGGTGTTTTTTTGTTTTGTACTTTTATTCTAATTAAAATTTCAAAGTCATGTGGTTGTTTTTATGTATTGCGGGCATTTTCTTTTGGACATTTATGGAGTATGTATTGCATCGTTTTTTAGGGCATGTACACAAAGGGAAGAATTTTTTTAAGGCAGAGCATAAGATGCATCACGCAAAAGCCGATTATTTTGCGCCGGTATATAAAAAGGTTGTGGCGGCAATGCTTGTCTCCATAGCATTGTTTTTACTGTTGGATGTATTTCTCTCCGCATTAAATGCGGTATCTTTCATTGTTGGGTTCATGGGTATGTACTTTCTGTATGAAAGGACACATTACCGCTACCACCAAACGGAGCCAATTGCAAAACCCTTTATTGTATTGAGGAAGCATCATTTTTACCACCATTTTCATGACCCAAGTATGAATCACGGTGTAACAACAAGGTTTTGGGATCGTGTTTTTGGCACATATACAGAAGTTGAAGTCGTTGTAGTGCCAAAAAGAATGAGCATGTCGTGGTTGGTGTCTGATGATGAGGTAAAGCAATCTTATTCCAAACATTTTAGATTGAATAGTAGATAGGAAAGCGTTAGTAAGCTAACGTTATTTGTACACAGTTCACAGCGGTTTTGCAAACAGAACACAGAACACAGTCCGCCTACTAATGCCTTATCACCCCAAACCTAAAAACTTATCCGTGCATTCGTGGCAAAAATGATACTACTCAGAGGTGTTGTGATTGCTAAATATAAAGCACAAGGAAAGGATTGTGCTGTATTACGAGACGAATTGAATTTAGGATTAAATACAAACCTAGTTACCGAGGGAATCTACTACATAAAAATTGATGCTAGATTTAGCTTTGATATATCTAATGGAAATGAAGGAGGTGCTATAGTAGGAGAATGGGTTTCTGGTGGTTATACGAAAAGTGGTACAGCAGAAGCATCATTAATATGAGCAGAAAATGTTATTCAGAATAAAAATATGAATCAATTGTTAAATTACCTCCCTAATAAATGGGAAAAGATTAAGTAATGAATTTGTTTGAAGAAGCTATAGAGAAAAATGAATTATTAAAATTTGCTTTGGGACAAGAAAAATATTTTGTCGTAGATAGAGATTACGGAGAACATTCTGTGATTAGTTCTTGGATTAACTGCATTTTGCCTTTACAAGAAGTTAAAGGAGTAAATTACGTTAATAGTGGGATAGAACAAATGATAAGAGAACTAACTTTTGCATCCAATTTAGAATCTTTCCAACATGCAGATACGCTGCTATATCAATTACACACATATTACTATTTAATGAGCGAGGGCAGAATAAATGCTATAAGCCTAGAGCATCTTAATGCAAAAATGGAAGATATTTTAAATTCATATAGTGATGTATTAGAGAAAACGGATAAAGCAAAGAGCAATGCAATCAAAAACACAATCCAATTAATAAAATCAAGAGGTGGTTTAGTAAATGCCATTAATTAAACCGCATAAGCTTAGCTCTGCTACATTTTCAGCGCAAGCGCATGTCGAAGGGACATTGGGGATTTGCAATCCCCGTCACAGCTCAAAGTTACTATCCTAAAAATCAAATAAAAAGGGTAAGAAAGTGCATAAATCTGTACTAAATGGAAATGTAGATATTCTGCAATAGTTTACTTAAGTGCTGCTATAAGTCTGCAACTTAGAGCCAAGCCTGATTTTTAATTTACCTTCTTTTTACTTCCCAAATTGTAGGGTTTCTACTGGTGTGAATTACGGCAAATACTTCAACGATGAGTTGTTTTTCATCCACGGTAAAATGCACTAAGAATGGAAATTTTTTAATGAGTATACAGCGTACATCTGCATAACGTTTGGTATACAAAAGAGCATCTTTTTTTAGAGCATTTATTTGGGTTTTCACTTGCTTTTGAAATCGAGTACCTAAACCCTGCAATTGCTTATTATATCAGTCGGTAACCTTTTGAATATCCTGTAATGCCTCTTCGTCAATTTTGAGTTTATAGGTATTCATTAAGGCTTTAAGGTTTTAGAAGCTTCATCCCAATCCAGCATTCTGCTTGGGTTTGCTTTTCTTACTTTTATTCTGTCTAAAACTAATTTTTGATGTTCTGCAGGAATTTCAGCGCTTTCATCCCAAATCACATCATTTAGTTTAAGTTTTTCAGAGGGCGATAACTGCTTCACTACTTCTACAAGTTGCTGAAAGCTTAGGTTGATGTTTACATGTAAATTGTTCATGTTGTTAAGATTTAGCAAAAGCTTTTTTGGTTTTGAAAGCAAATATATACAAGATATATCAAGAAATCATTTATCTTCTATGTAAAAATAAAATAAACAAAACCCGTAGCTCTTTGACATGTTCAGCGCAAGCGCATTTAGAAATGCGGACATTGGGGGTTTGCAATCCTCTTGATAGCTCAAAGCCACCATCCAAAAAACCAAATTAAAAATGTAAAATATGTCGCAATACGCAATACGAACATCGCCATACTACTAAAGCTTAAACAACTTCAAAAATTCATCTTTATAGTTGGGTGAAATCTCTATTTCGGTATTGTCGTGCAGTACTGCATAACCGCCACCACCTTTATGGTATGATTTTACGAATTGTGTGTTGATGATATGCGTTTTGTGTACCCGCATAAAGGGATGTGATAAAATCTCGGAAAAATGCTTTAAAAATCGACATACCATTCTTTTTGTACCGTCTGTTAGAAATACATCCGTAAAGTTGCCATTGCCTTTGAATCGAACGATGCTCTCCAATAAAACCACCTCAAAGCCATCTAAAGTCGGCAATACCAATTGTTGCTTTCCGGGTTTGTCTTCTCGGGCATTCTGGAGAATGATCTTGTTTCTGTCGAAATCTTGTTGTTGCAAAATCTCTTCCTGTACTTTGTTGACGGCGATAATAAGTTCCTCAATGCTTACGGGCTTTAGCAAGTAATATGCCGCACTTTGGTTCAGTGCTTTCAAAGAATATTCGGAAAATGCCGTAACAAAAATGGTCTTAAAGGAACAGTCTTTACAGGCTTCTAATACGTCGAAGGCATTGCCGAAGGGCATTTCTACGTCCAAAAATACCAATTGTGGCCGCTGTTCATGGATGAGGGGCACGGCTTCCCGAATATTGGCAGCTTCACCCAAAACCTCCACTTGCGGACAATATTTGGAGATGTAATTCCTCAACACATCTCTAGCGGCAGCTTCGTCTTCAATAATTACACTTGTTATCTTTCGGCTCATTATTTATTGAATTTTGTAACTGATACGTACCAATGTTCCCTGTTGCGGGGCTTGAAGTTCTGATATTTTTAAGGCGATATTCTTGTCATAGAGTTCATTGAGGAGTCGTATTCTTTCCTCAGAATTGTTGATACCTATTGATTGATGGCTTTGTTGGTTTTTGGTCTTTAAGGCTTTGCTGTTGGAAATGCCGATGCCATTATCCTGAATCTTAATGATGATGCTATCGCCATTTTGGTGAATGCTTAAAGTAAGCTTCCCTTTTTCATCTTTATAGCGCAAGCCATGCCAAATGGCATTTTCTAATTGCGGCTGTATCAACATGTTTGGCACCTGTACTGCATCAATATCGATGCCACTGTCGAGGTCGATTTCGTAGTCGAATTTATCTGGGAAGCGCAATTTTTCTAACGAAAGGTATTTCTGTAATAGGTCGAGTTCCACATGCAAAGAAATGAAATCCTTGTTAGAGTTTTCCATGATTTTTCGCATCAGCGTAGAATATGCCGTCAAGTATTTATTGGCTTCCAATTCATTATTAGTAGAAATATATTGATTGATGCTGTTCAGGCTGTTGAAGATAAAATGTGGGTTCATTTCTCTCCGCAAAGATGCCAGCTGAATATGCTTGTTTTTCGTTTGGATGGCACGCAACGCACGGAAAATTAAAATAGAAAGCAGTAAGGAAGATATTAAAGCAACGACAAGTAGTATGCTAAAGCGGTTTTTCTTTTTTAGCAATTCATCCTGCAAAATTTTTTCTTTTTCTAATTGAGTGATTTTGTCTTCAGTAGCTTGTAAAATTTTTGCATCAACGATGCTGCTATCACTTTTTACCAAGGTATCTAAGACTGAAAGGAAATGTTTGTAAATATTAATGCTCATCTCTTGCTGATTCCTTTGTAGGTAGATTTTTGCCATTCCTTCAACGCTATTCTTTGCCTGTAATGTGTTTTTGTTTTCTAATGCCAACTGATAGCTATTTTTATACAAGGCTAAAGCCTCTTCGGTATCGTCTTTTTTTACAAGTATCTCTGCGAGATGTTGGATTTGATTGATTTTTAAAGCGGGATTTTCTTGAATGGTTTTTTGTGCTAAGATGTCTTTTTGCACTTTTATGGCGTCGTCATATTTGCCTGCAATGGTGTAGGCATTGGAGAGTTTGTTGCCATAATTCACCAGCCCTTGAGGGTTAGAAACCCCGGCAGACTCATACGCATTCGTATAATTGTAAATAGCCTCCGGTAATTTGTTTTGTGAAAGTTGCACATCCCCCAGCTGACTATACTGATCGATTAGTTCCAATTGTAATTCCGGTTTTTCTGCTTTGTTTTCCAAAAGGGCAATATTGGATTTAAAAAAACCTTCTTGAACGGCTAAATTCTTTTCATTTTTTAAACGGTTAAAATCATTATAGTTGAGCGCATAGTCGTCAAATGCTATTTCACCTGTGTTTGTCGGGCTGGAAATATCTTCAGAAGCTATATTTGGTTGGTTATGGTCCATTTCCGGCTTGACTTTGTCATCATTTTTTGCAGGTTGACTGCTATTGTCGGCGGCTTGCTTGAAGTTCTCCATCGCTTGAGGGATTTTATTCAATGCTTCTTGTACTTTCCCCAATTGCCTGCTTACACGGGCAATATCTTTCTTTTTTCCCAGTTGTTGATAGATCTCTTGTGCTTTTAAGTAATTCGTTTCTGCTTTGCCATATTCTTTTTTAGCGAAATATTCATTGCCAATCTTTTCATAAGCGGCCGCAGTTGTGGACATGTCTTTATTCTTAAAAGACTGGTTTAATTCTTCTGTTGCCTGAATGATTTTTTCCGTTGAATTTGATACCGATCCGGGTTGAATGACCTCTTGCCCGAAAATGCTATAAACATGCAGCATTAATATCCAACAAAAAAGATGTGTCCCGATAAACTTCATGATACAAAATTACGCAATAAAATGGGAATCGCTAAGATTTCACCAAGTGAGAAAGGCGTTTCACCAAGTGGTCTGATTTCGCAATTTTTCTCCTTATATTTTTGAGGCATAAAATTTACAAATATGAAGAAAATGAATTTCACCATGCTTGCGCTAATGTCTATATGCATGATGGCGGCGGCACAAACATTTTTCCTGCCAACCTCGAGGGTTGACTTCGACGCCTACGAACGACTTGTTCAAGAGGTAAAAACATACCGTAAGGATAGATTGGTGCATTTGGCTCAATTTATAGAAATGTCTAAAGATGCGAACACCATTATTTTAGATGCCCGTTCCAAAGAAATGTATGACCGCAAGCATGTTAAGGGCGCTATAAACATCAATTTTTCTGATTTTACACAAGCCAATCTTGCGAAGTATATTCCTACGGACACCACCAGAATTTTAATCTATTGTAATAATAATTTTGATGATGACCCCATCAATTTTGCTTCAAAAGTATATATCCCCAAAATCCCCAAAGTGAAAAGCGAACAGGAACTTACGCTCGCATTGAATATCCCTACATTTATCAATCTCTATGGCTATGGATACAAAAATGTATATGAACTGGCGGATCTGATTTCAGTATTTAACGGCGATGTAGAATTTGAAGGAACGGATGTGAATGATTTTGGTCAAAAGTCAATAGATATTGGTGAATAGTTAATAAGTATTGGTCATTCGGCATTATTGGTATAAATTATTAGTAATTAAAAATATAGGTGATGAAAAAAATAACGGTCTTTTTAGGGATGATGTGTGCTTGGGTAATGGCAGCACATGCTTCTGTTACGATTGAAAATTCTAAAGTGGTAGAGGTTACCATTTATAGAAATTACGCAAAGGAAACCCGTGTTGGGTCGGCATCCATTCCGGAAGGGAATAGCGAAGTGATTCTTACAAATGTGAGCAATTTAATAGATGAGAATTCTATCCAAGTGGGTTCAAAAGGGAGCGATATTAAAATATTGTCAGTAAGCACACGAATAAATTATCTTGTTGAGCCAAATAAACTCGCCAACCCTACTAAAGTGAAAATCTGGCAGGATTCTGTGAAATTACTCCAGAATGATGCCGGATTCATATTGAAGGAAATGGAAGTGTACCGCAATAGCCTTCAGTTGCTCTATTCAAACAATAAATTGGGCAATGAGCAAGAAGGATTGAAACCTGATTTGCTAAAACAGCTCCTAGAGTTGAATTTTGCAAAGCAACTAGAGTTGAATAGGTTGCTTTATGATGCACAGCTGAAGTATAATGAAATGCAAGAAACGATTGCGACTTTGAATAACCAAATCTATCAGGGAAGTTCGAATGGTACTTCTAAGTCTGTGAGAGAAATCGTTTTAAAAGTTTATTCAAAAGAGGCAAAAACGGTAGCATTTAAAGCGTCTTACCTTATCACTACTGCTTATTGGGTGCCGACCTACGAAATTAGATGTGCCAATACTACCAAGCCATTGGAATTGTCATGTCGTGCAAAAATCGTTCAGAATTCCGGTTACGACTGGAAAGATGTGAAGGTGAAGCTTTCAACGGCAAATCCAAACCAGAACCATAGCCGCCCCATCTTATATCCTATTTTTGTCGATTTCATGCAGCCGGATTATTATAATAAGAAATTAGAAGATGTTGACGCCTACAAACCGGGTTTAGAAAAGTCTGCAGAGGGTCTTTCTAATACTATGAATATTGCCTACGGTTTTAGTGGAGATGTGAACGGAAGTTATAATTTAGATGATTTTAAGAACGGGTTGAATATCAAAGACAATAATGTTACTGTTTATGAAGGAGATATGATGGTAGAATATGATATTGAAGACTTGCAGGATATCGAAAGTGATGGAAAAGAGCATATCGTTGCGATTCAGGAAATCAGCTTACCTGCCATTTATAATTACCATGCAGTGCCAAAATTGGATGTAGGCGCATTTCTGCTGGCAAGGGTTACCGATTGGGGTAAGTACAACCTTTTAGCAGGAGAGACCACCATCTTTTTCGATGATATGTATGTTGGAAAATCGTACATAAATCCCAATGTTAGCGCTGATACTTTATTGATTTCTTTAGGTAGGGACGAGAAAGTAAATGTGAAGCGCAATAAACTAAACGATTATGCCGTCACAAAAGTAGTCGGTAGTAAAAAACGTGAAACAAAGGCTTATGAAATCATCGTCAAGAACAATAAGTCTTACCCAATAGAGATCGAGGTCTTAGATCAGTATCCTATTTCAAAAACAGACGATATAGAAGTGACTTTAGATGAAACTGGTGGCGCATTAATCGTAGAGGAATATGGTAAGCTGACATGGAATTTAAAACTTCAACCCGGAGAATCCAAAAAGTTGAAATTTGTCTATACGATTAAATATCCAGAGGATTTGAATGTTTATGAGCACAATTAGAGAAGATTTCTAAGAAGTTCTGCCATCATTTCTTTAATGGGCGGCAGAACTTCTTATTTCTAATTCATTTATCCACTTTCTCACTAAAAATAAGGGAATCAAACCAAAAACACCAAAGCTACAATCGATGATACGCCAAATAAGCGGTATTTCGCGAATAGGTCCCATGATGAAAGCAAGCGGAAATACTAGTAAGCAGTTGATGATGCCGAAGTCAATGACCCATTTATTTCTTACTGGGTCTCTGAGTGGTCCGATAAAAGCAATGGCGATAACGATATGTGCAAAAGCCAGCCAGTCAGTTCCATAAAAGATAAACTTATAGTTTGTGTTCATCATGTTTACGCCTTCGTGGATATGGTTTAAAAAGGCGAGCATGTTAGGAAAATATTGGGTAATCCAATCCTGCGCATTGAGCCACGGCAATAAGGTGTTTATTTCCCAAACAATCGGAAAAGCGGTGATGCCACTTAGAGCAAGTGCAATCATAAAAATTACCAACGTAATTCTGATTCGCAAAAGAAGAGAGGAGTGTGTCTGCATAATTTTTTTTACAAAGTTAAGAAGGAAGTGGATAGTAATTTGTGAAAATATGTTACCAATCACTTTTAACCCAGCATCAGCATTAGAAATTACTATAAGAAAATTCTACTTCATATCATAGCTATTTTATATAATTTCCTTTCGTTACTAAGTCTAACGCGGATTCTGAGTTTAAATGCTCTTGAGTTTGTAAGGTTCGGTAGCAGATATTAAGTTATTAATAATAAAAGTATTGGGCTTTTACTCTTTAATAGGTTTTACTTTTTTTTGCACAAGTTATACAATCAGATGTCAAAACAGGTATTATTTCTTTTATTTTTATTGGTTGCAAGAACAATATATGCGCAAGATTTTGAAAAAAATTATACTCCAATTAAGTTAAACCCATTGATTCCAGAGGAAATTCTTCAATCCACTGCACAAAAAAAAACTGAAATTAATAAGTTTATTTCTTCTAGTAAATTGGCTAAAGAAGATAAAGAAGAGTTCTCATTGTCTTCGGCTTTTCATTGCAAAGTGGTCAGATTTACTATAATGATACTATGAGTAATTATATTACTTCTATATTGGATAAAATCTTAGCAAATGAGCCAGATGTAAGAAAAGAAGTTAATGTTTTTGTGACAAGATATGACATTCCCAATGCTGCTACTTTTGTGGATGGTACTATTGTATTTAATTTACCGCTTTTAAAGTTATTAGAAAATGAGGCACAAATTGCTTTTGTCTTATGCCATGAAATAGCGCATTATAAATTAAAACATAGCTTAAAGCAATTTGAATATAGTTTAAGCCTTAATGGAAAGGACGATAAATTAAATATTGAAGAGGATTTCGAAAATTATCTAAAAGCATTGTCTTACTCTAGAGAGCAAGAGTTGGAAGCAGATAGAGAAGGCTTTAAGCTATTTAAAGAATTAGGCTATAATCAAACTGCTGCATTACAGGTAATGAATATACTAGACAGTATTGAGAATGGTATTAACAGAGAATTTGTCGACTTGTCAGAACTTTTCAATGCAGATTCAGCGGTATTTTACAAAGAGAAAAGCACTGTTTTGAAAACGCGTGAACCTGAGGTGAAAACAACTGTTAAGGCTGTAAGAAATGAAGAGAAAGAAACATCTTCCATCGAAACTTTTGAAGAAGCAGAGGTTGACTCTAGCAAGATTGCTTCAGAAGATGTTCTTAGCACTCATCCAGATATTAAAGTAAGGATTGATTCACTCATAATGGAATCACATGTAGATACTCTTGATAATCAACCATATTTTCTAATTTCTGAACAAGGTTTTTATTTTATATAAAATGTCGTAGATTTTGAAATTGTACAAAA
Source organism: Chitinophagales bacterium (assembly GCA_019694955.1). GTDB lineage: Bacteria > Bacteroidota > Bacteroidia > Chitinophagales > JADIYW01 > JADIYW01. The sequence goes on along the minus strand of JAIBAX010000005.1, from coordinate 101,098 downwards.
TTGTTATCAGAAACTTAAGTTTAGAAAGCTTTTGTACGAAAGTTTAGTTTTAAGTGATACCTTTTCTAGTAATAAATACTTGCAAGAGATGATTTGCGCTGCTTTGTATTGGACAAACTACTATTTAAATAATGAAGTTTTAGATTATACTGTTGATGAATTTGCTGAGTCAGAAAGTGATGGGTTTGGTGCTTATGCCAAAGCATTTCAGAGGTTAATAGAGAACAAAGAAAAGTTTAGTGAGTTGTCCTTAAATGTCGTTAATCGAAGAAAAGAAAAATTCCCTGATAGTGAGGCAATATTGCTGTTTGCTGGGAAACTAAACTTCTTAGAGGATTTCTCTTCCCAAGCAATAAATATTTTTGAGGAGTATCTCCAAAAGTTCCCAAATGGAAAGTACCATCTTCATGTTAATGCACTTCTAAAAGAAATAAGATGAGACAGGTTCAATTATTTGTGATATGCATATTGAGTGTTTTTTTAACTACTTCCTGTATGGGACGTTATTATCGTGGGGTTATAGTTAAGAAACCTTTGGAAAAAAATAGCATCAAAGAAATTAAGAAAATTGTTAGCATTGCGCCGGATGTATACTATTTAGAGAAGAAGAAAACATTCCCTGAATCTTATGATAAAACCGCGGAGGTGAAGTCCAATTTTTTAAATTCATTGAAGTATTGTGCAGATAAAAATGATATAAAATTATCTATTGTTGAGCCTGAAAAGATTAAAGAAACGGATAGTATATATTACAACTTATTAAAACCATTAAAGGATCAAGTTTTTAGTGCTATTACATTCCAAAATATTAAGTTGGAACAAACCAAAGTTAAGCTGTTTGTAAATAGATATACGCAAAAAACTAGAAAGACGGTTGTGACACAAAAGATAAATCCTGATTTCGAAGAACTTATCGAAAAATATGGCACCAAGTATTTTGCTATTCAAGGTGTTATAAGTGTTAAAAATACATATAAAAGTAATTATTTATATCTTTTTGTGGCACCGCTAAAGGCATTTAAAGGCAATTATGTAACACTATACTATAACATAATTGTTGATGCTGAGTTGGGAGAAATTGTCTATTTGGAAGAGTTGACAATGAAAGAAAAGCCTTCACAAACATACTTGGATAATGTTATTTATAATTCATTCTTAAAATTAAAATCCTTAAAGTAAGATGAGAAAATCACTTGTTATTCTGACTTTTTTTTGCCTTATTTCATCTGAAATATTCTCTCAAGTGCCAGGACATTTAGGTAAAAGGTTTTTTATAATGTCTGATTTGACAGCTTCCTATTTAGATCGTGGTGCAAATGTATCTGTAGAGTATCTCTTATTTAAAGGTGCAAGCCTTAGATTTGATTATAGATTTTTAAACAAACCTTCTGAAGTGTATAATTTCAATACAGGAGCTACTAGTAAATTTACCATCCACGAAAATAGATTTGGTGTTGGATTAAAGAAGTTCTGGAGAAAAAGTATTGTGAATCCACCTTTAGGCGGATATACGGAGTTTACCTATCATTTTGGTTTTGCAAATTTTAATGCGAATAATATTGAATATAATAAGGTTCCTTTTAGAAATTGGAAACTTGGTGGCGGTTATCAATATATATTTAAAAGATGGTTAATGTTAGATATTGGTATTTTTTTGGATCAAACAAACATACCCGTGAACTCTGAATATGGGTGGTTTAATTTTGGAAGATATTCTGCAAATTTGTTTGCAGGTAAAAGCAATAATACTCCTTCAACAGGTTTTTCCTTAAGAACGGGAATCGGGTTCTTAATATTTTAAACTAATTTGACGTGTGAACCTTCACATTCCCAAATCTCCTTTATTAGTCCAGCGACGCTCGTATTGCGTATTACGACATCCGTACACTGTGAACCGTGAACCGAGAACCGAGAACCGAGAACAACACCATTACTTCTTCCCAAATTTATCTACAAAACCCTGCAAAATAGCCCTGCATTCAGGAGACCACCATTGTTGCTGACCTTTTTCAAATTCATCCCCTTTGCTGAAATCCATTCTGGTTAATACTTCTCTTCTAAGGTTCCTTTTGGTTGTCCGCCAAGCGTTTTCGTTGAATCCGGTATAAATACGCATCTGCGCTTCCGCTTTTTCCAATACCTGTTCTGAGGTAACGACTTCGTCCACCATGCCAATATCTAAGGCATGTTGTGGCGCATATAGTTTCCCTTCTAGTAAGTATTGATAAGCCCGTTTTTCTCCTAATAGCACTGCATATAAGGCAAAAATCCCTTCCGGGACAACAATGCCTACGGGGATTTCATTCAAACCAATCTTATAATTGCCGTCTGCCATGATGCGATAATCGGCACAAACAGCCATCACTGTTCCACCGGCAGGACTGTGTCCCGTGATAGCACACACCAAAGGTTTGTCAAAGGCGGCAAGTTCATAAATCAACTTAGCAAAATCACTCCAAAATATTCTGAACTGTTCCTGATCGTAATAGAAAAGTTCCAATAAATCCAATCCTGCCGTAAAAAAATGCTCCTTTCCGGTGAGTATCATTCCTTTCATCGCAGTATCTGCTGATATATCAGCAATGGTTTTCCTGAGTTCCATCACCAGTTGATGATTCATCGGATTTGATTTTCCCCTGTCTAAGGCAACAATAGCAAAATTCTCCTTTCTTTCAATTCGTATAAAATCCATATTTATGTTGTTAGTTGTTAGTCTTAAGTGGTAAGATTTCTGATGGTTAGTTAAATGGTCAACTGTCAAATGGTCATTACCACGGATGAGATTCGCCGTGAAGTGTGAGCAAATTACCACATCCCTAAATCTCCAAATTTCCACATTCTCACATCTCCAAATTTCCAAATTTTCACATTCTCACATCTCCACATCCCCATCTCACATCTCCACATCCCCAAATTTTCACATTCTCACATCTCCACATCCCCAAATTTCCACATTCTCACATCTCCAAATCCCCAAATTTCCACATTCTCACATCTCCAAATCCCCAAATTTTCACATTCTCACATCTCCAAATCCCCAAATTTCCGTGAACCGTGAACCATGAACCGTGAACCAAGAACCGTAAAATTCGTATCAAAAATAAAAGAATGTCTTAAACTTTTGGTAATTTCTTTCATATACCTTTGAGAAAAAAATTATGAATCAGCATAGCGACTTGATGATTCCGGATACCGGACAGAAAAGATTGGTGATTATTGGCGGAGGATTTGCCGGCATAGAATTAACGCAGAAATTAAAAAGCGCTGATTTGCAGGTTGTTATGTTGGATAAGCATAATTTCCATACTTTCCAACCTTTACTATATCAAGTGGCAACAGGAGGATTGGAGCCGAGTTCAATTGCCTATCCGCTTCGTAAAGCCCTGCGTAATGTGCCAAATGCTATATTCCGCATGGCTGAAGTGTTGGAAATTTATCCGCAAGAAAATATCCTAGAAACAAATATAGGCCGCTTATCCTATGATTATTTGGTGATTGCCACAGGTAGTAAGACGAATTTCTTTAATTTCACTCGGGAAGTTTCAGCACAAATGATGCAACTGAAAAGCGTCAATCAGGCATTGGATTTGCGCAGCTATATCCTGCAAAATTTCGAAAAAGCACTCCTCACAAAAGATGAGACAGAAAAAGAAAGCTTGCTAAATATTGCCATCGTTGGCGGTGGACCTACTGGGGTGGAATTGGCAGGTGCATTGGGCGAAATGAAGAATCATATCCTACCCAAAGATTATCCGGAATTGGATTTTAGGAGAATGCAAGTACATCTTTTTGAAGCATCTGGTGAGTTGTTGAGTGCAATGAGTGATGACTCTTCTGAGAAAGCACTGAAATATGTAAAGCAATTCGGCGTAAATGTTTGGCTAAACACATTAGTTACGGGTTATGAAGATAATGTCGTTAAGCTAAATAATGGAAAGAATATTAGAACGCAAACAGTGATATGGACGGCAGGGGTTATGGGTGCTTCTATCAATGGATTGAATCCTGAAAGCAAAGGACCTGCGAATAGGATGTTGGTAGATGCATATAATAAAGTAAAAGGACATGAAAACATCTTTGCCCTCGGTGATATTGCCTGTATGGTCAGTGAAGAATGGCCAAAAGGGCATCCTATGGTAGCACCAGTGGCTATCCAACAAGCTGATTTATTAGGGGAGAACCTCAAAAAGAAAATGAAGAACGCCGAAATGAAACCCTTTAAATATTTCGACAAGGGTTCTATGGCAACCGTAGGAAGAAATAAAGCGGTGGTGGACTTCCCCGGAGGTAAGGTGAAAATGGGCGGATTCATCGCTTGGTTAGCATGGATGTTCGTACACGTGATGACGCTGATAGGTTTTAGGAATAAGTTGATTGTCATGGTTGGTTGGCTGTACAATTATTTCAATTATGACCATACATTGCGGTTGATTATCAGACCTTATCCAACAAAGGAAGTGGGGAGTGATGCTACATTATAATTCAAAATTAAGCCTTGTTTGGGTTTGTTTATATGCTTTTATTGAAAATTTAAGGCGTTTCGTTGAATAAATAGGGGATTTATTCAATGAAATGCTTACCTTGATATGCTAAATGCATAATGCCATGTTTTATTTTAGAATCAATAAGCTCAAAATCTTCGATAATCGGGAAGGACGTCGGTTTAGAAGGAAAATAGGTCGCAAAGAAGCGACCGTTCAATTGGTGAGTTTTGTGACTACTGAAAACACAGAACTGCCTGATTTGCAATCCTATCTTAACGCTAATGATATAAATGAAAAGAATGCCTTGTTACAGCAGATGATGGCGACTACCTTTCAATCAAAGAAGCTCACACCCATCCAACATATAAAAGATAATCAGCAAATCACCTTCGGTGATGTCGGGTACGTGCTGTTTCAGTCAGAAAGTATTCCACAACAGTTCGACTGGCAGTGTATTGTCATAGAAATCGACGAGCAACAAAGGGAAATGGGTGCTGTGATGCAGGAAATTATCAACAGCAAGGAAATGGATACCTTTGCAGGGAATTTTGGCACCGTAGTTGCCATGGCTGCAAATCCTGTCTTTGTTGCCTCCATAGAAATAGGTAAATTCCTAATCGATATGATTGGTAAAGTTCTCGGAAAAAACCATGACGACATGATCGGACTGTTTTATATGTCTCTAAATCAAAGAGAACACTATCCGCATGGCGAAAGAAAAAAGGACAACGTTCCCGACTTAACCAATAATGTATTATTAGATTATTCTATATTTGGCTTCTAAAAATGATTGTATGAGGAAAGTCTTTCTTGTTATATTGGTTCTTACCACAAATATCGCCTTCGGACAAAGTTTCCAAGGATTGAATTTCAGTACATTCGATGCATTGACTGCGCAATCTTATAATCCGGCATTAGGCGTCGGCGGACATATGAAATGGCAGGTGGGCATCATAGGCGTGGATGTAACGGCAGAGAATGATTACCTATATATGAAAGGTAAAATAAAGGACTGGACCAACAATTTTGATCAAGATACCCATGTAGGTGAAAATTTAAATGGTGAAGATAAAGATATGCGTTTTGGTACTACTGCCAATGCACCTTCGTTTATGTTGCGCATAAAAGAAAAAAATACGATAGGCTTTTTTATTAAAGCCAGAGGCAATCTATCCGTAAATGGAATTGATGAAGATTTGGCGACATCTCTATATAATCAACAGTTTGATTTATTGGATTGGGTGGAATACGTGCAGGATGGAAAGTCGAGTATTGGCTTTACCTCTTGGGGAGAAATTGGTGCTTCTTATGGTAGAAATGTTTTTTCCAATGAAAAACATAGTTTAGACGTTGGTGTAAATGTTAAATTACTCACCGATGGCATAGTTGGTAAAATAGATATCGAAGATGTGAATTTTACGGTTACAGCAGATAGTATCGTCAATGTGCACGACTCTAAGTTCCAGTTTTATGGTAGCAATAGCTTTGATGCACTAATCGATGATGAGGAGAATACACAGGATGTCAATTTTGGCATCAAATCAGTGGGGTTTGACTTTGGTGTGGTATATGCCTATACTATTCCGGGTAAAGCATCGCCATTTTTAAAAGCAGGGTTGTCCGTGAATGATATCGGGAAATTAAAATATGAGGCATCGAAATATTCCAGAACATTTGTTGGCAATGGATTGAATATTCCGGGTCAGTTCCTGCTGGATGGCAATGGCGATTATAAGAACTTAGATTCCATTTTAGACATCTTAGGTACACGTACCAACCCGACGGGAACTTTTAAGAATACGCTTCCAACAGTATTGAATGTATTCGCAGATATACAACCTGTAAAGAATTTTTATGTCGCAGTAGCAGGGCAGATCAATCTCTTATCTCAAAAGAAAGACAATCCCAGTAGTAATATGCCGACACTTTTGTCTATTACGCCGAGATATGAAACTAAAATATTTGGCGCTTATTTGCCGATGAGCTATAATAAATATGGTGGCTTCAATATGGGCGCAGGATTTCGGGTAGGACAATTTTCTTTGGGGTCAAATAATTTTCTGACGTCGCTAATGAAAAAACAATTCAAGTCCATCAATCTTTGGATGTCCATAGGCTTTGGAAAATCTGATATGTCCAAGAAACGGAAATCGTCAGAGACGGTTGAAGAAAATTGATGTATCAAAGGGAGGGCTCATCTGGATATATGGTGCAACTATTAGAATTGCATTGTTGTTAAATATTTGTTAATAAATTTATTTGAATTAGATTGTTTATTAAATTCAACAATCTCTCTTGCATATTGAATTAAAAATCCAAGAGGAACATTTATTAACCAAATTTTATTATCATGAAAAAATTTATGCTTCTAATTGCCATATTGGCAATTTGCAACCTCGTACAATCACAATCTGTCAAAGTAGATTTTACTGTTACAAATAATCCTTTGGATTTGAGCGGTTTTGGGTTTAATACGGCTTTTGCTTTTAGTACCGAAACAAATTCAGGTCAATCAATTTTTATTGAAGACGCAACTGAAAATCCTAATTGTGAACGCGATATTAAAGATCCAAATCAATTGATTATTAATTATTTAGACAATATGCCGGCGAGTATTTTAAGATTTCCCGGTGGTACATTGGCAAATTACTATCATTATGGAATCGAATTGAACAACTCTGAGAATTGTTTTACAAATGATGGTTTTTCTCAAACAGCATTCTCTTCATGTAATGTAAATGTTGGATATGGTATTAATAGTCAAGAATTGAATGTTTTTAGAATAGGTGCTAATTCCCCCGTGCGTACTGATGCTTTTGATCTTCAAAATAATTATGAAAGAAACTATATATTTGATTTAGTAGAGTATGTAAATGCATTACCTGGCGAAAGACCAAGAGTAATTTTTGTAATTAATATGTTAACTCATTTCTTTGACCCTTGTAATCAAGGAAGAACAATTAATGTAACTCCTGCCTCTCCAAATGATTGGGAAGGAATAGAAGCTGCAACAGGGTTTCAAGAAAAAGTCGAAGAAAATTTAAATGCCATTAGATTTTTGATAGAAAATGATATTGATGTTGTTGGGATTGAATTTGGTAATGAGTTTTATTTTGAGGAATATACTTCAAATAATAATGCAAGGTGGGCTATTGATTTGAATATTCAAGAATACCTTAATCTTTCTGACTTTTATTATACTGCTTTAAAGTCAGATGCGGAATTAAATGATATACCTATTGGGGCTCCTATTAATATAAATCAACCGCTAACTGATGTTTGGACTTCGGCAATTATTAATCATACTTTTCCATCAACGGCATTAGGATTTGATGCAGTGATACCTCATTACTATTTTTATAGAAATGAAAATAGTGTTATTCCAAATAATTCAGAATTACAATTAGTATATAATCAGAATGGAAATGTTTTATTCGATTTTTTAAATGATTACTTGACTGGCGAAAACAATTTCGATATTTGGTTAACTGAGTGGGCTTGGGTTAATAACGCTTCTAATGAAGGAGACTTTAGGAATTCCTTCGCAGATGCATCTTATAATATTTCTATGGTTAATAATTTACTACGATGGAATTTTGAACATGAGAACAGAATGCCAATTAATATCCATCATAATTTATTTTCACCAGGTCAGTCCTCTTTTGGAGTTCTTTTTTATCCAAATGTGAGTTCTTCAAATATTTTGCCTAATAATAACTTTTATCCATTTTTCTTGTTAAATCAAATTCATAATAACTTTAATTTATGTGATTTGACAAGTAATAATTCAATGATTTATACTAATATTTTGCCTTCCGAATTAAATATTATACCTTACCACAATCCAACCACCAATACAATTACCTTCCTTTACGCAAATACTAGCGATAACGCAGTAACACTTGATCAAACCTCAGAAGTAACAATTGCTGGAGAAACAAAAGATTTGTCTGAATTAATTATTTCCGGAACGTTCCCGGAGATGAATTATTATGATGCTGCTAGTTTAAGTGGAGATTTAGTGGGTAATGGCACTTCTACTAATGGTATTATGAATCACAAGACAAAAAATGATAATTGGTTGATACCTGCTCGTTCTATTGGAGTTATAACGATACCAATTGATCCATGCGCCAATGCACCTGCTGTTGTTGCTGCCGATCATTGGGAAGATGCTGTTGAGATATGCGATTTAAATGAGTGCTATGAAGGGATGTCATTTGTAAATTCAACCTATACGCCTCCTCTCTCACCACCATGTATGCCTATTACTCAGAAAACACCCTTATATTTAAGTACGGATGTTTGGTTTGCATTTAGGGCTACTTCTCAAAATTTAAATATTCAACTTAGGACGGGAATACATAATGGTATTAATTATGGAGACGTTTCTAATACACATCTTACATTGTGGGAAACAAATGCCAATGAAGAGCCAACGAATGCTATTCATTGTAGATCATATCATAATCATTCTAATTCTAGTCTTAGAATAGATGCAACAAATCTAGTGGTAGGTAGTTTATATTTTATTTCAGTTGATAGAATCGTTGGGCAAGGAAATCTTTTTACATTATGTTTAAATCCTGAAATTAGTAACGATGAATGGCAAGGTGCAATAAGTTTAGACCTTGGGAATGTTGGTGCTGGAGATTTATGTTTTAATCCGAGCTATACCGAAGATTATTTTGGTGATTTTACTACCAAATGGGCTACACAAAATGCAGATAATATTCTTCCAAGTTGTAGTAACCCTGTTGCTACACTTGATATGTGGTATGTAATTAATGTTACATCAGATGAGGTGCCTTTATTAGCCAAACTTAGACTGCCAACTACCTATAATAATCCTACAATAACCACTTGGAGTTTATATGCAAACAACTCTGGGACTTTAGGTGATTTAATTACTTGTAGTAGTTATTGGAATAGTCCTCCTTTCACTTCGTTAGTAAGGCGGGTTCTAATTACACAACCAGGTGATTATTTTTTAAGGATTAATGCTGACCAGAACTCTGCTAGAAGCCCATTTGATATATGTTTTACAACTAATACGAATAATACCAGTAGGATGGAAAACCAAGATGAGCGTCAAGATTTTGTGGAAATAAGTTTTGAAATAGTGCCTAATCCAACTAAAGGTGATTATGCAATTGATTTGAATATTGGAGAACCAGGTATATTTGATTTAAAAATATATAATAGTGAAGGGAAATTCATAAAGAGTATTTTTGAGAAAAAAGCTTTCGATAAAGGAGAATTTAATATAGTCGTTAGTAAAAATGAATTAAATTCTGGATTATATTTACTAACTTTAATAAATGAATCAGAGATTTTGATAACGAAACAAATTATTATTCAGGAATAATTGCAAGATAATATATATAATACTTCTTGTGTTGGAGTTTTATAATACCTATGTATACCTATGTTCATTTTTTTATTACATAATTATTCTTCAAAAATGGTATTAGCGTATCCAAGATTTTTCACATAACTTTCCCTGAACTAATAATTATGTTTTCCCCATTTATGTGTTTTGGACCTTTTAAAAGAAAATGTACGCATTTGGCAACTTCATGAGTAGGTAGCAATTCTTTTAATGGGTGTTGTTTTAACAATTCTTCAACTAACCTTTCATCTAGGTCAGACGTTAATTGTGTTTGCATAAATTCTGGTGAAATAAAATTGCTCGTAATCCCAAAGCCAGCGTTTTCAGATGCCCATGCTTTCCCTAATGAATATAAGTACGCTTTTTCGGCATTATACATAGACCAACCGATTGCAGGACTTCCAAACATTCCAGAAGAAAGGATTGTAATTATTCTACCAAATTTTTGTTTTCTGAAATAACTAATCCCTGCATTAGCAATTTGTATTAAAGGAATTATATTTGTTACAAATCCCTTTAAATATGAGTCGCTATTTACCTTATGCGCATAATTCTTATTTAAATATCCGATAGCACTAAATACTATAGCTTGAATATCATTTTCTGCAAATAAGGTTGTACAACGGTCAACTTCAGCCTTATTCAAAAAGTCAACTTTTATTGATTGGGTATTACTATATGTATCTATTAATGCTTTAGCATTTTCTATAGATTGATTATAGGTGAAATAGACCTTATTGTTAGTGTCAGAAGCTAGTTCTTCTGTTATTGAACGACCAAGTCCTGACGATCCGCCAATTACTAAAATGTTCATGTTATACCAATTTGAAAATCACCCTTAGCGACAATTCCTCTTTCATGATGAATAAATTTAAATGAAAATTCTAAGGCGTTTACAGATTCATAAAAATCTAAAATTTCGGCTTTAAATTCTAAAATATCACCTAAATATGTGGGTTTCTTGAATAGTATTGATTGGCGATGTATTATTACATCTTTTGTTGGCAGACATTCTCCAATGAAATATGACAAAAAGCCATTTAGTATATTCCCATGCATAACACAAGAGGCAAAGCCTTTGGATTGTGCAATAATTGTATCTATATGTAAGGGATTCCTGTCATTGAAAATATTTATAAATCCTTGATAAATATCTTCCGTTACTTGAAAGGTATGGTTGAATTTATCGCCTTTTTGCATTTAAATCACTTTGATAATATACAATCAATCATCTCTCCAACATTTCCCCAACCACTTATTTCCGACGCTGTAAAGCGAACTTTAAAATGCTTTTCAATGGCTACTACTAATTGTATATGGCTCAATGAGTCCCATTCTTCGATATCCGGAGCACTGGTATTATAGTCGATTGTAATGTCTTCATTATCTAAAACGTCACAGAAAATTTCGTTTACGTCTTTCAAAATTTGTTCTTTCTCCATTTTCTCTTATATATTGTTTAAAATAGGAACGACAAATATAACAAATACTGGAAGAATTTGGTTCGTAAAATTATCAAGTCATATTTACGAAAAATGCCAATAGCAATGATAGGTATCAACCACTAGGAAATTATATTTATTTTGTGACTTAATTTTCAATAAAAAATGTCAGAAAAAACAAAAGATAACAAGATTCATGCCGCCGGGCTGCTTATTACACTTGGTATCATCTTTGGCGATATCGGCACATCACCGCTTTATGTCCTAAGGGCTATCATCAGCGAAACACAACCCTCTCGCGACATCATCCTCGGTGGTGCTTCCTGTATCTTTTGGACATTAATACTGGTTACGACGTTTAAGTATGTAATATTAGCACTGAGAGCCGATAACAAAGGAGAAGGGGGCATCTTCGCCTTGTACGGGCTCGTTAAACACCATCCCGCTAAATGGCCTGTGATTGCTGCGCTCATGGGGTGCGCCGCACTAATTGCAGATGGTTTTATTACGCCACCCATCTCTATTTCTTCCGCAGTGGAAGGGCTAAATGTATTCTTCCCAAAGTTGCCTACACTACCGATTGTTATCCTCATCCTTATTTTATTATTCTCCTTTCAACAATTCGGCACATCTGTAATCGGTAAAACCTTCGGGCCTATCATGTTTATCTGGTTCAGTGTTATTGCCATGTTGGGGCTGCGACAGATTTTTCTATTCCCGGAGATATTTGTAGCCCTTAATCCAATGTATGCGATAAAAATGCTGCTTGCAAACCCCTCCGGATTCTGGATATTAGGTGCCGTCTTTCTATGCACCACAGGAGGCGAGGCACTATATGCGGATATGGGACATTGTGGGAAATCTAATATCAGAATATCATGGTCGTTTGTGCTTATCTGCTTGCTGTTGAACTATTTTGGGCAAAGTGCATGGGCACTCATGCATATGTCTACTATTGCTCCCGGTAGCAGTATTTTTTACGCCATCGTCCCAAAATCTTATGTCCCCTTTGTTATTATCCTCGCTACCATGGCAACTATTATCGCCAGTCAGGCGCTGATAAGCGGGTGTTTTACCTTGATAAGTGAAGCGATTAAACAACGTTTGTGGATTAACCTAAAGATTGACTATCCAGCCGAAATGAAAGGACAAATATATATACCCGCCATCAATTGGATGTTGTTTTTCGGTTGCGTTGCCATAGTGCTAATATTCAAAAACTCTTCAAATATGGAGGCAGTATACGGGTTAGCCATCATTGTAGATATGTTGATGACATCGATGTTATTGCTGCTGTTCTTCAGATTAGAGGGATATCCCAAATGGATACTTGTCATGCTGGGGTGCATGTTTTTTACTATTGAAACAGCCTTTCTATTTTCCAATCTTCGGAAGTTTTTCTATGGAGGTTGGGTAACACTGGTGATAGGTGCAACGATATTCCTATTGTTATATAGTTTGCGCAGAGCAAGGCAAATAAGAGATACCTATACGCAGATGACGGATTTGGAGTCGATGAAGCATATGTTCATCGATTTAATTAATGATGAGCAAATACCCAAAGAATCAACAAACCTCGTCTTTATGTCTAAGCGCTCTAAGTCAAATCCTCAGATTGACACACATATTATTTATTCCATTTTTAGGAATAGACCCCGTCGCGCAGATGTATATTGGTTTGTTCATGTAGATATTTTGGATGAACCACATGCCTATGAAACGAATTATTATGTTAAAACCATCGTTCCGGAGAAAGTGTTTTTTGTGCGCTTAGAATTTGGGTTCAAGATAAAACACAAAGTAAATCGACTATTTAATGTCATCGTTGATGATATGGTGAAAAATGGAGAAGTGGATGGTTATAGCAGATATCCCTCTATGCGGGAACACAAGATTCCGGCAGATTTTAAATTCATATTTATAAAGCCTATGGTTTCTGAGGACAATGATTTAAAAAAACGGAATAAGATTTTTATGAATATCTATGAGTTTCTAATGAAACTCAGCTATCCTCCGGAAAAAGATTTTGGACTAGATGTCAGCAATATTGAAACAGAAGAAATTCCGCTTCATTTCCATTTACCAACAGAATTAGAAATAAGGCGGAAGCATCATTCCGGTCAATAGACAAAAATTAACGGGTCGATTCTTATCGTATTTTGCATGCTATTGCTATGACCATCATGGAATGCTACTTGCACATGTACATGTGGAGATTGTGTAGCACCCAAATATCCGATAATGCTATATATGGGGCCTTGAAAGAACGATGGAGGTACAACAGCGTTGTTTTTTATTTCCGGTCCCCAGCCATTGCCTCTGCCCAAGGCATTCCACTCATCCTTGGTGGCAACTGAGCTTCCATATCTCGGTGGAAATTCATCCGTTATCAGGTGTAGAAATTCTATCCAAGCAGTAAACTCGGATCTAGTGCCTTGCAAATTATTATAACGGTAGTAACAGTGAAATCCTACAATGCCGCCATATGCATGGTCGCTGGTATCTTTCCATGGCTGTGTTTTTATTTTTGCCTCGATCATTTCTGCATTTCCCGTTCCCTGAATACCGACACCTGTTACGAGGCTATTGGTCGTTTTGTTAAAAACTTTCGCTTGATTTAAGTCATTTATTGGAATGATGGTGTTAATACATGAATAAACCGGCAACCCTCTTCTGGGGTCATTTAGTTTGCCACGAACGGAGGCACCACCATCAGTAGGGCCTGTGATATCCACGCCGAGGTGTTTTTCTCTGCCACCTTTCGAGTGCTTTTCGGATGGGTCGCGGTAATAACCATCCATTAATACACCATTTTCAACTACTTTGAAGGTGGTGGAGGCAGAGAAAGAAAATTTCTTCGGTGTGTTTTTTCTCTGTATTGAAAATGCGTTGGAAATGAATCTGTTAGTATACATATTTGATGGTTTTATCAACCGTTCCAACGGGCTCTAGTTCCGCGGATGTCGTAGTGAACAAATGAATTATATAGACCTAACCCTCCCTGTCTCATTTTTCCCGTAGATATCAATGATTCTATGGTGCGGTGTACTTCAGCAGGTGTCATGTCATTAATGCGTATGTCCGCAGCCTGTCCACACATATGGCGACTTTGTGAAACACCACCTACGGAGCTATTATGCTCCGGACTTCTATAACCGGAAACGATCTTTATGGGTTTGCCAACTTCTGCACGAAGGACTTCTAACTGCTCCATGAGTTGTTGGATATTGCCTTTCACACCATCCGGAATGTCTTTACCGTCTTTAGAACCAAATTCTCCCAATGAAAAATGCTCCGTACCTGCCGTAGTAGCGGTATTAATTGGACAATAGGATGGAATGGAGAATGATTTGCTGACAGCAATGATTCCGGCTGTATCGTTTTCAGCACCTTCGGAAGCTTCTTCTGCATTCATTCCATAGTAATATTCTTGTCCAAAATAAAATGACTGCTGAATGGCAGTTTTCATGTCATCGGATAATAGTGCAAACCCTTCATCAAACTGCGTGTCTGAAATGCACTCGACTCCATTTTCCATTTTTGCGATGGCTTGTGCCAATTCTTTCAATATATTTTTTGTGAGAGAAAGCGGCGCATCCGCACCTACGCCCAAGCGTTCGGCAACAAAGCGAATATAATTCTGCGTATTGTTTTCATTGGGGGGAGCATACGCCCCAAAAATAGCTGTAATGGTATTCCTTCCTTTGGTGATATAATTTTTTAATAGAACTATTAGCGCTCTAACACCATAAGCATAACTGGTAAACTGTTCAAAGGATTTGTCCGTATTGTCTTTATTGGGTACTTTGCCTTCCCATTTTTGGTCGGTGAGGCGGATGTTTCCCGGATTATTATTGCGAATCCCGCGCGGTGTATTTTCAAATGAACGACCCATCAGGCTTTGGTGGTTGGAGTAGATGCCACCGGAGAACATTTCTCCTTCACCTTTTCTTCTTTTGACCAAGCCTTCTAATTTCCGCCCACCGGCATTTACCCATTTGTTCATCTCGACGGGTACAGCATCATAGTCGCCGGCATTCAGTTTTTTCAGTAATGTAGAACCTTTGAAGGCGCCGGAGCCAACGTTAAAAGTAAAACTGCACAATGCATCGAATTGTGCTTGTGTCATTTCTGTCTTTACCTCTTCATTGATGAGCAATTCCACCGGGCGGATTCTTTCCATAAAGAGTTCTTTGGCTCTTTCCTGAGTAATACCTCCTGAAAACTGTGCCTCCGAACTGTCGTCATTGCAATTTCCACGATGTATTAAATGTCCGTAGCCTATGGTGCAATGCCCGGCAGCATCATTGTATTTATTGGCTCGAAAGCCTTCATATGAAAGAATAAAATCAATGCCTTTCTGAGAAATGGTCAAAGTCATCGTTCTCGGAATGACTTCTTGGAACAGCGAAAGTCTGTGTAAAGGCGTTACGGTTAGCGCAAAGGCGGAGTGTACCGTTTGCGAAAATGAAAGATTATCGCTGCCAATGGTAACGCTTTGATCGCCCACAACAACAGGTGCACTGGATTTTATAACATCAAAACTGCTGAAATCAAAACCTAGAATGATGGATTTCACCATGTCGGGTAATGGGAGATTGCGTATAATGTCTTTTAGGAAATTAATGGTTTTCTGATAGGCATCTGTGACGGCTGCACCAAAAGGTTTCCCATTCTTCCAGTCCTTAAATAAAAAATAAGTGGTTGGTTCCGGTAGTACATTTAACCCAACAGTTCCCGAAACGACTCTTGCACCGATATTTCGCCAGGCCGTATTTAAGGTGGAGCCGTAGCAATTCATCATATAAACGGAGCGTATTCTTAGGTTATTGCCGCCATTTGCTGCTTTTATGCTTTCAATTTTTGCCGCATTTATTCCACCACCATTAACGGAGATATATTCATTGCTGCCATGGGTGAGGATGTATAAATCAATAGTTTTATCTTGTTTGGAGTAGGTTGTTAACGCATTTTTAAGTTCTTCGAAAGTAGCCGTTCCATTCCTGAGGATGACGACATTGCCGTAAAAATCAGGGCTGGAGCCTGCATAATTATTGAGGTATAACTCTGCTGATTCGAGAATGGTGTCGGTATATTCCTTAATTTTTCGGTTTAAATAGCTGAATGCTGTTTCACGGAAGGTTTCAGGAATCACTTGGAGTAGTGGCTCGAGGATTTTTCTTGTGTCGATTTCAATACCGCCATTTTCAATCAATACGATCAGAACTCTTTGAGATGCTGTAAATGGTTTAGAAAATCCGTTATATGACATCGCACCGACCTCCGGTTGGAAAGCTCTAAATCTAGAGCGCCCGGATTTAGAACCTTTGGCGCGAATATTATTGTCTGTTGGAATTGCCCTTAAGTTTTTCAGGTAATTATCCATTGTTAAGAATCTGTTTTCCATATATTTCTATTTAATTACTGTATGATTTTGCCTAATTCGAAATGCATGCCATCGATGCTTTTTCCTTTGAAATGTCCACCCCAGAAAAAGCCGTGTTGGTAGGCGATTTCTACTAATTCTCTTACACAGCCTTCTTTGCTAAGTAGGGCAGGAACATGCTCGCGTCTGTTCCATTCTGCATTGATGTCAAAGGCTGTTCCCCATGAATGGTTGCTGAGGGACCTGTTTTCAAAGGCAATGCGTCTGCCATTGCGTTCTTCCCATTCTTTTTGTGCTTTTGTCAATCGAACAAATCTTGGCACAAAGTCTCCATTGAAAGTGATAATCCTATCTAGTAAGCCGGCATCTTCCCAAGCTTTAAACAAAGCCGCTAATTGTGTAGCCCCTTTTCTGTGGAATTGCATGCTTTTCGTTTTCCTTACTTTGTTGTCGGCTTTACTGCCATTTATCTTGCCAATTAATTGTGGTATTTCTACTGAAACAATATTATCCCTCACCCATTCCGGATCTATGTGAATATCATCTCCCTCCGTGGTGGTATATTCAAACGTTCCGAATGTTGCCTTTTTCTCGCTTAGCGTGTACGGTCTCATGGTCGTTGGTCGGGATGGCCAATCAGGGTTGTTGATGCGTGTGTCTTCCAAAGACTGGAAGAATGTTTCTTTTTCTGATAGTGACTTCATTAAATCCAAGTCTTCGATATAATCACTGTGGTCGGCTTTTTCAAAAACCAGTTCCGCATCACTCATGGCATTGGATTTCTTCTTAGAGGTTGTTCCTTTTGATTTTTTTTCCTTTAATTCCTCTATTCTATCGAAGTCATCAAAACGCTGCTCTAAATCAAAGCTTCCTAAGTCGTAGGCATTGGCGTACTGCATGCTTTGAGCGATTTTATCGAAAATGGCATGCTCACTCTTAAAGTCACGCAGGTTTTGCGTTTCTTCTTCTTTTGGAGGTGGTGGGTTTTTGGTTGGAGTACTCTTTGCTTCTACCATACCTTGTTCTTTTTCAAAACGTTTCTCTCCACGAAGGATGGCTTTCATATCTGATAGAAAATCATCTTCGTCGACACTTTGTGAGGAACTCTTTTTGACGTTCGACGTTTTGGGTTTTTCTTCTTCGAAAGAAATCATGTGATGCTCTTTGTCCTCAAGACTTTGCTCAATGGGGAAGTCGTACTCTTGACTTTTTTGTACGGAGACGTTATTTGAATGGTCTGATGCTGTTTCGGTAAAATCTTCAATGAAAACATCATCACTCAGCGTGTCGTAATAGGGAATGGATGATTGTTGTACCAGGGGTAATTCACTTGCGCCCATTACTTCGTATTCAACAAAATTTTCCCGAGATTGCTGTACCTGATACTCGACATATTCTTCTGTGGAGTAAGACATGTTTAGGCTTACGCCATTGTCATAACTTTGTGTGATGACTACTTTATGTGTTTTCTCACTAACAATTTTCTTTGTGGCGGGGATGCCATAATAACCTTGTATAATGCGGCTTAGGTCTTTGCTATATTTGTTGCTCATATCCTGCTTTTATTCAAGTTAATCTTAAATAGGGAATACGGATCTAATGTGATGACTAAATCAGATTTCCCTTTTTCTAGTTGGGATTTATCAATTTCAATTTCTAGTTTATGGCTATTGAAGCTTTTAACTTCCGCCAGCGTCCCATTGATGACGGCAACGGGATTGAAATTCTTATTAACGGCTAAATTGCTGCCTTCGACGACTAAAATGGGTTGATTGTTTTGCATGCTCATGCTGACTTTTTTTACCAAAGGTGGTTTTGCGTCACGTCGTGATTTTTCTATCAGATTAGCAAGGTTTTTAAAATCTATCTTCTTCTCGCTGACTTTTTCTATGTCGATATTTTTTTCTTCTATTTGTTTTAGGTCATCAACAGATTTTACACCGAGCTTTCTCAATGATTTTTTAGTCTCTGGGTCTATTTCTACTTTTTCTAAATCGAGGTCGTCTTTTGATTGCGGTTTTTTGGTGGTTGCCCGTACCTGATTGTCTGTTATAGATGCCAGTTGAATGGTGATTTTTGAGGCACCTGACTGTCCTGCCTGCGCTGTAACAAATTTCACTTGGTCGCCATCATAGGAAGGGAATATTTGTAAATCCAATGCCATGTCTTTAACAGTATATGTTAGTGGTTTATTGACCGCTTTCACTGCCAGCGTTTCCTTGGTTTTATCCAATTCTACAACGAGTGCATCTACAAATGATTCTAAATTCCAGGCTTTATTTTCCATGATGATTTTGTTTTACATCTATGCGAAATTTAATCTGATGGTATATAGGTTCAATAGAAGTAGCTACTTTATACAGTGGAGGGACAGCCCCGATTTGCAGAGTACCATATTCATCTTCGATGATATCTATTTCTATGGGTGTGTCTATCTCCAAACGTTCTACACGCATCTGTATAGCATGCGGCATATCTTGTATGACAATCATTTCCTCACAAAAAGCGGCAATCTTTTCGTGTAAGGAAACAAAGGCTTCATCTATATCTGTCCTGTTGTCGTTCATTTCTTTTCATTCAATTGAACAGGAATTAATTTGATTTTCACATCAAATTCTACATTATAGCCTTCAAATCTCACTTCGGTAGAAGAAGTGTCTATTGTTGAAGCGTGTTCTTCGTTTTCTTGCTCTTCCATATTATTGTGTTTTTAAGCCTACAAAATGCACAGAAGTCACTGCCGGGAGGTAAGCATTCTCCTTGCTGTGTTCTATGACTTGACCATTTTCATTGGTTTTTTCTATTTTTCCAAGGGTTGCACCTTTTAGGGTGACTTCCGGATATACCCATAGTGCGCCAATTTCTTCTTTTTTGCCTTTCATTTGAATGCTCTGTGTCGCCTGAAGATTAAAGTATGCGGACAAATCGCTGGTTTTGAATGCAGCTAATTTTTCCATGGGTAGAGAAGGATACTTGCCAAATAATGGACTGAGCTTATTAAGTTCTACCGGGCTGATTTCCAAACCTGATTTCATTGAACCCCTGATTTCTAGCCGTAAGTCTGACGCTTGTTCTTCATTTTCTGTCTTTGAAATTTTTGTTTCTATTCTCCCATTTGAATCGGCGAGCGGACGGTAAAAAGTATAATACCTGAAAGTAGCTTCTATGTCCCATTTAACTTTGTTGGAGGTCGCCCCTTCCCATACTTTGTGCCAAAATGGACGGAAACGCTCCATGTCTTTTAAGGACAATTCTTCACTGATAGTATCTCCGAAGTCAAGTAAAATATATTGCTGCACAAAGAAGACTACATGATGCGCTGTCAGGCTGAATACTTTTCCTGTTTTTTCAGATTTCCATAAGAATTGTACGTCCATCAGTATATCTGTTTGTGCAGGTAGGGCGTTGAGTTCATCGGGAAAGAAATCTACTTGAAAGGGTGTATTTGGAAGGATGTCTTTGAGTTTAAAGTGTTTCTCAAAGTACTTCTTTGAATTCGTGGCATCTTTAAAGCAAACTTTAACGATAGCCTTCGGCAGGGGAGCGGTGGGTATTTTCTCTGTAAAGTTGGTGCTTAAGGTGAAGCGGATGCCTTTTGTTGTTGCGTACACATACTTTGGTTTCCCAAATACTTCCATAGGTGTCCCGATATCTATTTTTAGAGAAACATTGGGAGGCGTGATTTGATGGCTTACGCTTTGTGCTATTCCCAAATTGGCGGGCATCATCCCATTTCTTATCATTTCACTCAGCAAGGTGTCTTGGTTGACTGAGTTGATGAGGTTTGTCATGAAGTTTTGCTCATTCTGGCGCTTCTGTAAGTTGAAGTTCATAATAGCATTCATCAATTCTATTGGTTTGCCAAGCAAGGTTTGTAAAATCTGCGGTGCTTGTTGTAAAACCGGGCCTGCCAGCGAAGCCAGCAGTGGACCGGTAATTACGCCACCATCGATGATCATTCCTTTGGAGATGGGTTTATTTTTATTGATAAATTTAGCCGTTCGGGATGTTTTGGCATAACTGAGCGCATGCGCTTCTGCAACCTGTTGTGCAGGCGCTGGCACTGGTGCGGGATTGGCGGCTGGCGTGGCAGCAGGAGTGGCATTTTTGATGGCATCAATAACGCCATTGACAACTTGCAATATTTGTGTATTGCTAGATGGATTTATCCCGGCGGCACTGCCAATTGCATTTACTGCTGTTGGTGCCAAAAGTTTAACCACATTCAGCAATGCATCCAGAAACATGGCATCACTGAATTTGCTTTCCTGAAAGGAAAAACTTACATTTCTGCAACTATTAAAAGATTGTGTTTGCATCGTTTTGTTTTCTGGTTGTGATAAAGAAAGTTCCAATGTCGGCAATTCACCTATGCCAACTGTTTTAAACACTAAAACGGCACTTGAAACGGCAGGAGATGTCCCTCGATTGTCCTTATAACTCAATAGTTGAACATACTTACGTCCATCCCTAAATAAGTCGTCTGCAATTTCAAGATTAAAAGAACTGTTGAAGGGATTCTCGTTGGATTGTTCAAAGAGTTTGGATTCATGAATGACCTCGTCGATGATGTCAATGCCGTTTTGATGGTCTTTTTTTTTGCCGATGATATATCTAAACCACCTATTAGTGCCAATATCAGCTTTGAATCTGACTACGCTGTTCTCGTTGCTTTCAAGTTTTAGGTAAGCCAGTGCCATTGCCGTATTATTTTGCTGGAACGGCAGCCGGAGCTGCTGGTTTTAGTGCTGCAATACCACCATCGGCATACATGTTTGCAAAATTGTCGAGTTTGAAATAATCGGTCTTGAATTTGATGTTCACGTGCCCTGTAAGTTTTGCAGTCATTTCATCCGTAGCATCTTTGTTTGAGGTGTTTACCTGAATGTTGGTATTGGTCATGTTCATACTCCCACTTGGCCCTCCAAAAATACTTCCCATCAAACCACCACCATACTCCATGTTTAGGGATGTGGTATTGATGTTTTGGTCTTTATGTGATTTGTTGCTTTTTCTGGTGGATTTGATGCTGAATTCTACGGCGGCATCGATTTCTCCTTTCTCAACTACCAAGCGGGTTACACCCATTAAGATGACTTCGCGGAGTGCGGCACGGTGTTCTTTGGCCATGGCGATTTTCGCTTCCATGATCTTCGCCTTTACTTCATTGTCTTCCATGTCGACTTTTTCTCCTTCAGGATTGGTAAGTACCATTTTTGATCCTCCATCGGGCGAATCTTCCATTTGGATGCCAAATTGATTGCCTTTTGTTTCTGCAAGGTATGCAAAGGAATCGTCGTCTTTTACTTTTTTAACAAAATCGGCAACACCTTTTGTGGCTTCTTTCATCAAACGGATATAATCATCTGTTTGTTTTTTCATGACGGTGATATTAGCATCAAATACCGCTTTCATTAGGTCGGCGACAAACTTTGGAAAATCTACGGAGTCTACCAAGTCTTCAAAGGCATCTACACTGCCTTCTAATCCGGGATTGTAACCGCCAAATCCCATTTCGGCACCCGGACCTTTGCTTTGTGCCATTTCTTTTACTAGTCCGTGTTGTTTGGCAAGCTTATGGATATTTTCATCCACTAATGTCAGGTATATACTGCGTTGTTCATCAGGCGGCATTGCTTTGAATGATTGACTTCTAACGAGAATATCTCTGGCCATGGCGCGAGCTTGTTCTTTAATTTCCGGCATTAATTGTTGATTCATATACTTTACTTTTTGTGGTGATTAAAAATTCCAATCGTCAGCACCTACGGGTACATTTTTATTGACGCCATTCATTCCAGGATAGCCTCCCATATTACCGTTTGCATTGTCGGCAGGATCTTCACTTCTCATATCCATGGGATTGTCTTGTAGTTGACTTTCAGCAATAATAAATGCTTCTACCGTAGAAAGAAAATCGTTGAACTTGACATCATCGGCGACCTGTGCAGGGGTGTAATTGGCAATGAATGAGAGTATGCGATGTCCAAATACGGCTTTGTTGCGAAGGGCAGCCACATTGGGTACTTCTCCTTGCATTTCAAATAAAATTCTTTCGATTACTTTCCAGAAAGAAGTGGAATTCCCTAATGAAATTTGTCTGGTAATTTCCTCATTTTTCATGAAACGCTCGATGACGAAATCCATTTCTTTGTACATAATCGGCGTGGCTACTTTCGACATTCCTGTGCAGTGGGTAGAAAGATTGTATTGCAAATCTTCTATAGCCTGCATAATTTTTTGTCGGGAAATGCTATATCCGCTATTGGTAGTGTCTTCTACTCGTTGAATATAGTCTACACACTCTTTCATAAGTATTGACCAAAGTCTGTTATAGTCGTTATTGACGGCCATTCCTTCTAAGGTTTGTTCATCTCCAACGCTATACACTTGTTTGTAGAACATCATTCTTTCAGCAGGGAGTGTGCGTTTGAAGATTTCTCCATTGCGAAGGTCTTTGAAACTCTCACTAAAGATGTATAGTTGCAAGTCTTTTAAGGTATCGCGGTTTCTGATGTCCATATTTCCGGCAGGAAGTTTCTTGGTGGCAATGTAGTTGATGATGTTAAAGATTCCCAGTTCATCGCCCAATACCATTACATAATACAATTGGCTGGCACAAACGATGTTTTCTTTAATAATTTCTAAAGAGGCTCTGTCGTCTTCATAATAATTAACAGCAAAGTCGAATTCCGAAGCAGCACCCGAAGAGGTACTGGAATATGAAATATTGCTATTTTTTAGGTTGTTAACGGCAATGGGAATAAAGTACTTGGCATTTTGTGCATCAATTTTGATGTTGGATGATTTCAAGTAGTTGAGTATAGCCGGAACATCGTCGTCGGAAATAATATCGCCGAGTTCTTTTTCTACTTTTGATATCAAATCCAAATTATCGAGGTCGAAGACCATTCTATTGATGATATTTTTAATCTCATTATAGAAGATGGTTTTCTCCATGGAGAATTCTTCGCCTTTTAGCAACTCAATAATTCTGTCGGACGCTGTGATATGTCCTAATTTTATTTTCTCGTTGTCGCGAATTCTTTCTGAGGCTTTTACTGCAACTGCTTGAAAGACGTTGAGATAAGCACTACCTGTTTGTGTCATGTAACTGAATATGGATTTAACATTATTCAGTTGTTCAATGTAAACAGCTTTCAGAAATAAGAAATCTCTGATATTATTATGGCTTAGTATCTGCTTCTGATTGAAAGTGAGCGATGAGGAGGCATCATTGAAGTGTGAATTGAATTCAAAGAAGAGTGAAGGTACTCGCTTTTCGCAGAATGTGCGCAAAGTCATGTCATTCCTATAGTTTGGAATGATTTCATAAAGGTCGTTGTCTTTACCTTTTTTGAGGAAAGGCGTAGTGAGTAGTCTATACAAGCCGAAATCCTCAGCATTTTCTTCTGCCTGATCCCAATCATTACTCATCAATTTTCCGCTGAGTAGATTTCCGAGTATTTTTAATTGTTCTACGGCATAAGGATCGGGTTCCTTGCCGATGGTGCCAAATCGCAAACCGTTTACGTTTGAACTGCCAAAATTTGTGATTCCAAAATTTCCCATCTTATCTGATTTTATGATGTTAATTGATAATTTAAAAGTTTTATTGCGTCCGCCAGATTGATTACGCCATATCCGGCTTTTTCATCTTTGAACCGAGTGTTTACCTTGTCTGAAGTATGTTTAAGTATATATTTAACCTGATTGTCTTTTAGGCGATAGCCTTTTGAGAGCGCATGTGATTTGAGCAAAGCTACGGCCCCAGCAACAAATGGTGACGCTTGTGATGTTCCGGAGGCAAAGGCATATTTGCCGTAGGCATAAGAACTATAAATATTTGTGCCGGGAGCACTTAATGAAACATTTGCACCATACGAAGAAAAATCTGCCACTTCTCTATCGTCATTGATAGCGCCTACGGCTATTACACCCGGTAGTGCACCGGGGTAATATTTGTTATTTTGTCCATCGTTGCCACTGGCCGCTACAATGGTTACGCCTTTTGATTTGGCGTATTGTATGATTTCTTCATGTGGTAAGCCTCCGCCACTATGTTTTATGCCTAAACTCATATTTATTATATCGGCGCCGTGGTCAATTGCCCACTTTATGCCAACATTAATATTGTCGATAAGTCCGGCGCCCACAAGTTTATCACCTTGTTTCATGCTGGCAAGTACCCGAACCGCCATAATCTTGCATTCAGGTACCACTCCAAGTGGCATTTCTTTTCCTTTGCCTGCGATGATACCAGCCACATGAGAGCCATGGCCTACTTCATCCTCAGCCACTTCATCATATCCAGTAATGTCTCCAACGAATTCCACAGTATCTAACCCATCTAAATTAACGAAATCAGCTTGATTTGATACAGCAGTTCTGAGTTCTGCATGTTGTGCATCCACTCCGGTATCTAATACGGCAATTTTGATGGAAGGATTTCCTTTGCAATAAAAATGTGCTTGCTTAAGCCCTATTATTTCTCTTGAGCGGGAAATATTTGGTTGTAGTGACATGGATGAAGCAATCGGAATGGGAGCGTCTGCTACTAAGGCTGGTCTTACATCTTCTACAAGCGGTATGATTTTTATTTGCTCTAGTAAGCGCTCTGGAAATGCAAAGTTCTCTTTTAGTATAACCCTATAAATTCTATTTAATCCACTATTGATTTCTTCATTTGACCAATGTTCAGAAACAGGTTTGTATTCTTGTGTAAGCCAAAAATTTAAATGGTTATTGGAAAGTATGCTATCGAATTCCGGGAAAAAGTTACTTATTTCTCCCGTTTTGTTTTTAATGAAGTCGCCCCAGAAAGGAATTCGGGAAGCAGTAACTGCTGTTTTTGTTTTTATGATTAGATGTGGTTTCAAATGTTAGGTTTATGTTAGGTAAATATTAGTTTAAATCAAAATTATATAAAATAAATATCTAATACAACGTTTTTTTAATTTATTTTCAATTTAAAAAGAATATATTACACATATTGAATATTTTCAATCTGTTATGATGATTATATTTAGGAAAAGAATAATGTATTGGGTTTAACTTATTGAAACATATGTGTTTGAGAAAGGTTTTTATCCGAAAGTCAGCGTTAGAAGAAAATATAATGCATTAAAATATTAGAAGGCTGTTGTTTGTCCACATTCCGATTTATCTGGAGACGGTCATCCCGATGATTAGGGAAACCTCCGCAGCAGAAGACACAAAAATAACAACAAGATGATTTGTAAAGTAGTCCACTCGTGTTCAAGTGGACAGGAATTGGATTTTACTAAGGGACTATTTTATAATTACTTTTGTGATAATTTTTTCTCATCCAATGCGTAATTTGTGATGAATGTTTTTATCGTTTGTTATAGTTCTTAGGATTTTCTTTGTGGATAAAAAAAATAGGCTGCCTTTTCAGACAGCCTATTTTTTATTAATTATTTGGTTTAACTATACAAAGAAGCTGACAATAAAATAAGTCAATGCTGCTAGTAAGGCACTTATGGGAATGGTGAGTATCCATGCCCATAATAAGTTTATGGTAACCCCCCAACGGACGGCATTGATTCGCTTAGCGGCACCAACACCAATGATGGCTCCGGTAATGGTATGCGTAGTCGATACCGGGATACCCATTTGTTCAGTCAGGAATAGGGTAGTAGCACCTGCTGTCTCGGCACACACACCTTCGAGCGGTGTTACTTTGGTGATTTTATTTCCCATTGTTTTTACAATCTTCCAGCCGCCACTTAGCGTCCCTAAGCTGATGGCCAGATAGCAGGAGAGGGGTACCCAATCCGGCATAGATTTAATATCAACGATGTTACCATTGGCAATCAATGCCGCTGCAATGATACCCATTACTTTTTGTGCATCATTGCCACCATGTCCAATGCTGAATGCTGCCGAAGAAAGCAGCTGCAATTTTTTGAAATTGTTGGCAGTACGTTGTGCGCTAGGTGTTTTGATTTTCTCGTTGTAGATAAATGAAAGTATCATTATTGCTAACATGCCAATCAATCCGAAGCGAATGATTCTATTGTTGGCTTTGTCCATTTCTTTAGCAAGATCGCTTTGGATGTTGATATTTACTGCTTTTTTAAATTCGGCAATTTTATCGGGTTGCACTGGTACTTTGCTTAACATCGCTGTCGTCATGCCATCTATTCCTAATGTAGCGTGATTTTTAGCTATAGGCTTCAAAGAATCAACGGCATTCTTTGCAAAGCTTGCTGCTTCTTTATGTGAAGGGTCTTTTTCCGCAAGAATCTTAAGTTGTTCTACTTTGAAGAAAAGTTTGAGTTTGTCTTCAATTTTAGAAGCAATAACCCTGTCTAAGTCTACATTTTTAACGATGTTTTCCGCAACTGCTTTTCCTCCTTTCTTCTCATAATCAGCAATATAGGGGAAGCATGCATGTGAGTCTTCGATAGCATGGTCTAATTTTTCTTGTTTGGAAGGATCTTTTTTAACTTCTAATGTGTACTTGTCGACTTTAAAGAATTTCTCCATGTTCTCGTCAATTTTCTTTTCCTGAAAGTTGATGAAAGTGAACCAAATAGCTACACCGGTAAGTGCAAGAATGCCACATTTAATCCATGTATTATAGGTCATCATGACGAGGGTGTAAAACATGGATATAATCATGCCAATCAATGGTGCTAAAAAGATAAACTTTATGGTTTTGAGTATTTTACCGCTGTCGATAATGTCTCCCAATGGCATCCATCCGCCATTTTGGATCATGGCATGTGTTACGGCCGCTCCGGCGAAACCACCTATCAGGGTGTGTGAAGAGGACGAAGGAATGCCATACCACCATGTTAACAAGTTCCAAATAATGGCGGCGATAAGTCCTGAAAATATAACAGGTAAGGTGATAAAGTCTTTAAAAACTGTTTTTCCAATAGTGTTGGCTACTGCATGATCTTTGAAAATCAGAAAGGCAACAAAATTGAAGAATGCCGCCCATAAAACAGCCTGAAAGGGGGTCAATACTTTTGTAGAAACCACTGTGGCTATTGAATTGGCAGCATCGTGAAAGCCGTTGATATAGTCAAACAACAAGGCTAAGATGATAATAATTACTATAAATTCCATATTATATAGTTTTGTGTTATTAGTTGTAAGTTTTTAGTTCAATACATCATGAAAAACTTAACTAACCAAATTTTTAGGAGTATTTTATGACGATGGATTCTATAATATTGGAAGCATCTTGACATTTGTCTGATATCAGCTCAAGTTCTTCAATCAGGTCTTTCATGATGATCATATAAGCTGCATTATCCTTATGTTCTCGGATAAGCGCACCAAGTGCTTCATTGTACAATAAATCCACCTTGGATTCATAGCCGTGTACTTTTAAGCACGCTTGGTTGACTTTTTCTAAGTTTTTCATGTTGCGCAATTCGTATATTGCTTCACGAAGTGCCTTTACAGATTCGTCATTAAGTTCTGAAATCTGATATAGGTGGTGGTTGAATTCTTTGTAGTCAAAAACCTTAATTTTGTGGCCAACCTCATCGATATAATCTACAATATCATCTAATGCAGAGGCTAGTGCATGAATGTCTTCCCTGTCAAAAGGAGTGATAAAGTTTTTGCCTAATTCCACATAGATTTGATGTGTTACCTGATCTGCCTGATGCTCAATGGGTTTTGTTTGAGCGTGTATTTCAAATCTTTTTTCAGATTCTGCCTTCATGCCTTCCACAAATTTCTCACTCGCCTGAACAATATGTTCTGTCATTTGCTCGAACAACCCATAAAACACTTTGTCTTTAGGTTGAAATAATTTTAATAATGAAAATGCCATAATTTTTTGTTTTAAGTTAGTTAATGATTATTCATTTATTTGATTAAAAATTTAATTGTGCCTGTAGTCTCAGTAATTTCCCTTTTTGATGATTGTCCTGAAGTGCAAAATCTTCGAACCTTCTGTTGGAAAAAGTGTACATAGCAGTCAATTCAAACTGTTTGACAGGTTGCCATTCAATGCCGATTTCAAATTCTTTTACTTCATAACTTCTGGCATCGAGTTCATGCTTTTTGCCTCCATTATAGTATTGTGCTCTAAAGAAAGGAAAGATAATTTCTTTTTTTATCGGAATAAAATAGGATAAGGTTACGTATCCACCATGTAATTTTTGTACTTCTATTGAGTCTGTCGCTGTATTAAACTCAGGTCCTCTTCCAAAATTATATTCTGCCTGTATGCCAAAGGGCTTAGGGTACAAGATAAAAGAACCGGCTATACGTTGGTCGATATAACTCCTGTCTGCGTTTGTTTTTGTGCCTGTGCTTACCAAATCTTTTGCTATTGTATACTTTCCAGAGTAGGCCTGAATACCGGGTTCAATTATCTGTTCTTTTATTCGAATAGGCAAGCAGCCTCTTAAAACTACATGTGGCGCATCATTGAGTTCCGGCTTGTTGGCTGTCTGACCGTTAAATACTCCAAAACTTAGTAGTCCATAGTCGCCGGAACCTTTAAAGCCATCTTTGACGACATCAGAGAAGAGCTTTCTATACTTTTCAGGTGCCCAATAAAAAAATATGCCTAAATCGCGTTCATTCGCAACGGCACTATTCATTGCATCATTCCTGTCTAAGGGAAGTCGGTTTTGGCTGGATTGCATGTTTTCAAAGCCATAGGGTATCTTGCTTTGTCCAATTCGGAAACGATATTCATTGTGCTTGCCTATACCTAAGTCAAAATAAGCATCTCGTAACTGTGCAAAGTTAAGACTTGTGGAAGAGGCAGAACTGGCAAAATCTGGTTGGATGTAGAAATAAACATGCTTTCCAATTTGTCCGTATAATATTACACGTATTCTTCGAAAGAAGAAACCACCTCCTTCTCCCCAGCTTTTGTCACATTGTTCGCATTTTAGCTTTTCGTTGGTCTCTAATAATCTGTTATAACGGAATTGGGCATAACCTCTTATGGCAAAAGACTCGTACCATTTTTTTTCTGTTTTTGGTTTGGTGCTGTCGCTAAGCGTAGATAACCCTTCTGTTTTTTGGTTGTTGTACCAATATTTGAACCCATTAGTTTTCTTTGGCTCGTCAATGGAATCCCTACTTTCGAATTCATAATTTAGTGATACCGACTGCTTAGCAGTGGTGTCTGTTGTGTTTGCAACAATCGTTTGGTATTTAAATAAACAACCTAATGTAATAAGTACCAGTTTTAGAAAGTGAATAAATTTGTTCATTATTGTGTGTGTGTTGTGTGGCGTGTTGCTTGCCTTTTGACAGAAAAGGAAGATTGTCAAAAATGTCTTTAGTTAGGGTGTTAAGTAGCGTCGAAATGGCAACTCGACTTTTGTCAAGGAATCTGTTTTCTGAAGTATTGGTAAGGTAAAAAAACATCATTTCCTAATTCGATGCAAAGATGGTCATCTTTTGTTAATAAATTGTTATGGGAATGAGGTCATTGGGTGTGTGGTGTGCGTTTTTTGAGAGAAGTAAAGTGATTTTTATCTTGAATTTTAAGGAGAAATATTTAAGTAGCTTACTTGATGAGTGGATGTTTTTTTGTTATTGCAAAAAATAAACAGTATTCTTGTTTTTCAGGCAGCAAAAGCCTCTTGAAAATGCTGATTTTTAAATTATGATGAGAAGTCAACTTTCCTTATTTATGATGTCTACTTTTGAGCATATCCAATACATCATTTAAGGGAATGTTTTTCTGCTCAAGAAGTATTAGAAAGTGAAACAATAGATCGGCCGCCTCATTTTTGAATAGGTCGTTATTATTATCTTTGGCTTCAATGACGAGTTCTACTGCTTCTTCACCTACTTTTTGCGCTACTTTATTGATGCCTTTAGCAAATAGCTGACTGGTATAGGATTTTTCGGAGGGTTGTGCTTTACGTGCTTGGATGATGTTGGAAAGAAAATGTAGAAAGCCAAATTTTTCTGTATTTTGTTCTGCCCAGCAAGTATCAGTGCCATTATGACAGGTGGGACCATTAGGACTTACTTTTACCAGAAAGGTATCCTTGTCGCAGTCTAACTTTATTTCCTCTAAGAATAAAAAATTACCACTCTCTTCGCCTTTTGTCCACAGCCGTTGTTTACTGCGACTAAAGAAGGTGACTTTTTTTGTTTCAAGTGTTATGCGAAGAGATGTTTCGCTAAAATACCCCAACATCAACACATTACCGGTATGGGCGTCTTGAATAATCGCAGGCAATAGTCCGTCGCTATTTTTTGAAAAATCCGGGCTGAGTAGTGTTGTATTCATGACGTACTTTATTTAGCAAAGTTAATAGATTCTGTTCAACACAGATTATACATTAAGAATGAATAAGTATTTTTTTCGCTCTTTTTCCAAGTTGCTTGGTCTTCCGAATCATAGGGATGTAGACAAATAGTAGCATTCAAACGTTCAATTTTATCATGTTATATTCTAAAGTTGATTTTTTGGTTTATATGTCTTAGAGCCTTACCGGAATGTCTTTTTCTCTTAAAAAAAATTTAAGTTCAGGAATGGGAATTTCTCCAAAGTGGAATACACTTGCTGCTAATGCGGCTTCACATTGGGTGATGCGAAATACCTCTTCAAAATGCTCCTTAGTTCCTGCTCCACCGGAAGCAATAATTGGAATACTCAAGGTGGTTGCCAGTGTGCCAGTAATGTCTAAAGCAAAACCTTGCTTGGTGCCATCGTGATCCATAGATGTTAATAAAATCTCACCGGCACCTCTTTCTTGTACTTCTTTAGCCCATTCAATAGTATTTATTCCTGTGGGTGTTCTGCCTCCGTGAACATATACTTCATTGAAGCCATGTTCATGAAACCTCGAGTCTATAGCAATGACTACGCACTGTGCACCGAACTCGACAGCGAGTTGGTCAATAAGTGTAGGATTTTTTACCGCTGATGAATTTATGGATATCTTATCAGCACCCGCCTGTAAAAGTCTGCCTACATCTTCAATACTGTTAATTCCGCCGCCCACAGTAAAGGGTATATTGATGTTTTGACCAATTTTTTTGACCAGTTCAACGAAGGTTCTTCTTCCTTCTATCGTTGCGGTGATATCCAGAAATACGAGCTCATCGGCACCTTGTAAGACGTATGCTTTTGCCAATTCTACAGGATCTCCCGCAGAACGGAGATCTACAAAATTTATACCTTTGACAGTTTGCCCGTCTTTTATATCCAAACAAGGAATAATCCGCTTCGTAATCATGTTGGAAATATAAGTAATAAGTTTTTTATCATTCCTTTTTATACCTTTATACTAGTAAAATTTTTATTTACTTAATCTGAGTATATGGAGTGGTCTTTACATACAGAACGACTTAAGATTAGGAAAGTTACGAAAGAAGATGCTCCGTTCTTTGTGACCTTACTAAATACCCCTCATTGGCTTAAGTATATTGGCAACAGAAATGTGCATACTGTTGAAGACGCCGAAAAATATTTGGACAACGGTATTCTTAAAAGTTATGATACGCTAAGATATGGTTTTTATATGGTAGAAACAAAGGAAGGTGTAAGGATAGGTATTTGCGGATTGGTGAAAAGAGATTTTTTGGATGATGTAGACATAGGTTTTGCGTTTCTTCCTGAATTTGAAGGAAAAGGCTACGGCTTTGAATCGGCCATGTCTGTGCTAAATTATACCCAAAAGAACCTTCAGATGGAAAGACTTGTTGCAATAACCACTAGGGACAATTACTCAAGTCAACACTTATTAGAGAAAATCGGAATGAAATATGAACGGGAAATCGTCTTTCCCGGTGATGATACACCCTTAATGTTGTTTGGAATGTTTTTATAAGAAAATTATAGTATAAAAAAGGGGAAGCCATTGCAGCTTCCCCAAAATAAAAAAACCCCTCGGTGCAAATATACATCAATATAAATGATATGTCAAAATAATTTTTCAAAAAATTATATATAAATTTGATTTTTTATTTTAATCTATTGATTATTAATGCTTAATTATTTAAATAAATTTATACTTTTATTATATTTATATTCCAATGTGTGGTGCTGATAACGAATATTCGGTAGAAGTTTTTTGCCTTGAGGAGAAATGTTTGTAGGTATTTGTTCAAAGAATCAACCTATTAAAAGACCAAATCAAGCGTCGATAGCAATGTCGTTCGTGCATTCGTGGCAAAAAACAGTTCACGGAAAAATGGAGTTGGCAGTTCCTGATTTTTTTTAATAAAAAAGGGGAAGCCATTGCAGCTTCCCCAAAATAAAAAAACCCCTCGATGCAAATATACAACAGTTTTGGATATACCACGCGAATTTCTAATAAAATTCTGCTAAAATATGTTAAATACTTGTTTTTGGTGAGTTGTCGGTATGATTAAGTACTCATAAACCACTTGAAAAGGGTCGTAATTCCGGTGAATAGAATAAGCACAAGAACAATATTTCTAAAGCTTTTATCAGAGATATGTGTCAGTACTTTTTTCCCAATTAAGGTGCCAATGATACTGACAATGAAAAGAATCGGAATTAGGTAAATATCATGCTTATGGACATAACCATTGTAAATATACACGGCACTTCTACTGCAATCAATGGCCAAATCAATGATAGCAGAAGTGGCGATAAAAACTTCTTTCTTTAAATGAAAGGCTGCAAGTATCGTTCCTCTTACTGCACCACCTGTACCAAAGAGTCCGGCAGTAAATCCTGACAAGGTTCCACCAATAATAGAACTTTTATTAGTAGGTTGAATATTTACTTTTTTGGCAAATAGAAAAAAGAGACTTATGCCAATAAGAAATACTGAAAGAAGTATCTCCAATATTTTTGTTTGGACAAATTGACTTAGGTAAGCACCAATTACAACGAATATAACGGCAGGAATGCCTAAATATAGTACTATGTTTTTGTCAAATCCTTTCTTAAAGAGAATGATTTTTGAAAGGTTGCTTGTAACGTGGAAGAGGGCAGTAATGCCTAAAACGGAATGAAAATCAAGAAAATAGGCCGCTATCGGAACAAAGAATAGCGAAGACCCAAATCCGCCAATCGTTCCCAATACCTCTGCAAGTAATGCAAGTAAGATAAATAGCCAAAGGTATTCCATTGGCTCAAAAAACAAATAATTGGAAATTTCCATAGTCAAATATACAGGTTTCTGTTTTGAAAGAAGGTTTTTTAGAAAAGAAGCTGTATGCCGTGCGTTTTATTAAATTCATGCTCCAACAGCCATTGCTTTCTCCATAACCCACCGGAAAAGCCTGTCAACTGACCTTTGTTGCCAATCACACGATGACATGGTATAATTATCGGTATTGGATTTTTGCCGTTCGCAGAACCCACAGCGCGTGTGTAGGTGACAGAACCCATCTTTAATGCCAGGTCTTTATAGGAATACGTCTTGCCGAATGGTATTTTCTCCAATTCTTTCCATACTTTTTGCTCAAAGTCTGTACCATAGGGTTGTAAAGGAAGGTTAAATACCGATAATTCATGTCGGAAGTAAGCGTCCAGTTGCAGTTGTATCTCAACGGATAAAGGATGGTCACAGGTTTTTGGTTCCACTACTACATCACAAAAATTGATATACATTAAAAATGTACCATTATGGACAATTTCTAAAGGTTTTAAGGGCGTGTCCATCCGAAATAGGTACAAATCTGGATTCATTGAGGAAAGATACAAAATGATTGTTTAAAACAGTATGTCTTTTGCCAATAAACTAATGACCAGCAGTTTTTAATGCCCGCACTAACTCCAAATAGAAATTATGCGCGTCAAAAGCTAAATTGCCGGAAAATTGTGTCAACCCCACCTGGTCGGCATGATTGATGCTCGGTGATGCTTCCGTTTGTATCAACCCCTGATAATTCCCCCATTTCGCGGACTCAATCGAAA
Organism: Chitinophagales bacterium; assembly: GCA_019694955.1. GTDB lineage: Bacteria > Bacteroidota > Bacteroidia > Chitinophagales > JADIYW01 > JADIYW01. The sequence goes on along the minus strand of JAIBAX010000005.1, from coordinate 66,531 downwards.
CAATACCATCATTTTTTCCATCTGAAACATACAATAACCCGGCCATAGTTCTCCACATAATATTAGGATATTGCTTGTTGACATGACTGGCATAGCTTTGATAATAGACATCTGGATGATTTTCCACTTCCTTATTAAAGCGCTTCATAGCTTCCGTGGTAACTTGTACAACCGCACGCAAGCTATCAGGTCTGCGGTCACCCATTAACATCGCATAGATGTTCACTAAACGTGCCGCCGCAAAACGCCCGATAGGTATCTTGCCGACAATAATATCAGCCAATCCGGAGCCATGGTGCGGACTTCCAATCGTTGTTAGGCTAGCGGTTTTTGAACCCATGTTTAATTTCGAAACCATATAGCGTGCCTCAATACCACCTTTGGAGTGGGCAATAATGTTTATTTTTTCTTTTCCCGTCTTATTCAAAATGTCATTAATGCGTTTCTTTAACTTCATAGCGTTCTCTACATGACCACAAAATGCATCCTGATTGGCTGTATATACCTCTGCTCCATGGCTTTTCAAATAATCCGGTATAGTACCCCAATAGTTAAGAATAAAATTATGCTCTTTGAATCCCATTCCACTCACAAGAATAAGGGGGTATTGCGTGTCACAATAACCTAATTTTTCAGAATCAGAGGAGAAAGCCTTATCCTTAAATACCTTTTCTGTCAATTCTTCCATGCTGTAAAGTCCCTTTGGATTGCAAGTATATTATTTTCTGGTGAAATGTATGTGTTATTTTTTTGTAGATGTGCCACACTTCGAAAGTGTGGCACATCTGACCCACATCTGTACTTCGAAAAAGTGGCACATCTATAAAAGCATCGCTACTTCCCAGTTCTATGGTAAATTAGGGCATTCCCCGCTCACTCAATTCTTTAAATTGAGTGAGTGGGTCGGGCTATCCGCTGTACATGGTACACGCTTCTATCCCTAATGCATTTTTTTAGTCAATTAATAATGAATTAACAGAAAAAAGGTTGCATTTGTAATAAACTATGCTTTTCTTTGCTTCATCATGAATGGTTTGTTTTATTATGGCTTTTACTTTTGGACTGGAATTTCCGGGGCGAAGTAGTGCTGTATGCAAAAATATACATGAAAGTCTCGGTCAAAAACCGGGACTTTTTTTTTAATGGCGCTAACGATGAAAGATAGAATTGCAATACAAGGTTTTCAAGGCTCATTCCATGAGATCGCTGCCTTTAAATTTTTTAATAAGGCAGTAGATACCTATGAATGCGATACCTTTCAAAAACTATTTGACGGAATCGCTAAGAAGAAGGCTCGCTATGCCATTTGTGCAATAGAAAATACGGTGGCAGGTTCTATCCTTCCTAATTACGCCCGACTTAGGGAGTATGACTTGGAAATATTCGGAGAAGTATATCTTCGGATAGAAATGAATCTAATGGCGCTGAAAGGTCAAACCATCAACGACATTGAAGAAGTCCACTCTCATCCAATGGCGATTTTACAGTGTACAGAGTATTTTAGAAAATATCCACACATTCAGTTGGTAGAATCCAATGACACAGCATTAAGTGCTCAAGAAATAAAAGAACATCATATCAAAGGGCGGGGGGCGCTCGGAAGCCAACGTGCTGCGGAACTCTTTGGCTTGGATATAGTGGCACCAAGTATTGAAACCAATAAACGCAACTTCACCAGGTTTTTAGCGTTGAAAAGACGTGAAGACAACGCCCCGATAGAAATTGATATCCCCAATAAAGCCTCATTGTCTTTTAGAAGCCAGCACCAACCGGGTAGTCTGGCAAAAATTCTTACCATCATGGGAAATCATGGCATGAACCTCACCAAAATAATGAGCTTGCCGGTTTTGGGAATGGAATGGGTGTATTTTTTTTATTGCGACCTCGAGTTTGACAGTTACGATGCCTATCAACACATGAAAACAGCCATCGCAGATTTGGTCATTGATTTGGCGATTTTAGGTGAATATAAACAAGGAGAAAAGGTATTATGATCATAGAAGCAGCACATAAATTGTCGTTCGTTAACGAGTATTACTTCTCGCGTAAACTGAAGGAAATCAGAGAACTGATTTTGCAAGGGAAACCCGTGCTAAATCTCGGCATCGGAAATCCAGACATGACACCGTCTTCTGAGACCATTGAGGCATTAGTGGCAGCGGCACAAAGGCACGATTCACATGGTTACCAGAGCTATATTGGTATTCCGGCACTGCGTCAAGCTATGTCACAATGGTATATAGAAACCTATGATGCCTTGCTAGATCCGGAAACAGAAGTATTGCCACTTCTGGGTTCAAAGGAAGGTATTACACATATATCTCAGGCATTTATAAATCCCGGTGATAAGGTGCTCATTCCTAATCCTGGCTATCCTACCTATGAATCGGCTACCAGGCTGGCAGGAGGCATTCCCATATATTATAATTTGTCAGAAACGAATCTCTGGGAACCGGATTTTGCCCAAATTTCAGAACAAGACCTAAAGGATGCTAAACTCCTGTGGATCAATTATCCCAACATGCCTACAGGTAGTAAGGGAGATATGGCCATGTTTGAAAAAGTTATAGAAATTGCCAATAAATACAGCATTCTTGTAGTGAATGACAACCCATATAGTTTAGTCTTAAATGAAGGGAAACCCGTCAGCATATTTCAAGTAGAAGGCAGTAAAGAAGTATGTTTGGAACTCAATTCTTTGAGCAAATCACATAATATGGCTGGCTGGAGAATCGGTATGCTGTGTGGTGCAAAAGATTATATATCAACAGTATTAAAGGTAAAGAGCAATGTAGATTCCGGTATGTTTTTGCCTATGCAGGAAGCCGCAGTGAGCGCACTAAGGAACACATCCACTTGGCATCAGGAGCGTAACAAAGTGTATGAACAGCGAAGAGAATTGGCTTATGCCATCATGGATGCCTTACAATGTAGATATGACAAGCATCAAGTAGGCATGTTTTTATGGGCGAAAATTCCCGATTCTTATAAAGATAGCGGTGAGTTGGCAGATATTATTTTGTATGATGCAGATGTATTTATTACACCAGGCTTTATTTTCGGCAGTAATGGTGCCAGATACCTCAGGATTTCACTGTGTAGCCCGGAATCAATGTTGCAGGAAGCCCTTCAAAGAATAAAACGGTTGGAACTATGAAAGTAGCAATCTTTGGCGTTGGTTTGATTGGAGGCTCAATGGCAATTGACCTGAAGGGTAGGGGATTTGCCTCAGAGGTACTCGGTGTCACACGGACAGAGCGGTCAGCAAAAAAGGCCCTCGAACTCGGGTTGGTAGATCGTATTGTTACAAAGGATGAAGCCATCGCAGAAGCAGATGTTATTGTTTTATGTGTTCCAGTCAATATTCTGGTGGAAGAATTGAAATATGTCTTGGATAATGTTCACCATGCTGTAGTTACGGATATGGGTTCTACAAAATACAATATCGTTGAAGCAGTAAGGGGTCACCCTAAACGCAGTAGATTTGTTGCCGCACATCCCATGGCAGGAACCGAAAATTCTGGTCCCGAAGCCGCATTCAGTGGATTGTTTGATAATAAAGTGTGTATACTCTGCGATGCAAATGATGCTGACTTCGATGCTGTAGAAAAAGTGGAGCAGTTGTTCCACACATTGAAGATGAATATTAAATACATGGATGCAAAATCGCATGATATACATGCCGCTTATATTTCGCATGTTTCACATATTAGTTCATTCGTGTTGGCTTCTACAGTGTTAGAAAAGGAAAAAGATGAGGAAGCCATACTGGAAATGGCGGGAGGTGGTTTTGAATCTACCGTGCGTTTAGCAAAATCAAGCCCTGAAATGTGGTCGCAAATTTTTGAACAAAACAAGGAAAATATCCTCGAAGTGATGGATACCTATATCGAAAAAATGTACCACTTTAGAAATTTAGTGAACAAAAATAAATTTACCGAGTTGGCAGGGTTTATGTCGCAAGCAAATGAAATAAAAAAGATTTTAAAATAAAAAGTAAAGATATGAGTAGCAAATTAAATGTAAAACCGCTTATAGAGTGGGGTTTTAGTTTCGAGAAACCAGTAATTGTCTCTGGTCCATGCAGTGCAGAAAGTGAAGAACAATTGATGGAAACGGCCTTGGGATTGGCTGACAAAGGTATTGATGTGTTGCGTGCCGGAATTTGGAAGCCAAGAACACGCCCCGGCGGTTTCGAAGGATTGGGTAAACTGGCATTGCCATGGTTGAAAAAAGCCGGACAAGCCATCGGAAAACCTATTGCCGTGGAAGTTGCCACCAGAGAACACGTGTTCGATTGCTTAAAAGCTGGAGTAGATATTTTGTGGATAGGTGCAAGAACCACCGCTAATCCATTTTCTGTTCAGGAAATTGCGGATGCTTTGGAAGGAGTGGATATTCCGGTTATTGTAAAGAATCCCGTAAATCCTGATTTGCAATTGTGGTTAGGCGCCTTAGAAAGAATGAATAGAGCTGGAATTACCCGATTAGGAGCGTTGCACCGCGGATTTTCTTCTTACGAAAAAACAAAGTATAGAAATAAACCCATGTGGGAACTGCCCGTTGAATTGAGAAGGTTGGAGCCGGGTTTGCCCATATTTTGCGATCCAAGCCATATCTGCGGCGGTAGGGACTTACTGGCTTCGGTAGCACAAAAGGCGATGGACTTGGATTTTGACGGACTCATGTTAGAAAGTCATAGAGATCCGGATAATGCGTGGAGTGATGCCGCTCAACAGGTTACACCTGAGCGGTTAGGAGAAATTATTGCAGGATTGATTATTCGACAAAGCAAACCCGAGATAACCGCCAATCAATTAGACGACCTTCGACACAGAATTGATAGGTTGGATAATTATGTAATGGAAATTCTTTCAGAAAGAATGGATATCGCCAAACAAATCGGAGAATTTAAACGCGATAATAATATTACCATTCTGCAAACCAATCGCTGGGATGAGATTGTACACGACAGGATAGAAAAAGGCTTGAAAAAAGATCTTACTGAAGCGTTTATTAAAGAAATGTTCGAAGCCATTCATCAAGAGTCTATCAGGCACCAAACCAAAGTCATGAATAATGCTGTCAATGTGTCAACAAAATAATCAGAACCTTGTGCAAATGCGGTTGCGATATTTTTATGAATTTATTTTTTAATATGTAAATATTTGTATTATGAAATTAATATAGATTAAAAAATAATATAATAGTTGATTCTTATCCTTTTGGAGTGTATATTTGTTACATTAGAATGATTTTATAAATGGTCGGTTATGTCAATTCTTAAGTCAGTAACTTTAACCATAATAACCTTAACAATGACTTCTATTGTATATCAACAACAGCAGTTAGAAATTATTCACAAAGACGCTAAACATCACACAGAAACTTACCAATGCGCTTATCAATGTAATCCTAAAAACGACGATTTCTTCAAGTTGCATGATAGTCAAGTGGTGAAATGGGGTGGTTGTTTTAGCAATAAACAGCAAAAGAAGGGGGATTTGGTTGTTTATAATACGGACAGCAAATTAGTATTTATTGCCAGTAGCACTGCATCTATTAAGGACTTTAAGTTTGACGGCATATCAACGGGGTTAAATGCCGATAAAGGCTGTGAGATTCGTTTTTCTATCCCATTGCCACCCGGTTGGAATTCTTGTGACCCTGAAGTGCACCATATCCAACTTATAGGTGAGGGACCTCCCATTGTATTTTGTTGTCGCTATTACTTGATTGGCTCATGTCCTAATAATCAATTGCAGGCAGTTTCTTCAAAAACGGGCGTTGATATTACAGAATTGCATTAGGTTGTTGTCATTTTGTAAAATATTTTTTGTTCATACATGTTTTAACAGGATGTAGATTTTTTATTTCAGTAAAAGTTTTATATTTTTGACTATTGTATTTATTTAATTGAATATCATAACAATATGTTGAAAATAGTTTTAATCCGTTTCTCATTATTATTGAGCGTGTTTTTTGTTCTTACGGCTTGTAATCAAGAGCCGGGACCGGATACTCCTTCTGAGTTTAATACTTTACGTGATGGAAAAATTGGTATTACCATTCCTGCCAACTCTTGGGGTTATGGCATTGCGAATAAACTTACCATAGTGGTGGATTCATTAGAACAGTACCAAAGAACAAGCGGGACAGCATGTTTTTATGATACCCTTGTTAGCAGAGGTAATGTTAAAAATGTGGGAAATGTATCCATAAATGCAAAAGCCATGGCGCTTTATCCGAATAATTGCTACAATATCAATACAGGTGAAGGATTGGAGCAAGTCATTGATTTCTCTTCCGGTTCTATATGGAGTATTGTTGGCGGCGGTGGAATCATCGTTCCAGATACAATAACGGTAGGTACATTCCCTTCATCCCCAGTAGTTAGGAATCAAGCCGTAATAGATATCGACACCAATTTTACCGTTCTGAATTTTCCCGTAACTGGTGCTTACGAGGTAGTATATGCCATTGGAAATGCTTCTGGTAAGTTCGTTTACAAAGTTAAGACGGGTACTTCTACCAGTTGTACTTTTACAAAAGAAGAATTATCAGAACTTGGGGCTTCCTCTCAGGGCATCATTCAAGTAAATGCCTATAACATCAAACAGGTAAATGCGATTTACATTCACAATACCATCCCTCTGTTCAGACCTAAACCGTACCATTTTATCAATAATACGGTCTATGTTTTACAGAATGTGCTCATGAACTAAATTTATTAAGTTTAATTTTTATACATGTCTTATACAGTAAAGGTAATTCTTGACGGACAGAACTATGAGTTGAAAGTTGAAGAAGGACAAACCATTTTAGAAGCAGCTATAGAAGCAAATATAGATCCTCCCTATGCATGTCGAGTAGCGGCGTGTTGCAGTTGTAAAGCACTTTTAGAAGAAGGTGAGGTAGAAATGGACGATGATGAGCCACTAACAGAAGAAGAGAAAGAAGAAGGCTTTATTCTAACCTGTCAATCTCATCCCAAAAGCCATAATTGTGTCGTAAACTACGATGCCGGATAAACTAATTCTCCCAGTTTTGGTATAAGGAGTTTCCCTTGGATTTCGTGTGCTTTCTCCATTTGCCTAAGTTGTTGTATCGGCTCACCGGCTGGTTCGTCACTTAAGTCAAAAGTACCATAGTGCATGGGAATAAAGACTTTACCTTCTAAATGATGAAAGGCTTCCACAGCTTCTTCCGGCGATGTATGCGCCCATTCCATGATAAATCTTGGCTTATAAGCGCCAACAGGCATTAAACAATAATCAAACGCACCGCAAGTTTCCTTGATTTGTTTAAAATGTTCCCCTAATGCGGTATCACCAGCAAAATAAATAGAAACATTCGAACCATATATGCCAAAACTTCCCCATAAAGTCGTATTAAAATCTGTAAGATGCCTTCTGTTCCAGTGTTTCGCAGGAAGAAATTCTATTCTTATAGCTTCTTCATCATATCTTTGCCACCATCCCGCCTCCGTAATATTATGGTAAGGCGTATTTTTACGAATAATCTGCCCAATATTTAACGGACACAAAACTTTTGCATTTGGGTTGTGGTCGTATAGTTTACAAAGTGAGGAAATGTCCAAATGATCGCGATGACCATGTGATAAAATGATATAATCTATATCCTTTAATTCAGCAATATGGCAAGGCAGCGGGCATCTCCGTTTTAGGAAAAATGAAATATTATCCAAAACCGGATCCGTGATGATACGAATACCGTCAACTTGTATTAAAAAAGTAGCATGTCCTAGCCACATTATAAAATCCTTCTTTTCGTGGAGGATTTTTTTAGATTTATCTACTTCAGGAATATAGGTATCTGCTTTCTTTTCTCGTTTCTGAGGATTTTTCGTTAGCAACCATTTTGCCAAATGCTCAAAAGGTACTTTTTCCAACTTGTTTTTATATACATATTGACCATCGATAATGGTATTGCCATCATAACCTTCCTTGATAAATGAAAGATGCGGGTTGCATCTTGTAGATTTTGCCATACTAACCAAAAAATGTTTGGTAAAGTAAGTAAATATTTAGAGAAACGATGGTAAGGGCAATGCCCCAAACAGTTATAATTAACCATTTTTTATTGACAAACTCACCCATTTTAGCAGCATCTGAAGTGAATGAAACCAATGGAATGACAGCGAAACTAAGCTGTAAAGACAGTATCACCTGACTTAATACCAACAAGTCCGTAACGCCATTTTCCCCCGAGATATAGGTAACAATCAATGCAGGAATGACCGCTATTAATCGCGTGATTAGACGCCTTTGCCAAGGTTTTAAACGGATATCTAAAAATCCTTCCATAACGATTTGTCCGGCTAGGGTGCCGGTTACAGTAGCATTTTGCCCGGAAGCTAAAAGGGCAATTCCAAAAAAAACGGCGGCAAATTTCACACCTAAAATGGGATTCAGCAACTTGTATGCTTCTTCAATTGTGCCAACATGCTCTAAGCCACTCTTGTGAAAAGAGGCAGCAGCAAGAATGAGGATGGAAGCATTGATAAAAAAGGCAATAAATAGCGACAAAGAAGAATCTATGGTAGCAAACTTAATGGCACTTTTTATCCCTGCCGATGTTTTTTGAATAGCACGTGTTTGTACAATGCTACTGTGTAAATACAGATTATGCGGCATAACCGTTGCACCCAATATGCCAATGGCAATATATAACATGTCTGGGTTGGATAAGATTTTTGAGGTAGGCACTAAGCCTTTAAGCATTTCTCCCGGATTGGGTTTCGCAACGAGCATTTCATAGCCAAAACAACATAAAATGGTGAGAATTAGTGTGGCCATGATGATTTCTAAGATGCGAAAACCTTTGTTGGTGAGGAACAATATGAGTAAGACATCCATAATTGTTATCAATACGCCGTAAAACATAGGTATGCCGAACAAGAGATTTAATGCCAATGCTGAACCGATTACTTCAGCCAAATCACAGGCGGCTATCGCAACCTCACAAAAAATCCATAAGATGAAATTTACCGGGGTGCTATAACTGTCCCTACATGCTTGTGCCAAATCTCTTCCCGTTGCCAGGCCTAGTTTTACTGCCAAATGCTGTAAGAACATGGCAAAAATATTGGAAATTAGTATTACCGATAGCAAAGTGTACCCAAATCGTGCACCTCCGGCAATGTCCGTTGCCCAATTCCCCGGATCCATGTATCCTACTGCCACCATTAAACCGGGACCTGTAAAAGCTAGAAGCTTCTTCCAAACCCCGGAATGAAGTGGGACTGATATGCTGCCATTAACTTCCGCTAATGATTTACTCGTTCTTTCTCTTGTCCAACCTATATTCTTTTTCACAGAGCAAATATATAATAATGTAAATTAGATTTGTATTAATAAATAATTAGGTAAGCCTAAATATTTATTCGTGCATTAAATATTATATGGATTGTCGTAATTAATTGATTGAATTAGCAATGGTATGACCTTTATTTCGTGGTAGCTTTTAAAAGTATGCAGTTGATAATTATTTCTTGTAATCTTTGAGGCTCTGTTGTTGGTATTAAATGTCCTGATTGTTCCATCCAAAACAATTTTTTCTCTGGTGTTTTTAGTTTTTTATAGAAATGCGCAGAAATTGTTGGAGGTGTAACGTGGTCATTTCTACCTAGAAAAAAGTAAATCGGACATTCTACTCGCTTTAAACTTTTTGAGAAATCAATTTCGTCCACTTCTTTAACAACTGAAAACCATGTGTTTCTCCAAGGTTCTAACATTTTTATATAGGTAGCAACCATAGAATCCGGCACTGGGTCTCCTTCGAAATCGGATAACCACTTGCGTGCTGTAAACATTTGCTCAAAATTTTTAAACGGAACTTGTATGGTATCTAACTCTCTTACAGCAATCAGATTGTTTTTTTCTTTTTCGTACTTCTTGACTTTATCTAGCCAAATATTATCTGAATTTTTTATGTGCGGGCTTATGGCAATATATGCATACAAAAATTGTGGGTATTTGTCAGCGATATCAAACCCTAAAACATTTCCCCAAGAATGACCCACTAAATATAATCTTTCGTCTTCAAACATTGTAAGAAGTTTTGTTATCAATTCATAGGTGTCATTCTGCATTAGTTTTACTGTTAATGGGTCTGGTGAGAGATTTAGCTCCAATGTATGCCCTGTTTCTCTCTGATCCCACTGCACAACAACAAAATACTCCTGAAGCTTATTTGTGAATGTATCAGCATCTTCCATTGCCGATTCACCTGGACCTCCATGTAAATATAGCAATATAGGATTCGCCCTTTCTTTGCCTTTAATTTTAATGAATTGCTGAATCCCTCCAATCGTAACAATCTCTGTAGTATCTATTCCTGAAGATGTAGTCTGTCCGCAAATAGTATGCATGACCAGCAAACAACTTATAAGGAATAAGCGTCTCATGGTTTTCTAATTATTGGTTAATCATCCTTTTTTTGCTTCTTCTTTTTGTCTTTATCACCGATGAATTTTTCAACAAACCAGCTTAATATCGAGAGAATAACACTGAAAATAAGTCCGGAAAGTAAACCGTCCACATGGAAACCTGGAATCAATCGTGCAGCAATTAATACGATAAGACCATTGATAATCAACAAAAACAAACCGAGTGTTAAGAATGTAATTGGAATGGTAAACAAAACCAATAATGGCTTGACGAAAGTATTTAGCAATCCTAATCCAATGGCAACAATCAATGCAGTTTTGAAATTCTCCAAAGGTGTACCTGAGTCTAAGGTAGTACCGGGCAGATAATGGCAGATTAGAAGTATGATAAGGGCACGTAAGATAAATTTTAATAAGAATTTCATTGATTTATATTTTAATTACCAGTTAACAACAATATTATTACAAACTTCTACCTCAATGGTATCGATAAAAATCTGGTTTCTTGAACCATTCTGCACCTCTACAATTCTCGTTCCAACATCTATACTATCTAATTCAACGGCAAAATCATTGCAAAAACCCTGTTTCTCTGTTTTATGGTCTACCAAATAGTAGACTTTGCCAAGACATGCCGGATTAAAATGGTTCATAATAATTTTCCCATACTGTAGGCGTTCACAGTCGTTAAGGGCTTCTTCCTGTTTGCACGAGAAAGCAAGAAGTATAGAAAAACTACAGATAGCGACGAATAGTACCAGATTTTTCATGCACAAAACTAACAAAAAATCAAATGGAAGGATGTTTTTTGTTCTATGTTAATGTGGATCCGACTGCGAATAAGCGATAAAGTGCTGATAATGAATGTGTCACACTTCGAAAGTGTGGCACGTCTGTTAGGTCGTAAGATTGGTTTTGGTTATTTTTTTAACCCAGAATAAGCGTTGGACTTTGTGACGAAAGAAAATTATACAAAATAGCTATGAGGCACGGAATTTTTCTCCCGCAGTCGTAGTGCTACTACGTTGAGGACAGAAAAATGAGTACAGAAATAGATATGAAGTAGAATTTTCTTGCAGTAAATTTCTAACGCATATACTGGGTTTAACCGCAAAGTCGCAAGGAATGTGCGAAGTGCACAATGAGAATCATTTCTCCTAATTTATTGGTCGAAACTTATCTGCGGTAAAAACCTTTGCGCACGTTTTTGTGCGGTATATTACCATTCCGTCTCTGATTTCTGCTGCGACCGAAGTGCCAACATTTTATACAGTTTTGTTTGTTTAAGCTTGGTTTCCAAGCCATTTTCCGGCACTTGTATGATATTCGCTTTAGAAACGGTAAAGCACTGGAAATCAATAATGTTTCCATTTGAAACGGCTATCCAGAATGCTTCCTTTTTTCCATCTCCGTTGATATCTTCAAAAGCTATATGGCTCACATAAAGGCGTTGTTCAGGCGTTACCCCTGATTTGAGTCCTTTTAATACCGCTTCCTCAATGGCTAAGAGACTATCGTTATAACTTTCCATCTGATGAATGCGCGTTCGATATTCGGCAGATTGATAAAACTTCGATTGGTGGTCAGGTGCATAGATAGAGTCAAAGGGAATCATGGGAGCGATGGCCTTAATGCTTTTTGACTCATACAACTCTTTGCCATAACCGACAAATTCATGCAATAGGGTATCATTTTTTACACCAATATTGCTGTATATTAGTTTAAACAGACTGTCTTTGTCTGATCTGTATCGCACCGGAAGGTAAGCCGAATTATTAAATTCTTTCGTCCCAATGAAAGCATCGTGCGCATCTGTTTTAATCAGTATATACCCATGTGTGGTGTCTTTATTATCCGAAAATAAATAGTAACCCGGTTCAGGAATGTTGCCAACATCAGTAATGGTGTATTTCCAAATGCTGTCCAATAGTTGAAATTGCATGGTTTTTAATTGAATATCGTCTTTTTGTTGCAATAAAAATAGAGAAGTGACGAAATTTCCTGATGTCCGATATACCTCGGCATGGTCAGCTTCTTGAATGGCATCAAATCCATTCTTAAAGACATTCTTTAATATCGCATTATTAAAAGCTTTCTGTGCCTGAGGAAGCTTGCCGGATGCCATCCAGAAGAGTTCATCCATTTCCCCATAGGTTTTATCAGTAAATTGGTATTCTAAGTATTCATTCAAAGGTAAATCGCCCGCTAGAAATTTCCTTTTTAACCCATAAAATTTGGTAAAACTAAATTGATTCTGTAATTGTCCATATACCTCATTAATGGTTTGGAATTTTACTTGTTCAAGTTCATGACTAAATTGCTCATTTAATTTTGGCAACCAAGTAGCACTATCTTGTACAAATTTATCTAATTGCTCAGTGGTAGGTTTTTCCTGTGTTTCTGTATGGATAAGCAAGTACAGTTCTTCAACGGAGGCATTCTTTAGATAATTTTTTATCTGAAACTCATATATACCAACCTTTGAAAGTACCAAAGAATCCGCTCTCTCTTGCGTCAATGGAAGGTTATAGTACTTATCGATTTCGGTAGTAGTACATGTTTGTATGTTTTTTAAGGCATCTTTTATTAAAATATCTGCTAAGTATTCAAATTCTTTGGGTGCCCACATCATGACAAACACGTAGTAACCTTCAAAGGTAGTCATGGCATTGTAACGCAATTGGGTTTCATCCAACTTGCCAGTTGCTGGATTTTGTTCCTTTTTTGTATACTTGACGAGTGTAAATGCTCCTTGTTGGGAGGTGGTATATGGGAAATTGTTTTGTGTAGCATAATCTTCGATGTCTTTCGCCATGGCTTGTTGGCTGATGGCTTCTCCTTCAATGATCTCATTGCTAATGTGCAAACGGAAGTCGTTATTCTCCAAGTAGGTGAAGGAACGCAGGTTGTCATATTCTCCAGACATAGTATAGTCAATTACCCGATTCCAAGCAGTATCCAATTGATATTTCACTGCCGGAGGGAAATATTCCACTTGTTGTGCATTCGTGATGGAATAGGTTATGAAAAGCAAAAAAAGTAATGCGAACGTTCTCATTTTAAAAATTGAGTTGCAAAGTTAATAATCCAGAACTAAAAATCATTGTATCTCTGCAACAACAGATTGACTACAACTGCAATTGATAACAATAGGGAATTTTTTCAAGTCCTTTCTACGAAAATAACCTAAGAAACTATGGCATTTAGGACATTGTAAACGGAAATAACCCAATAACGAGTAAAGAAACTTCATTATATTTTTTACTTGTATTAAGAAAAAATAATGCCAAAACATTCTTTAAGGTGATTTTTTAAGTATTTTGTCGCAATAAATAAGTGTATGTCTGTTGAGTTTGACAAAAAGAAAATGGAAGCTTATCGTTCTGATATGCTTTCCAGCGTAAAATTTAAGATGGGGTTATTCGCTTCGGTACCTATGGCATTTTTTGCCGGATGTAAAGTGATTGAACTCAGCGAGGAAAAATGTGTGACAACCGTACCTTATCAATGGATGAATAATAATCCTTTTAAAACGACCTATTGGGCGGTGCTTGGCATGGCGGCAGAAATGGCACCCGGCGCCTTATTATTGATGTACACGTATCAGTCGAAGCCGAGCATTTCAACATTTGTAACGGCATGTGAAGCAAAGTTTGTAAAACGCGCCCTGACGCAAGTCACTTTTGTTTGTGAAGAAGGTATTCAATTTAGAAATGCCGTAGCGTTAGCAGTAGAAACAGGACAGGCGCAAACACTTGTAACCAACGTTAAAGGGTATGATACAGAAGGGCAAGTGGTCAATGAATGGTCGTTTACATGGGGTATAAAAGCGAGGAGCAAGTAATCATTCGTACAGCGATATTCGTATTGCGTACTGCGACATCCATATCTCCAAATTTCCACATTTCCAAATCTATTACGATTGTTGACATCTAAATTATTAATTGCGAATGACTAAAATATTGCTTATTTTTAACAAAAAGTAATAGTATGGGAATTGTTTCTTGGATATTAGTAGGGTTGATTGCAGGTGCAATTGGCAAATTGCTGAACCCCGGTGATGATAAGGAAGGCTGGATAATGACCATTCTTATCGGTGTTATTGGTGCTTTTATTGGCGGATTTATTGCAAAGCTGGTGGGTTTTGGCGATATCGATGGCTTTAATATAAAAAGTATCGGCATAGCCTCGCTGGGAGCATTCTTGCTATTGTTTGTAAAAACAAAAGTGCTGAAAAAGTAAAGTACCTGTATTCTTAGCGGTAAAGTTTCGCTATATGGTTAGGAGGTACTACCCTTTACCTATAATTGCTTTGGCTTCTTCCATTTTTCTGCCGATTTGTCCTGTAAGGATATGGTAGTACATGATGAAGTCTGAAGCTAAGCTAAAACCGGGATATTGGAAGGTAGCAGGTTTGTTCTTTTCAAAGAAGAAGTGACCTACCCATGCGAACCCATAACCACATAATGGCATGAAAAGGAAATTATACCAAGTAGGGTTTAAAATGAAATTTACCAGCAGTATAAATAAACCTGTAGTGCCAACAAAATGAAGGTTTCTACAAACCCTGTCACTGTGTTCTGTTAAATAAAAAGGGTAAAATTCTTTCAACGTCTTATATTTTCTCTCTGCCATATTATTTGAATTTTATTTCTATTCAAAAATAGTAATATTCCTGATATTTTGTTCAAATTTATCCTGTGAATAATGAAAAGAAGGCATATCTCGTCAGCCATTTTTGTGTTTTCCTTTGGGGTTTTACGGCTATTCTCGGCAAAATTATTACGCTAAATGCCGTCAGCCTCGTCTTTTTTAGAATGGGAATGGCTGCCGCTGTATTTCTTTTGCTGCCGACCTTTTGGGGAAATGTTAGAAGCTTTAGTACAAAAGATTTTTTGAGATTCTTTGGCATCGGAGCAATAGTTTGCCTGCATTGGCTCTGTTTCTATGGCAGTATTAAGTTGTCCAATGCTTCCATAGGTGTTGTTTTGATCGCATTGACCGCCGTTTTTACTGCGATGATGGAGCCATTCTTTTTTCAAAGAAAATTGATTAAAACGGATTTATTGTTCGGATTGTTGATGGTTCCTGCTATGTTATTGATAGCACAATCGGTGCCAAAAGGCTATTTATGGGGCATATTTTTAGGGATAATATCTTCTTTATTGGCGGCGACTTTTTCTATACTAAATAAAAAGTATGGTGCCGAAAAGCATCCATTTGTAGTCACTTGGAGTGAGATGACAGGTGGTTTTTTGTTTTCTAGTATCGTGTTTGCAGGAATGCTATTCTGGAGAAATGAGCCTTTTGTATTGCCGGATAAGCAAAATATCTACTATTTGGTTTTTATGGTTGTTTTTTGTACCGTCTTGCCGTTTATTCTCAGTATATGGTCTTTGCGTCATATTTCTGCCTTTACAGCCGTATTTTTAGTGAACTTAGAACCTTTGTACGGCATTACTTTGGCTTATTTTATCTTCCATGAAAATAAGGAAATGGGTTGGGGGTTTTACGTAGGCGCCGTTATTATTCTAGCCTCGGTAGGAGGGAAGTTTTTATTGGAAAGGAATCGTAGGACATGAACATTAATTTCCCTTAAAAAGTGATAAGCCTTTGGTTTTGAGTTTTTAGTACTGCGTCTTGCGATAACTTTGAGCAACTTTGTGTATGCTTAGTGGACTTTGTGATATTCTCTAACCACTAAGTACGCCAAGATTTTTCACAAAGTTCACGCAGATGCAAATCATTCGTACTATGGGTTTCTAGAGAACATGCATATAAGGCTTGCACTGATACGGATGTTTTCACATAAATGGCTAAAAAGTGGACAATGTTTGGGCTATCTGTCCTACGCAATATTCCATTTCTGCCTTTGTGATAACCAGTGGTGGGGCAAATCGGATGATGTTCCCATGGGTGGGTTTTGCTAGAATGCCATTTTCAGCAAGTTTTATGCAGATGTCCCAAGCGAGATTATTTTTCTCTTCATCTTTGATGACTATCGCATTCAGCAACCCTTTTCCACGCACCAATTCAACCAAAGGCGAGTCAATTTTTCTAATTCCTGTTCTGAATATTTCTCCCATTGCGGAGGCATTTTCGGCAAGTTTTTCATTTTTCACCACTTCCAACGCCGCCATTGCTACCTTACAAGCTAACGGATTGCCACCAAAAGTAGAACCATGCTCGCCGGGATGAATGGTCAACATGATTTCATCGCTTGCCAATACCGCTGAAACGGGCATGGTACCGCCGGAAAGTGCTTTTCCCAAAACCAAAATATCCGGTTTTACTTGGTCATGATCGCATGCCAGTAGTTTGCCAGTTCTGGCGATGCCAGTTTGTACTTCGTCTGCGATGAAGAGTACGTTATTTTTTTTGCAGAGTGCTGCCGCAGCGCTTAAATATCCTTCATCGGGAACATTAACGCCTGCTTCTCCCTGAATGGGTTCTACCATAAACCCGGCGACATTTTTGTCTTGAAGCGCCTCTTCCAATGCTGTAAGGTCGTTAAAGGGAATTTTGATAAACCCCGGCACATAAGGGCCAAAACCTTTATAGGAAGAAGGGTCTGTAGACGCAGAAACTGCTGCGATGGTACGCCCCATGAAATTGTCTATGGCGACAATAATCTTGGCTTCATTATCAGGTATGCCTTTGACGGTATATGCCCATTTTCTACAGAGCTTTAAGGCGGTTTCGTCTCCTTCCACACCTGTATTCATAGGTAACACTCTGTCAAAGCCGAAATATTCGGTGATGTATTGCTCATATTCCCCTAAGATATTATTGTAGAATGCCCTGGATGTTAATGTAAGTATTTCTGCCTGTTCCTGCATCGCTTTAACAATTGCAGGGTGACAGTGACCCTGATTGAGCGCAGAATATCCGGATAGAAAATCATAGTATTCCTTGCCTTCTACATCCCATACTTTTACACCTTTTCCTTTCGCCAAAACTACGGGAAGTGGGTGGTAGTTGTGTGCACCGTATTTATCTTCTAAAGCTATGGCATGTTGTGATTTTGTTAGCGACATATTTTTTTTAGGGCAAAAGTATATGTTTTCATGCGCTTTACTTAAATTTAAGTACAAATTTATTTATGAATACTAGAAAGTTTCACTATTACTCAGGTGTTGTGTTGACGATTTTTATTGGTTTTCATTTGCTGAATCATTGTATGATTTTATTCGGAGTGGAAAAGCATTTGGAAATAATGGAATTATTTAGGAAGGTGTATCGCTTTATCGTGGTAGAAATACTCATTGTTATAGCGGCATTGTTTCAGGTATATTCCGGTATTCAATTGATTAGACAAGTGCGTAAACGTACCGAAACTACTTTTTTTGATAAAGTACAGTACTACTCGGGTTTGTATCTTGCCTTTTTTCTCCTGTTTCATTTGGTAGCGGTATTTTCCGGAAGGATGTTGTTTCATTTGGATACCAATACTTATTTCGGTATTGCGGGACTGAATACTTTTCCGTATTTTTTTATGTTTATACCTTATTACTTCTTAGCGGTGTTTTCATTTTTTGCACATATCGCTGCCATACATGCTAAGAAAATGAAAAGTACTGTAATGGGCTTTTCTCCAGCGTTACAAGCGAAAATCATACTTGTGAAGGGTTTTGTTATAGCATGCTTGTTGATGTTAGCGCTCACCAATTGGGGGCATGGCTTTGAAATCATCGGAAAGATAAAAGAATTGTATAAATGGCCGCTGTAGCGCAGAGATGTATGCGACTTCAAATGGGTTAATTTTATTGACTCATTTTTTTTAACTCATCTTCCAATCTGTCGAAATTTTCTTCATTCTTATCAACGGCGAAAGCCTTTACCTTACGACATTCGTTTGCCGTATTAAATAGCATTCTGAAGACCAACTTAGTCTCATTGGGTGCTAATTCCTCAAATGTTGCCACAACTTGAAACAATGGCTTTGAATGGCGCTTCCATGCAATGAGTGATGGTTTTTCTATTTTAATAAACTCACACTCATTGACATAGTTTCCTTTGTCGGGACCATGCATGATGAAACGCCATTTGCCACCTACACGAAAGTCAAATTCATTAAAGGTATTGGTAAATCCGGCAGGTCCCCACCAATTTTTCAAATGGTCTAGTTCTGACCAAGCACGGTAAATAAGTTCTCTATTTGTATTAAAAACCCTGGAACTTAAAATTTCACAATCGGGAGTCATGATTTCTGTTGCCATTTTTATCAATTTTTAAGTTATTTGAGTGAATCTTTAAAATTCAGTTTGTTTTTTCCATCCCTATAATCCTCAAGGATGTAACTAAAGGGAGAAACTTGTCCATTATGTCATTCGTTTTTGTATTTAAATCGTGAATCCTTTGGTTTATATTTCTTTTGTCTGTTTATAAAAAGTTGGTGTAAAGCCACCTTGGTAGCAACCTACCATGGGTATCAAATTATCGCCCCGAACATCCATGCCTTCAATTTTAGAAATGGACGGATACCAAGTTTTTTCATATTTTTTATCAATCTTCGCAAGTTCTATCAATAAGTGAAACCCACCGCGCGTTTGTAAAAAGGTAAGACAGTCTGGGTTGATTATTTCACAAGCCTTTTTACGAACCATTTCCAATTCAACGCCATCAAAATCAATATCAAAATATATTTTCCTACTACAAGCTTTTTGTATCTCTGACATTATTTCCTGATGTGGATTATACCCATCATACGGTTTAGTAATAAGTTCTGCCAGTCTTTTGAGTCCTTCTTTTGCAGCTTTTTCGTAACTTCTTGGATTTGGATTGATGTATATTGCCAATGCTTCCTGTGGGATTGGAACATGTTTTTGATAATAGGTTCCAAGTTCACATTCCAACTGTTTAATTTTTTCGAATAAAAATTCTTTTGTGGAAGTAAAGCGTTTTAGCTGCTGTTTGTCAGATTTTAGTAGACCGACATCTTTGCCGTATTTAGAGCGAGCAAACAAAGAACAATAGAAAGCCTCTCCCTTTTGAAGTTCTGGCAACCATTCAATAAAATGAAGGAGTTTGTCTATGTCTTGTATGATTTTATAATTCATCGACTTTATACTCTGTTTTTGATTTCAAAGATAGATAATGAAAGTATATAAGATACCTTTGCTATGATTTCTTCATTATTAGGGTACGAAAAGACTCTTGAATTATTTATATAGGATGAAGTTATAGGAATATTATAAGGCAACTATTCTTGCAGTCGTTTTATGAGTCCTACTATTCCTTGTTGCCAAGCTGGATAATCTTCTTCATTTTCTTTCCATAACTCATTCAGTTCTGAATTGTTGTCAAGCAATCTTTTTAAAGCTAGTACGGCATCGTTTTGTAAGTCAGAAAAGTCAATGTAAGGATGCCTTTCGGGAAAAGTATCTACATCCAAAGGTTCATCACTGTCTTCATCGGAAAATTTTGTACCATTTATTTGTTTATCTATATAAATTGCAGAAATTATAACTGCATTGCCTTCATCGGCTTCCAAGTAATCGGTTTCAATAGCCATCTCTAAAGCTTCTTTAATAATTTCTTTCGGATAATCAGACGCTTCGATCTCAGCCATGAAATCTAAAGCAGCATCATCATCAAAATATCCATGTCCCCATGCACCCATAATATTTTTGTTTTAAATGATTTAATAGTTTCGGTTGAATATAGCTTCGTATAGTTAACTCATGCCAAATATAAATAAAAAATAAAACACAGTATTACAGTATTCCCTGACTATAATTATTGTGTTTTACAAAATATTGGAATTTACTTAGTCAGATATAAGAATTATTTATATTGGCTTGAGTTGCGGTTTGACTTTGTCAAAAAACGCCTGATAGTCATTGTTTATATCGGGTCGGAGTATTCCTGGGAAACCACAATTTTGGAAGCATATTCTTAGGTAGTTAATGAATGTTGTTCTATTTGGTTCGTTCCAGAAATTACTGTCAATGCTAGGTTCACTTGTAATTTGAATTGCATAAGATTGCCCACCGCTAATATTGTCTTTATGCAAATCATCTGCGGATAATTCTAAAAAGGCACTTTCAAAAATTGCATCATCCAAATATTGCTGCATTTCTTCCTGCCAGTATCCATTAGTAACGTTTTCTATTAGTCCATCTAGGCTTGTTATTTGAATGGGGTCGGCCATCTGCCACATGAGGTGTTCATTTGTTTCGTAATCCCAGACAAAATTTACGCCACCAACGATTTTGTAAAAATACTTCAATGAAAGTGGCACGAATCCAAATGGCTTTACGGATAGGTCGAGTTGATTGAGTAAAATATTGGTATTCGGTAAAGGCGGATGCAAAGGTTTTTGGAAATTATACATCGTGTTCGCAGTGAAACAATAGTTGATGGCTTTAAGTTCTTTGTAAATGACATTAAGGTTAAAAGATACACGGTGGAATGTCTCCATTAAAACTTTTTCAATATCAGGTAAGTTTGCCGATGAAAATGCAATATTTCCCAAGGCATAAATCTCTTCATAAACTTGTTCTGTTTCTCCATGTATATATCTATTGTACAATCTCATCAAATCGTGTTTTGTCTTAATTCAGTGTTTTTAGGTTTCTGAATTTTTAGTTTTTGTTGATCCCGTATTTCTTGGTCAGTTGATAAAATAATGTCATCTAGCTAATAATTAGCGTTAACTAAATTTCATGACCCTGTCTTTGTAAAAAAGTGGCTAAACTTTGGTAATGCTTATAGTGCGCTATTATTGATTTTGATTCATTCGTATCCATTTTTTTACATTCAAAACATATGTTTAAGGCGGTAATAATCTGTTTTCTTTCATCATAAAAGACTAAAGCATCTCTAAATGTTGGGCTACAAGCTGATTCGAAGTCATCTGCTTCATTATAATCAATAGATAAAGCAGTATTCAAAAGTAAATCTTCAGGGTCATCTCTAACAATAACAGATTTTTTTTCGCTTGTTGGATGAAAATCACTAGTATTGGTAAGGATGTATTGAGGTTGGTCTATATATTTTCTAAGTTCTGCCAATCGTTTGGTTTGTTTAATCCAACCAAACTTAAGTTCTTTTATAGATGTTTCAAGTTCATTGATTTCATTATGTAAGTTGTTGTAAAATTCCACATATGTTTCACCTCTTAAAAGTGAATAAGTTTCAATATATTGATATGGAATATTGCTGATATAGTCCTTAATTTTCATATAAGATTCCTTTCCTTGATATCATTTACCTCACCGCAAAATCTTCGCCATAGTCTTGCCTTTGGCTAACTCATCAATTAATTTATCTAAATAACGTACTTGTCTGGTGAGCGGGTTTTCAATTTCTTCTATTCGATAGCCACAAATTACCCCCTTTATTAGTGACGCATTAGTTGGTAGTTTCGCCAGTTCGAAGAATGTCTTAAAATTTACCTTCTTATCCATTAGTTCTTGTAGCTTATGATCGTCAAATCCGGTTAACCAAAATGGATATACCAACTGAGATGTTCTGACAGAGATAAACTTTACACCATATAGCAAATCAGAACTGGTAATTGCCCTTTTAGCATGTTATCACTTGATGTAGTTCTGCTTTGGTTCTTCCTTTTTTTTCAATTTTAGTCAAATAGTGTGGATATACTGAAGCAAAAGTCAGGTTGGCGATTTTATCGTCGTGGTGGGCAGTCGTTTTCATATTATTAAAGTCTTTCTAATCGTCCTTTTCTCTTAACAATATTCTTATAGTCCCATTGAATGGTGATGGATTTTTTTAGCCAGCATTTTAAATCATGGATGTCAATTTCTGTTACATGATTGTAAAAAATAGAGGCATCTTTGAATTTTTCTCCCATTACATTTAGTTTATTTTCTTGAAAATCTTTGCCACTCCAAAACATGAGCCTAATGCCTTTTTTTTGCTTACTATAACCTACGATAGGATTGTCATGTATAAACCAAACTGGATGGGCATGCCAGATTTTGTAATTTGCTTCTGTTAATACATCTTCAATAGTTGCGTATAGTAAGCTACATATTTCCAACTCAGTAATTGAAAGATTATTATGATATATTTGAATGTCTTCTTTCATTCTTTGTAAAAAAGTCAATTGATAATAAAGTTATTAAAATTATTGTTGCGTGAAATCTATATTCATTCTCTTTTTACCTGTGCGACCCCAAAAGCTATATAATACACGTCCTTTTATTTTATCCTTAGTAATAAAACCAATATACCTACTATCTAAAGAATTGTCGCGATTATCCCCTAAAATGTAATAAGCATCTTTAGGCACTACAACCATAGCGGCATTTGCTTTATCGCTTTCAAAAGGTTGATTTATTTTGAGTAGTAAATGTTTATGCCCATTCGGTAGTTCTTCTTCGTATATTTTCATTGGCATATTGTCACTGAATGTTTTTTTTATAAAGGTTGAATGACATGGTACACCATTGATATTGACTATATTGTCTACTACTGAAATACTGTCTTTTGGGAGTCCTACTACTCTAGAAATGTATAAAAAGCCATCAGGTTTTGTATATACAATTACGTCTCCATAATTCGGTTGACTATTTTTGTATGCCTTTAAATCTGCTATAACTTTATCGCCTTCTATGATAGTTGGATGGTTGGTAGTGGTCGGAATCCTAAAAGGTTTTGTTCGATTCGGAATATTGGAAATAGCAATTATTGCAAGTATGCCAATCGCAATCAATAAATGATAATACCATGTATTATAAGATTTCGGAATAAAGTTTTTTTGGCGGTTTGCATTTCTTATGGCATCTATAATGATAAATATTTTCCAACTGACCACATAAACAATAAAAACTACCAATCCATAGAAGGTGGTTGTCCCTTTGGCGAAATTAAATATCATTGGTATGGATAAAAGGAAAAATAAAAACCACGCAGCTTTATTGGGCTGCCCATTATAGATTTGTCCAAGCCCGGGTGTCAAAAGGGATAGTAAAAATGCAATAAAACCGTTGCGAGGTATTATTTTTATTGGTTCTGGCTGTTCATCTAAAGCAATTTCCATATTCTTATTGATAATATAGTGAGTGAAAATGATATTAATCGTGTTCCCATTTTCTTTTGGGTGAGCCATCTTGCCGGAGAATCATCCAGTTGTTGGCTGTTGCTTTTTTAAACAAGCGGCGCCTCAATTTTTTAGGATAGAATATTTTTCTCGCTGTCTTTCCATATCGGTAATTGGGCATAATTTCCAGTTGACCTAATATGTCGTGCGATGCGGCGCCGCATCGCATGCCAAAGAAAGCATAGTCATAAGGTGTTTCAATCAAATAATCGCTTGTTATGCTATCAAATTTTTGCTTTTGTTGGACTGATATTGGTATATAAACAATGGCTTTTTTTACACTATCTGGGTTGCCACCGAGGATTGCATAGAAATTTTCTTCTGAGTGTATGGCATAAGTACTATGTTTGTCTTTCTTTTTGGCAATAAAATGCACTTTTCCATTGGGAAGAAAGTTGACAATTTTATTGCTATCTCCTTCGATACCAACATGCCCGCCTAAAATACCGCCAAACCATTTTGGTTCTGTTTCTTTATATTTTTTCAAAGGTTTCGAGCCATATAAAAAATGAACTTTTAGAAAGGTGGAATCTTGTGAAAAGGCAGGGAAAGAAGAAAGGCAAAATAGAAACAAAAAAAATGATTTCACATGGATGATTTTTTGACTGTGTAAATATAATCTAAATGGATGTAAAACATGTATTTTGTATTTCGGATTCCGTTAAATCAACTTTAGGGTTGGCTATTTGATTTGGAGGTTGTTTTTTACTTTGTTAGAATTTCAATTTTGTCTTTGTTTGATATGGCTACTTGTTTCGTCGTACGATTGAAAGCAATTTTAGGTATATTTCCTAGATGATGTATGATTGAAGATACTTGCCGTCCAGTTGAAATGTCTTCCAATTTTTCTTCCACTTGCCCCGTTTGATAGTTCACAATTTTTGGATAGTCAAATAAGTCCCAAGCATATTTTTCATCTATTGCTGTCAAGTGTCCACCAATAGGGAAGTTGGTAGAAACTATATTTGTAATAGTGTTTGTCTTGATATTCCAAATTGCAACTTGACCGTTTTTTAATTTTTCAGATGGTTCATCATTGAATGATTCTGTGTCGTTAGGAGAACCTATTAAAATCAAGTCATCGTTTATGTAGCTGGCAGTACAAATTTCTGCATCAACATCTGGTGATATTTTACTTTTGTCTAGAAGCAATGGATTTTGAAGGCATGCCTCTATATCAAATACTTCGACAAAGTCATATGGATGCCACGCCCATCCTTTGCTTATGAATGTTGTGTTGTTCGGGCTTACTTCAAGGCGTGAATGGAAAAAGTCAGATGGATTTCGGTCAGCATGTTTTGTAATAATTTCTCCTGTTTCGACTTCTTCAAAGTCAATTTGACAATATTTATTCGGGCAATGAATTAAATAAGTTTTCTTATTTTTAGCAGTCACAAAGGCAACAGGATATTCGAAAACGTCAGCATGATAATATGAACGATTAATTTCTCTTAAGATTTCACCATTTTTTAGAATTAGTCCTTTTGTTCCTAATTTTTGATATAGAACTGCGTATACTCCGCTGTCGGATATA
The DNA here is from genome assembly GCA_019694955.1 of Chitinophagales bacterium. Taxonomy (GTDB): domain Bacteria; phylum Bacteroidota; class Bacteroidia; order Chitinophagales; family JADIYW01; genus JADIYW01. Next base: position 41,517 of record JAIBAX010000005.1, on the reverse strand, counting down.
AGAGAACTGTCGAAATTGAACCCAAAATGGTACTTGCCAATTTTCTTTATTGGTTCATTTAAGGAGTATTGCTTTCCGGCAATTGCCCAGTCAACCAATGTGTCGTTGAACCAACTCATTGTCTGCAAATGATCTGTCTGAAGTGTCTGCCTTTGCATTGTCTGTACCTATTGTCCGGAATCAGCAGGCTGCGAAAAACCGCCCTTACCTTTGGTAAAAATAAGATAATTAGCTGTTATTTCAAAGCCCTAGCAGCAACAATTCATCCTTTGGCGAACCGATTATACTTACGCTGGGGTGAGCTGTGCTCCTTGTCGAATTTAGGCAGAACTGTCTGCTCGATTGTGGTAGATGCCTTTTATTTATTCAAATATGCGATTCTCAATATCCATTTGTTGATGGAGAATTCTAATAATTTCTATCTCGTTTTTTTTCTCGTTGATAATATAGAAAATGAAATGAGATTTAACCCTCGAACGAAAGTATCCTTTTCTTATGTTTCCAAAATCTGATCCTGATTTTGGTTTTAAACATAAATATTCAATCTCCTCAAAAAGTAAATTCAAATACCTATCTGCTTGTTCTACAGACCAAGTTTCGATTGTATAGAGCCAGATTTTCTCAAGGTCATTTGATGCTTCTTTACTTATTTTGTAATTCATTTATCCAAATGATTCTTATGTAAATTTTTTAAAAAAGTATCTTTACTAAAATCTTTAACAAACCCTGATTTTTCTCCTTTTTTAAGCTCATTTATTAATTCTGCTTTTTTTGATTCTTCTTGCTCAAACATTCTTAATGCGGTTCTCACTACTTCACTTGCTGAAGAAAACCTACCACTTTTTAATTGCTGATTGATAAAATTATCAAAATAATCTCCCAATAAAATTGATGTGTTTTTTGCCATGACAAAATAATTTAAAATGCAAACATACCAAATTTTGGTATAATGTTACATTACATTATTTTTTTTGTTCTGACTTATGTCAGACTCCTACTTTGGCGGGACAAGTTGCGAAAATCTCTATGGTGATAGTTTATGGCAGTTATTACGATATACAAATAAAGAAAAGTTTCCTTTGAGAATTGTCTTGTTCATATTTTGGTTTCTACGAAATTGCCGCCAAAGTAAGACTATGAAAAACCGCCCACAATCTTTGGTAAAAATAGGATAATTAGGTGTTGTTTCAAAGACAAAGCAGCACCTATCCAGATCAATTGGCGAACAGTCGTATACGTGACCGTTACGTACGCTGGTGTGAGCAGCGCTCCCTGTCGAGTTTCGGTGGGGCTTCTTCTCGATTTTGTACTTTTTTTATATTACCCTATTTTCCTAAAATTTCTGCCAATTTAATCCAATTGAAATTTTGCTGAAAATAGTGTAAATAGAAATCAGGATTATCGTTGTAGCGATTATCTACTACATTATTTTCACCTATGCTGTTGCCTTTGCCATACGCTGGATGGTCGGGTGTCCTTATAAAGTCTCTCCAAACTATTGCAATAGTACGAATTTCTCCATCTGCCATATTTTTATAGAAATCTTTGTCGTAGCTATAATATGCTTTGCCAAGTTTGGGGTTGGTAATAAAAAAGTTTTTAATTACAGAAGCGGTTGGTTCATAACCTCCTGTATTTTTGTTACTTATTTCTTTTCCATAAGACGAGTAGTTTCGGTATTCAAACACTTGTCTGTATGCAAAGTTTACGATAGCTTGTTCTTGTAGTCGGTTTTTGTATTCTTGTCGTAAGTTTTTGACAAATTCTTTGTTTGCCTCTTCTTCAGCTATGAGTTTTATTTCCATATCATCATAATGCTTTTTATTTTTTGCATAGTCGGAAGCATTTTGGGTTTTTATCAATTTGTGTGTGTTTATTCTTTCGTCGCATATTTTATCGCAAATGTTTAGATAGGTTTCAATTGAAAGCGGAATTAAAGGCATTTTGCCGTTGTGGCTCATCACCACCATATTGTCAACTGTATGGATTTTATGCCTTGGTTCATTGCTATCTATTTTTTTACCATTGAGTATGCTTGTAGAAGAAAATTTCCTAAACACGAAATGCTTATCCGCTTCAGTGCCAAAGTTTAAAGATGGAACGCCATAATTGTTGCCTAAAATTTTTTGTGCCTCCGTAAAGGTTTCATTATTACTAGTTATACTTACAACATATCCCAAGTTTAGGTCTTTGGGTTAGTTACTTTCTTTGCCGTTGATTTCTTGATAAGTAAAGTGTTTTTCTAAATTTATTTTTGGTCCATCGTATTCAAAACCCCAACCGCCTAGAAAGTCAGGAATATAATTGATATTTACAGATAAGAAATGAAAAAAAGGAATGTCAGTATAACCCAACTTAAAACTATTTTGAAGTTTGCCATTTTCAACCGTCATAGGATGAGTCGAAACATCTATTCGGTAACCAAAGCGATAATCTCGTGTCGGAATTTTAGATTTATCCATTTTATCAGAGTTGAATAAAGGCACTAACTGGAAAACATTGGAATGTAGTTTTGGTTTGGGATAAACTTCTCTAAGAACTTCTGCAATGATTCTCATTTTACTTTTTTCCATTGCTGAATATTCGATTTGTCCACTATAATCAGCTGCCGACTCCGGAAAGGGAAGTGGTTGCACCCAATGGTTTTTAGGTTCTTTATTTGTGAGTATATAAAACCAATTTCCGGAGTTGCTCAAATCTTGAGAATAAACGGAAACCTGTCCAAATAAACAAAAAGTAAAAAATAGAAGTACTCGTTTCATATGAATGAATTTAAAATGCAACACGGTCAACTTATAACGCCAGATTGTCAAAACCGCCCACAATCTATTGGTAAAAATAGGATAATTAGGTGTTATTTCAAAGCCATAGCAGCAACTATCCCCATGCCTTGGTGATTCGTTTGCGTGACCCGTGCGTGCGGTGGTGTTATTTGCGCGTAATGTTGAGAAATCTGTTTATCCGTTTGCTAGATTGGCACACTAGTTTTTCCTTTTCGTTGTCCGTATGTTTTTGTTTGTCAGTCGAAAAAATCTTATTTTTATGGGAAAGTAAGATTTTTTGTTATTAACTTGTAGAGGGGTGGGATAAAAATACTCTCTTGAAAACTTTGGCTTTTGGGCTGGCTTTGAGTGGTTTGCAAGTGTGTATTTTTTTGTTTGTAGGCTTTTCCCATCTACTTAATTCTTTGTTTTATATTTCTCAATAGATTCCTTTAAATACAAATAGGAATTTCCCTTTTTCGTAAATTGTAACTTGCCTGAATTTCTGATATGAGCCAAGTCACAATCTTGAACTTTGAGTTCTTTTTTTGCTTCTTGACTAGTTAAATATTTTACAGTTTTTTCAGGCATATCTTAAACTTTATACTTTTTCAGACTCTAAAATCATATTTAAAAATGAAGTCGGCTGAAGGAAGTAATTAGGGTTTTCTTCCAATTTCTCCTTAATCAAAATCAGTCCGCCGTTGGTGTATGACTCCATTGTTTTAATCAACAGCCTTACCGCATCATCTTCATCCAATTCTCCTTTTTCAAGGGCTACTAGGTCAATGTCTGTTTTTGCTATTAGAGCAATATATATATATTCTTGTAAGTTGATAAAGTCTTTTCTATCTAACCTATTCGCCTTACTACCCCAAAGTGAAATTTGATAGCGAAAGCTAACTTTTTGAACTCCATTATCAATTGGTTGAAACTCATTATTATAAAGCCCCAAGAAAAATGCATATATATATAATTCATAGTTATTTGCAAATTGCTTGCCTCTATCTTCTTTTGATTGCTCAGACCCACCACCTTTTCTAGTTAACTTGTCAAACAATAACTCCCGAAATTTAATATCAAACTCTGGTTCTTTAGTTTTCCATTTTTCAAATAAATTCTTCATCTATAATGTAATTACTTGTGAATTAATTGTTTTCAAGTTATTTGGGTCAAAAGGTCTTTCTAATTTAACCCAAAATGCCTTGTTTCTTCTAACATTTTCAAATTCCTTTTTGATAGAAAGTGTTTTTGTTGTTTTGTCTGTGTGCAGAAAATCTTTGATAAGTAAAATTTTTTGATTTTCGGTTTCAAAAATCAGGTTCAAAAATTGAGCTGTTTTGTTTTCTCCAAAAGATGAAGTTGGGGCATCAAAAATCATTGGAAAATTTTCTTCTTTAATTTCCGATGCCAATTCAGAAATTGCAAATAAGATTGAAATGTGCATTGAAGTTAATAATGATTGGTTTGGCTTATAGAAAGTCCTGCCATCTTCTTGCAATTCTACTTCTACTATTGTACGATTTACCTTGTTTCTTCTTCTAAATACAATCGTCCCGGTGAAAGCATCAATGTTGATGGACTTGAAAAAGTTGTTTGATTTGGTTTGAAGTTTCTCAATAAATTCATCAAATTTCTTTTCTTTGGTTTCTATGAAAATAGTTTCAATGTCACGCAAGATGTTTCTTGTCTTTATCAAGAAAGAATTAGCTGAACTTGTGTCAATTTTATCTTTTTCTTCCTTCTTTGCTTTTAATTCAGATTCAAGACTTTTCAATTTTGTTGTATAGTCCACTTGGTCTTGATTCCGATTTTTAAGGTCTCTTTGCCAAGCATTGTAATTTTTTAGTACATCACTTAATTTCTCAGCACCAATACTTGAATTGCCTAATATTTTTTCTCTTTCTGTTTTTTCCTTTTCTAATTGTTCATTTAGCTCTTCAATGTCTTTTTTACGGTCATCATTAAATTCAAATAGTTCTTTGATTTTTGTTCTTATTAATCTAAGATTTTTTAAGTTGTCTTCGTGACTTATACTCAAATTATCAAGTCTATTTATATAATCAAATTTAAAAAGAGGTTCATCTTTATTTGGCTCACTTTCTTCTATAACTTGACTTTCTAAATAGGTTTTCAACCTTTTCATCATAAACTCGTATGGCTCAGAACCTCTTTTAGCTTCCCGATTGCAAACCTTGCAAATTTCATCATTCAGCATTTCTTCCATTACTGCTTTTGATGGTACGTTGTTAGGTAGCGGAATAGCATTATTTAATAATTCTGCTTTAGCTTTTTTCACACCCTCAATAATTCCTTTTTGTTTATCATATTCTGATTGAAGTTCTCGTTTAGTTTTGCTATGCGTTGACACTTTTTCTGCAAACTCCTTATGAAAGGTTTCAAAATTGACTAGAATCCAATTTTCATCAAATAGGAAGGTAGTGTAGTTTTCATAAATCCTTGCCGAATGATTTGATATCTGATTTTCTATATTTTTTATTCTGTTATTTATGGTTTCTAAAGCATCTGCATTATTAACGTGTCTCTCTGCATCTTGTAGGTTTTCTTCAATTTTCTTAATTTCTTCATCAGTGGAGTTTAAATGAACTTTGAATGCGTGCTTTTTATTTTCAAGTTGTAGAATATCTGCCTCGAGTCTTTTATAATTAACTTCATTTTTTTTATCAAGCTTTGAAGAATCTTCTACTGCTTTTTCTGCTTTCTCTCGTAAAAAAGCTCCCTTTTCAGAATATTTATCGTAATGCTTCGCCTCCGAAAATAAATTTATAAGGTTTGCTAATGCACTATCACTTTCAAAAATATTGAGTTCCGCTTCACCTTTGAACATTGAATATTTCCTAATTTGATAGGGAAAGATTCTGTCCAAAAGAGCTTGACCATCAACCTGAGTTCTTTCACCCGAACTATTTTCAGAAATGCCTTCAATCATAAAACTTGAAGTCGAACATTCATTTGCTTTTTCTTTTTTTGCAAGGAAAGATTTAGTGATGATACTTTTCTCACCATATTGTTCTACTGTCATTGAAACCCTTACCCGAAAAGACTCTCCAATTTCCGTTTCATTCAGCTTTTTGGCAGAAACTAACATTTCTAATTCTCGGCTTTCTCCATTGAAAAGCCAATCCACAGCTTCAAAGAATTTAGTTTTTCCTTCACCATTTTCACCAAGGATAATATTCAAACCCTCTGATAACTCGAAGGCGTTAGTATCGTAATAACAGAGGTAGTTATCTATTTGTATTTTTTTGATTATCATAATGCCTCATTTAAGAATTGGGTAACTTGGTTTCGCAACACTGGATCCGTAACTGGTGAAGTGCCGTCCAATCCTTCAACTATCAAAGCGATTGCTTTAATTATTGGCTTGTCTGAATTGAGCGCTTCCCTAACTGTGGTAGGCAGTTCTTCTTTTTTGAATTCATATTTGTTTTCAAGTAGCTCGTGAGTTAAAAAACTTTTGAGTATATCGTCTTTTCTTGCCATAAGAATAATTTTATAAATCGTTAAGGTTTAGATTATAGTAGTCTAAAATGCTTTTAAGTGTTTCGTAAGTGTCTGTTTTATTCATTGCTAAGTTAGCAAAGTCAACCACTCGTTCAAGTTCTTTTTTTATTAGCCCTTTTTCAAATTCAAAAGTGCTTTCATCTGAAACTTCCGGCACAACTACTAAATCGTGAATGGTAGCGTGAATTTTATTATTGTGCAATCGCAAAACCCTTCCTCTTCTTTGTATAAATTGTCTTGGATTTCCTGTACTTGCACAGAAAATCGCTAATTCGGAACGAGGGACATCAACACCTTCGTCCAAACATTTCATTGAGGTCAATACGTGAATCTTACTTTCTTCAAAGTTTTTCAGAATTTCCTCACGGTTACTTGAATTTGCAGTAAACTGTTTTACCATCACAGAATCATCTGTTTGGCTCACTGCTTTTGTATATTCGTTAATTAATCTGTTTTCGTCTTCTGTTTCTATGCTGTAATCCGTTTCATCAAAATTTGATTCAATTCCCTCAGGTACATAAACCAATGTGTATTTCAGATTCTTTCTTTTATCAAACTCGCTTCTTAGTATAGCTTTAAATGCTTCTAATTTATTGGCTGCTTTATGTATGATTCGTTTTCTTTCAAGAAGTTTCATTTCTATTTGAGGTGTGCTTTTGAATTCACCTGTTGAATTGTCAAACATTCCCATTCGTAAAAGTTGAAGCGAAAGCTCCTTATACCTTTCCATTTCTTGGTCAGTTAGCCTAATAATGTGTGGGTAATATGTGTATTTACACAACCAACCAATATTCAACGCTTCTTCCATTGAATAAGAAACAATGTAAGGTGGTTCATCATTGAAAAACTCTTGAATTGATTGATTTCCTGCTTCATCAAATTTTCTATGCGGTGTTGCAGATAAGCCAATTCGTTTTTCAAGGTGTATGTTTGGCAACAATCTTAAAAGTCCTTGCGAACCTAAATTGTGCGTTTCATCTGCAATTAAAATAGTGTCTTTGGGAAGTTGAGTAAAGTAGCTTTGAAACTTAGGTCTTGGTAATGAAGAATAAGTTACAATAACAATGTATGAAGTGTCAATCAGTTTTGAAGCAGTATTGAAAAATGCAAGATTGTTATCCCAATTTTCTTTTGAACTGACTGTAATGATGTTTTTAAAATTGAAATTGGCACATTCTTTTTTCCATTGTTCAACTAAAGCTGTTGTTGGAACGGTTATAATGGCTCTGTAAATTCCAGTTTTCTTGTATTCGTTTAGCAAGCAGTTGAGGGAAGTAATCGTTTTCCCTGTTCCTGTTGCCATTGCAAACATTCCTTTGTAGTTATTCGCAACCCAACTGTTGTAAGCATTAATCTGATATTCTCTCGGACCTTCTGAGTAAGGAAACCTTGGTGTTCTTCTAATGATTTCAATTTCATTAAAAAGTTTCGTGATTATTTTTTTCAGTTTGGGGTTTGAAATTAAACTCTGTTTCTTTCTGAGAAGTTGTTCTTCTTGAACAAGTAATTCATTGATGTCTTTCTTTCCAAATCTGTCTTTTAGTACGACTTCAATATCACTAACAGAGATATATTCAACATCTTCATCTTTTTCAGTAAAATAATCGTCAATTAATTTAAGTTGCTTTTTGATAAGCTTATTTGACCTACCGTTTTCCCAACTCAAAAATGCTTCCAGTTGTTCTATGTTTTCAGAAAGACCATAATAGGTGAAGTTGCAAGATGCTTGATAGCCAACAGCATCTTGACCATCACTAAAAACGCCTGATTTGTAATGGGCTATTCCTTTTCCGTTTTTGGGTTTGATAACCTTTATTTCAATACGTTTTTCAGCTATTAAATATGCCAAACATTCAAAAAAGTGTGTATCGTATTCATCAAGTACTCTTCCTAGCGAAACAATGTCCGTTAAATCAAAAACTCTTATTTCATTGGGATTATCTTCCACTCGGGAAATTGCTTCTTTGTCTTTCGCTGAAAGTAAATGGTTGATGACCATTCTCATTTTTCCACCTTTGCTTATAAAGGTAGCAAAACCAACGGAAAGCAAATTAATAGCTGACGAACTGAAATAACCCAACAATAAACTAAACTCATTGCTATTGGCCAATCCGTCCAAATAGAATTGCAAGGGTTCGTTTTCTGAACCAGTTTTGTAATCTCTATCTAATGACCAATCGCAATCTTTAAGCATATTTAAAATTTGGTTGTGTTAGTTCTTTGATTTTGCTAATCACTGTTTCTATGTCTTCAATTGAATTGTATTTTCCCAATGAAAAACGGAGAGAGGCAAAGGCTTCATCATCACTTAATCCCATAGCTTTCAAAACGTGAGAGGGTTCAACTAATGCTGAAGAACAAGCAGAACCATTGGAAACTGCAATATTTTTCATTCTGCCAATCAAAACATTGGCATCCTGTCCTTTGAAACAGATGTTGGTGGTGTTGAAAATTCTGTTTTCTGAATCACCATTTAGTGAAGTATTTGGCAGTTTTAAAAATTCAGTTTCGAGTTTGTCTTTTAGTTCCGAAATGTTTCTTTTATACAAATCCATTTCTTCACTAGCTATTTCACAAGCCTTTGCTAAGGCAATAATTCCAGGTACATTGAGTGTGCCGCTTCTCAGACCTTGTTCGTGACCGCCTCCGTGAATTTGTGGGGAGAGTTTTGTTTTATTTCTTACATACAAGGCTCCGATGCCTTTTGGAGCATACATTTTATGACCACTAAAGCAAAGTAAATCAATACCTAAATCATTAACATCAATTTCAATTTTACCAACGGCTTGAGTGGCATCTGTCATGAACAATGCTCCTTTTTCGTGAGCTAGTATAGCAATTTCTTTGATGGGTTGAATGACTCCTGTTTCGTTGTTGACATACATCACGGAAACAAGAATCGTATTTAATCGGATAACTTTTTCAAGTTCAGATAAATCAATCAATCCATTAGTTTGAACAGGCAAATAAGTTACTTCAAAACCTTTTCTTTCCAAGTCCTTGCAAGTGTCTAAAACTGCTTTGTGTTCAGTTGAAACAGTGATGATGTGCTTTCCTTTGTTTGAGCAACTTTCCGCAACTCCTTTAATGGCAATATTAATGGCTTCCGTAGCTCCACTTGTAAAAATCAATTCGTTGGGTTCTGCATTGATGAAATCAATTATTTGTTCACGAGCGTGCTTCACTTTTTCATTGATGCTTTGACCAAAATAGTGGGTACTGCTCGAATTGGCAAAGTTCTCTTGTAAAAAAGGCAACATTGCATCAAGCACCCTTGGGTCGATGGGTGTGGTGGAGTTGTAGTCTAAGTATATTGAAGTTTCGTTAATCATTTTGAAAGCATTTCCCCAAATAAATGAATGAACTCCGACACTTCACTATGATTGTTTTCAGGTGAATATGGTATAATTTGAATATTAAAATTCTTTCTCCAACTTTCTGCTTCTACATTATTCATTTCCTTTTCAGAAATCAATGCATAATGTGTAGGGCCACCACCATGAAAGGAACTATGGATAAAGCTTAAAAGCAATTTTAGTTCTGGGTCTGAAAGTGAAGAACCTAGAAATAAAATAGTTTTTGTTGTAAATAGAGATTGTAATATACTTTGATAACCCTTTTCTTGAAAAAGAATTTGTCGATAATCTTTTTCTGTTAAAATAATTCCTTGCTGAGATTTATTTGCATCTCCATGAGCTTTCAGTATGAAAGGTCTACCATTCCATAAATCGTAGGCAATGTCTGGACTATCTTTAAATGAGTGGACTTTTGCTTGTTTACCATGAACTTTAACAAAAGCGTTTTCAAGTAATGTATCATAATTTGTAGTTACTATGAACTGATATGGAAAATTAATGATTTTCAAATGATCATCAGTTGGAGGAGGACAATTGTCGGCATATGTTTCAATGATATACTTGCGAAATGAATCTTGTAAAAAATCTTTTAATTCTTGGGCAAGAAGTAAATATTTTGAAGGTTGGCTCAATAATTCTTTACAACTTTCTATAAAGTCATGGTTAGGTTTATAACTTACCCTTTCTGCTAATTGAATTAAATCCTTTAGCAATCCCTCCCAACTTGGCAAACCAGCACCTTGTGAAAGTCCAGCACCAATGAAAATCCCTCCTTTACTTTGTTTAAAAGACTGAACTAGGTCTGTTGGTATTTTTCCTGAATCAAATGCCATATAGTTTTATTTAAATAGGTGTTTAAATTGAAATGAGAATGCTTCATTTCGTCTTTTCATGTTAGCTTTTAAACTTCCATCCTTCGTGAAAGAGGTTATATATTCATACAATCTCTTTTCTTCATCTGAAGGAGATGCCTTCTCTATTAAAAAGCTTGGATTTTTTATATTAAGTTTTCTTAGCTTTTCAAACTCGTTAAATGCATTTGAAAATTCTTTATACATAACTCTTCTTCCTTCTTTTCGATTTTGAAATATTATAATAAACGAATCAACAAATGCCCATTTATTTCTAAAAATCCCTACTGTATAGGAGTTTATTCTTTCCATGTCATCCATCACATTAGCAACATCTTTAATTAATTGTGTGGCTTGTATTGGCGAAACGTTCATATATACATCCTTTAAGCTTTGACCCTTGAAATCATGCTTAAAATCATTAACTAAGTATGCAATTACATGATCTATATAATCTTGATGTTTGTTTCTCAAATCAGGAAATCCACATTTTTTAAAAAAGTTATGGTTGTCAACTATTGATTCAACATAAGAGCCAATATGAGTTGAAAGAGCTCTTCTCAGTTCTGCTTGATTTAGACCCATTCCTTTTTGCAACCTAGCAAATAGGTCACGTATCTCACTATGATTAGCCTCTATAATTTGAGCTATCGTTAAAGTAAATGACTTGAAAAATGTTTTTGTGTCAATATTCAGTTCAGAATATTTTTTACCATCAAGTGAAGTTCCTTCGAAGGAAATATTTTTTCCTAATGAAAATTTGTCTTCATAAAACTCCCAAATAGTTCTAAGCCTTTGTTGACCATCACAAACCTCAAAATCATAAAAAGCATTTCCGGAAATTTTATTTAAATAAAACTTAGGCAAATCATACCCTCTCAAAATAGAGTCAATCAATAGTCTCTTTCTATCAATCTTCCATACAGGTGTTCTTTGATATTGAGGCTTTGGGTCAATTCGCCCTTTCATCTCGAATATTTCCTCAACGGTAAATTGAATACTTTCTACTTTCATTTTTATCTTTTATATAAAACAAGCCGCACAACCTTCTCCCTCTGCATCATCCAAGATGTCCACTAGGTAAGGTGATTTTGCTTTTGATTTTTTTTCCATTCTTTTAATATACTCTTCTTTGATTTTTTCCATTCTTTCAGGTTGAATCAATTCTTCCAAGCTTTCAAATTGTCCCCAAGTATAGCCGTCTTTCTCGTACTCCATTGCTTTTTTGTACAAGTCAGGATGCTGTTCGTACAACCAAACCCATTCAATTTTTTGTTGGAAAAAGCAGAAGAAACAACCAGAACGACTTCTTGCATATTCTCCTTTTTTACCGTTAACCTCAAATTCAATTTTGTTGTAGTAGGCAGGAACACCCACACCACTTTCTTCCAAAATCCTGAAAATATCATCACGCACTAATACTTCATCATTTTCCAAAAGCGGAAACGAAGCTTCGGTTGCTAGAGGATAATCGGTTGTTTTCAGAAAGTCAAAAACCAAATGATTAAATGCTTTTACATTGGCATCTAATAAAATATTGAGCTTTTGGTCTATTGTGAAACTTGTATCTACCTTACGATTAATTGTTTGAATGGCTTTTTCTTGATTTTTACCAAAGTCAATGTTTTTAGACATTGCTAAAAGTTGCTCTATATTTTGGTTAGAGAGCAATTTAGTCACCAGATCTTGACTCCAAATATTCTTTCGAAAAGGAAAAATAGATTGAATATTCTTTTTAGTAGAAATATATCCTTCTCTTTCTTCATCACCTCTAATTCCTACATAAGAAATCACTAGGTCTGTACCAACGTAGTTTTCAAATGGGTCTAATTTTAGTTTTTTCGTACACCAACGAGCATTTGATGAAGGTAAAAATCCACCATACATTTTTAAAAAGTGGTCAAATGGGTCTTCTGAACTTTTTTCAGCACCTTGCAAAAGCTCAATTTTGATTCCGAGATAAACCTCAAGATTCTTTATTAATTGATAAGTTTCATCTAGTTCTTTGCCTGTATCACAAGTGTAGAACTCCAAATCAATTGATGGATACTTTGTTTTGACATAAATAGCTAAAGCAGCACTGTCTTTTCCACCTGATATTCCTAATACGTGTCTTACTTTGCTCATTGTAATAATTCTTTAAGTAGGTTTAAGACAGCTGCAATGTTTGAAGTATTGTCTTTACCTAGTTTATTTCTAAGTTCATTTTTCAATTGCTCTATCTCTTTGCTCTTATTCTTTGGTACTCTCACCACTTTCGGGTCAATTTTGCTAAAGAAAGAATCGATTTTAACTCCAATCACTTCTTCTTTACTTTCGTCAATATCAGATTTTGAGATTTTCGTCAAACTATCCAACTCCAAAATCATTGCTTTAAATTTTTCATAAAGCAAAATTTCATCTTCGTCTGAAAAGGCTTCCAATGTTTTTCCTGTTACTGCTTGTGCTATAGAATTCAGCCAAGCTTTTCGGTCGTCTAAAGGCGAATCCAATCTTTGGACAAATGTCTTTTGATTACTCAAAAGCATATGCTTTTTCAATTTTGAGAATCGTTTTTGTAAATAAGCTTTGTATTCTTCAAAGTCGGCAGTTTGCCCTACAAATTCACTACAAATGAAATCCTCAAAACGCTTAACCAATTCATCATAAGCAGTTCGTAGTTCCCTTACAGAATCTTGTAAACTGGTTGTAAAGCTTTGAAGTTTAGATTTATCTTGTTGTAAAGTGGATAGCGTTAAACCTAAAGCACTCGGAAAAGCATCAAAAAATGTTTCTTCGGGGTCTTTACTTGTTGCAATAGCTTTTCTAATCTTGATAGCTGATGGTGAAAGCCTTTTTGTGTTCTTACTGTATTCTGGCAATTGTTTGTAGAAAACAATAAATGGCTTTATGGTTTCAATAAAAGAGTTGTTATCGAATTTTTGTTCCGTTGCAATGTTTAAGAATGTTCGATAACTATTGAAAATATCAAGCTTTATACCTTCAATATCAAATGTTTTTATAGAATAATCATTGGGATATTTTGAAATTAATCCTAAATTCTCCTCGGATAGTTGAGGGATATAGCTATCTTCATTAAAGATTGCAAAATCGTCACGTTTCAAAAACAAAAATGTAGGAACCCAAAAGTCAATTAATCCTTGTTTTAGTTTGAAAGGTCGCTTACTAAGCATTTCAGATAACTCAGATATTTTAAGTTGCTCAGATTTGGCACTTTCTAAAAAGTCTTCCGATGCTCTCCATAATCTATTAAAAGAGGAATTGTTGTCAATTGAAATTAAATCTGTTGCATTTTCTCTGATTGGAGAAATCCCGTTTTCTTTTAGAAGCGATAAGTAGATAGTCTTTTCGGGAGGAAATTTTGAATCTTCAAAACCTAAGTTTTCTTTGTCCCAGTTGTTTGCCAAAGCCTTGAAGTAGTTTCTTTTGGCTGTGTGTATTGATGATGAAATCTTGTGTTTGTTCACCAATTCATTTTTGAAGGCTGGAGTGGCATCATACACAATGCTACAAACCTGAGATAGTAGTTTATTAAAATCTTTTTTGTCTGCTATTTTCTTTTCATCACCGTTGAAGTACCATTTCACTTCTTTACTTCCTGAATAAATACTGTCAGTTATGAAATGATTTAATAAACGGATTTGAGATTCATTGATATTTTCAAGTTCCCTTTTGGCAACTTTATCCTCTTTGTTCTCCTCAAGAACTTTTTGAATTTTCTCAATTTCATATAAGAGTGTTTTTATCTCTGTAGAGTTTTTGAAAAAGCAATATATCACTGCTTCTTCTTGTAACTTGGATTTGTTTTGAATGTCGCCTTCTTTCAATTTAGCATTGAAAACAAGATTCACAAATCCATCAATTTCTCCTTCAGGAATTTTTTGAATAGGGTAGTCTGAAATGATAAACTCAAAGTATCTTGGTGTTCCCGTTGAGAAAGAATATTGTTTTGCAAAAACTGGACTGAATTGAATATGTTTCTTAAGAAGCGTTGTAATATCACTCACTTCTGAAATCTTATTCCCTGCTTCAATTAATGCGGTATGAATATCCAAATCAGTTCCTTCAAATAGAATGAATCGTTTTGAATGCGAACGGTATCGGATAATATTCTTTGTTTCTAGATTTTTTATTATGTTCTTGGCATCCGATACACCACACGCAGTTTTCAAATAATCAATAAAGAAATTCAAGTCTAAGATTGAACCACTTGCAGAGAAGATATTCAAAAGCCCAATCGTTTTTACCGCTTTGATGTAATCATTGATATTTGAATCAAACGCTCTTTCCACTTCTTCAATGGATGAGCGAATGGAACTCCAAGCAGAAAAGTCAGGATTGTATTTTGAAGTTAAAAACGAATAGAAATTGAAATTGAGGTAATCATAAACATTTGACAAATTGTAAAATGGATTTTCTTTCTTATTGAATTTTGCTAATCCTGTATGGTCGGATGATTCAAGAAAAGAAAATAATGACCTTTCATTTTGGCCGTATCTCTGTAATGAAAGTGTGAGAATATTTGCTGAGAGAATATCAAGCGGATATAGCTTAGAAGCAATTTCTTTTAGGAAATCGCTATTAAAGTTGAATGCTTTTGTTTCGGTAGTAAGCTTTAAACAATTCTCAATTTCTGTTTTTGAGGTCTTGGGTTCAAAATGCTCAGCAACATATTCCGAAGCTAAAAACAAAAGCTGTTCAACAGGCTCGTTAAACGTGATTTCACGAAAACGCCCTTTTACTTTCGTCCACTCTTGTTGTTGCGTTTTACTTAATGAATAAGCATACGATTCCAAACTTTGGTGTACAGTGGTAACGAGAACAATATTATGTTTAGGATTATTACAGAATTCTGCCAATTGTTGAACAAAGTATAATTCCTTCTCAGGATTATGTTTACTTGCATATTCTAAAAATTTACCAAACTCATCAATTAGAATAAATAAAACTTTGTTTTCTTTTCCAATGGAATGGTATCGGTTAAATATTTCTGAAAGAATATTTTCTTGTTGATTCTTGCTCGTTTGAACTTCAAAAGCATCCGCAAATTGTTCTACTATGGAAGCGTAAGAACCAATGAATTTTACAAAGTCAAACTTTGGATTGGCAAGGAAATTAGGTTCAAAATAGCGTTTCGTTTCTCTAATACTCTGCTCAAATGCTAAGAGAAAAGAAGATTTACCTGTGCCATAAGTACCAACTACATTAAAAGAACGAATACCTTTTTTAAAGTCGTTGACTATTTGGCTAACAACTTGCTTAGCATTAGGTGTTGGGATGTAGTTGAAATCCCTATCAGTGTCCCTGATAATATTTACCGATGTCGTGAAATTATTTGCCATAGTATGAATCTAAAATTGTGTAAGCGTCTGCTTTATTCTTGAACTGTAATTCTTTTATCCCTGCTTGGTCAGTAAAAGTGATGTCTTTAAACTCATCAACTATTTCAGAGATTTTATTCATCAAACCTGAGCGGTTCAATGCGAAAACTGAACCTGGGCTATTCCAATCAAATTCCAATGAATTTAAACTAATAGAGTTTCCATAATTTGGATTGTCCAATACTGCGTATAAAACAACTGCTTCGGGTAGATTATCTCTTTCAGTATTTTCAATATAAAATTGTTCTTCCTTGCCTTTTCCTGTTGTTTTTAAAAGCTCTATTTCAGACAAAATTCCAGAAAAACTATCTTCAACATCTTTACTTTCAGGGTCGTTTTTGTAAAGATTGGCAAAAACGATAAAATCTTTAGCAACCGTATTTTCATTGAAATTCAAATCGGGATTACTCTCACCAATCCTCTTCACATAATTCACAAAAGTTTCTTTGTTAAAGAACAGTTTCTCTTTTCTGAATTCATTAAAAATGATGGAGTAAATTGAAGCAAAACCATTTTTAACCAACTGATAATGCAAAAGCCAAAGGCTTGCTTCATCTTCCAAAAAAGGGTCATAGCCATTATCGTCATCAAATAATCGTTTGCCAAATTCAGTTGGAATGTCTTTGTTATCAATAACATTAAAAGCTTTCAACCAAAAACGAATGGATGAAACCATATTCTTCCCAACACCAAGCTTTACAACCGCATCTTCGTCATTAAAATTCTTCCCTTCTTGTACATAGTCATACCCCTTTTTAAGCCATAGTTGTCGGCATTGAAAAGAGTCGTGTCCAGAGAATGTGTATTTTGTTATTTCAGTATTTTCTATTATCATTTTTTCTTATGAAGATTCCATTTTATTAAGCTACAAAGTAACCAAATTATTGTCTTTTATTGAGTGAAAAACGGCTTTACTTATTAACCTGTTAACCACATCCGTTGGCAATTTGGCTCTTTGACTTTTCCTGACGTTTGGGCAGTGCGTTTATGGGGAAAAGGCAATGTGCCATATTAGCTTGCGGAACTAAAAACAAAATATGCGGGTTGGTAAAAAAATATAACTTTTTCATTCTGTTCTCTTTTTCTAATTTTAGACAATTCAAGTTGGTTTATCACTAGGCTTGTTTTACTTTCATATGATTTTTTTTTATCAGTCAGAGTCCTATTGCACTGTCTTTTTCGCATTGCTGTTAATATGTTTATACCCACTACTTCGTAGCAATTTACTTCTCAAAAATAAACATTTTTTGCTTTTGTATCGCAGCGTTTTTAAAGAAGGTTCGTTCAGGATAACTTTTATACACAGACTACGTTCATCTGTCGACTGTGACCGTCGTCCGTCGACAAATAACTACCTTCAAATATGAAATTTTATCATGTCTTTTCAAGTGATTGATTTCGGTTAAAACCTACGCTTATCTTTTAACAACTTTCCCGCACCAGGGATTGTAGCGGTATCCTTTTTTGCGTTTTGCGATTTGCGTAATTCGTCCTGCGACTTTTTAGGTTCGTGTAGTTTTTTTGCATTACACTTCCTTTAAGCAAAAAAGATATAAGCGGAAAGCCCGCCCGGGTGCCATGATTTGATGCTAAATGTTGAATTTTAAATTATAACTAGATGAATTATAAAGTAGTCTACTCGTGTTCTAGAAAGACACGAGAACAAGGAATTGGTTCTATAATGGGATATTTTATAATCACTTTTGTGATTATTTATACAATTGGTATTATGCATTTGTACTGCAACATCGTTTTGTATAAACAAGATGTGCCACACTTTTGGGTGTGGCACATTCTTGTTTATACGTAAGCAATGCCTAGTGGAATTGCTCTGTTTCTGTACTTCCTGCCAATGCGGTGGTAGAAGAGAGTCCTTGTTGTGCTATGTTTTGGATAGCGTCGAAGTATCCTGTACCTACGAATGACTGGTGTTTGATGGCTGCGAAGCCGTCTTTTTCCATCGCGAACTCTCTTTGTTGCATTTCGGAGAATCCTGCCATTCCTCTTGCCATATAGTCTTTGGAAAGGCTGAACATGGAAGAGTTCAATGCGTGGAAGCCTGCCAAGGTGATGAACTGGAATTTGTAACCCATTGCTGCTAAGTCTTCACGGAAGGTTTCCATGGCTTTTACGTCCATGTATTTTGCCCAGTTGAAAGATGGTGAGCAGTTGTATGCCAACATCTTACCGGGGAATCTTGCATGTACGCCTTGTGCGAATTCTCTTGCTAAGCCTAAGTCGGGATTTCCTGTTTCCATCCAGATAAGGTCTGCGTATTCTGCGTAGGAGCAAGCTCTGTCGATACCTGCTTCGATGCCATTTTTTACGTTGAAGAAACCTTCGGAGGTTCTTTTTGTGTCAACGATGAATCTTTGGTCTCTTTCGTCGATGTCAGAAGTTATCAATGTAGCTGCTTCTGCATCGGTACGAGCGATCAATAGGGTAGGTACGCCCATTGAGTCGGCAGCTAAACGTGCTGCTACCAATTTGTTGATGGCTTCTTGTGTTGGTACCAATACTTTTCCACCTAAGTGTCCGCATTTTTTTGCGGACGCCAATTGGTCTTCGTAGTGAACACCTGCTGCACCTGCTTCGATCATGCCTTTCATGAGTTCGAAGGCGTTGAGGTTGCCACCAAATCCGGCTTCTGCGTCAGCAACGATAGGTGCAAACCAATCGATGTTGCCATCTTGGTTCAACCATTGGATTTGGTCGCGGCGAGCAAATGCGTTGTTTATTCTTCTAACAACAGCGGGAACTGAATTTGCCGGGTATAAAGATTGATCGGGATACATTTCCATTCCAAGGTTTGCATCTGCGGCTACTTGCCATCCTGAAAGATAGATAGCAGGCATGCCTGCTTGTACTTCTTGTACGGCTTGGTTTCCGGTAAGTGCACCTAAGCCGGCTGTCCAAGCACGTGTTTGCAAATAATTCCACAATTTATTAGCACCATTTTTTGCTAAAGTATATTCTACTTCAACAGAACCGCTAATGCTAACTACTTCTTCGGCGGTGTAAGGTCTTTTGATACCTTTCCACCTTGGATTCTCAGCCCAATCTTTTTTAAGAGCTTCAATTCTTTCCTGTCTTGTTGCCATTTTTATTTGTTATTATAATTAAAAAAAGTTGTTTCAAATTAAATATAGTTATACGCTTCGAGTGTAAGGAATTCACTCAATTCATCTGCTAAACTCATCTTCTCAAAGATTTCAGACGCTTTTTCAAACTTCGATGTTGCATAAGCTGCCTCACCAAGTGCAGATTTGTATTGATTTTTGTACTCTTGAACGATGGTTTTTACCAATTCCGGTGTTACCCTGGTGCCATCGTCGAGTTTTGCATCGGGATGATGTACCCATTGCCATACTTGTGTTCTGGAAATTTCTGCTGTAGCAGCATCTTCCATCAAGTTGTGGATGGGCACGCAACCATTGCCACGCAACCATGCTTCTAAGTACTGTATGCCTACGTCGATATTGCTGCGCAGTCCATTCATGGTAATGGTGCCGGTGGGAACTTCTAATAAATCTTTTGCGGACACTTGTACATCTTCACGCTTTACATGTATTTGGTTAGGTGTCGGCATGTATTTATTGAATTCTTCCATGGCAATAGAAACCAAGGCCGGATGTGCTACCCACGTGCCATCATGTCCTGCTTTTGCTTCACGTTCTTTGTCGGCTCTCACTTTATTGAGGGCGATTTCGTTGGCTTCAGGATTGTCTTTTATGGGGATTTGTGCTGCCATACCGCCCATGGCAAAGGCGCCACGCTTATGGCAAGTTTTGATGACCAATTCTGAATATGCTTTCATGAATGGCGATACCATGGTTACTTGCGCTCTGTCCGGAACGAGGAATGCTTCATTTTTTACTAGTCTTTTGATGAACGAGAAGATATAATCCCATCTTCCGCAATTCAATCCGGCAGAGTGTTCTTTGAGTTCGAAGAGGATTTCGTGCAATTGGAAGGTGGCCATGATGGTTTCTATCAAAACGGTTGCTTTGATAGAACCTTGCGGAACGCTTAAATAGTTTTGTGCTTCTACGAAAATATCGTTCCAGAGGCGGGCTTCTAAATAATGCTCCATTTTTGGTAGGTAATAGTAAATGCCGCTGCCTAGCGCCAGCCTTTCTTTTGCATTATGGAAAAAATACAGGGCGAAGTCCCAAATGGAACCGCTCATGTTCTCACCATCAACTAAAACATTTTTCTCTTCTAAATGCCAACCTCTTGGGCGCACAAATAGGGTGGCGATTTGATCGTTTAGCTTATATACTTTGCCATTTTCGTTGGTGAAGGTAGCCGTTTTTCTAACGGCATCTTTGAGGTTGATTTGTCCATTGATATTATTGTCCCAAGTAGGGGAGTTGGAGTCTTCAAAGTCGGCCATGAATACTTTAGCGCCGGAGTTGAGGGCGTTGATAATCATTTTTCTGTCTACAGGTCCGGTGATTTCCACCCTTCTGTCGTTCATATCTGCCGGCCAGGCAGCTACTGTCCAATCAGACTCCCTGATTTCCTTGGTTTCAGGGAAAAAGTCAGGAAGATTGCCCTGATCCAATGATTTTTGGCGCTCCACACGGGCTTGTAGTCTTTCTTTTCTAGTGTTGTTGAATTTTCTTTGCAGATGAACGGCAAAGTCTAATGCTTCCGGGGTGATGATACTGGCAAATTCAGGCGAAAATGCGCCTTTTATTTCTACTCCTTGTGGTACTTGATACATCTTAATTTAAACTTTTTACTATACAAAATTGAAGATGCGCAAATTTACACAATGAGAAATAAAAAACAGAATATGTTTGTTAAGTGAATTTTAACCTTCGGTATTTAAATTGCTATGTGTTGAACATTCTTGTGCTTTTTTAGTTCTTTATTCAAATGTTCACATGAGAATTTCTAATTTCTTTAAATTATTGGTTTGCATACTCGTTCCACTCGGTGTAGGCGGTATTGCAGGAATGGCTACTGCCAACGGCATCGATTCATGGTATATTACTTTGGTGAAGCCTTCTTTTAATCCACCTAATTCCGTTTTTGCTCCTGTTTGGACATTCTTGTATCTGTTGATGGGGGTTTCTTTTTATATGGTTATCCAAACAGCGCGTGGGCAGCAATTGTTTCGAGCGTATTTGGTTTTTGGTGGACAGCTATTGCTGAATTTTATTTGGAGTTTTTTATTCTTCTATTTTCAGGAGATTGGATGGGCTTTGGTAGAAATTGTTTTGCTGTGGCTGAGCATTATAGGGATGATTGTGTTTTTTCATGGTATTAACAAAACCGCTGCTTATTTGCAAATACCTTACTTATGTTGGGTGAGTTTTGCCACATTTTTAAATTTCACCTTATATCAACTTAATTAATGAGCATTGTTCACCTAAAACGCGTGCAGTTACTAAACGGCACAAAAGAGGGAATATGGGATTTTTTCACTTCTCCGAAGAACCTTAACGATATTACTCCTAATGGGATGTGTTTCGAAATCTTGTCAGAACTTCCTGATAAGGTTTACGAAGGATTATTTATTCGGTATAAGATTAGGCCTTTTCTAAATTTTCCCATGAATTGGGTGACAGAAATTACACATGTTAAGGATGACCTTTTTTTTGTAGACGAGCAAAGGCAGGGACCTTACAAGCTATGGCACCATGAACATCACTTTAAAACTGTTGAAAATGGCGTTGAAATGACGGATATTTTACACTATGATATCGGAAAGGGCATTTTGGGTCAAATTGCAGGAGCTTTATTTGTGCATAAACAAGTTCGGGATATTTTTGATTATCGCTATAAAAAACTGGAAGAATTGTTCAACAGTAGGTACTAATCACTTCTTACTGCAAGTTTTACTAACTGTAAGAATTCTTTTCTGGGAATATGGGATGCTCCCAAACTTTTTAGGTGATTTGTCTCTATTTGGCAGTCGATAAAATGAAATCCTTGTTCTTGGAGTTGTTTTACCAACCATATGAACCCATATTTGGAAGCGTTGGACACTTTGAAGAACATTGATTCTCCAAAAAAGGCTTTTCCAATGATTACACCATATAAGCCACCTACCAATTGTTTGTCTTGCCAAACTTCTACACTATGGGCATATCCCAATTTGTGTAATTGTAGATATGCATCTGTCATTTCTTGCGTTATCCATGTTCCGTCCTGCTCGGGGCGTTTCTGTTGGGCGCAAGCTTGGATGACCTGTGCAAAACAATGATTGGTCGTTATTTCAAATGTTTTTTTTTCAAATAGTTTTTTCATGGATTTGCTGATGATCAAATCTTTGGGAAAGAGGACAAACCTTGGGTCGGGGCACCACCAGATGATGGGTTCATCTTCAGAAAACCATGGGAATATGCCATTTTTATAGGCGTTTAGTAATCTATGGGGAGATAAATCGCCACCAATGGCAACGACTCCTTCATAAGCATTTTCTGGATTTGGGAAGGTATATGTTTTGCCAATTATGGGAATTTTCATGCTAACATTCTTCTACTGTTGCAGATATGCCACGATCAAGGAGTGCGTCTTTCATAGGGCGCAGGTCTTTTTTGCTGCCATGCTTTACCCCATATTTTCCTTTAAAATGTATGAAAAGTGAACATTGTTCTGCTTGTTCAAAAGTGTGCTTACAAACTTGTACTAAAGATTCTATCACCCACTCAAACGTATTCACCTCATCATTGTAAACCATCAATACAGCCTCGTGAGCGGTGTCTTCTAAAAGAATATCCACCTCTTCATCCAGTAAAACTTCTGTTTGATTGTCAAAGAAAGCCATTTCTTTTTTTTACAAATTTCGTTTATTTTTTTTAAAATGTAAAGAAAATTGCTAAAATATTTATTGTTTATGTGGAATGAGACGGGCGGTAATAACAAAAAAAAGGAAGCGAATATTCACTTCCTTTTTTGTAGCGAAGAGCGGAATCGAACCGCCGACCTTGGGGTTATGAATCCCACGCTCTAACCGTCTGAGCTACCTCGCCATTTGGAGGCGCAAAGTTAAGTCTTTTTTTTATTTCCTACAAGAATGAATTTAAAATTATGATTAATTCATAGAATGGCATGGACGCTAAAGTGGTCATTTTTTTCGAGTAGATATTTGTGCATGGCATAAACTTTGGAAGCACTAAAATAATAAAAGGGTAACTGCTTCTTAACTGGTGATTTTAAAATAGCAACCTATCTTTGTATGCTAGTTTTTTAAATATGAAGATTCTTGGTTACGTTATTTTTACTGTTTTGCTATTGCCCTGTATGTGGGTGCAAGGTCAGATTCGATATGTAGATGATCTCTCCGGCAATATTATTACTGAATATCGTCCTTATGTAACGTATCCGCTCTCTACATGTTGGAAGAATGGCAATAAACCGAAGCCGAATCAGCTTATAAAGTTCGATGATCCTTATAGGTATAATCCCTCTGATATTCCAGGAATCGTTCCCGGTAGTAGCATTCGCAATAAGTGTTTCAATTTCTATGAAATGTACTCCATGAAAGATGGCTACAGCGATCAGGACTCTACTGTTAATGTCAATATGAAGATATATTCTTTGGATAACGATGCTGAAGTATGTAAGAATGTCGTTATTTACCTGAGTGGAGCGCAGGGTTTCTTTGATCAGCCTGTTTTGGGTGGTGGTTTGCGCTATTGGGATAGGATTTATAATACTGCAAATGATGAGATTACCATAAAAAAGCAAGATGAAAGCATATGTAGATACTTGGCGCAGAAAGGCTATTTGGTGGTCGCTTTGGATATGCGAAAAGGCTGGGATGTAAAAGGTATTACCAACATGAACGGTACGCCAGAATTAAGGGCATATTGGTTTCATGAGTATTGTGAATGTGAAGGGGAGTGTGATAAATACTCGGTTTTGGAAGCAAATTATAGGAATATTCAAGACATTATTGCGGCTTATGGCTATTTATTGAATAATAGAGTGGCGTTAAATATTAACCCAAACGGTATTTCCTTATGTGGGAATAGTTCCGGATCCGGATTTGCAATGTTGGCGGGGTTTGCCGTAGATGACTTACCCAATGTGTCAGTTAGTGAAGGTACTGACGGCACCGGAAATATGACCACTTTGCAAGAAAAACACGGAAGCTTATTTCGTTATGCCAATATGGACTCAACTCAACTCAAATGGGATAAACTGTTTTTATTGAGTGCAGGTATTCTTCAGTTGAATTGGATAGAATTATCTGATACCCAGTATTTTGTAGGGAATAAGAAGTTTCCTATACACATCATGCAAGCCACCGAAGATAATGTTTATCCTCCTTGTGGTGGACAGATGAGGAATTTTAAATACAATGGGGAATTGGACTCAAGTTTTTATTATTATGGGGGCTTCGCCATTCATGACCATATTATGAATTTGCCGGGATGCGTATCACATTTGGTGACACAAAAGGGAATGCGTCATGGTGGTGTCTTCAACTACCACAATTTTTCCTGCTATAATCCTCAATTTAGCAATCAGTGCTTTGAGTCGCAAGACATCTATAAGGAAATGGAGGATAAGGTGGCTTTAATGTTTTATTATCCGGTGAAAAAGACAAATGATTATATTCATGTCGCATTGGTTGCACATCGGAAAGATGATCAAATCGATGGTGATAAATGCAATCTTTGTGATTATATAATGCTGGCAAAACCCGACTCATTAGGTGAGCATTCATTGAGTTGTTGTAATTATGATTGCGATGTACTTTTTGGTGATAATTATTTTCGGGATTACGACTTGCCGGAGGAGAAAAATGATTGGAATAACCTAGTTCTGAGTGATTTATTGTTGGATGTCATGCCCCAAGTGTTTTCAACATCCGTTATTGTTAAAATTAATGAGGCTGAAAACCAAGGAAGTATGGCATTAAAGGTATATAATTCATTTGGACAGAATGTTTACACTGAAAATATTTCTTCATTCTCCACTCTCAAAACAATAAACTTATCAAGTTTGAGCAAAGGAGTGTATTGGATAACCTTGGAACGTGATAATGGGTTCATTGTCAGGAAAAATCATCTAATCAAGCAGTAAGTAGTTCCGCATTTGGTGGCGTTGAATTTATTCATTTATCCAAACGTTTTTGTACTCCGAAGTTTATATAAAATAATTTCCATCAAATTCATAGATGTTAAAACTATTAAATACGTATATTATTAAAAATATTGTTTTTATGAATTTTACTTCACTTGCATATGATGAAATCACATTTTTAACAAAAAGAATACACATAAATATTTTTATAATCAGTGTATTATTAACTATATTTAACCTTGATTCTTAAACTATAAAATACCAACATGACAAAATTTTACTTTTCTCTTTTGCTTTTTATTATTTCTTCTTTCGTTTATGGTCAATCGCCACGTATTAACTTGGGAAGTGCCACCTCAAATGAGAAAGAACTTAAGCAGACGAAGCCTGTAAACGTGCAAGAGCATGTTAATAAGCCTGATGCATCAAATACGCCAACTTCTGAGGGATCTGCGCAAAGAATGGGCGCTTCTTTGGAGCAATCTCTCCCCAAAACGGAAAAAATAGATAGTAGCGCTTCCCAAACTTCTGCACCAGTTGCTAGAGGATAATCGGTTGTTTTCAGAAAGTCAAAAACCAAATGATTAGCTTGCGGAACTAAAAACAAAATATGCGGGTTGGTAAAAAAATATAACTTTTTCATTCTGTTCTCTTTTTCTAATTTTAGACAATTCAAGTTGGTTTATCACTAGGCTTGTTTTACTTTCATATGATTTTTTTTTATCAGTCAGAGTCCTATTGCACTGTCTTTTTCGCATTGCTGTTAATATGTTTATACCCACTACTTCGTAGCAATTTACTTCTCAAAAATAAACATTTTTTGCTTTTGTATCGCAGCGTTTTTAAAGAAGGTTCGTTCAGGATAACTTTTATACACAGACTACGTTCATCTGTCGACTGTGACCGTCGTCCGTCGACAAATAACTACCTTCAAATATGAAATTTTATCATGTCTTTTCAAGTGATTGATTTCGGTTAAAACCTACGCTTATCTTTTAACAACTTTCCCGCACCAGGGATTGTAGCGGTATCCTTTTTTGCGTTTTGCGATTTGCGTAATTCGTCCTGCGACTTTTTAGGTTCGTGTAGTTTTTTTGCATTACACTTCCTTTAAGCAAAAAAGATATAAGCGGAAAGCCCGCCCGGGTGCCATGATTTGATGCTAAATGTTGAATTTTAAATTATAACTAGATGAATTATAAAGTAGTCTACTCGTGTTCTAGAAAGACACGAGAACAAGGAATTGGTTCTATAATGGGATATTTTATAATCACTTTTGTGATTATTTATACAATTGGTATTATGCATTTGTACTGCAACATCGTTTTGTATAAACAAGATGTGCCACACTTTTGGGTGTGGCACATTCTTGTTTATACGTAAGCAATGCCTAGTGGAATTGCTCTGTTTCTGTACTTCCTGCCAATGCGGTGGTAGAAGAGAGTCCTTGTTGTGCTATGTTTTGGATAGCGTCGAAGTATCCTGTACCTACGAATGACTGGTGTTTGATGGCTGCGAAGCCGTCTTTTTCCATCGCGAACTCTCTTTGTTGCATTTCGGAGAATCCTGCCATTCCTCTTGCCATATAGTCTTTGGAAAGGCTGAACATGGAAGAGTTCAATGCGTGGAAGCCTGCCAAGGTGATGAACTGGAATTTGTAACCCATTGCTGCTAAGTCTTCACGGAAGGTTTCCATGGCTTTTACGTCCATGTATTTTGCCCAGTTGAAAGATGGTGAGCAGTTGTATGCCAACATCTTACCGGGGAATCTTGCATGTACGCCTTGTGCGAATTCTCTTGCTAAGCCTAAGTCGGGATTTCCTGTTTCCATCCAGATAAGGTCTGCGTATTCTGCGTAGGAGCAAGCTCTGTCGATACCTGCTTCGATGCCATTTTTTACGTTGAAGAAACCTTCGGAGGTTCTTTTTGTGTCAACGATGAATCTTTGGTCTCTTTCGTCGATGTCAGAAGTTATCAATGTAGCTGCTTCTGCATCGGTACGAGCGATCAATAGGGTAGGTACGCCCATTGAGTCGGCAGCTAAACGTGCTGCTACCAATTTGTTGATGGCTTCTTGTGTTGGTACCAATACTTTTCCACCTAAGTGTCCGCATTTTTTTGCGGACGCCAATTGGTCTTCGTAGTGAACACCTGCTGCACCTGCTTCGATCATGCCTTTCATGAGTTCGAAGGCGTTGAGGTTGCCACCAAATCCGGCTTCTGCGTCAGCAACGATAGGTGCAAACCAATCGATGTTGCCATCTTGGTTCAACCATTGGATTTGGTCGCGGCGAGCAAATGCGTTGTTTATTCTTCTAACAACAGCGGGAACTGAATTTGCCGGGTATAAAGATTGATCGGGATACATTTCCATTCCAAGGTTTGCATCTGCGGCTACTTGCCATCCTGAAAGATAGATAGCAGGCATGCCTGCTTGTACTTCTTGTACGGCTTGGTTTCCGGTAAGTGCACCTAAGCCGGCTGTCCAAGCACGTGTTTGCAAATAATTCCACAATTTATTAGCACCATTTTTTGCTAAAGTATATTCTACTTCAACAGAACCGCTAATGCTAACTACTTCTTCGGCGGTGTAAGGTCTTTTGATACCTTTCCACCTTGGATTCTCAGCCCAATCTTTTTTAAGAGCTTCAATTCTTTCCTGTCTTGTTGCCATTTTTATTTGTTATTATAATTAAAAAAAGTTGTTTCAAATTAAATATAGTTATACGCTTCGAGTGTAAGGAATTCACTCAATTCATCTGCTAAACTCATCTTCTCAAAGATTTCAGACGCTTTTTCAAACTTCGATGTTGCATAAGCTGCCTCACCAAGTGCAGATTTGTATTGATTTTTGTACTCTTGAACGATGGTTTTTACCAATTCCGGTGTTACCCTGGTGCCATCGTCGAGTTTTGCATCGGGATGATGTACCCATTGCCATACTTGTGTTCTGGAAATTTCTGCTGTAGCAGCATCTTCCATCAAGTTGTGGATGGGCACGCAACCATTGCCACGCAACCATGCTTCTAAGTACTGTATGCCTACGTCGATATTGCTGCGCAGTCCATTCATGGTAATGGTGCCGGTGGGAACTTCTAATAAATCTTTTGCGGACACTTGTACATCTTCACGCTTTACATGTATTTGGTTAGGTGTCGGCATGTATTTATTGAATTCTTCCATGGCAATAGAAACCAAGGCCGGATGTGCTACCCACGTGCCATCATGTCCTGCTTTTGCTTCACGTTCTTTGTCGGCTCTCACTTTATTGAGGGCGATTTCGTTGGCTTCAGGATTGTCTTTTATGGGGATTTGTGCTGCCATACCGCCCATGGCAAAGGCGCCACGCTTATGGCAAGTTTTGATGACCAATTCTGAATATGCTTTCATGAATGGCGATACCATGGTTACTTGCGCTCTGTCCGGAACGAGGAATGCTTCATTTTTTACTAGTCTTTTGATGAACGAGAAGATATAATCCCATCTTCCGCAATTCAATCCGGCAGAGTGTTCTTTGAGTTCGAAGAGGATTTCGTGCAATTGGAAGGTGGCCATGATGGTTTCTATCAAAACGGTTGCTTTGATAGAACCTTGCGGAACGCTTAAATAGTTTTGTGCTTCTACGAAAATATCGTTCCAGAGGCGGGCTTCTAAATAATGCTCCATTTTTGGTAGGTAATAGTAAATGCCGCTGCCTAGCGCCAGCCTTTCTTTTGCATTATGGAAAAAATACAGGGCGAAGTCCCAAATGGAACCGCTCATGTTCTCACCATCAACTAAAACATTTTTCTCTTCTAAATGCCAACCTCTTGGGCGCACAAATAGGGTGGCGATTTGATCGTTTAGCTTATATACTTTGCCATTTTCGTTGGTGAAGGTAGCCGTTTTTCTAACGGCATCTTTGAGGTTGATTTGTCCATTGATATTATTGTCCCAAGTAGGGGAGTTGGAGTCTTCAAAGTCGGCCATGAATACTTTAGCGCCGGAGTTGAGGGCGTTGATAATCATTTTTCTGTCTACAGGTCCGGTGATTTCCACCCTTCTGTCGTTCATATCTGCCGGCCAGGCAGCTACTGTCCAATCAGACTCCCTGATTTCCTTGGTTTCAGGGAAAAAGTCAGGAAGATTGCCCTGATCCAATGATTTTTGGCGCTCCACACGGGCTTGTAGTCTTTCTTTTCTAGTGTTGTTGAATTTTCTTTGCAGATGAACGGCAAAGTCTAATGCTTCCGGGGTGATGATACTGGCAAATTCAGGCGAAAATGCGCCTTTTATTTCTACTCCTTGTGGTACTTGATACATCTTAATTTAAACTTTTTACTATACAAAATTGAAGATGCGCAAATTTACACAATGAGAAATAAAAAACAGAATATGTTTGTTAAGTGAATTTTAACCTTCGGTATTTAAATTGCTATGTGTTGAACATTCTTGTGCTTTTTTAGTTCTTTATTCAAATGTTCACATGAGAATTTCTAATTTCTTTAAATTATTGGTTTGCATACTCGTTCCACTCGGTGTAGGCGGTATTGCAGGAATGGCTACTGCCAACGGCATCGATTCATGGTATATTACTTTGGTGAAGCCTTCTTTTAATCCACCTAATTCCGTTTTTGCTCCTGTTTGGACATTCTTGTATCTGTTGATGGGGGTTTCTTTTTATATGGTTATCCAAACAGCGCGTGGGCAGCAATTGTTTCGAGCGTATTTGGTTTTTGGTGGACAGCTATTGCTGAATTTTATTTGGAGTTTTTTATTCTTCTATTTTCAGGAGATTGGATGGGCTTTGGTAGAAATTGTTTTGCTGTGGCTGAGCATTATAGGGATGATTGTGTTTTTTCATGGTATTAACAAAACCGCTGCTTATTTGCAAATACCTTACTTATGTTGGGTGAGTTTTGCCACATTTTTAAATTTCACCTTATATCAACTTAATTAATGAGCATTGTTCACCTAAAACGCGTGCAGTTACTAAACGGCACAAAAGAGGGAATATGGGATTTTTTCACTTCTCCGAAGAACCTTAACGATATTACTCCTAATGGGATGTGTTTCGAAATCTTGTCAGAACTTCCTGATAAGGTTTACGAAGGATTATTTATTCGGTATAAGATTAGGCCTTTTCTAAATTTTCCCATGAATTGGGTGACAGAAATTACACATGTTAAGGATGACCTTTTTTTTGTAGACGAGCAAAGGCAGGGACCTTACAAGCTATGGCACCATGAACATCACTTTAAAACTGTTGAAAATGGCGTTGAAATGACGGATATTTTACACTATGATATCGGAAAGGGCATTTTGGGTCAAATTGCAGGAGCTTTATTTGTGCATAAACAAGTTCGGGATATTTTTGATTATCGCTATAAAAAACTGGAAGAATTGTTCAACAGTAGGTACTAATCACTTCTTACTGCAAGTTTTACTAACTGTAAGAATTCTTTTCTGGGAATATGGGATGCTCCCAAACTTTTTAGGTGATTTGTCTCTATTTGGCAGTCGATAAAATGAAATCCTTGTTCTTGGAGTTGTTTTACCAACCATATGAACCCATATTTGGAAGCGTTGGACACTTTGAAGAACATTGATTCTCCAAAAAAGGCTTTTCCAATGATTACACCATATAAGCCACCTACCAATTGTTTGTCTTGCCAAACTTCTACACTATGGGCATATCCCAATTTGTGTAATTGTAGATATGCATCTGTCATTTCTTGCGTTATCCATGTTCCGTCCTGCTCGGGGCGTTTCTGTTGGGCGCAAGCTTGGATGACCTGTGCAAAACAATGATTGGTCGTTATTTCAAATGTTTTTTTTTCAAATAGTTTTTTCATGGATTTGCTGATGATCAAATCTTTGGGAAAGAGGACAAACCTTGGGTCGGGGCACCACCAGATGATGGGTTCATCTTCAGAAAACCATGGGAATATGCCATTTTTATAGGCGTTTAGTAATCTATGGGGAGATAAATCGCCACCAATGGCAACGACTCCTTCATAAGCATTTTCTGGATTTGGGAAGGTATATGTTTTGCCAATTATGGGAATTTTCATGCTAACATTCTTCTACTGTTGCAGATATGCCACGATCAAGGAGTGCGTCTTTCATAGGGCGCAGGTCTTTTTTGCTGCCATGCTTTACCCCATATTTTCCTTTAAAATGTATGAAAAGTGAACATTGTTCTGCTTGTTCAAAAGTGTGCTTACAAACTTGTACTAAAGATTCTATCACCCACTCAAACGTATTCACCTCATCATTGTAAACCATCAATACAGCCTCGTGAGCGGTGTCTTCTAAAAGAATATCCACCTCTTCATCCAGTAAAACTTCTGTTTGATTGTCAAAGAAAGCCATTTCTTTTTTTTACAAATTTCGTTTATTTTTTTTAAAATGTAAAGAAAATTGCTAAAATATTTATTGTTTATGTGGAATGAGACGGGCGGTAATAACAAAAAAAAGGAAGCGAATATTCACTTCCTTTTTTGTAGCGAAGAGCGGAATCGAACCGCCGACCTTGGGGTTATGAATCCCACGCTCTAACCGTCTGAGCTACCTCGCCATTTGGAGGCGCAAAGTTAAGTCTTTTTTTTATTTCCTACAAGAATGAATTTAAAATTATGATTAATTCATAGAATGGCATGGACGCTAAAGTGGTCATTTTTTTCGAGTAGATATTTGTGCATGGCATAAACTTTGGAAGCACTAAAATAATAAAAGGGTAACTGCTTCTTAACTGGTGATTTTAAAATAGCAACCTATCTTTGTATGCTAGTTTTTTAAATATGAAGATTCTTGGTTACGTTATTTTTACTGTTTTGCTATTGCCCTGTATGTGGGTGCAAGGTCAGATTCGATATGTAGATGATCTCTCCGGCAATATTATTACTGAATATCGTCCTTATGTAACGTATCCGCTCTCTACATGTTGGAAGAATGGCAATAAACCGAAGCCGAATCAGCTTATAAAGTTCGATGATCCTTATAGGTATAATCCCTCTGATATTCCAGGAATCGTTCCCGGTAGTAGCATTCGCAATAAGTGTTTCAATTTCTATGAAATGTACTCCATGAAAGATGGCTACAGCGATCAGGACTCTACTGTTAATGTCAATATGAAGATATATTCTTTGGATAACGATGCTGAAGTATGTAAGAATGTCGTTATTTACCTGAGTGGAGCGCAGGGTTTCTTTGATCAGCCTGTTTTGGGTGGTGGTTTGCGCTATTGGGATAGGATTTATAATACTGCAAATGATGAGATTACCATAAAAAAGCAAGATGAAAGCATATGTAGATACTTGGCGCAGAAAGGCTATTTGGTGGTCGCTTTGGATATGCGAAAAGGCTGGGATGTAAAAGGTATTACCAACATGAACGGTACGCCAGAATTAAGGGCATATTGGTTTCATGAGTATTGTGAATGTGAAGGGGAGTGTGATAAATACTCGGTTTTGGAAGCAAATTATAGGAATATTCAAGACATTATTGCGGCTTATGGCTATTTATTGAATAATAGAGTGGCGTTAAATATTAACCCAAACGGTATTTCCTTATGTGGGAATAGTTCCGGATCCGGATTTGCAATGTTGGCGGGGTTTGCCGTAGATGACTTACCCAATGTGTCAGTTAGTGAAGGTACTGACGGCACCGGAAATATGACCACTTTGCAAGAAAAACACGGAAGCTTATTTCGTTATGCCAATATGGACTCAACTCAACTCAAATGGGATAAACTGTTTTTATTGAGTGCAGGTATTCTTCAGTTGAATTGGATAGAATTATCTGATACCCAGTATTTTGTAGGGAATAAGAAGTTTCCTATACACATCATGCAAGCCACCGAAGATAATGTTTATCCTCCTTGTGGTGGACAGATGAGGAATTTTAAATACAATGGGGAATTGGACTCAAGTTTTTATTATTATGGGGGCTTCGCCATTCATGACCATATTATGAATTTGCCGGGATGCGTATCACATTTGGTGACACAAAAGGGAATGCGTCATGGTGGTGTCTTCAACTACCACAATTTTTCCTGCTATAATCCTCAATTTAGCAATCAGTGCTTTGAGTCGCAAGACATCTATAAGGAAATGGAGGATAAGGTGGCTTTAATGTTTTATTATCCGGTGAAAAAGACAAATGATTATATTCATGTCGCATTGGTTGCACATCGGAAAGATGATCAAATCGATGGTGATAAATGCAATCTTTGTGATTATATAATGCTGGCAAAACCCGACTCATTAGGTGAGCATTCATTGAGTTGTTGTAATTATGATTGCGATGTACTTTTTGGTGATAATTATTTTCGGGATTACGACTTGCCGGAGGAGAAAAATGATTGGAATAACCTAGTTCTGAGTGATTTATTGTTGGATGTCATGCCCCAAGTGTTTTCAACATCCGTTATTGTTAAAATTAATGAGGCTGAAAACCAAGGAAGTATGGCATTAAAGGTATATAATTCATTTGGACAGAATGTTTACACTGAAAATATTTCTTCATTCTCCACTCTCAAAACAATAAACTTATCAAGTTTGAGCAAAGGAGTGTATTGGATAACCTTGGAACGTGATAATGGGTTCATTGTCAGGAAAAATCATCTAATCAAGCAGTAAGTAGTTCCGCATTTGGTGGCGTTGAATTTATTCATTTATCCAAACGTTTTTGTACTCCGAAGTTTATATAAAATAATTTCCATCAAATTCATAGATGTTAAAACTATTAAATACGTATATTATTAAAAATATTGTTTTTATGAATTTTACTTCACTTGCATATGATGAAATCACATTTTTAACAAAAAGAATACACATAAATATTTTTATAATCAGTGTATTATTAACTATATTTAACCTTGATTCTTAAACTATAAAATACCAACATGACAAAATTTTACTTTTCTCTTTTGCTTTTTATTATTTCTTCTTTCGTTTATGGTCAATCGCCACGTATTAACTTGGGAAGTGCCACCTCAAATGAGAAAGAACTTAAGCAGACGAAGCCTGTAAACGTGCAAGAGCATGTTAATAAGCCTGATGCATCAAATACGCCAACTTCTGAGGGATCTGCGCAAAGAATGGGCGCTTCTTTGGAGCAATCTCTCCCCAAAACGGAAAAAATAGATAGTAGCGCTTCCCAAACTTCTGCACCAGTAAATCCAAATATATTTTCCGGTATGGAGTGTAATGTTACTTATGAGAAAGTTGAGCCTACATTACAGATTAGCAACTCTGTTAAAGAAGCTACTCCGATAAAGGTTACCAAGTCTGTTAACTATAAAGAACAAACATTAAAAGAAGATAATGTCAACAAAGTAATTCTGACAAGTGAAGCAGTTTCTCCCGGGAAAAGGGTCTACTTACAGCAGTATTTAGAAGCTTTGGAAGCAGAAATTGCGCAAAATAAGGATAATCCAAGTTATAATCTCTCCGAGAAAGAAGCGGAGCGAAATCAGTTAAAGAAACTTTTAGAACCATAAACCATACCCATGACTACATTTTTACGAATTAGTTTTTTACTACTTATTGCGGTAGTTTTTCATGACAATGTCTTTGCACAATTGAATAATAACTGTGTAAATGCCGTTAATGTTTGTAATAATCAATTGGCAGAACAATTGGACGACGGACCGGGTACGCAAGAGTGTCCAAGTGGTGGTTGTGGTTGCATGTTGTCAGGAGAGAAGAATACGCGTTGGTTTCGAATTACAGTTGCTACAGCCGGAACTTTGGAGTTTACCTTGCGGCCATATAATGGAACGGCAGATTATGATTTTTCAGTCTGGAATCAAGGGGTAGGAGGAACATGTCCAACAGGGAGCAGACTTAGCACACCTGATCGTTGTAATTTTGCTTCACCACAAGCGCCAACCGGGATTCGTGGTACATCAGGCAATAATTCTGAACCAGCCTCCGGTAACCTTTTTTCCAATAATATGTCTGTATCCGTTGGTCAGGTTATTTATATTTTAGTGGATAACTACGATGGAACACAAGAGGGTTTTTATCTTGACTTTTTTGGAGGAACTCCGGGTTCGGGTACTGGAACTACTGCAACTTTCTCTTGTACAAGTGTAAATCAATGTACTTCTTGTAATGACGCAGATTGTAAGTCCTATTATTTTGCGAGTCCGGATGATTATACATATGATGAAACGGCAGCAAACGGTGCTTGTCACTCTAATTTTGGCTATGCTACTGTCAAAACAGCGACAGTGTGCGGCAATTTTACCGTTCCTGCTCCATTTACTTCGGTGCAATTTCCAACAAATAGGGGTTATGAAATAGTAACCACCAATGGTGCAAATACAACTACCTGCCTCAATAGTGCCGTTATCACCTATCAGGTTTGGGATAATTGTGCTTCGGCAGCGCTAACACCTGTTTCCCCTGGTATTTATTCGGGATTGAATAATGTTACCACCTACAAGGTTTGTAAAACGATTACAGTAACTGGGACAGATTGCTGGCTCAATAGAATCTGTCTTCCCTTTTGGACTATTGTTCCGAATGATGTGATATGTAGTGCTACTCCACTAACCGTAAATGCAGCAGCCGTAAGTGGAACAACCGCAGGTGCCGCATCAGATTTAGATGCAGGATGCACCGGATATCAAGATGTTTATTATCGTTTCGTAGCGCCTGCTTCAGGAAGGGTGCAAATCAATGTAACACCTAATGCATCGTCTGATGTTAAAGTAAGTGTAATAGGTCCAATGGCAGGATTAGATGAAGGTGTGAATGATTGCAACCTTTCTTGCAGCGCCCTTGGCGAAAGCAATGTGGTGGCAGGATGTAATGATGAGGCTGGTGTTAGCGGAGTGGAAAGGCTTTTTGCATTCGTTGTACCCGGTCAAACATATTATGTTTGGGTAAGTGGTACCTACTCAAGACCTTCAGCAACCTTTACTATACAGGTTACAGAAACGATCACCAGCAATGCCATTCCTGCACCGGGTCCGGATATTGTTGGTGCGCCAGATCCAATTCCTTCAAATGATTTATGTTCAAATGCCACCTCCTTGAATCTTTGTGTTGCAGTAACCGCAAATAATATTGGAGCGACAGCAGAATGTACGGATCCCGACCCTGAATATGTTGATGCCTTAACCTTAGAAAATGATGTCTGGTACAAATGGACAGCACCCGCCAATAATGGCAATAGCGAAATCACGCTGACCGTGACGGGCGTTTCATGCACTTCCGGTGTTGATGGTAGCAACGGAATACAGTTTGGTATCTTTTCTGGTAGTTGCGCCTCATTAACACCTATAAGTCAGGGTACATATTCTGTGACGTTTACGCCTGTTTCAGGTCAGACATATTATTTTGTTATTGATGGAGATGCCGGGGCTAACTGTACATTTACCATAGAATTAAAGCGACCACGTGTAACAGCGCAAACTTGTGCTGGCGGTTCGGTGTGTTCAGGCGATCCACTTGGTGCATCCATGACAATACAATATTATGGTTCTAATCCTGGAACAAGATGGGCATATTGCAAGTCTGGGGTATATGGGTCGGCATGTACGATAAACTTAGATGATCCTACTACTTATTTTGTTTACAATCCTGTACAAGGATTGCCCGATCCGGGATGTACACCTGCGACCTATACTTTTGTAGGATATATTTTAGCGGATAATGGACAAACATCCATACCGGGATATCCTTCTTATCCACTTCCACAGCCTGCAACAGCCGGATGTACGAGACAAACGAATGCCTGTACCTTTAACATATATCCTGATCTTGATAACTACATTACCGTTGTCGCTAATGGATGCCAGCAAACGGTCACCAAATCAGGAAGTTGCCCTGCTGCTCTTACGTTGACAGGAAATACAAATCAGACCGTAGCCCAAGGAACAGTGGGTGGAAATTTTACCGCCGTTACCGTTTCGTGGGCGTCTCCTTATAATACTGGTGCACCTGCATGTGCCAGTAGAACTATTCAAACACCGATATTTTGCCCTGCTCCAACATCCACCAATGCTTGTCAGGCAAGACCCTTGACGATTGGTGGTGCTGCTTTGGCTTCCAATAATGTGGTAGCCTATCAATCATATGAGCAAATAGCCTGTGGTTCAAGTAATTCTGCGGGTTATGGTGTTTGGTTTTCATTTATAGCTCCTGTTTCTGGAAATGTAGATATTTTATTGACAGGTGTTGGCTCTGGGAATGATTTAGATGCTCAAATATATTGGATATCCAGCCGTGAAGCAGCAGATATGCCGGATTGCGACGCCGATGGAGATGTTTATTCCGACTATTGTTCTGATTGTAATGACATGTTGGACGATTGTAATATTCTGGATCATGGTGGTTGGTGTTCAGATGATTTTGGCGTAAATGCGAATGAAACGTTGCAAATGCGAGGGCTATGGCCGGATGAGAAGTATTATATTATGATTGACGGATTTGAGAGTGGTACCAGTTCGAGATGGACAGGTAACTTCAGTATTCAAGTAGTAGATGCCGGAAGTGGTCCTACAAGACCTACTAATGATGAGTGTAGTAGTGCAATTGATTTATCTAATATTGGATGTGGTGAAATTCCGGGCAGTAATGTTTACGGAACGTCAAAATGTAGTGCCGATCCCATATTTACTGGAGCAACAACCGAGAATTCGGTATGGTATACCTATGTCCCTTCATTTACAGGTCCTCACACAATCAGGTACTTGAATGCTACTGGCTATGATTGTATGGGTCATCTTAGTCAAACCTTGTTTGAAGAACCTTTTTCCTCAGGTGGTGCCGGTATACAGTTTACGATGTACACGTCTTCTACCAACGATTGTAATGGTACCTTTACGGAGGTTTCTGGTAGTGTGGTTAGTACAGGTCAAGTTAACGGACAAGTGACTGTAAACCTTACCGAAGGACAGAAGTATTATATTATGATTGATGGCTTTGCAGGTAATGAGTGTACATATAAATTTCAAATTGACAATCCTTTGTGTTGTGTGGCAGACTTGGGCGCCGTAGAAAAAGGAGACACCGTTTTATGTTTCGGTGAGCGGACAACTTTAGGTGTTTCTGCTGATCCAATTCTTTTTGGCAGCAATGCTGAAGACAACCCCGTTATCGCTTGGCAGTTTTCAACCACCCAACCAACTGGCGCATCTCTAGATCCATTCCATTCTTCAAATTCGGGAAAGGGCTATTTCCCAGGTCAAATTGATATTACAACACCAGGGACAAGTTATAATGATACCATACGTGTTTTTAAAGAAAACATTGTAAGAAGTCCAAGTAATGGATATACTAGTGCCAGTTATGGATATAATGAAACGCCCATAACGAAAGATATTGTCATAAGTGGTTTCCCAACGGGAGCAACATTGCAAAATACAAGTAATATGAAGGTATGTGTGTATTTTGGATTTGAAGACATGGGATCCATCGATGTAACACTGACCAATCCTGCGGGTGATGTTATAGACCTCTTTACGGATGTTTGCAATGAGGCATCTGGGGGTTTAAGTGTTTGTTTCTCTTCTGGAGCAGCCACAACCATAGGCGCATCGTGTACTCCGGCAGGAGGTGTACCTCAATCGGGCGCATTGAATGATGAATTAAAAGGCGATTTTCGTCCGGAAGGTAATTTTTCTACGTTTGTTGGAGACTTGTTAAATGGAACCTGGCGTTTAACCATCAATGATGATGACGCAGATTTTGAAGGATTCTGGTTTTTCGGTTGGACATTGGATTTGTCTTATACACAAACATTGACAGGTCCACCTGTCGTTGGCACACATCACGGAGATTATACCATTATTAATAATGACCCTTTCAAATATGGTCCACAACAGTTTTGGCTTACTCCTGTAACGATGGTTGATTATAATACGTCGACGGGAACATTTACCAAAGATACCACCTGCTATGATTATGGGCCTCCTGTTAAGATTACACTATTGGAGCGTGTGACCACACCACTGGTAACACCTGTTTGTGCTGCGCCTGGAGATGGTAGCAATGGTATCTCATTAACGGTAACCTCCCCAACTGGCGGGCTTCCCGGTTTACCTGGAGCACCTGTTTCTTCAACGCTGAATTTTTCTAATAATACCGCATTGGCTATTCCTGACAATAATACAACATGGAATAATAGAGATATTACCGTAAGTGGATTTGACCCAACAGCAACGCTCACTTCTAATGCTAATATTACAGCGTGCCTAACTTTTAATCCGGAACATACTTATGTTTCAGATATTGATGCTCAATTGATTGCGCCTAATGGCGGAATATTGCAACTTACGCCCGGTTCAGGCTCAAACGGTAATGATTTGAATGGTCAGTATTGCTTTGCAATTTCGGGAACGGTGTTGTTGGAAGCTGGAACTTCTTCTGGCGGCAACCTTAATACGGGTACTTATGATTGGTCGGGCAATTACAATAATATCAATAATTCGCTGTTAAATGGATTATGGCGCCTGCAAATTAGGGATAATGGTTCTGGCGATGCCGGAACGTTGGCAAGCTGGTCGTTGAGTTTAACGGGTTTAGCACCTGCCGCTCCAACAAATTTTTATACCGTTACCGGTACTGGTGCCGCTTCCGGAATTTCATTCCCTTCTCCACCTGTCGGAGAATCGGAAGTATCAAACTCATTTAATGTGGGAGATGGGCAAGCGTGGAATGTCAGGTTTGTAGATACTGAAGGATGTGAAAGTGAAATTGGCGGAAATTATAATCGGCCTAATCCGGGAACTGTTGTGTTGGATACAAATGTTTGTGATGGTGTCGTTGTTCCTTTTACTACTTCCAATCCCATACCTAAGTTTTCGCAATATCGCGTTATATTAGATTTTGACTCTTATCCTCAGGATGTATCTTGGTTTATCTATGATGGCAATAATGCAGTTGTGGCCTCAGGTGGAGGTTATGGCACAACTGTTGGTGCAAATACATATACCACTCCGGCAACCATAGACCCCAATAATGGACCTTATAAGTTTGTTTTATATGATGGCTTTGATGATGGATTCGGATCCGGTGGAGGTTCTTCAAATAATGGGGGCTCTACT
Organism: Chitinophagales bacterium; assembly: GCA_019694955.1. Taxonomy (GTDB): domain Bacteria; phylum Bacteroidota; class Bacteroidia; order Chitinophagales; family JADIYW01; genus JADIYW01. The sequence goes on along the minus strand of JAIBAX010000005.1, from coordinate 1,551 downwards.
TCAGTGAATTTTATAAAAATACAAGAGATTCATGCAGATGGAACCATAGATACACTCTTTAGCCAATATTATGGATTTTGTACCTCATTGTATTGTGTAGGTCCCATAAGTTCCGTTTTCGGACTAAAGGAAGTAGATTTAGGAACGCCAACAGGAACGTTTACAGCTGGTGTTACTGTAACGTTGGAAAATAATAGAACGTGTACAGGAACGACGGTTGCCGGAGCGATTACTTTAAATTCAGATGGTACTGGCACGATTAATACGAATGCCGCCGGAATCCTTCCCGGCAATTCTTATTCCATTCAATACACCTATGCAGATCAGTATGGTTGTACAAAAACCATTTGCGGACCGTTAGATGTATTTCCTGCTGTTTCTATTGCGCCAGCCGTGAGTTGTGTAACGCCACCTACAGTTAATACTAATCCATCCTGCGTAGGTTGTGTTGCACCCTACGATATTGAATATTCATATAATGGTGGATATACATGGACCACTGATAGTGTGGGCATTTTTCAAGATCCTTATATATATGCACATGTAATAAATACTGTGACCGGAGTAATTGGCTGTGAAGATACCAGTTATAAACTGGGGGATTGTTCGGGTGTTTTACCAATTGAATTACTTAGCCTGGAAGCTAAGCCGATGATGAATAAATATATCGACGTGCTTTGGGTGACGGGCGTAGAGGTAAATACAAAATCATTCGAAGTATTAAGAAGTTCTGATGGAGTACATTTTGCACCAATAGGAAATGTTACCGCTGCTGGTCATTCAACGCAACCTGTGCATTATAGTTTTAGTGATAAACAAGTTCAGCCGGGCGTCTTATATTATTATAGGTTGAATGAGATAGATTTAGATGGTAAAACATATTTGACCAAAATTGTATCTGCAGAACTGATACCGGAGCATTTTGAATGGATAAGCTTACATCCCAATCCGGCAACAGAAATTACTACACTTACCATGTTTTCAGCTGAACAAATAACGATAGAACTTAGTATATTGAATGATTTGGGGCAGCAAATAACAACAGCAAATTATGATCTCAAAAAGGGCATGAACGAATTAGCTATTTCTTGCCATGGTTTAGCTAAGGGAACTTATTATATTGTTGTCAAAAACAATGAATCTGTAGTTACAAAGCAGTTGATAAAACTTTAGCATTTATGTTCTTATTCTAAGATTATCCTTGAACTAGGGGTAATGAGATAATATAAAGTATAACATGAGAGTCGAATCTACTCGACTTTTAATCACTCTTGTTTGTCTGCTTATCAGTGTTACATATGTTGATGGATCACTAAAAAGTAAGTTAGCTGTTTTCTTTCTTTCGAATTCATTTATCTGTTAATCTATATGAAAGGACTGCAGTGCCGGGATTTTGCCGGCGACCGTTCCAATTGTCAACGATTCATACGTTGCTTTCATAATCTAAGAGTCTTGTTCACATGTGGATCAAACACGGCATATGTGCCTGATTTAAAAACATGTGTCGGCAAAGAATTAGTCACTGATTGCAGTAATGCAGAAAATCGTGTA
>JAIBAX010000065.1 GCA_019694955.1 Chitinophagales bacterium | reverse complement strand
AAGTGTAAACCAACTTTCAGGATTAAGAAAATAGATGTCAACTATTTTCAGGATTATTAAAAACTGGTGTAAACTAACATCAGGATTATCTCACCCAGGTGACAACCTATTTCAGGACGATACATTGTGCATGTAATGTAGCTCAGGACGGGTCATGAACGGCGAGACTACCGATTGAAAACGAATTAAAATCAAACTGAAAACCTATTAAATCCGAGTGATCTTATCTGATTTCGAAACTCTCAGCTCATTTTTGCAGTATTGTAACTCATTTATAGAGATTAAAAAATCAGCACCTCTAATGAACGCTTATACCTCACGCTTCCGAGTGCCTAAACTATTGTTATTGCTTGATTACATTGCCTAGGAAGATTACTTTGAAGTGATCGCTTATTAAAACAGCAAAAACTAAGTTAATACCCTTCTGAACAGTAAATAAATAAACGCATGAAAGAACTAGGTTTACAGATAGCATTATTGGTTCATTATCAATATGCCGGCGTGTTAGTTCTCAAATATTATTGCTTGACGATAGCCTCTTTACAAATAGTTTTGCCATTTTTATCTTGAATAGTTAACCAATATATGCCAGGTACAAGATTCTTTATTGAGATAGTTTCTGTTTCTTTTTGCCAATACAGGTTTTCAGTAATTACGTTTTGACCAGCACCATTCATGATTTTGATGGAGATGTATTCGCTGTTATTTGAGTTGAGTCTTATGATATTAATCTCATTTGTAGAGGGATTGGGATACACTTTAATTTCCTTGCTAACTGGTATAACCGTTTTTACATTGTTAATATGCCATGGCAGCATCAAATATTCTTCATAATAATAATGACTTATCATCCAAGGTATTGTATCGTAATGACCTCCACCTGAAGTATCAATGAGATATGGATAACCCAAGGCGAGTATTGGTTCATTATAACTGTCGTAAGAATATACAACAAATTGTTTTGAAATTAACGTTCCCAATGGATCTGTTACTAAAGTAAACATAGTATCCGGTAATCCGCTTGTAACATGTTTGGTATTATGTGTCATGCTAATTGTATCACCCAAGGCACCGTAAGTTATAATGAACGCCTCAGTTACAAAGTCTATGCCAGTTGTGTATAGAAATGAATCGTACACTATCGGATGCCAAGTTGAACTAAACGGAATATATTCATTCTCTTGGAAAGCAATGACTTTATTATTTGTGTAATATCTCATTACATAGTTACGCATCTCTGTCCAAGTAGTTGTTGTGTCATCATAAACATAAAAGTGGGCTTCAGCTAATTTGCCAGAATCATTATATATATATGTGTATTTTTCTTTTGGAGACCAAGTACCACTAAGATATTTGCTTGTGCTATCTTCTATTAATTTATGAAATGAATCATAAATAAAAATCCTGTATTCAGATGTATCCCAAGCGGTAGTATCTTGACTAAGTGCTAACGACGTAGAAATCTTGTTGTCAGTATCAAAGGTATTTACGTATCGGTTATTAGTATATATCGTAGTGTCCGCGTACACATCGGCATAGTCAATAATATTGTTGTTTGTATCGTACGTTGCATACCTTGTATCATAAAAGTCGAAACTAAATGTGCTGAAGTTCAATTGCCATACCATTGTTGTATCGCTTAGTGTAGTGGGATTATCATTATGATCCAAAAAGCCAATAGAACTGCTAAAACCAAAAATATCAGCACCATTAATCTGATAGTTATTATAATATGCCATAGTATTATAATTGAAATACGAAGATCTATCGCTACTATATCCATAAAACGCGGAATCTGTTTCCATATAAAGGTTACTTGTATCAATGCCACCTGAATAAAAATAGTTGCTTTGACCAATAAGTCTCTCGTATAATGCTGTAGTAGTTTTAGCTGCCGTGCCTTTAAATGATTTTTGATTGGGACTTTGGAATAGATAATTAAGCAACCTCTCTCGATTACGTTGAGTAATTTCAACAGATTTTTTCTGATTTCTCAAAAAGACCGATAAAGTGGTTTGACAAATTGAGTTATCGGTAAACAATACTATAAAAATTATGGTCAGCGGTACTATTGTTAGATTTTTCATTCGCGTTCTATTTTTTTAAAAAAAATTATTTCACGACGGTAATTTTTGAAGTGTAATTGAAGGTATTCCCAACGATTTTAATAAAATAAAAACCAGGAGGTAAATTGTGCAAATCAATTTTCTTCTCACTCTGATTTTTCATCTCACACGAATACAAATCTTCACCAAGTACGTTGCATAGATGAATTTTGTAATCACCTCGTACACTAATGCTTATTTTAAATGCACCATCGTTAGGATTGGGATATACCAACACAGTTATTTCATTGTTTCCATTTGTAATTAATGTATCTTCTTGATGATCTAATGCTATTAACAATTTCGTTAACTCTGGGTTATTTATTTCTTTGACCTTGTCTACAAAAGCTTCTATTACGCTCGGATCAGTATTTTGAAGATTTTCTTTGATATATGCTATTGCTGAATCTATTGTGTAATTTTGTTGAATCGTATCTACGGCTGTGCTTGATGGTGTACCGAAAACAGCCGTCGAATCAACAAAGGGCGCGGGCATCAAGTATGGACTATAGCTTGGAGTATATTCTATTAGAGAGCCATTTTCATATGCATATCCGTAAATTTCATGATCACAATCATAATCCTCAACCTTGTATACTACAGTTGAACCATAATGGGCCTGGCAATCTGCATTTAGTATCTCCTGCATCCCACACCTAAAAATCACATGCCCGTCAGATGCAATTGTATTGTGCAATTCAAGATATTCAAGGTAGTGCAATTCCAATATATGATCATATGATCCGAGTCCATCTGGGTCTGGATAGTTGACAGTAAAGTTCCTCTCATAGTAAGAGTTGAACATTACCGGTAAGTAATCATGTTGTACATGGCTATATAAATTAAAAAGGAACATCCAATCCACCCCATTATAGTCTCTGTCGCAATTTGCACAGTAATCTTCCGAAAAGGCATTGCCATAATATCCTCCGTGTGGCAAGTCTCTATGTCGAGGATCGCACAGTCTGTCAGGTCCTGACCATTCTTTATCTCCGTATGATCCATGATAATTATGAATCCCACAAAATGGAGCAGCATCAAGTAAATGTTGGTAAGTAGGCAGCCGCCACGTAGTAAAAGGTGTTATGTACAGTTCTGGCTTAACCATTTCAATGCCTGGATCCAAGTAATTCCATTGAAAAACTAGGGGTACTGTTGGCGACGCAAAAAAGCCCGAAACACTGTGTGCTACAATAGTTGACCAAGTATTGGGAAGAGGGCAAATGAAAGCGAGGGAAAGAGGAATTCCCGGAAGACATGGCTTGGTAAAGACGGGTGCAAAAGCGGCATAATTATCTTGAAAGTACAAATTATTAACTCCCTGAGACAACGATGTCCCGACCAATATTGGATCAGAAGTAACTAGTTGAGTATGATTAAATGCCAGATACCATAATGAGAGTGGCACATTACCTTCGTAGCTTAATATGCTATTGTAAAAGGTCGGATCTAGCAAGAAAGCAGAAGCTGTTGCAGGAGGAGCCGAAGGGAAAAATAACGCACCACCATTCATACAGTGCAAGGATGTTCCCCAATCGCTAGGCCCCGTTCCATATACGCAATTATCACTAACCGGGTTTTTTATTTTCCATGAGGGCGCATGTGGATAGCTCGTTCCTCTAGTGTGCTTAATTGCCAATGAAATTTCATTTTTCGCTCTACTTTGTAAGCTCGTCACGTGAACAAACTTTGCTGTTAAGGCCAGGCCGGTAAAAATTTCACACAACTGATCTTGGCTCTCTTCGCTAGGAAACTTGGGTGCCCCAGTCGCCCATTCAGCAGTCTTAATATAACCAGCTTGCGTTGCTCCACTAGGCAAAGTGTGTGTACCGGTATACCTGAGGAAAAATGATCCATCTGAAATTCCACCAGTCGGGTGAGAGGTCGAAGCAGTAAATCCAGCCAGACTCGAATTTGCATAAAAACCTTCATTATCTCTGACCCTATGAACAGCGTTATCCATTGCAGGTCGATTAAAATGTTTTGCATTCTTCGAAACAAAATCCATATATGGTACATCGTCTCTAATAAAAAAACCATTTTGAGAATATCCATATGTAGGAGTACCCGGGTTACCAAATATCCCGGCAATTGTACCAGGATAACCAGCTTCACCGCTTCCACCCACGTATGTTTTCCAGCAATATTCTTCGGCAGTTTTGTCAAGCCTTTCAACAGCATGTATTGCTTTGTCAAGTTCATATTCTGTGCGCCATGTATCCAATCCTTGATCATCGAGTTGCCTCCACTCTGTTGCTAATGTGGAAATATAGTGACCAAGAGGTATTGTCGCATCTGACCAAGCTAAGGTATTCGCCTCATCAAACATGCCCCCCGTTCTGTAGTCAGAGTTAGTAGCCCTTGATGCTGCAGGAATACTCATTCCTGGATCATCGCCTATAAGCATAAAATCATTCACGAGTCTGTAACGGTAGAACCAGTATTTTTCCAAATTTCGATAACTTGGCCTCGGAGAGGTCCATTGCGCGTTTGTACATAAAAAAGAGAAAAATAATGCGAAACAAAGAAAATATTTCATACTATTATTTTTTAATTATTTTATACCGCTTTATTTCTAATATTTTTCGCATATCCTCTTGGTTCAAGTCCAATTTAAGTATACCTACATACTTACTATAATAGATAACGTTGTCATAGATAGGTGTGTTTTTTTTAAAATGTCGATATTTCACAATTTCATAGTATTTACTGGAATCAACTGTAATAGTATCTTTAATCGAAATATTGTATGCCGAATCAGTTGTACTATTGCCAGCCGCAATAACACCGACTTTAATGGGAAGCACTAATAAAAAATCATAATCAATATATGATGTTCCAAAATAAAACAAATTAATAGACCCACCCGTTACATCCATCCGCCACTTAGCAATAAATGCGTTGGAAGAATTATATTGATTAATAGTTACTGCAAAGGCATCATTTAATAGAGAATTGTCTGAGCTAATCGGAATACTAGTAAAAGTATTGTCTATGACAGAAAAGCTATCTAAAGCTCCTGTTAAAGAATCTCTATATACCCAGTAACTTCCCGCTGCATAGTTAAAGTTATTAAGTAGGAATGAATCGATTACTAAGTGTTTTGGAACAGTTGCAGTCTTTTTACCACAATTTGCAAAAGAAAATATTGCTATGATGCATAAAAATCTAAATAAGTTCCTCATAGTTGTTCGTTTAGTTACTGATCTTTTTTTTCAATTCGTTGATTTCTTTTTGTTGTTGTATTATATATAGCGTAAGTTCTTCAATTTTCTGTAATAATTTTGCATCCATAGTTGCGACATCAATTCCGTCCTTTTTAACCTCATCGGCCGATGGAATGCCAGGTAGGTGCTTTTCCTCTTTAACATAATTTTCTACCATATTAAGTGGCATTAGCTTATATTCTTCATTAAAAACGAAATCAGACCAGTGGGTTCCTGATGTTAAAGCAACTTTCACTCTTTCGGTAAGAATTCCATATTCCACATATAAGCTGTAACCATCAGCCACGCGAATATTTGGCCTACTCATTGTTGGATTACCTATTGCAACGGATCCATCATTATATATCCGCATTCTTGAGTCATAAGCAGAGCCATCAGTAGTAAAGAAATTATGAACTATATGATTTGTAGAATTTCCAAAACCTATATATCTCATTTGCCCAGCTCTATCCTCCCCACTAAACAACGGTGTTGAGTTGCTATACATTTCAATTGTAGAGCCATTCGTATAATTTGTATTTGAATAAAAACCAAGAACTCCCTGACTGGTATTTCCATGAATGGTTCTCCAGTTGGTTGCACTAGGAGAATAGAAACCCATTTGATTTAATACAGTCAAAACGTCTCCAGAAGCAGCGAAAGGTAAATCCATATCGTGTCCCACTACGGTTTGCCCATTATTGCCTATTACTAGATTCTTATGCCATGCACTGCCATCATAATTATTGAACATCATAGATGTACCTGTTGTACCTTTTGAACAAAAATGTATCGCTCCAGGCCTCGTAGCATGACCAGCTCCATACAATTCTATATTAGAGCCATCGGTTGAATTCGTCATAGCATCTATTTTCAAGGCACCTGTACTTGTGTTTCCATTCAAAGATCTCCAGGTTGCGTCAACCGGGTCATAAAAACCCATTTGTGTCTTTACTGTAAAAATGTCGCCACTCACAACATTATTTAATGTCACATCCATGCCAATACAACCGAAGCCAGCTTTCGCAACAGAAAAAACATGATGACTAGCGCCCCCTATATGACTCTTATAACCAAAACCAAGTGGGCATTCCTGACACCTTCCATACGCACTGGAATTCACAACAAAAGCACCTTGATAGGGTCCGGCAGGATATGTACCCCAAGGATCTGTATCAACAGCAAATGCATTAAAACCTGCACCGTCGCTACCATCGGTATTACTCCCCGAAGTCACATTTAGACCTGCATAAGTTGATTTTGCAAAAATATTCCGATAGTAGTCCGTTGGGTAAGCATAAGAAGGAGAAGTATTAGTGATGTAAACATTTCCGTCAACAGTAAGTTTATCTGTTGCGCTTGGACTACTGTTCCCGAAACGAGCGTTCCCATCATTATTAATTTCTAAAACATGCAGGCCCGATGCAGCAGTTGAGTTTGATGACGTAAAATCGTAAGCAAGACCTATTCCCGATGAACCTGGCCCTTTCGCTAAGAACTGTAATAATCCGGGTGTACTCGTATTACCTGGATCAGACATAACAATTCTTGTGCCATACGTGCCAGCAGACAAACTCGTATACAAATCGATACCGTAGTTTGTTGACAAGCCGTCTATTTTTCTGAAGCCAATGTCACCACCAAGCATATCAAAAGTAAGTTTGCCGGTTATTCGCGCATCGCCATTGTTCTCTAAGCTAAAAATGCTTGGGGAAGCTCCCGTAGAACCCGCAATATGATTTAGATGGTCAAAAGCGCGCCCAATGGTGGAACTGGAGGCCTGGTATGATATTGTCTGTACTGAGCCAGAAGGAAAGCCCGTAGAAGCATATGCATTCAAACGAATACCGGCACCACTGGTAGGGCCATTTCCTGAAAATACTGCCACTCCACCCACAGTAGAAAGGCCTATAATCTTACGCAAATTGTCAGCGGCTGTGTCCCAGAGCACTATTGCAGTTCCATTTGCCACAGCAGAACTGCCTGTCACCCCAGATATGACATTTACAACAAAAGGATAATCGAATAGGGTGCTGCTTCCTGTGGTAACAGGGCATCCTGTGGAATTTACATACACAGCCATGTGATTATTTACAATTACGTTATTATACGTGGTACTCCCTACAATACCCGCTGTTTGCAGATCGGGTGTTCCATTAACCCACCACTGGCCATATGTTGTTTCAGTCAAAAATATTGACAACAATATTGTAGATAAAGATAAGAAAAATTTATTACACATAGGTACAATTTTAGAATTTAAAAAAAACTCTGTAATGAATTGACTTTTGAAATCTTAAACGAAAGTAAATACGCCTATGTGTAACTTATTAATTTTTATGTGGGTAATTTATTCTCCATAAGAAACTTTTATTCCTAATAGGAATGAAATACTCAACAAAAAATTAGCGAAAGAGTAATAAAATTATACTCACATCAGTCATTTTTGATCTGATACAATCTCAGAAATGCTTTTGGAATAATAAATCGAAAGTTTTGTCAGTATTCTAACTCCCAAGGAGTGATATCGCCCATTTTCGATTTTGCTTAGAGTAGGCTCACTTATTCCAGTGCATCTAGCAACCGTGTCCAGCTTGTCTTTGCGTAAATCACGAAAGTTTGAAAGGTTTCTTCCTATTACTTCTAAGATACTATGTAGTGTATTCTCGGGCACTTGGTATTTTGTCGGTTTAGTAGCTCAAATATAAAATATACTAGAAAGAAAAAATACCGTTAAACAACGGTATTTTAATACCGTTGTTTAACGGTAGCCTTAGTTAAAAGACGGATATTTTCTATTGATAATCAACCCATTTGTGAATTTTTACCGAAATGCAATTTGATATTCTTAAATCCCTTACAATCATACACACGTAGTATCTGTAAAATAATTTATTGCTCGAACTAAAATAATTACGGGAATTATTTGTTTAATTTACAAAAGATAATTTATCTTTGCCCGAATACAATACGGGAGAATATTTATGAACAGGCATATGATTGCTTTGGTAAGGGAAATACGGGGCATAACACAAGGTGAGTTAGCCGATAAGATTTCCATGTCACATACAAGCATTAGTAAAATGGAGAAGGGAGAGATAAATATAAGTGATGATACATTGAATGATATAGCGCAGGCGACCAATTTCCCTGTTTCTTTTTTCACGCAGGAATATGAAGTATATCCTGAACCATTGACCTACCGCAAGCGGGAAAAAGTTGCCCAAAAACTGCTTTCTCCTATCCAAGCGAAGATTAATCTCATAAAATTCAATGTCCAACATTTGCTGGCAGAATTGGATATTAGTGGTACTACTATACCAATACAACAGGTTACAGAAACTAATACCCCGGCTGTGATTGCCCAGAAAGTACGAAAAGCATGGAAGATAACTAGCCCGGTTATTGACAATGTTGTGCATCTGTTAGAAGAAAAAGGAATTATTACTGCCTGTTTTGACTTTGCTACCGAGCGTGTTGACAGTCGTTGTATTACTACTGACAATCGCTACCCGGCTATTATTTTTAATAAGACATTACTTGGGGACAGGCAACGCTTTTCATTGGCATACCAACTAGGCCATTTGATAATGCACGTTTATTACACTATTGACTGGAACAGGGACGTGGGGCATGAAGCGAATTTATTTGCTTCGGAATTTTTAATGCCAGAAAAAGAGATAAGAAAAGATTTTGATAATGGCATTACGCTTGCACTGCTTGCCAGCCTGAAGAAAAAATGGAAAGTCTCCATGATCTCCCTGTTGTACCGTGCTGATGACCTCGGTTATCTTACACCTAATCAAAAGAGATACTTGCTTCAGCAGTTCAATGAGCAAAACATCAGGCGAAGGGAGCCGAAAGAGCTGGACATTCCGCCAGAGCAACCTAACCTCTTGAGACAGTGGATCAGTAACTTAAAAAAGAAGAAGAAATTGAGCACATCAGGCATTGCTGCTGAACTGCACCTGAACATTGATGATTTTATAGAAATGTATAGTTAATAAGTAAAACCCCACAATACACAACTGCCAAGCAATGTATCATAACTAAAAAGAAAGACTTATGGAAAAGAACGAAAAAGGCAGACAAGATTATTTACGCCCATGCTGTTTGAAAGACCTGGCAATGATGTATGATGTAAAACCGAGAACTATCAAGGTATGGCTAAAACCTTTCGAGGAAGCTATCGGAGAAAAGAACGGCAGATACTATACGATCAGGCAAATGGAGATCATTTTTGAAAAATTGGGAGAACCTACCCGGTCAGCAGCATAAAATTGTGTAAAAATGCTTAATCATTTTCATAATCGTGAACAATCGTACCTATTCGAGAAAGCAGCTTTAGCGTAAGCGGTAGTTTTACCTGCTAAAGAATAGCTATGACCGTGGACGAACTAAGAAAGTACCCCAATTGTGGGCATTATACTGACGAACAGGCAAAGAATATTATCCATACACTTGAAAACCTAGCCGTTTACTTATTTGATTTTACCTGCCTGAAATATGGCATTATTATTGATAATCAATCAGTTATAAGGGATAAATCAAAAGAAAACGACTTAAACATTGCAGCATGAGCAACCTCGATCACTTTCAAAAGTGGCAAAAGACATCTGATAAGAAGACAGTCAACAATATTAAACAGGCAATAGTTTACACACGGGTATCATCAAAGGAGCAATATGATACGAACCTGAGCCTTGACTTTCAGAAAAAGGCTATCGAGGAATACGCCCAAAGAAATGGTATCACTATCATGGACTACTTCGGTGGTATTTATGAAAGTGCTAAATCTGATGGGCGTAAGGAGTTTCAACGGATGCTTACCTACATCAAGAAGAAAAGGGGAACGGTCAGCCAAATCCTTATTTATACCTTATGCAGGTTCAGCCGTACAGGTGGCGGTGCGATCAAACTAGCGGAAGAATTACGTGACAAGTATGGGATAGAGGTCTTTGCCGTTACCCAGCCAGCTGATACCTCATTGCCAAGCGGGGAGCTACAACAAAATATACAGTTCATTTTTGCCAAGTATGATAACCAGCTAAGAAAGCAGCGTGCTGTGGCAGGCATGAAGGAGAAGTTTGAAAAAGGTATTTGGTGTTTAAAACCACCAATGGGTTATGATACTGTCAGGACGAATGGAGAAAGGAAAATAGTTATCAATAAGACTGGTGTCCAGTTGCGGAAAGCGTTTAAGTGGAAATTGGAGGGCGTAAAAAGTGAGGAGATAATAGAGCGGTTAAATGTGACGGGGGTGAAGATGTATAAGCAGAAGCTATCCATGATATTTTCCAACCCGTTCTATTGCGGCATCATTGTCAACAAAATGATGAATGGAAAGCTCGTGAAGGGTACACATCCATCAATCATATCCGAAGATGATTTTTTAGCGGTCAATAATATCCGTAAATCGGCTAATAAATACGGGGTGCCTCACAAGGATGAAATTGAGGAACTGCCATTAAAGGTATTCGTGAAATGTGACCATTGCTCTAAAGGCTACACAGGTTACATCGTAAAAAAGAAAAATATCTATTATTACAAATGCCGGACTATAGGATGCGGCTGTAATAAAAATGCCAAAGACTTGAATAACAGTTTCCAGTCATTTTTGGAAAACTATAAGATACGCCCTGAACTTATTGAACCATTGTTTGCTATCATGGGGGAGAAGTTTGGCAACATCAATCAGGCGAATGAGGAGCAATTAAAGCAGCTAAGAACTAAGTTGGCAGAAGTACAAAAGAAGATAGACACACTTGAAGAAAAGTATTTCATTTTAGAGGAAATGGGCGAGGAAACGTACAAGAAATTCATGGGTAAATATGCCGAGGAAAAGGGTAATATCCTTGATTCTATGGACACTTGTGGCAAAGATTGTTCGAACCTGTCCCAATACTATATTTCGGCATTGCGGTTTTCATCGAAACTCAATACGGTATGGGCTTCCAGCTCTGTGTCAGTAAAAGAAAAAATCCAATACACCATTTTCCCAGAAGGAGTATTGTATAATTACAAAAACCAGTCATTTCGAACCGAAAAAGTAAATGAGGTTTTTTGCCATATTGCAGGTGTGGTGGGCAGTTCAGGGGAAAATGAAAAAGGACAACCCATTATTGCTAACGAGTTGTCCAGTCAAGTCGGG
>JAIBAX010000004.1:70000-161869 GCA_019694955.1 Chitinophagales bacterium | reverse complement strand
GGACAGCCAGTAGCAGCAATAATACCCGATATCCGATTGGATATGGTTCTTCATGGATATTTAAGAAATTATGGGCAGATAGTGCCAAAGTATTGTATGAACAAGTATGTGAAGGGGGACACGATATTTTACAGTATTCTATGCGAGGGTCTTGGAATTATGAGGGACAACCTTTTGATATAAATGACCCGAGAAATAATTATAATCCTGTTTTTCTGAGGATAGAAGATTTTGTGCTAAAAACCTTGGGTAAACGCAGTCCGGGTTTTATAAAGGGGCTGACAGGTTTTGTGCCGGATTCCACTAATGCCAAATGTACCAATGAGAGTGATCCCCTGAAAACGGATACTACTTGGGCGATAACGGCAGATAGCCTTACGTATGGATGGGAGGGTACTTGCGCTAACCGGTACATCTATGCACAAAAGAAAGGAAGGGAAACTATTGTATATCGTTGGCGTTTCTATCAGGGAAATACACCCGTTACAGGTTGGTTATCTACCATAGAACCGAAATTAAATGTAAATTTTGTGCCTGTAAATTCCACCTATACGGTAAAATTGCAAACCCAAAATGGATGTGGATTGGGAGGGATTCAATCCAAAACGATTAGCTTTACACCGTTTAGTTGTAGGATGGCAGGAGCGGTTGATGAGGAAATACCCAATTCTATAACCAATGCATTAAGCGAACCTGATAATATAGATGGGGAATGGTTAAGGATAGTAGATATGGGTGGCAGAGTTATATTAGAAGGCAAATTTCCGTTAGAGAGTGATTGGCAACAGGTATTTATCTATGAATTAGATGTGCCATCAGGAATATATATTGTACAACAACTAAGAGAAAACAAAATTATGAATACTAAAATATTTAAACCATGAGAAAACTACTTTTTATATTATGCCTATTACCATTCTTACATGGATGTAAACAAGAAGACCCTATTGTATTACCATTTAACGATAGGTTGAAAAACATGACTATTTACACTATGAATTTAGAAAATAGCGACACTCTTCAAAGAACTATTGAGCAATTTTTTTATAACCAATATGGTCAAATAACTTTATTGACATTAGAGGGTTATGATTATATATTTCACGATATTGATACAAGAAGCATACATTTCGAATACCCAAGCAATAATAAAATAAAAGCCTGGTATAGTAATGACCCACAAGGGGTGTTTTTAAATGAGTTTTATTTTTATCATCGTTCAGGGAACTTAGATACGATTGAAACAAGGTTGTCAATTGGCGGAGGGTCTCCCTTTCGGTCTTTTGCATATAATTCTCAAGGAGAACTTACCAGAGGTTTGGTGTTTGGAGCAGGCTATTTTTCAAGTAATGATTCCATGGTATATGAAAATGGAAACTTAGTAAAAGTTATTACTGATGGGGTGAATGCTCCCCAACCGTATCATGGACCACCTCATGAAGAATATCTCATGGAATATTACCCTTCACAAATTCGTCCTTTAAGAACGAATATACAAATGGTGAATTTGACCATAATAGGTGATTACTTGGGCGGTTGGGATATTGCAGCAGATGGTTTAGGAACAGACATTTATAATTGGTATAATTTTACCGGAATAAATTGGTTGGGAAAAAATCAAAATGCACTCATTAAGAAATATACCAGTCATTGGCAAGGTACATTTGATTTTAGTTATGAATTTGATAGCAAAGGTAGGGTAACTAAGAAAACAACTTATAAAAGTGGTGTTAAGGTACGTATTACTACTTATGAGTATTTCAATTAAGTAAATGTCATTTTGGGATTTTCGTGTGGGGGCTGTCAATGTGTTTGGCAGCCTCAAAATTTCCTTTAGAGCGTGATTGGCAACAGGTATTTATCTATGAATTAGATGTTCCATTAGAAAATAACTGTTATCTCAATAACGTAATTACACCAACAGGGCTTGGCTTCCCTTTTTCATTTACCATTCCTTCCCATGAGGTGCCATTTTCAAAAATGGCGTGTATTTTCCAAACATAGGTGTCTTGTGGTAAAATCTTGCCGTTATAAGTGCCATCCCAACTATCTACCGGACTTCCGTTTTCAAGTTTATCGGATTCCCAAATCAAATCTCCATAGGCAGAGAATACCTGTACCTTATACTCTTTCAACCCATAACCTTTCGGTTTAAACACCGCAATTTCTGAACCTGATAAGTCTGGCATCAATGCATTTGGAACAAATAACTGACCAGTAAAGTCCACTAATATTCTCTTTTCAATAGAGTCATTGCAATCAAAATCATTCATGGCATATAATATGACAGGATATAGACCCGGTGTGGCATATGTATGTTCCGGATGTTGTTCTGTGGAGGTTTGTCCATCGCCAAAATTCCACAAATACCCGGAAGCATTAGCAGAATTATTGGTAAATTCTACGAATCCGTTGTTCTGCAATCCTGAATTAATCACATAATTAAAATCTGCTGTTGCCCTCGGCAGAATTTCTTGGTAATTGATTTTTACCAATGTATCGAAGCAAAAACTCGCTTTCGAAGCAATCAATTGTATATCATAAAAACCGGGATTGGAGTAGGATTTTATTGGAACTTGATTGTTGCTGGTAGTGCCATCACCAAAATCCCAGTTAAAATTATCGGCTCCCGAAGATAGGTTTTCAATTTGTAACGGTTCAAAAGCACAGGCAGGATTATTAATAATATTGAACTCCGCAACAGGAGTTTGCGTAATATTTATTTTCTTATCTATCGTGTCTAAACAACCATATGGAGAAGTTCCAATGAGTTCAATTGTATACTCGCCCTGAAAACCATAAGCATGAGTGGTCGGAGAGCCAAACGCCATTCCTCCATCACCAAAATGCCATTCTAAATTGATGGCATTTGAGACTGTTGCAGAAATCGGTATTGATGACCCACTACATCCTTTTAGAGGCGCTATAATTTCTAATCTAGGCCGTTCTAATCCATGAATATTAAAGGTTATGGTATCGCGTGAGCAAGCACCGATGGCCACTAATGCTGCTATATAATTGCCTTCGTTATAATAGGTATGGTAAACGTCTGGGAGGTTGGAGAAATTGCCATCGCCAAAATCCCAAATAATGCCGGCACCGGGTGTGCTAAAGTTGCTAAAATGAACAGTTAACGGAATGCAACCGCTATCTCTATCAATAGAATAACCCGCCAGCACATCCCTTGGCAATACTTTTATCGTTTTTTGTATAGTATCCTTTCCACATTCATTGATGACAATTAATGTGACTGTATAGATGGTGTCTTTAGATCCTGTTGTGAAGGTGATTGGCGGAGGATTGAAGTCTGTGGAAGTTTGTCCGTTTCCAAAATCCCATAAAACCGCAGTTGGAGAACCAATGGTAGTATTAAAGAAATTAGTGGTAAAAGGCGTGCAGCCAAAAGGATTGGGTACGCCGAAATTGGCGATTACCGTTCTCTTAACAATGACCGAATCTCTAAATGAGGCAGTTCCACAAGCGGTTTTTACTTGTAGAACAATATAATAAATCGTATCGAAATAACTTCCAGGCGGGAAAAATATAGAAGGGGGGTTCATGGTAGAATCTACTATCCCATTTCCAAAATCCCAACTATAATCTACATCCGAAAGCTTCGGTTCAACATTAAAATCGACATTAAAGCCATTACATCCTGTTCTTCTGGATAGACTAAACTCGAAACTTGGCGTACCAATGATATGTACTTTGCTAAATGCAGTATCCGCACAGCCGAAAGCATTCTGCCCAAAAACTGCGATATTAAATGTTCCGGTATCTTGATAAATATAATTCAATGATTTTGTGCCAAAAACAGAACCATCTCCCATATCCCAAACGGCCTGATTTAAGTTCGTATCTAGAATCTCAAATAACAATGGACTGCCAATGCAAATCATCCCTAAGTCCGAAGGAAGGTCAAAATTAGGCATGGGGTGAACAACGGCTCTTTTATTTGCTGTGTCTGCACAACCAAAGGAATTGGAATATACATAATAAATGGTGGTATCGGTTTCTCCAGTTAAAACCGGGTCAAATATACCCGTAGAATCACTAATCCCATATCCGTACCAATATCCTCCCGAAGGAGATTGTCCGACAAGTGTTAGTGGAGGGTCTTCCAAACACATCGATACCGTTTGTCCCGGATCAATATTTGGTTGGTTCACAACCTGGATAGTGAGTTGATTGGTTGCAACGCAAACATCTAAGTCTACCGTATATGTTACTGTAACCGGATATTGTATTCCCGCACCACTGGTAAGCTGGGGATTGAATATGCCTTGAATGGGATCAGTTATGCCGTTGCCACTCCAGATTCCACCCGGTTGTTCTGTATTTAATTGTATAGAGTCACTAATTTTACATATGGTGGTGTCGGGTCCTAAGTTGAAATTTTGGCTTCCTAGTATGACAATTTTTTGCGTTTCTGAAATAGTGCCGCATTCGTTTGTCGCATCCACTTGAACAGAAAAAATTCCACCGGAATTGTAAACGATATTTTGTGGAAAAGGACCACTATAAGAAGAAGGATTCCCTCCGGGGAAAGACCACACATAATCAGAAATTGTACCTAGATTATCTTTATAGTTGACAATCGGTGTGTAGATTAAATTATCACATTTCCCGGTATCTGTCGCCAAGACAATCTCAGGAAGCCCCTTCACTTGAATAATGGTATCCCAAGTTGAAGAACCACAGGGGTTATTCGCACTTAAACTTACTTTATATGTTCCTGATTTACTGAATTTAATAAAAGGCTCTGATGATTGATTGGTCGTGCCGTTGACAAAACTTACTTGTGTTGAAGGGGTTACCGTCCATCTAAAACTTGGGTTGTCGCCAAGAGATAAGTTTTTGAAGCCTACTGTTAATGGAGCACAGCCAATTAAATTATCCGGAACAGCATCTGCTTCTGCGGTAGGGCCGGTTTCAAAAACCAAAGTTTTAGTAATCGAGTCAATGCCACAATTGTTCTCTACCACCAATGTAACTTTGTAAGGACCTTTATTATGAAACAATACTTTAATCAATTGGGTGCTGTCCAAAGGACCTTGTACGAGTGTCCACCCGGTATCTGGTTCTATCCTCCAATTGGCAATCATCAACAAATCGCAAGACCCGTTTGAATTGTAGTTAGACCCTAATGAGGTGTTTTTCAATGTAATAACCTCGTTGGTACAAAGTATAGAAGGGTTGACACTAAAATTAGGCAATGGAGGCGTACCAATGGTTATAGGTTTTATTTCTGCTGACTTTTTACTGCAAACGTTCTCAGCAACAATGGTAACATTAAATGCATTCGGATAAGCGGGTGTTCCGGGAACATTGTTTCCACAAGAAGTTTCAAGGAAAGTATAGTTAAAAGTATTGGGTGGTGGGTGATTATAAGAATATATCTTGTCACCTGCAATAAATACCGTATACTTTGTCGAGGATAAATTATCCTGCGTCCCTGTAATTTGAAAGCCTAGATTTACTGGAGCACATAAACCAATGGTTGTACCAAGGCTTATCATCCCAACATCCGGATTGCTGCCGTTAAATATTGTATACGTTCTGGTAACGGTATTACAGGCTCCAAATCCGGTACCTGTAACTGTATATTTTAATGTAAATTGACCCAAAGTAGTATAAGTATGAGAAGTGGTTGTCCAACTGGTCGCAGTGAAAGGCGGCGTTCCATCTCCCCAATCAATGGTATAAGAGGTATTGCTTGAAATTGTTCCAGAACTGTTTGATAGATCTAGCGTGAATTGGGGTTGTGTTTGATTTGCAGTACAGTTTCTAAAAGGTTCATCTGTATCAATATCTGTTAGATTTGCATCGGGAGCGGGATTTACGGTAATCGTTTTTTCACTGCACAGTGTTGTGCCATTATACAATTTTATGGTATACGTTTTTACTGTTGATGTACCCGGATAAGCATGATCCAGCATAATACCATTCTGTTTGCCACTGCCATCCCCAAAATTGAAATTATAGTCATAGGTGGCATCCGGATTAATTACTTCAACACGTATATTCTCAGAACCGCAAACATTATTACTTGAAAGATTAAAATCACATTGCCCTTTTAAGGAAATCCAACTAAACAGGAAAATAATTAATTGTAGAGATCGTTTCATCAGAATAATTTTATGGTGTTCTTGCCTCCAAAATCATAACACTTTTGCGGTTTATAACTTTTGGAATTCAATGGTTTATTTAATAATTCAATCTCGGGAAACCGCATCCGTAAAGTAATTTCATGCACCCCTTTTGCTTTTGTCCCAACTCCAGTCAAGTTAAAATCATAACTATATCCAAGAATATAATTAACACCTTCCCCTATATATCCACTGTAACCTCCTGTGAATATAAGCGTCTTGGTGCTTTTTTGATTAAAAAAGCTGTTGTGCTTATAAAAAACACCAAAATATATGGGATCGTAAGAATTGAAAAATCCATAATTGAATTCTTTTAACCCTGCTTGATAATCAAATTTAAAAACAGGAGAGAGATAAAATTCAGTCTTTTTCTTTTTATTGTTGAAATTCATCGGAAACATACCGCCATAATGAACGGTATACCGGATAGGAAGATCGGTTTCTAAATTAATGAAGGAATTGTTGGGTTGAGTAAGGTGGTGAACGGCAAAACCTACAGCATTGTGAAATAGCAGGTTGTTATATTTCCAACCAAATTTTAACAAAGTACCCGCATCCAAATCAAAATAGTTTACTTTATCTGTTATCAACTGAGCACTAGTGCCTCCGGTAACACCATCTTCAGGGTCTAGTTGGTCGGAAAAGAGAAGCTTAGAGGCATCAACATGTTTGTTCACATACGACCCTCCTATGCCTATATGCCAATTAACCATTTTAGACAACTTAATTATATAACTGTAAGAACCCCCAACTTGTGTCGTTGTAAAAATTTTCGCTTCTCTGGTTTGCCATGCATAAACGCCAAGCGCCGACGAAAGTCTTGTAGACCTGATGTCTGAGGAGAATCCATACGTAGTAAAACCACCCGGAATTTCTCTCCACTGGTAGCGATAAATAACGGAAACATTTAAGCCGGATTCCGAACCAGAATTAGCGGGGTTCAGGTAAATCCTTTGAGCAAAAAATTGAGAAAACGCCGGATCCTGCGCGTCTAGTCTCAAGAAGCACATTAAAACAGCTACCAACAGTAACCATTTCTTCCATTGTAAATTCCCTTTTCGCATGGAATGATGGTTTAATAAATAATTCTTTTCTTTAATGTTTTAACCTCGTGAATATTAGTCCCTTCTGTAAATAAATTCAATTAAAACTATTAAGTAATATAAAGTTAATCTTTTTTTTGATACATTTGTTAAATTTCGATAAAATTATATACAATATGTCAAAAATTATTCTGAATGCGCATATTATTATAGTGTCACTATATCTCCTTAACTATTTCATTAAGAGCAGTTTGTTTCTGTTTGGAAACAAAGAAGCATTCCGAACATACAGGAAAAGAACTATGTGGGTAGAGATGGTTTTTCCATTGCTTTTCATCGCCACAGGGTTGTATAACCTTTTTAATATGGGCGGATTTAGTGTAGTGGGCGGATGGTTTCACATGAAATTGACCTTGGTGCTTCTTTCCATACCCATTGGCATTGTAGGTATGAAAAAGGAGAATAAATTATTGGTAGTTCTTTCATTACTCATTCTATTATACGTTTATGTACTTGCTTGGACTAAGAAAATCGGGTTGGTATAAAATTTCTTTTCGTTTAGGGATATTGTTAATACTTGTTGCTTGTACACAAAAGGAACACCAACAAGAAGTGCAAGAATTTATACCCATGGGAAAAAATTCTTATGACAACTACTGCAAAGGTTGCCATGGAGATGATGGCACACTTGGATTGATGAATGCCACCAACTTACAAACGATAACCTTAGATTCCCTTTCGATATCAAGGGTGATTTTACATGGCAAAGGAAATATGCAAGGATTTTCAGGAAAAATCCATGAAGAAGAAATTGGCAACATCATACAATACCTTTCAGAATTAAACCTTAAAAAAAATTAATGTATTGCAGTTGTGAACAATTAGCATTAATTTTGCTTATTATATAAAGTCATTATTAAAATAAAAAATATGAAATTAAAAGTCTTAAGTTTGGTTTTCTTAGCATTTGCTTTTTTCGTAAATGCTCAGGCACAATGTTCTAAATCGCAAAGCAAATCATGTTGTAAAGCGAAAACTGAGTCATCTTCTTCTACATCCGGTTCTGAAAATGCTGTCGTTCAAAACGGTGGAATGGCAATGGTAGACCTTAAGGTTGAAGGCATGCATTGTGGTGGTTGTGAGAACAAAGTAAAATCTGTGCTTATGAACATTGATGGTGTTAGTGAAGTACAAGCAGTTTCTGCAACAGAAAATAAAGCCGTGCTAACCTATGATGCTTCAAAAACTTCTGAAGAAGCTATTGTTAAAACACTTGCAGAACAAACCGGATATGCTGTTGCTGTGAATACTGCAGGCGCTAAAGAAGGATGTTCAAAAAGTTGTACCAAAAACTCCGGAAAATCTTGCAACGGACAAAAGTCAGGGACTTGTCCAAAATCGGAGAATAAAACGGAGTAACATTTATTTTAGCAGATATTAAGGGCTATCTTTACAATTGAGATAGCCCTTTTTTATATGTTTTGCACCATAACGTAATCGTTTAATACAAAATCAAAATAGGGAATATCAACCGTCTCCTTTATCCAAAAACCCGTTTTTAAGTAGAAATTAACAGCAGGGTTGTTTCTGTTGACATTGAGTTCAATAAAAGATACGCCTTGGGTTTTGCCAATTTTCTTTATTTGACCAATCACTTCCCTGCCAATTTTCCTTCCCTGAAAGCTAGGAAGTATATATAACTTCGGAATCTTGAGGAGAGACAGATTATCCTTCAATGAATAAGAAAAAAATCCCGCATCCACGCCATCCATACTAAAAACGACAAAATGGTCTCCCTTCTGTAATTGTTCATTCAACGCTTCCAAGGTATACATTTTTTCATACATGAAAGCAATCTGTTCTGTAGAGATAATCGTGCTATACGTAATAAACCACGTTTCTTTGGATATGGAAACGACCCTTCCCATATCTGCACTGTTGATTTCATCAAACTGCAACATAAGTGCCGAAAATTAATACCTTTTCTTTATCTTTCCAACATGAAGTTTTTCAATAAATAAAATGCTATTCTATTATCATGTCACGAAAATTTTACAGTAAAGAACATTTGCACTTCCTCTTATATGATGTTCACCATGTGGAACAATTATTAAAAATTGATCGCTTTAAAGATCATGATGTTTCATCATTTAATCTTTTTCTAGATGCTACCGAAGACCTTTGCAAAGAACATTTTTTGCCCATATTTACTGAAATGGACAGAAATGAGCCGCAAGTTGTAAACGGTAGGATAAAAGTACACCCCAATATGCGACCAATCATGCGTATGCTTGGCGATGGAGGATGGATTTCCTGTGGCGCATCTTATGCGCATGGCGGCAATCAGTTGCCAACAACCATAATGATGGCAACGAGTTTTATTATGGGTTGTGCCAATTATTCAGTAACAGCCTTTCCTGGGTTAACCATGGGAGCAGCACACCTCATCGAGTCTTTTGGTTCCGATGCGTTAAAGCACACCTATATTCCCAAGATGTTCTCAGGAGAATGGCAGGGAACGATGGCACTAACAGAACCTGGTGCCGGAAGCTCTCTCACCGATGTGGTAACATCCGCCACACCAACAGAAGAAGGTTACTACCTCATTAAAGGACAAAAGATATTTATCTCCTGTGGCGATAGTGATGCCGTTGATAATGTTATCCATTTAATGTTGGCGCGCATCGAAGGGTCGCCCGCCGGAACAAAAGGGATTTCCTTGTTTGTCGTGCCGAGAGAAAGGATCACAGAAAACGGACTAGAATCCAATGATGTACTCACGGGAGGCATATTCCACAAAATGGGCTATATGGGTGCCCCTATTGCACATATCATAATGGGAGAACATAATAATTGTAGAGGATACCTAGTTGGAGAAGCCAACAAAGGACTTTCTTATATGTTTCAGATGATGAATGAAGCACGTATCTCCGTCGGGTTACATGCCACTTCTATTTCTACCGCTGCCTATTATGCTGCTCTACAATATACGAGAGAACGTTTACAAGGGAGGCCAGTGACAGAAAAGGATCCTTTAAAGCCACAAATACCTATCGTACAGCATGCCGATGTCAGAAGAATGTTGCTGTTCCAAAAGTCTTTTGTGGAAGCGGCGCTTTCTCTCGAACTACAATGTTGCATTTATGAAGATATCCAAAAAAACACAGAAGGAGAAACATCCGAAAAGTATAAACTAATGTTGGAACTGCTAACGCCTATAGCGAAAAGTTGGCCCGCAGAAACCTCTATTCTCTCTACCAGTCAGGCAGTACAGTGTTTGGGTGGTTATGGTTTTACTAAGGATTTTCCTTTAGAACAATACTTTAGAGAAACGAGGATTCATGCCATACACGAAGGAACAACTGCCATTCATGGTATGGACTTATTAGGGAGAAAAGTGATGATGGGCGGTGGTAAAGCAGTAATGTATCTCATGCAGGAAGTGATGGGAGATATTGCTCAAGCAAAAAAATATGAACACCTGAAGTCGTATGCGGAAGTTTTAGAACAAAAACTCGGACAAGTGCAAGAACTAACCATGAAGTTGTTTGGCGTTGCCTCTAAAGAAGGTCCCGTTGTTTTTCTGAGCGATGCAACTCTATATCTAGAGTTGTTTGGACTCTTAATCGGAGGTTGGCAGTGGATAAAAATAGGACACGTTGCCGCAGCAAAACTATTGACGAATCCAAACGACAAATTCCTCGAAGCAAAAGCCACTATGGTAGGTTATTTCTTTGAATATGAAATTCCTAAAACGGAAGGATTGTTTAAGAGACTCAATAGCGACACAAGGATTACTACCGTTTTGGATGAGGAATATTTAGACTAGAAAACTATTGTGCATAAAAAAAGAGGGTTTCACAACCCTCATTTTTATTTGCGCTCCCTCTTGGATTCGAACCAAGGACCTACTGGTTAACAGCCAGCCGCTCTAACCTACTGAGCTAAGGAAGCCTCCCTTTTTTCAAAAGCGAATGCAAAAGTAGTGTAATTGAAATAAATATGCAATATTTGCACAAAAAAAAATTAAAAATGAGTCTTTTAGTTGTTGGAACCGTCGCTTTTGATGCTATTGAAACCCCATTTGGCAAAACAGACAAGATTACCGGAGGCTCCGGCAACTATATTTGTCATGCCGCTTCGCGCTTTACAAATGACATGAAACTGGTCTCTGTTATCGGTAGCGACTACGACCAGAACGAACTGACATGGCTGAAAAATGCGGGCACAGACCTCTCCGGCGTAGATGTGAAGGAAGGAAAAAAATCCTTCTTTTGGGCGGGGAAATACCACCTCGATATGAACTCACGCGATACGCTGGACACACAACTCAATGTATTGGCAGAATTTGACCCTATTTTACCGGAATCCTTCAAAACTTGTAAATACCTCATTTTAGGCAATATCGAACCCAGCTTGCAAAAGAAAGTAATAGAACAAATGACACAAAAACCATCCTTCATTGTCATGGACACCATGAATTTCTGGATGGATACCACACCTGAAGCACTGGCAGAAACGCTTAAGTTAGTAGATATGTTAGTAGTAAATGACAGCGAAGCACGCCAGTTAAGTGGAGAATACTCTTTGGTAAAAGCAGCGGCAAAGATTAAACAAATGGGGCCAAAGTACCTGATTATAAAGAAAGGAGAAAATGGGGCATTATTGTTTTATGATAACCATATTTTCGCCGCCCCAGCACTTCCACTAGAAGAAGTGTTCGATCCAACTGGTGCAGGAGATTCCTTTGCCGGTGGTTTTATTGGATACCTTGCCGCAACGGATGATATTTCATACGAAAACATGAAGAGAGCAGTAATTTACGGATCGGCAGTAGCATCTTTTTGTGTGGAAAAATTCGGCCCCGAACGATTGAAAGAAATTACCAGGGCGGAAATTGACCAAAGAGTAGCGCAATTTGTCAGATTAATGTCAGTAGAAATTTAACTCAAATTACGTCGTTCGCACCTTCATTCCCCCATTTTCGTGTCTCCACGAAAATGAAACAATACTTTTTAATGTTAAGTTAAGCAACATCACTGCACCTATTGCAAAATCTAGGGTTTAAATCACCTGATTGCCCACTCAGGATGAAACCTTAAATCGTCATCACTTAATGTGTCAATATTTTTCTTGACATCTTTCAACCAACTGTCCATTTGAGTTTTTCTATCTAATAATTGATGATGCGTTGCTAAATCAATGTCTGAAGTGCGTTGATAATCTTTGAAAGCTTCCATAATCTCGGATAATAAGATGTCTTTCTGTAATTGCGTGAGCGTTTCAGGAGTATCAAACGAACATTTTTTAGCCATCAAGTAGCGAAGACGGGAATGTGTAAGTGTTTTTGCTTCATCCCGAGGACAGGGTGATTCTTTCAATGTAGCGTCACCTTTGGGCGGTTTGCTCTTTTTTGGCGGTTCCGAAACCGTCATTTTTTCTACCTCTTTATATAGTTTCTTAAGTTCGTCTTTTAGCGTTTCCGTTTCATTGAGGGCTTCGTGGATGGACTTTAGGTCTTCCGTGGTCATCGTTTGCCAACGGCTAAATAGTAAATAATTATACAAAGGAATACTTCCGGTATCTTTAAGCGATTGTTTGCTCCAAATGCTATCCAAATAATCTTCTAAAAGAACGCTGTCTGCCACTTCAAACAAATCCTTAAATGTACCAGCTGCCAGTTGATCCGTTAAAACAAGGTCGTTCTTGTCAAGAATTGTCCGAATTCTTGTCACAGTTGAATCTTGTGTGTATGCAAAAGACACCCAACTACAAAAGAAAAGAAAAAACAATACCTGTTTCATACGACGAACTATTATTTAGGTCAAAGCTAAACTTTTTCAACTATTTCTTTTGCCAAAATAGTCAAGGAACATGCCATAAATGGATAAAGCGTTAGGTAAAAGGGGTGTTTTTAAAGGAATTTTTCTGCTAAAATTCAAAACAAATATTTTTTTTCGTCCATTTTAATGCTCATTATCAATTAATTATGAGATATTAATATAAAAAAAACATGGAACCATTGTTTAATATCCACAAACCCGTATCTTTGCAGTCCAATTTTAGAAAAGTAAAATATTAAGAAGTGAAAACACTTAGTTACAAAACAGATTCAGTATATATCGCAGAAGGAGACAGAAAGTGGTATGTAATTGATGCAGAAGACCAAACACTAGGTCGTTTGTGTTCCAGAATTTCTTTGGTATTACAAGGAAAGCACAAGCCAAGTTATACGCCACACGTTGATACTGGAGACCATATCATCGTTATCAATGCAGAGAAAATTGTGCTTACTGGAAATAAGGTGGAAGACAAACAATACATTTGGCATACAGGTTACCCTGGAGGACAAAGGTTTAAAACACCTAAACAAGTTTTGCAAAAAGATCCAGCATTCTTGATTGAAAATGCAGTGAAAGGGATGCTTCCACGCACGAGATTAGGAAGAGCGATGTATGCAAAATTGCATGTTTACGCTGGCACAGCACATCCACATGCTGCACAGAAACCGGAAAAATTAAAATTGCTTTAAAATAAACACAGAAAATGGCAGTCATCAACGCATTAGGACGTAGAAAAACAGCTATCGCTAGGGTGTATCTTTCACCAGGTACCGGCAAAATTACCGTGAATGGCAAAGACCATGAAACATATTTCGCCGGCTTATATCATATCTCTAAATTAACCAGACCTTTCGAGGCACTAGGTTTTGAAGGTAAATATGATGTGAAAGTAAACGCTAAAGGCGGTGGCGTAAAAGGTCAGATAGAAGCTATCATGTTAGGTATTGCAAGAGCACTCGTAAAAGTAGACGATGCAAACAAACCGGCATTGAAAGGGCAAAAATTGCTCACTCGTGACCCAAGAATGGTAGAACGTAAGAAATTTGGACACAAGAAAGCCCGTAAGAGCTTCCAGTTCAGCAAACGTTAATGGTTTAATTCTTTTTCAATTAATAATAATATGGAACGTATTTCTCAGCAAGAGATGTTGGATGCCGGGGTACACTTTGGCCATTTAAAGAAAAAATGGAACCCTAAGATGTTGCCGTATATCTTTATGGAACGTAAAGGTATTCATATCATCGACCTGAATAAAACGCAAGAGAAACTGGAAGAAGCAGCTTCAGCGTTAAAACAAATAGCAAAATCAGGACGTAAAGTGCTTTTTGTTGCTACAAAAAAACAAGCTAAAGACATCGTTGCCGGTATGGCAGAAGAAGTAAATATGCCTTATGTAACCGAAAGATGGTTAGGAGGTATGTTGACAAACTTTATCACCATCCGCAAGTCTATCAAGAAAATGCAAGGAATCGACAAAATGTTGACAGACGGCACTTTCGAGAACATTACAAAGAAAGAAAAACTGATGCTTACACGTCAGAAAGGAAAACTGGAAAAAGTTCTAGGCGGTATCGAAAACTTAGGTCGTGTTCCTGCAGCTATATTTATGGTGGATATCAGCCATGAACATATCGCATTAGCAGAAGCACATAAACTCGGCATCCGTACCTTCGGAATTGTTGATACCAACTCAGATCCCAATCTCGTAGATTTTGCTATCCCTGCCAATGATGATGCTTCTAAATCAGTACAACTGATAACACGTTACTGTGTAGACGCTATCAAAGAAGGATTGAGCGAAAGAAAGAAAGATAAGGAAGAAAAACAAGCCGAAGACGCTAAAGAAGAAGTAGAAGGTTAATCCAATTTTCAAACGTATTTAAAAAAATTGTCATGAGCATTACTGCTGCAGATGTAAATAAATTAAGATTACAAACCGGTGCGGGTATGATGGATTGCAAAAAAGCTTTGCAAGAAACCAACGGAGACTTTGAAGCCGCTATCGATTATTTAAGAAAAAAAGGCGCTAAAATATCAGAAAAACGTGCCGATAGAGACGCCAACGAAGGTGTAGTTGTTGCCCTTACCAGTGAAGATGGTAAATATGGCGTAGCTGTTAACTTAAGTTGCGAAACAGATTTCGTCGCTAAAAATGACGCTTTCGTAGAGTTAGCTAAAGAAATCACCCAAATAGCTTTAAATGGTCGTATTACTAATTTAGACGATTTATTAGCAGCTTCTTTTGGTAATATCACCGTATCAGAAAGGGTTTCTGAAGAAGTAGCGAAAATCGGAGAAAAAATTGGCATCACTAAATTTGAAGTATTACAAGGCGAAGGCGTAGTTCCTTATATCCATATGGGTTATAGAATGGGCGTTTTAGTACAAGTAAACCTTCCTTTAACGGATGCAATTGTTGCCGGTGCTAAAGATGCTGCCATGCAAATTGCAGCAATGGCTCCTGTAGCTGTAGACGAAACAGGCGTTTCTACCGACAGAATTGAAAGAGAATTGGAAATCGGTCGCGAGCAAGCACGCAATGAAGGAAAACCAGAAGCGATGATCGACAAAATCGCGCAAGGTAAATTAAATAAATTCTATCAGGAAAATACCTTGTTGAAACAGTCTTTCGTTAAAGACAGCAACTTAACAGTTGGTTCTTATCTCAAGACTATCGACAAAGATTTGACCGTAGTAGCATTTAAACGAGTCACTTTAGGTGCTTAAAAATATTTAAAAGAGAGAAGCAATTCTCTCTTTTTTTTTAATAAATAGAAATATGGCTGTAAGATTCAAACGCGTTTTATTGAAGCTCAGTGGAGAGGCACTCATGGGCGACAAACAATTTGGCATCAGTCCCGAAATGATTGAAAAATATGCCAAAGAAGTAAAATCTATCGTTGATGAAGGCGTACAAGTGGCCATTGTAATAGGTGGAGGGAATATCTTCAGAGGATTACAAGCTTCTAGTATCGGGATTGAAAGAGTACAAGGAGACCAGATGGGGATGTTGGCAACGGTTATCAATGGAATGGCCTTACAAGGAGCACTCGAAAAATTGAATATCAAAACGCGCCTGATGTCTGCAATCAGCATTCAGCAAGTATGTGAACCATATATTAAGCGAAGAGCAGTACGTCACTTGGAAAAAGGCAGGGTAGTAATTTTTGGTGCGGGCTTGGGAAGCCCTTATTTTACTACAGATACTGCCGCTGCACTCAGAGCAAATGAAATTGAAGCAGATGTCTTATTAAAAGGAACCAGTGTAGATGGTGTTTATTCTGCCGATCCACGTAAAGATCCCCACGCAACAAAATTTGAGACAATCTCCTTTTCAGAAGTCATCCAAAAAGAACTTACTATCATGGATCAGACTTCTTTTACTTTGTGTAAAGAGAATAATCTTCCCATTATTGTCTTTAACATAAAACAAGATGGCAATATTTTGCGCATACTTAAAGGAGAAAACGTTGGAACTTTGGTAAATTAGTTTTTATCTTTGTTAAAATATTGATGATGAGCGAGGAATTACAGTTTTTTCTTCAAGAAGCGGCTGAAATGATGGACAAGGCAGTCGTAAATCTTGAACGGGAATTGGTAAAAGTTAGAGCCGGAAAAGCTTCTCCGGATATGTTGCAAGGATTAATGGTAGAATATTATGGTATGCCAACTCCTCTACAACAAGTAGCAAACGTAAAAAATACAGATGCAAGAACACTGTTAATTACACCTTATGAGCGAAAACTCATCAGCGAGATAGAAAAGTCAATATTTCAGGCAAATCTAGGTGTTACGCCACAAAATGACGGCGAAAACATTAGAATCTCCCTCCCTCCAACTACGGAAGAAAGAAGAAGAGACCTCGTAAAACAATCTAAGCAAATTGGTGAAACCGCAAAAATATCCATCAGAGGAGCAAGAAAGGAAGCCAATGAAGCCATAAAAGCACTCCAAAAAGATGGATTATCCGAAGATTTGGCAAAAGATGGCGAGGAAAAAGTACAAAACCTCACCAATGCGGCCATTGCTAAAGTCGATAAGGTGCTTGAAACCAAAGAAAAAGAAATAATGACTATCTAAACCGAACGGTTTATTTACAAATAATTCAGAATTTTTAATTTTTAATCTCCCTGAATGGAAGGTGGTAATTTCGTTGATTATGTTAAAATCTTTTGCCGTTCTGGAAAAGGTGGATCGGGGTCTTCCTCTTTTAGAAGAGAAAAGTATGTGCCATTGGGTGGGCCAAACGGTGGAGATGGCGGACGTGGCGGCCATATCATCTTAAAGGGAAACAAACAACTTTGGACACTCCTTCACCTAAAATACCGAAAACATATCCATGCTGATGATGGCATGAAAGGTGCAGCACAACTTTGTACCGGAGCCAGTGGCAAAGACATTATCCTTGAAGTGCCACTCGGCACCATCGCAAAAAATGCAGAAACCGGAGAAAAGGAAGCAGAAATCCTCGAAGACGGACAAGAGTACATATGGTTGCCGGGCGGACGTGGTGGATTGGGAAATAACCATTTTAAAACAGCCACCAATCAGGCACCCACCTATGCCCAACCGGGTGAACCTTGTGTAGAAGGATGGAAAATCCTCGAACTGAAAGTATTGGCAGACGTTGGACTCGTAGGATTCCCAAATGCCGGAAAATCAACCTTGCTATCAGTTGTCAGTGCCGCAAAGCCTGAAATTGCAGATTATCCATTTACGACCTTAGTACCCAATCTAGGCATGGTACCTTTTCGTGATCACCGCTCCTTTGTGATGGCGGATATACCGGGAATTATTGAAGGCGCACATAAAGGAAAAGGTCTCGGAGACAGGTTCTTAAGACATATAGAAAGAAATTCGGTATTGCTTTTCTTAGTACCAGCCGATAGCAAAGACATCAAAAAAGAGTATAAAATTCTTGAAAAGGAACTCAAACTGTATAATCCCGAACTCCTCCAAAAAGACAGACTGCTCGCCATCAGCAAATCCGATATGTTGGATGAAGAACTTAAAGGACTTATCAAAAAGGAATTACCCAAAAAAGTAGATCATATCTTCATCTCATCACTTACTGGTGAAGGAATCGTCGAGCTCAAAGACAAATTATGGAAAATATTAAATTGATTTCCTTGTTTGGCAGAATTTTTGTAGCTTAGTAGTGTCATTTATTAATTAACAAAAAAACAAATTACAACAATGGGATTATTTTCATTTTTGAAAAAAGCAGGCGCTAAAGTTTTTAAAGGCCGCAAAGCAGAAGAAGAACAACATTTGGAAACAGATGCTGAAAAGGATGTACATGCACAAGAACTATTTGACTTCGTTAAAGCAATGGGTTTTGATGTAACAGGACTTAAAGTTAGAGTAGAAGGCGATAAAGTTACTTTGGGTGGAGAAGTTCCTTCACAAACAGAAAAGGAAAAAATTATTCTTGCAGTAGGCAATGTAGAAGGTGTTGGTAGTGTTGAAGACACTTTGTCAGTGGTTGTTCCGGCTCCGGAAGCACAATTTTACACCGTTCAAAGCGGCGATTCATTGTCAAAAATTGCTAAAGAATTTTATGGTAACGCAAATGCGTACAATCAAATCTTTGAAGCAAACAAGCCTATGTTGAAAGATGTGGATCATATCTATCCAGGTCAGGTATTGAGAATACCTCAGGCATAATTTGATAGCACAAATGTTTAAGCATCGGAGAGCAATTTCCGATGCTTTTTTATTTTTATCAACCCTTGGAGGTTTCCAAACCCTCCAAGGGTTGTTTCCAAAGCTAAAAATTAATAAAAATTAACCCTCCAAAAACAATCCAACCCTTTTTCTCTCGTTATTTTTGAATATAAGTAGTAACTTTGTGGATAAATTGTTTGAAATGGATTTGTTTTTGATATTCAACTTGGCAGGAAATGAAGTGTTAATCATCGCCATCGTAATACTTTTGTTGTTCGGAGGGAAAAAAATACCTGAATTGATGAAAGGATTGGGGAGAGGCGTTCGTGAGTTTAATGCTGCAAAAAACAATGTACAAGAAGAAATAGAAAAAGGTATCCGCGACAGCGAAGACAATAAACGTTTGGAAGGAAAATAATTCTTAACCTTTAATGCTTTACCGTGGAGATATACAGATCCTTAAAAAATCTGCAACATGATCTTTTGCTAAAAAAAACTACCTGCCAACAACAGGTGGAAACGTATTTGCAAAGAATCAAAGATTTTAAGTCCTTAAATGCTTTCATTGAAACTTTTGATACCGAAGCGATTCATACTGCCGGACTAATAGATGCCAAAATAAAAAACGGAGAACCGTTAGGCAAGCTTTTTGGACTGGTTATCGGCATCAAAGACGTAATCTGCTACAAAGGTCATTCCGTAACAGCGGCATCTAAAATTTTAGAAGGATATGTTTCAGTCTTTTCATCTACCGTAGTCGAGCGACTTTTAGCAGAAGATGCGATTATCATCGGACGATTGAATTGTGATGAATTTGCAATGGGTTCTACCAATGAACATTCTGTATATGGTCCCACCAAGAACCCTATTGATGAACGATTGGTGCCGGGAGGCTCTTCAGGAGCATCTGCTGTAGCCGTAAAAGCAGGTCTCTGCTTGGCATCCCTCGGTTCTGATACTGGTGGTTCCATAAGACAACCAGCTGCTTTTTGTGGCATATATGGGTTGAAACCAACGTATGGCAGGGTCTCGAGGCACGGATTAATTGCCTATGGTTCTTCCTTCGACCAAATCGGCCCAATGGCTAATAATGTATACGATCTTGCTATTATCATGGAAGTAATGGCAGGCAAGGATGACTATGACGCAACAGCCTCTTCAAATGAAGTTCCACCTTATACTTCATTGTTGGATCAGGAAAAGAAATATGCTATCGCTTATTATAAAGATGCAGTGGAACATCCTTCCATCCACCCAGAGATAAGAAATACCGCCCTACAACTCATTCAACGACTAAAAGAGTTGGGACATGAAGTTGTTCCCGTAGATTTTAAAGAAATCGATTATATCGTTCCTGCGTATTATGTGCTTACGACAGCTGAATCTTCCTCAAACTTATCACGTTTCGACGGGGTAAGATATGGTTATCACGCAAAAAATGCCCAAGACCTTGACTCCACATACACCATGACACGCAGTCAAGGATTTGGAAAAGAAGTGCAACGCCGGATTATGAGTGGCACCTTTGTTCTAAGTGCTGGGTATTATGATGCTTACTACTCCAAAGCACAGAAGGTGAGGCAATTGATAGCTAGAGCAACCTTAGACACCTTAAAAAAGTACGACTTCATCCTTTGTCCAACCACACCTACACCCGCCTTTCCTATCGGCGAGCAAGTGGATGATCCTATAGCCATGTACTTAGGCGATATATTTACAGTTCAGGCGAACTTAGTGGGCGTTCCGGCCATCTCTCTGCCTTGTGGACAAACACAACAGGGATTGCCAATAGGAATGCAATTTATGAGTAACAAGTTTGAAGAAACGAAACTACTCACATTTTCTCATCAGCTGATGGCTAACTTAAATAATTAGCATGGATAAAAAACTGAAACATTATATTTATGCATTCTTGTTGCTATTGATTACTACCTCTTTATGGAGTCAGAAATCTGATTCAGCGCATATAAAACAAGATACCGTAAAAGTTGAACCAAAGAAAATCGAACCACCAAAACCCGAATTTGTTCCCAATCCTACTATCCAAAAAAGGCTTTCGCGGATACAGAGATCTGTTCCACTTCCATTGAATAAACACGTTCAGGATTATATCGATTTTTATACCAATAGAAAACCGGATCTGGTAGCGAAATTATTGGGGCGTTCTGAGAAATATTTTCCCATTTTTGAGCCTATTCTTCGACAATATGGCGTTCCTGATGAAATAAAAAACCTTGCTCTTGTAGAGTCTGCGCTCAACCCAACAGCCGTATCACCAAAAGGAGCAAAAGGTCCATGGCAGTTTATGCCGAGTGCTGCAAAAAGATTCAACCTCAATATAAATAGTTATGTTGATGAAAGAAAAGACCCATACTTATCTACAGAAGGAGCGTGCCGATACCTGAAATATATGTATAACAAATATGGAGATTGGTTGTTGGCCATCGCATCATATAATTGTGGAGATGGAAACGTAGATAAAGCCATAAAAATAGCTGGAAGCGATGATTTTTGGGATATAAAGCCCTACCTTCCTAAAGAAACACAAAACTATGTGCCAGCGTTTATTGCCTCTTGCTATTTTATGAGTTATTACAGTGAACATGGCATTTCTCCTGAGAAAATAGATTTCCTTAAAACCACACGTGTACAAATCAAAGAAAAAACAAAAATACAAAATATTGAAAGTTGGTTAGGTGTTCCCAAGGCAATCTTGTATCAAGAAAATCCTTCTTTACTCACCAATGTTATTCCCGACGGTTTTTTTATGAATATCCCTAAAGACAAATACGATGAATTTGTTTCCCTGGGAGACTCGGTCTATCTGAATTTTGAAAAAATTGCCAAGAAAGTAGAACTCGACCAAGAATTGGTAGATAGATCCAAGAAAATTGAAGAAGAAAATGCAAAGAAAAAGCAAACTTCAAAAAAACCAGTAGTTACGAAGCCAAAATCAGACACCATCAAGAAAACAGTCCAAAAACCAGTCAAGGAAGAAAAAAAATGGTTCGGCAAAAAGGAAAAAAAACCTGAACAGCAAGTAAAAAAACCTGAGCCTAAGAAAGTTGAGCAAGTAGCTATAGCAGAAGATACCTTAGCCCCAATGGACGAAAATCTAGAAAGTGTCATCTATACCGTTAAAGATGGCGATAATCTGGGCGCCATCTCAGGATGGTTTCAAATGGGCATCAAAGACCTAAAAAAATGGAATGGATTAACCAGTAATAACTTGGTAACGGGACAAGAGTTATTATTGTTTACACCAAAATCAAAATACGATCAGTATGCACGCCTCAATTATTTTTCCAAGCGTTTAAAAGATAAAATCACCTATCATACAGACTCTAAATGGTTGAATCTTAAAATGCCGGAGATATTTAATTTTGGAAAAAGAAAAGCCGGCGATTGTAACATTTATCATACCATTCAAAATGGAGAATCTTTATGGATCATCTCCCAGAAATATCCAAATTTAACGGTTGAACAAATGATGGAATGGAATAAAATTGACAAAAAAACCGTACTGAAGGTGGGTTCACAGATTATTGTCGGAAAGAAAAAATGTTAAGCATGCCTATATTTTTCGAGATTATCTCTTCAGAGTGGTTGTGTTGTAGACATAAATTGCTATCTTAATGTTCACAATAGATTAAAACAATAGAAATGATTGCATATCTGAATGGAAATTTAACGTATAAAACACCCACCCACGTTTACGTGGAATGCCAAGGTGTTGGCTATCTAGTACAAATTTCTCTTCAGACTTTCCAAAAGATAGAAACACTGGAAAGGGTCAAATTGTTCACGTATGTGCATATAAATGAGAACGCACACACCCTTTATGGTTTTTCTAATGAGGATGAAAAAGAACTTTTCATTCATTTGATTTCTGTCTCAGGTGTAGGGCCAAATTCTGCTCGACTCATTTTGTCTTATTTAAGCAATGAAGAGGTTTCCAATGCAATAATTTCCGGAAATCAGAGTTTATTACAATCTATAAAAGGTATAGGACAAAAAACAGCTCAAAGAATTATCATTGACTTAAGGGATAAAATACAAAAAGATAAAAAAACAGATGTGCTTACAGGAGTCAGCCAAACGCAAACGCCTCCCGTCAAAGAAGAAGCTATTGCCGCACTTCAAATGTTAGGTTTCCAACGAGCACAAATAGAAAAAGTAGTACAGAAAATGTTAATTAGCCATGGGAATCAACTATCAGTGGAAGAATTAATTAAGCAAAGTTTAAAAAATTTGTAGTTTTGAAAAAATAACTCTAAAAGGTGTATAAGAAGATAGGAATAGGCATAGTAATTATTTTTGTTATCGCAGGTACTATAAATCCTACGAGAGCTAGAACTTTGCAGAAAATTAGGAGAAGTTCCGTCACCGGAGACTCCTTAAAAGTACCCATCGAAGACCGCGAAGGAGACTTTATTACCGACCCTAATAAAAATCCTTGGAATCTTAATGACCCCAATGCTATAGAAAAGAAAGTGGAGTATGACCCAACGACACAAACGTTCAAAATTACCGAATCCATTGGTGGGCGGTTCATCAAAAATCCAACCTATCTTACCCTACAAGAATATATGGAGTACGAAAAGAAAAACTCCATCGAAAACTACTTTGCAGAACGTTCGTTAGGGATTGACTTAGCAGAAAGAAAAAGCAAACAACCGCAATTGTATAAAGGGCCTGATTTGTTCCGAAGAAGATTGAGCATTTCAGATACGACAGGTGGTGGATTCAAAATTGGCGCTGGTGTACCCATCATCCAAATCACCCCTTCCGGAACAGTAGAACTTACCTTAGGCGTTAATTCCCAAAAAATCGACAACCCTGTTTTGTTGCAGAACCAAAGAAAGCAAACCAATTTCGATTTCGACATGAACATCCAATTAAATGTCACCGGACAAATCGGTGATTTAGTAAAATTGGGAACAAACTTCAATACAAAAGCGACATTTGACTTTGAAAACCAGATAAAATTAGGCTTCAAAGGCAAAGAGGACGATATCATCCAAGAAATCTCCGCCGGAAACGTAAGCCTACCATTAAAAAGCAGCCTCATCAGAGGAAACCAATCCCTCTTTGGATTGAAAACCCAGCTCAAATTCGGACGGCTTACCGCTACCAATATCTTATCACAACAAAAATCGCAAACACAGAATATACGCATAGAAGGCGGAGCACAAGTAAAAAAGTTTGAAATAAAATCCGACGAATATGAAGAAAATAAACACTTCTATATAGCACAGTACTTCAGAGACAATTACGAAGCAAACCTCAGCAAACTTCCCGTTATCACCTCGCAAGTTGTCATTAACAGAATGGAAGTTTGGATAACCAATAAAACAAGACAAACAGAAGATGTTCGCGAAATAGTTGCCTTAGCAGACCTTGGAGAGAAATCAAAAATGACCAATTTCGGATTAGCGAATTATTTTGATGCCGCCGCACCAGACCTCCCCACCAATAACGCAAACCGACTTTATAGATCTCTGTTACAAGACGAAACAAAACTCAGAGACCCCAGTACAGCCACCAATTATCTCGAAAACATACTCGGATTAACACCTGTTACAGGATTTGAAAGAACCAGTGCAAGAAAACTGCAACCTACAGAGTACATCTATAACAAGCAATTGGGATACCTCTCATTAAATCAAACCCTCCGTCCCGACGAAGTTTTAGGTGTTGCCATAGAATATACCATCAATGGGAAAGTATACCAATTAGGCGAGTTTTCCGGAGATCTCCCACCAAATATTGACACGAATAATATTAAAGACAGGTTGTTGGTGTTGAAACTATTAAAAGCAACTTCTATCAGAACCAGTGAGCCTATTTGGAACCTGATGATGAAAAACGTATATTCTTTAAATTCATATCAGATAAATCCGCAAGATTTCTTCCTAGAGATATTTTATAAAGATCCAGGTGGCGGAGATAAAAGATACCTGCCGGATGGTGGAGATATTGCCGGAAAACAACTCCTGAAAGTTCTAAGACTCGACCAACTCAACAACCAAAACGACCCACAACCGGATGGACGCTTTGACTTTATCAATGACATCACCATCAATACCCGTAATGGAAGGATATACTTTCCAGTTGTAGAGCCTTTCGGCGATCACCTTAGGAAGTCCATTAATAACAATAGTGTAGCAGGAAAATACGTGTACGACTTACTTTATGACTCTACGAGGATATTTGCACAACAATTTCCAGAGTTTAACCGATATATTATCAGAGGATCCTATAAAGCCAGTGTAACCAACGAAATTTCTCTCAACACGTTCAATATCCCACAAGGCTCCGTTATTGTAACTGCAGGAGGACAGCAGCTAAGAGAAAATATCGACTATACCGTTGAGTATGGTTTAGGAAGAATAAAAATTCTGAATGAAGGCATCATCAACTCCGGCGTTCCTATTGATGTGAAATTCGAAAATAATGTCTTGTTTGGTATTCAAAATAAATCCCTGATAGGAACGAGATTGGATTATACCATTAATAAGAACTTCGGACTCGGCTTCACGCATATGCGTTTGGCAGAAAAACCTTTCACCCAAAAAGTAAACATCGGCGACGACCCCATCAGAAACAATATTATCGGTTTTGACATTAACTATGCTACTTCCTCACAAGGAATAACAAAATTCTTTAACAAAATCACTGCCCAGGATACCAAAACTCCTTCGGCAGTTTCTTTCTCTGGTGAGGCTGCCCATTTTAATCCAGGTACGGCAAAAGGAATAAACCTTGACAATCAGGCAACCGTTTATGTAGATGATTTTGAAGGCACCAGTATCAATTACGATTTGAAATTCCCATTCGTAGCATGGAATCTTTCCAGTACACCGAAAGGAATGCCGGATTTCTTAGGCATCGAAAAATTTCCCGAATCTCGGTTGAGTGATTCCGTTGTTTATGGTTTTAATAGAGCCAAGCTATCGTGGTATCAGATTGATAATTTGTTTTATTCTTCCAGCAATGCCAATCCACTAAAAGACAATAGAGCCGCAAGAGAAGATAAATACGTCCGTCAATTTACAGAAAAACAAGTGTTTCCAAACAGAGACAATGCCAATATCCCCGACGCAAACTTATTTACGTTCGACATCAGTTATGATCCGTTTGAAAGAGGTCAATACAACTATGAAACCAATGCCGTTCCCGGAATTTCTGCCGGAGTAGATGATAAAGGCAAATTAAAAGACCCGGCATCTCGTTGGGGTGGTGTTATGAGGTATCTTGAAACCAACGACTTTGAATCAGCAAATATTGAGTTTATTCAATTTTGGGTGATGGATCCATTCCTAAAACCAGACACTAAAGAAAAAGGAAATCTATATATCCACTTGGGTTCCGTTTCCGAAGACATCCTAAAAGATTCCAGAAAGCAATATGAAAATGGACTCCCTCGCCCTACCAATCCTTCAAAATTAGATACTTCGGCATGGGGTGTTACACCAAGAATTTCCAATTCTATCACCAATGCCTTTGACGCAGATCCAGATGTCATCAAAACACAAGATGTCGGTTTAGATGGTTTTGACAACGAAAAAGAACGCACTTTCTATGCACCTTATTTAAATAACCTCCAAGGCATCGTCGACGCAGATGCTTTCGCCTCCGCCAATAATGACCCTTCTAATGACGATTATGTATATTCTTTGGATGCCAATTTTTCTAGTACCGACAATATCCTAACCCGCTATCGCAATTTTAACGGAACACAAGGCAACTCTTCGCAGAATGCCAGTTCTAATAATAATTTGAGTGGAAACAGCAAGAATACTCCTGATAACGAGGATTTAAACAACGATAACTCACTTAATGAAACAGAAGAATATTATCAATATCGTGTCGACCTCAGCCCGCAAGGATTGGCTTCTTCCCCATTTGTTACAGATAGAGTTTCCGTACCCATCAGCGTAGATGGTCGAACAGATAGTGCGGTTTGGTATCAGATTCAGATTCCAATTTTACAATATGAAGCTAGGGTCGGCAATATTCCCGATTTTAGGTCTATCAGATATATTCGGATGGTACTCTCAGACTTTGAGGAACCGGTTACACTCCGTTTTGCACAGTTGAATTTGGTGAGAAATCAATGGAGAAGGTATTTGCTATCTTTAGGAGAACCAAGAGAAACCTTGCCGGATGATGGTAGTGGAAACAACCTCTTTAATGTTAACTCTGTTAGCGTTGAAAACAATGCTGGAAGAAAACCAATTCCTTATGCTATTCCACCGGGAATCTCTCGCGAACAATCCATCAACGGTTATTTTAATGCTTTCCAAAATGAACAAGCACTCAGCATGCAAGTGTGCGAATTGCAAGATGGAGATGCTAAAGCCGCTTATAAATTGACCAACCTCGATTTGCGTAATTTCAAGACGTTGAAAATGTTTGCACATGCCGAAAGCCTTACTTCTGACGATGGCATTCAAAATCCTATTAAAGACAATGATGTAAACCTCTTTTTCAGAATCGGCACGGACCTTACAGAGAACTATTATGAGTACGAATTGCCATTGAAGGTGACACCTTCGGCCAGTTATAATCCGGAAAGTGATGCAGATAGAAGAGCCATCTGGCCGGAAGAAAATGAAATGAACTTACCAATAGACTCATTAACATTTGTAAAACAACTAAGAAATAATGCGGATTTTGCCAATAACCAAGTCTATATCTATGAAAGTAGCAATGGCAGAAAAATTCGGGTGAAAGGAAATCCCGATCTCGGGCAATCAACCGTAATCATGGCAGGAATTCGAAACCCACAAAGGATAATTGGCGTGAACGACCAAACCGATGACGGTCTTTCCAAATGTGCAGAAGTATGGATCAATGAATTGCGCCTCGCCGGACTCGATAATGACGGCGGTTGGGCTGCCTTGGCAAGAATGGACATGCAGTTGGGCGACCTCGGAAATATGACGGTTTCTGCCACTATGCACACCATAGGTTTTGGTGACTTGGAGCAGAAAGTCAATCAACGCTATATGGATAATTATATCCAGTATGACG
This sequence comes from Chitinophagales bacterium, assembly GCA_019694955.1. Classification (GTDB taxonomy): domain Bacteria; phylum Bacteroidota; class Bacteroidia; order Chitinophagales; family JADIYW01; genus JADIYW01. Next base: position 134,128 of record JAIBAX010000004.1, on the reverse strand, counting down.
TTGCCGCCAATGTGAACTTGGGAAAACTATTGCCGGAAAAAGCAGGTCTTCAAATACCTGTTTATGCCAACCTCTCACAGTCCATCTCAACACCGGAATACGATCCGTATGAATTGGATATTCAGCTGAAAAATAAAATTGACGCAGTAGATGTAGATCCAAACCTCAATCCGGAGGAAAAAAAGGATTTAAAGAAAGAAATTAAAGACGAAGCGCAAACAGTAACAACCATTAAGAGTATTAATGTTACCAATCTTAGAAAGGTAAAAACCAATCCACAGCAAAAAACACATATTTACGACATAGAAAATTTCAATTTTACGTATGCTTTCACACAAACGGAAAGGCAGAATCCAACAATTGAAAATGAAGTCATTAATAAGCACAAAGGTGCAATGGGGTATAATTATAGCTCAAGAGCAGATTTTTGGCAGCCCTTCAAGAATGTCAAAAACAATAGCAAATACCTGAAACCTTTTAAAGAAATAGGCATCAATTATAGACCGACAACACTTGGTTTCAGAACGGAAATCAACCGACAGTTCGGAGAAACAAAAGTTAGAGATATTGGAAACGATGGCTTAGTAATTGATCCTACTTTTGACAAATATTTCACTTGGAACAGGGCATATAATTACAAACATGATTTGACAAAAACCCTGAGTTTTGATTTCAACGCTTCCAATGCCGCAAGAATTGATGAGCCTTTTGGTAGGATTGATACAAAAGAAAAGAGAGACTCCCTTAAGCAAAGCTTCTGGAGCTTCGGCAGAAATGTTAACTATACCCATAATTTCAACGCCGGATATGTGTTGCCATTTAAAAATGTCCCTTATCTCGACTGGATTTCCGGCAATGTAAGATATGGTAGCAGTTATACATGGACAGCACCTTCTTTACAAGTGAAAGAATGGGGAAATATTATCAGCAACTCCAACAATATCCAAATGACGGGAGAGTTGAATTTTAAGAATTTCTATAATGCCATCCCATTCCTGAGGCCGTATAATTCACCGACGAAACACACCAAGGCAGAATACGAAGAATCGGTTCAAAAGAAGAAAGAACAACAGACAAATATCTCCAATAAAATTCAAATGAAGATGGAGGAGATTGAAAAGAAAGAATTCGAAATAGAACAAGCCAAAGAAGATACCTCCAAAACTAAAGAGGACATCAAACAGCTCATCACACAGAAGAAAATGATGAAGAATGATGTTAGGAAGTTTAAAGAAGATCGCTCTAAGGTAAATGCCTACGCAAACCCAACCGTCGATATATTCATGCAACCCTTAATGATGCTGAAAAGAGTATCGATAAATTATGATGTTAAGCGTTCAACAACATTGCCGGGATTTATGCCCAATCAAAATATGTTTGGTCAAAGTTTTGAAAGTAGGGCGCCAGGGTTTGGATTCTTGTTTGGCGCACAAAAAGATACCACTTGGTTGGGAGAAATTGCAAACAAAGGTTGGCTGACGACCGACACCACCTTCAACTATCAGTTCCAACAAACTAAAACAAAAACATTTAGCTTAAAAATAGGGTTGGAACCGTTCCGAGATTTGAGAGTAGATATCAATTTAAATAAGCAAAGCACACAAAATTATTCCGAGTTTTATAAGAAAATCGGTTTTGAGTCTACATATCAGCACCTTACACCTGCTGAGAACGGAAGTTTTTCAGTTTCATTCCTAATGTTTAGAACCGTATTCGACAAAATCGATGAGAACAATTTCTCCAAAGCATTCAGAAATTTTGAAGAATTACGCGAAGAATTCTCACAGACCTTAGGAAATAATAACCCGAATTCGGCAGGACAAATATTTGAAAACGACACTTTGAAATTAAATAATTTCACCAAGGGTTATGGGCCATATTCTCAGGATGTGCTTGTGCCGGCTTTTATTGCAGCATATACCGGTAAAGATGTTGGAAAAGTAAAATTAAATCCGCTGAAAACATTGCCATTACCGAACTGGCGATTAACGTATAGCGGCTTTTCAAAAATGAAATGGGGGCAGAAATTGTTCCAATCTTTCACCATTACCCATGGTTACCAAAGTACATTTACTGTCAGTAGCTTTAGTACGGACTTAAATTTTGCCGGAACACCCGGCTTTGGTGGTGATGATGTGTTCTTTGTACCTTCGGCTATTGACTCGCTTTCCGGCAATTATTATAATTTATACAATATCCCACAAATCAGCGTGACAGAGCAATTGGCACCACTCATCGGGATAGATATCACGTGGAAAAATAGCTTGATTACAGATTTTGAATTTAAGAAATCCAGAACGCTTGGGTTGAGTTTCTTGGATTTTCAGTTGAGTGAAACACGCTCAACAGAAATAACGGCCGGCTTGGGATATACATTGGCAAAATTCAAATTGCCCTTCAAAATTGGTGGCAAAAAACTCGAGTTGGAAAATGATGTGAACCTTCGTGCAGATTTCTCCTTGAGAAATGATAGAACCGTGAACTATAAGTTAGACCAAAACGTTGCAGAACCGACCCGAGGAAATAAGACGATTTCTTTCTCACCGACGATAGACTATGTCGTCAATCAGAAGCTGAATGTCCGTATTTTCTACGATTTCCGAAAACAAATACCAGCGACACTGGCATCGTACCCGATAACCAGCCATCGAGGCGGATTGACATTTAGGTTCTCCTTAGCACCGTAAAAATATTCCCATCTTTATTTTTAAAATTCTGTTCCATTCTGTACTTTTGAACAAATAATATATAAAATGAGTTTTCCGACAGATTTAAAATACTCTAAAGAACATGAGTGGGTACGTGTTTCTGGCAATGAAGCGTATATTGGGATTTCGTTCTTCGCACAAAAGGAATTAGGCGATATCGTTTATGTAGATGTTGATTGCGAAGGAGATACCATAGAAAAAGATGGCATCTTCGGCACAGTGGAGGCTGTTAAAACAGTCTCGGACTTATATATGCCTGTTGGTGGAGAAGTTTTGGAAATAAATCCTAAACTTCAAGACGCTCCTGATTTAGTGAATAGCGATCCCTATGGTGACGGCTGGATGATAAAAATAAGCATGTCTGATGCCGCAGAGTTAGATAGCCTAATGGACGCCGCCGCTTATGAGGCAATGGTAACAGGAAAGTAACCATGAACATTAAAAGAGGATTGCAATGTATTCCGGCAATATGCTGGACCACATTGGTCTTCTATTTATGCCTCTTACCCAAGAGTGAACTGCCTAAAATAACCTTTTTAGATAGGATATATTTTGACAAAGTTGTCCATTTCGGGTTTTATGCCATCATGTTTGTTTTTTACCTTCTTGCACTCCAACCTTTCCGCTATAAAGTAGTTTTATCTGCTGTGACTTGTGTAATAATAGGCATTTCCGTAGAATTTTTGCAAGAATATTTACCCGTCAACCGATCATTTGATGTTTGGGATATTGTAGCCAACGCTTCCGGTGTATGCTGTTCTTTCGTGTTGATGAAGTCAAATAAATGGAAGTTAGTGCAAAGGCAATTATAAAATAGCCCATGAATAGAATCAAATCAAATTCCTTGTTCTCGTGGACTACTTTATAAATCATCTTGTTATTATGCCGTCACCATAATGTTCTTAGTGCCTTCTTTGAGAAACTTTGTGATACAATATGGTAATGTACTTCAATGTATCATATTTTCATCTAACACTGAATTTCGCTTAATAACGCCCAAATTTCATCCTTCCATTTTAATGCAGCGTCATCCCAATTAAAGCGGTTTCTTATTTTCTTTCCTTCTTCTACAAGTGCTTGGCCAGCGTTTTTGTTTTCAGCGATTGTTTGCATGGCTTGAGCAATTTCTTCAATACTTGTCGGATTCACCAATAACGCCGCTTTTCCGGCAACTTCCGGCATACAAGATACATTAGATGTAATAATAGGTACTTCGCAATACATCGCCTCAACAAGCGGTAGTCCAAACCCTTCTAAAAAACTTGGATACAATAAAGCCTCTGCACCACCTAAAAGATCGTTTAGCAAATCCCTCCCTGCCGAACCAATGAAAACAACCTCTTCCTTGAACTGCATTGCTTGAAAAGTGTGCTTTATAGAATGAGTTTCCCATGCCATCCGCCCTACCAATACCAACTTATGCGCAGTTTTACATTTTTGCCTAAAAATATCAAACGCTTGCAGAATGCCTTCGATGTTTTTTCTCGGATGAAAGGCTCCTATAAAAATGAAATATGGACGTCCGTCAGTATAGGTTTCCCGTATAGTTGCTTTTCGGGTATTAACAATAGGTTTGAAACTAGTAGAACAACCATTGTAAATGACGGATATTTTATTGTCAGGAATATGATACTTTTCTTTTAGGTCAGTAGCGGTAGCTTTGGAAACGGCAATGATTTTTGTTGCCCGTTGTGTAAAAATGGGCGTGTAATGCGTATAATACTTCCAAACCAACCAAGGGATATGATTTTTATAATGCTCAAAAGCCAAATCATGAATAGTAAGCAACGATGGCACCTTCAACTTTCCGGGCATATAACCATCCGGCGATATAAATACATCGATATTTTCACTTTCTATGGCGCTCGGTAGCGTTTTTTCAAACCATATGTACCAAAGTAAAGGATGGCGTGCCGGCGGGTTTACAACCTTTGTTTCTACATTGTCACCAAAAATAAATTGTTGGTCGAAAGGGCGATCGAAGAAGAATACAAAAGTAATATCAGGCATTAATGACACCAAACGAGAGAAAATTTCATAGGTGTACCAGCCAATTCCTTCTAATTTTCCTTGCAACAAGAACCGCACATTAACACCAATGCGAAATTTTTTGTTATCTTTCTTATTTTTTACCATATTTAAGCCTTTGAAAGTAACAAAATTTTTACCTTTGAAGAATATTTTTATTGTAGTTTAAAAATTATCCGAATGAATTTTATTGTATCATCAGCAACATTACTAAAAAATCTTCAAAAAATAAGTGGTGTTATCAGTACAAATACTGTATTACCTATTTTAGAAGATTTTCTCTTCGATATCAATGATGGCATCTTGACCGTTTTTGCAACAGACCTAGAAACTTCTATGTCCACACAATTAGAAGTGGAGGCGAAAGAAAATGTTAAGATTGCTATTCCGGCAAAAATAATTCTGGAAACACTCAAAGCCCTACCTAATCAACCCATCTCGATTGCTATCGATGAGGTTAGCTATGGAATAGAAATTACCTCTGACAAAGGAAAATATAAACTTACCGGAGAAAATGGCGAAGACTATCCTAAAATTCCGGTGGCAGAAAATACACAAACCATATCCTTTGCCGGCTCCATATTGTCAGAAGCCATCTCAAAGACACTTTTTGCAGTTAGCAATGACGAATTACGCCCTGCGATGACAGGTGTTTTCTTTCAATTGGCAGAAAACGGCATCACATTCGTTTCAACGGACGCACATAAATTGGTAAAATTCAATAGAAGCGATGTTGTTATTGGTGAACCAACTTCATTTATCGTTCCCAAAAAAGCGTTGAATTTGTTGAAAGGAGCGCTGCCGGGCAATGATGCAGCAGTAGAAATCGCCTTTAATAGTTCAAATGCCTTTTTTACCTTCGAAAATACGCACCTTATCTGTCGCTTAATTGACGCCAGATATCCGGATTATAATGCCGTCATTCCTAAAGAAAATCCAAACTTGCTGACAATCAATAGAGAAGATTTCCTTTCCTCACTTAGAAGAATTGCTATTTTCTCCAATAAAACCACCCATCAGGTGATTTTACGCATTTCCGGTAGCGATTTGCAAGTATTTGCGCAAGACTTAGATTTCTCTAATGAAGCTTCAGAAAGACTAACTTGCGAATATAAAGGCGATGATATCGAAATTGCTTTCAATGCGAAATTCTTAGTGGAAATGCTGAGTACCTTGCATGCCGAAGAAGTTAATTTTGAACTGTCTACACCTTCAAGAGCAGGCATCTTAAGACCATCAGAACCTATCGAAAATGAAGACCTTCTGATGTTGGTGATGCCCGTTATGATCAATAACTAACCAAGTGTCTTTACTGGAGATAATTCTGTACATTATTGCAGGAGTGTTTGCAGGATTTATTAATACCATTGCCGGTAGTGGTTCTATTATTACACTTTCCGCATTAAGTCTTATGGGATTGCCCTCGCCCATCGCAAATGCCACAAATAGGGTGGGCGTTTTAGCACAAACTTTAGTCGGCGGTTCTACCTTATACCATGGGCTAAAAGATGAAATTCCAACAACCATCTGGTGGCAATTGGTTCCCGGTGCAATAGGCGGAATCTTAGGAGCGTTAACAGTCGTTAGTATTCCAGAGTATTGGCTGGATAGGGTAATTGGGGTGCTGCTAGTATTCGTGTTGCTATTGGTGATTACAAACAACGACTCGTGGACAAAAGCAGATGCTAAGCCTAAACAAAACCACAAGAGCATGGCATCCATTTTTATATACTTGCTCATCGGTTTTTATGGTGGATTTGTTCAGGTGGCAGTAGGCATCTTTATTATGGCTGTTGCTGTATTGTTTTCCGGTTATAATATCAAATACGCCAACCTCATAAAAGCACTATTGGTAGCCGTGTTTACAATACCGTCCGTAATTGTATTTCAACTGCAACATATGATTGTTTGGAAAGCAGGATTGATATTAGCTGTCGGGCAAATGTCGGGAGCGTATTTTGCTGCAAAGTTTATGATTCAATTTCCCGATGCACATAAATGGGTTCGGAGGCTGCTGGTAGTGATGATAATAATTGGCATATTTCAGTTTTTCCATTTGACGAAATGGCTAATATAATTGTATTTTTGTATTGAACCAGCGTTAGGCATTGTGACGAAAGGAAATTATACAAAATAGTTATGAGGATAGAAAAAGAGTACAGAAATAGAGAGGAAGTAGCATTTTCTTGCAGTAAATTTCTAATGATAATGCTGGGTTGAATGCTAAGCAGTAATGAACGAAGGGTATGTTTGAAAAAGAATTCGATAAATATTCATGGGACGAGATAGCGGCTGAGATATATCTTAAAAATCAACAAGATGTGTCGAGCGCATTGAGTGCTTCTGTACCGACTTTGGAAGATTTTAAAGCACTTATCTCTCCCGCAGCACTGCCCTTTCTACCTCAAATGGTACAAAAAAGCCACTTGCTCACCAAGAAAAGATTTGGAAATACTATACAAATGTATGTTCCCCTATATTTATCTAATGAATGTCAGAATATTTGTACTTATTGTGGCTTCTCATTTACCAATAAAATTCCACGCAAAACCTTAACAGAAGATGAGATAATTGCCGAAGCCAAGGTCATTAAAGCGATGGGTTTTGATCATGTCCTTCTGGTGACAGGTGAAGCAAATCAAACGGTCGGCGTGGATTATCTTCTAAACGCCATAAAGATTCTAAGACCTTATTTTTCTAATATTTCCATTGAAGTGCAACCTTTAGAAACCGATGAATATATACTGCTTAAACATGTAGGCGTTCACAGTATTCTGGTGTATCAAGAAACATATCATGAAGAGACATACAAAACACATCACCCCAAAGGAAAGAAATCAAACTTTCGCTATAGATTGGCCACTCCGGATAGGATTGGTGTGGCAGACATGCACAAAATAGGGTTGGGTGTATTGATAGGGTTGGAAGATTGGCGCATCGATAGTTTTTTTACGGCATTACATCTTTCTTATCTCGAAAAGAAATACTGGAAAACAAAATACGCTATTTCCTTCCCAAGATTACGACCTTTCAGCGGTGGCGAGCTTATCAAGATGGAAATGAGCGACAAAGAATTGATTCAATTGATTTCGGCGTACAGAATCTTTAACCAGGAAGTTGAATTATCCATCTCAACAAGGGAAACGCCGACGTTCAGAAATCATATCATACAGTGTGGCATCACTTCAATGAGTGCCGCATCAAAAACTTCTCCCGGCGGATATTCCGACAATGGACACCTCGAACAGTTTGAAATTGATGACGACAGGAGTGCAAGCGAAATAGCCTCTATGTTACAAAAACAAGGTTTAGAACCTGTTTGGAAAGATTGGGATAGAACGTTTGATAAAGTTTTTTCGTAACCAAGTTGTATAAGTGAAAATACATTGTAATTTTATGCTAATATGACGGCACCTGAGATTTTACCTCATGATGAGGATTTAGAGAAACGCAATATCCTGCGTGATTATCGAACGCTGCTCAAGGCGATAAAACCACGCCTTAGGGATGGCGATGAAAAACGCATACGGCAAGCTTTTGAAATAGCCCTAGAAAGCCATAAAGATATGCGCAGGAAGTCCGGCGAGCCTTATATCCATCACCCTTTAGCCGTCGCAACGATTGTTGCAGAAGAAATTGGATTGGGTGTAACTTCTGTCATTTGTGCATTACTACACGATGTGGTTGAAGATACCGACTATACACTCGATGAAGTAAAAAGAGAGTTTGGTGGAGAGGTTGCCACCATTGTTGATGGACTTACAAAAATCAGTAAACTGGGTTCGGGCTCAGATTCTGTACAAGCAGAAAACTATAGAAAAATCCTGCTCACACTCAGCGACGATATAAGAGTAATTCTTATAAAAATTGCAGACCGCTTACATAATATGCGGACATTAGATGATGTACCCAGAAAAAATCAACTGAAGATATCTTCCGAAACCTTGTTTTTGTACGCGCCTTTGGCGCACCGCTTGGGATTGTATTCCATTAAAGGGGAGTTTGAAGACCTCTCTATGAAATATACCGAGTCGGAAAAATATAAAGAGATTGCCTCCAAGCTAAACTCCAAGAAAAGAGAAAGAAACAGGTTTATCAATGACTTCTGTACACCCTTAGCCAAAGAAATTGAAAAAAGCGGATTAAAAGCGAAAGTCTTTGGGCGTCCTAAAACAATTTTCTCCATTTGGAATAAAATGAAGAAAAAAGGGATAGATTTTGAAGATGTGTATGATAAATTCGCTATCCGTATCATTATTGATGCAGAGCCGGAAAAAGAAAAAGAAGACTGTTGGAAAGCTTATTCTATCGTTACTGACTTATATACGCCCAGCCCAAATAGATTGAGGGATTGGATCTCACATCCCAAAGCGAATGGCTACGAGTCCTTGCATACCACTGTAATGGGACCGAAAGGAAAGTGGGTAGAAGTGCAAATTCGCACTGAACGCATGGATATCATTGCAGAAAGAGGACTTGCCGCACACTGGAAGTACAAAGAAAACAAAGGTACCAAAACAGTCGATGAAGCTGTGGAGGGTTGGCTGATGCAAGTGAGAGAATTTTTGAAAAGCCCGGATTCTAATGCCATTGAGTTTATTAATGACTTTAAACTGCAACTTTATGCACAAGAAATTTATACTTTCACACCTTCTGGAGATTTAAAAATATTGCCTAAAGATGCTACGGCGCTAGACTTCGCTTATGCCATACACACCGGATTAGGAGACAATTGTATTGGCGCCAAGGTAAATAATAAATTAGTCCCCATCAGCCATGTCCTTAGAAATGGCGATCAGGTAGAAATCATCTCTTCAAAAAAACAAAAACCCAGCGAAGACTGGTTGAACTTTGTTGTTACCAGTAAGGCGAAATCCAAGATAAAAGCATCTCTTAAAGAACTAAAAAAGAAAGTCGGAGAAGACGGCAAAGACATATTAGATAGAAAATTAAGACAGGTAAAAGCCAATTTTAATACAGAAAATATACAATTTCTTGCCAATTACTATAAGAAAAACACCCCATTGGATTTGTATTACGATATCGCAAATGAGAAGGTAGACTTATCCAAACTCAAAGGGTTTAAGATTATTGGAGGCAATTTTGAACTACCCCGACCGGAGAAAAAAGAAGTCAAAGAATTTATCCCGATGACGAATGCCGAGGATATTTCCAAAAATACCGAATTGGTTATTTTTGGCGATACCTCAGATATGATTCCCTACGAATTTGCCAAGTGTTGTGCACCCATTCCCGGAGATGATGTGGTCGGTTTTTTATCTATCAATGGCTTAGTAAAAATTCACCGCACCAGTTGTAATAATATGATCAACCTCATGTCCAAATATGGATATAGGATTGTTAAAACAAGGTGGACCAATCCAAGGAAACCGGAATTCCTGTCAGGATTAATGTTGGATGGTTTAGACGATATCGGATTAATCAATAAACTCACCAATATCATTTCTTCAGAAATGAAGATAAACATGAAATCCATCTCGCTGGAATCAAAAGATGGCATCTTCAAAGGAGAGATTTATGTTTATATACAACATCAGGATCAACTGAATGAACTCATGCAAAAAATGAAACAACTCCCTGGAATTATTTCTGTAAACAGGATTGAGAATTAGATAAACCGATTTTTTCTATCTTTGTAACGATGCCGAAGGTTGATCCAAAATTATTTAATGAGGTAAAGGGAATTTTTGTTGCTTATCTGGAAACAAATAAGCAAAGGAAAACCCCGGAGCGGTATTCTATTTTGGAAGAAATATATAGTCGTGAAGGGCATTTTGATGCCGAAGAATTATATATCCACATGAAAAATAAAGAATACAACGTCAGCCGTGCAACGGTTTATAATACGTTGGATTTATTAGTCAATTGTGAATTGGTAACCAAACATCAGTTCGGGCAAAATCATGCGCTCTACGAAAAATCTTACGGATATAAGCAACACGATCATTTGTTATGTGTGGATTGTGGTTGTGTGATAGAATTCTGCGACCCAAGGATTCAGCAAATCAAAAATACCATCGGACCACTTTTTCAAATGAAGATAAAAAACCATGCACTCACACTGTATGCCCACTGTGAGAAAATCAATTGCGAAAACAGGAAGAAGGAAGAAAACCGCAATAACAATGGCTTGATAAAATAATTCCCGTTGAAAGTGGATAACCTTCTCAGATTTTAAGTAAAATTCATCGTATTTTTGTCCGAGAAATCCCGTTCAAATATATATTATGAAAGTAGATGTAATTCTTGGCCTACAATGGGGCGACGAAGGGAAAGGTAAGATTGTTGACTACCTCGCAGAAGAATATGATATTATCGCCCGTTTTCAGGGTGGTCCGAACGCCGGACATACACTTGTGATCAATGGCAGAAAACATGTCTTGCATACCATCCCTTCCGGAATATTCAGATCAGGATGCCTTAACCTTATTGGGAACGGTGTGGTGATTGACCCAACTACACTGGTGAAGGAAATCAAAGCCCTCAAAGAAGACGGCATTCCGGTAGAAGAACGCCTCGTAATTGCAAAACGCGCTAATCTCATTCTGCCAACACATAAAATCCTCGATGCCGCCTCAGAGTCTGCAAAAGGAAATTCAAAAATCGGCTCCACCCTGAAAGGAATCGGCCCAACCTATATGGATAAAACAGGCAGAAATGGACTCCGCATCGGTGATTTATTGGATGAAGATTTTATAGTAAAATATGAACTTCTTAAGAATAAGCACTTGTCACTCATTCAAATCTACCAATATGATTTTGAATTGGAAGACATGGAAAAGGAATGGTTTGCAGCGATAGAAGAAATTAGAAAACTCAACCTCGTCGAATCCACCTATTTTATCAATGACCATATTAAAAATGGAAAGAAGATACTTGCAGAAGGCGCACAAGGTACCATGCTCGATATCGATTTCGGCACCTATCCTTTTGTGACCTCTTCAAATACCATTTCCGCTGCTGTATGTACCGGCTTAGGGATTTCGCCAAAGCATATTGGAGAAGTGATTGGGATAACTAAAGCATATTGTACCAGAGTCGGTGGCGGGCCATTTCCTTCAGAATTGAATGATGAAACCGGTGAAAAAATTCGTCAGATTGGACACGAATTTGGCGCCACCACCGGACGCCCGCGCAGGTGCGGCTGGATTGATATCCCGGCATTGAAATATGCCTGCTTCCTCAATGGCGTTACGGCTATCGTTATCACTAAAATGGATATCCTACAGCAATTTGAGCAATTTTATGCAGCGGATAAGTATGTCTATGATGGCAAAACTACTACCGAACTTCCTTTTGATATGTGCAAAACAGCAGTTGCCGTTACCTTGCAAGCCTTCAAAAACTGGGGCGATAATGACATTACCAAAGATAATCTTCCCGATGAGGTAAAAACCTTTATCGCTTGGTTAGAAAATCAGTTGGATGTTCCGGTAAAATGGTTAAGCTTCGGGCCGGAAAGAGAAAAATTGGTGTTTTTGGAAGGATAAAATTGCAATATCAGCGTTCTTTCTTCTTCCGTTTCTTTTTTGCGACGACCTCCTTTGCTGGACGAAGATCAACGACTTCTATCTCGAATTGAAGAACCGTATTTGGCGGTATCGTCAACCCGGCACCTTTGTCTCCATATCCTAATTTTGAAGGAATCAATACAGTGGCTCTATCGTTCAGCCCGAAATATTTTAAAGCGATTTCCCAACCTTCTATAACATCTTTTCTTCCGGCAACAATGGTGATGGGATGTTGGGTTTCATAAGAACTCTCAAAAATGCTATTATCCAAAAACCTGCCGATGTATTGTAAGGTCACCGTATCTCCAGGCTTTATTTTTTCTCCTTTTTTCAAATTGCCCCAAATTACCAACCCGCTAGAGTCGTATACAGCATTCACAATAGACCATCGACCTAAATAATCGCGGATGGAATCACTGTCAGCGGCAAACTGGCGTTCGGAAGCCTCTTTTTTAAACGCATGATAGGTTTCATTAGAGAGGAATTTGTAAAGAATGATTTGAAAAGTGTAATACTTGTCACCACCTTCATTTGCATCAAAGAAACTATAGGGGATTTCTGCAAATAGCGTGTCGCCTGCCTTCATCAATGGAAATAGCTGTTCTACATCTCCCGGATCTTTCGGTTGCTTTAACTCCATTTCGATGCCTTCAGGTGCTTCAAAAAGCTGCGTATTAAAAATTTCTTTTCCTTCGTGGTTGAGCTTTTGCAGATTCATCCAAATATAATCGCCGGGTTTGGGGCGTAAGCCTTCGCTTGTATCAGAAAGACGATACCGGACACCATATTCTGTTGTTTTAAAGGCTAAACTATCTTGTGCCGAGACATTAACATGCAGAAAAATCAAACATATTCCTGCAAGAATTATCAGGAATCTTGATTTTTTATTTTCTTTACGAGATAATTGCATATGCGCAAAAATATTCTTTTAACCCGGATTTTGTAATAGTATAATAGTACAAAATTCGTTTAAACATTAAACTAATACCGTGCCATGAAGATATTAATGGTTTGTTTGGGAAATATTTGTCGTTCACCACTGGCAGAAGGCATATTAAAAGAAAAAGTTAGGAAACATAAATTGGATTGGCAGGTTGATTCTGCCGGAACGGGCGGTTGGCACATCGGTTCTTTGCCGGATAATCGCTCTATACAGGTGGCTAAAAAATATGGGATAGATATTACCGACCAACGTGCGCGAAAAATTCGGTCGACAGATTTTGAGGAGTTTGACGTGATTTTCGCCATGGATACCAGTAACTATAACGATTTATGTCGATATGCATTGGCGGAAGAACGAGAAAAAATCAAGCTTATCATGGAAGAATCAAAACCCGGTTCTAAAGTATCCGTACCTGACCCTTATTGGGATGACAACGGCTTTGAGCAAGTCTTTAAGATGCTCGATGAAGCTTGCGAGCAGATTATTGAACGTTACAGAAACTAATATCCTATGCAATTGGCGGCTCCGGATCGATTTGCATCTCGTGTTAAATATTGCTTAGCTTCCCAATAACAGCAAGATTATTTGCGAGCAAAGTATTTAATTGAAGATTGTCAATGTCCTCCTGTTTTACTTTTCTATGGGCAGGGTTCATCGTCCCGTTCGGTCCGCCCGCTAGTGCCGTTGGATCGTATTGAAATTCGGGATCGACAATGGTGCCTCTTGGGTACATGATTCCAGGAATGCCTTTGCCACGGATATCTAGCATCTGAGGATGTACTAACCCCATCGTATGTCCAAATTCATGTGCCGCCGTCGAACGCTGCTCAAGGTTTACCCGCAAAAAATAACCCGTATTCGAACCCAAACCATCTACGCTGGAGATTTTAATAGCCGCATACTCTTCAATTCTAAAATAATTATTTCTAGGGTTGGCATTCTGACGGATATGTGTTGGTTCTAAAATCGGAAAAAAGTATTCCTGAATCATAAAACTGACAGTATACGCATCGTTTTCTAACCAAACCTTCCCTTGCGGTTCATTCCACATGTCTCTAATTTCCTCCCCAATGCGCTTAGAAATCATTTCATCAGCAGCATTGCCATACAAGATGATATTGGCATGAATATGTATGTTCTTAGTTTCTTGTTTTATTTCTATTTCTCCCATGTTTTTCAATTTTACTGAATAATAGATAGAAGCGTAAAGATATAAAAGAATAAAACTTAACTTGGAAATTTTAACTTCCTCAATGTTTGCTGACAATTTCAACAGCGTGTATAATAATTTCACAAGCCTCTTTTATCTGCTCGTCGTTGATAATCAATGGAGGTGCAATTCTCAATGCGTGTGGCGCAAATAAAAACCAATCTGTTATTAATCCATGAGCCATACATTGATGGATAACATTTTGGAGCATCTCTTCGTTTTTGAAATGTATGGCCAACATGAGTCCTAAGCCCGAAATGTGTTCAAAAGCCTTATGTTGCAATAGAGATAAAAACAAGGCTGATTTGTACCTTACTTGTTCAACGACCCTTTCTTCAAGAATGGCATTGAGATTTGCCAATGCAGCAGCACAACATAGCGGATTTCCTCCAAAAGTAGTGATATGTCCCAAGACGGGATGATGCGTTAGTTCTTTCATGTTTTCATGTGAAGAAATAAAACACCCCAAAGGCAATCCACCACCAAAACCCTTTCCCAACAATAATATGTCGGGAACAATGCCGTATTGCTCAAAGGCAAACAAAGTTCCTGTTCTACCCATTCCCGTTTGAATTTCGTCTAAAACTAATAGCGTTCCAGTTTCACTACACCTCTTTTTCAGGGCAAGAACAAAATCTTTATCAGCGACTGTCATGCCAGACTCGGCTTGTACCAAATCAAAAAATACGGCGGCAGTCTTCTTGGTAATTTGAGACAAACAGCGTTGGTCATTATACTGCAATTCAAGGGTTTGCGGCAACAAGGGTCTGAAGGCAGCTTTGAAATACTCGTCACCTAAGATGCTGAGCGCTCCCTGCGTACTTCCATGGTAAGCATGCTTGAAATAAGCGATTTCTGAACGACCAGTAATGCGTTTCGCTAACTTCATAGCTCCTTCGGTCGCTTCTGTGCCGGAGTTAGTAAAATACACGGTATTTAACACTTCCGGTAGGAGTGAACATATTTTTGTCGCCAACTGAACTTGTGGTGTCAAGACATACTCGCCAAAAACCATGGTGTGTAAGTACTTATCCGCCTGTTCTTTGATGGCTTGAATGACGGAAGGATGCCCATGCCCCAATGCACTCACCCCAATTCCAGAGATGAGATCTATATATTTTTTGCTGTGAACATCCCACAAATGTATGCCTTGTCCCTTAACGACTTCTAACATTAACGCAGAAGGGCTGGTTTGTGCAACATGCTGCAAAAAAAGTTGACGTTGATTCATCATTCAAACTTAGCGGTTTTATATCGTTTTTCAAATTATAACAGGATGATTTATAAAGTAGTCCACGCATGTTTTTGTGTCGACACGAAAACAGGGAATTGAATTTGGGTTAAAATGTTTAGTTTTGCAATGATTACTATTGGAAATTGTTATCGCATGAAAAACATTCTTTTTTTTATTACACTTGGCACATGGGGAACGATGTCTGCACAAAATCCATTTATTTTTCCTAATACGCAAAAAATTCCTGTAATAGATACCTTGCACGGTCTCCGTATTACCGACAACTACCGTTGGTTGGAAGATAAGAAAAACCCAGCGGTTGTCAATTGGACAAAGGCGCAACATGAGGCAACCTTGAGCTATGTGAATAAAAACTATCCCATGATAAATGGGTTAAAAGAGGAAATCACTGCCTACCTAGACAGAGATTATATCGGTCCGGTGTTTCTTTCCGGTGAGCAACAATTTTTCTATGCAAGAAAACAAGGCGAATTACAAAATAATTTATATGCGAAGGTTGGCAACGCAGAAGTGCTGATTTTTGATCCTGAAAAAATTGATCCTACCGGAAAAACATCCATTACTGATGTTGCATTTACTGAAAATAATGATAAATGTGCTGTTAGCGTGCAGTATAAGGGTGCTGAGATTGAAACAACCTATATCATCGATCCAACATCAGGTAAGGATTTGGGTGAAAAGATAGAGAACCTTCGGTCTTTTGTTTGGGCGAAAGATGGTAAATCCGCTTATATTACTACCGCTACAAAAGAATCATTAGAAAAACAAGAGCCACAAAAAACATATCTCCACATTCTTGGTCAACCCAGAGAACAAGATGTCTTTATCGGCGCACCCAATGATCCAAAAAATTATTTCGCCATCTACGAAAGCAGATACAGCAACACTACTTTCATTCAGGAAGGTGATTTTTATTCCAATTCATTAAAAATTAAAACGTATGGCACAAGCGATGTTCCGAAGTTGATTTTTTCTAGCGATAAATATTCTGCTGAACCGGATGCTATCGATGATAGGATATACATTAAAACAAATTTCGAGGCACCCAATTATAAATTGATGGTGGCAGATAAAAACAATCCTGACTTTGCTAACTGGAAAACGCTTATTCCTGAAGGAAAAACGGTATTCGAAGCTTATGTGGTGACAAAGAATTATATCCTAGTGCAAGATAAAAAAGATGTGGTTAGCAGACTTTTACAGTATGATTTAAAAGGGAAGTTTATAAAAGAATGGGCTTTGCCGGAAGTGGGAAGCGTGGGCAAGCTAGAATACAACAGAGAAACAAACGCTATTTTCGTTACACTTAATACCTTTACGAAGCCAACAAGAATTTATAGAATAGATGCCAATACACAAGTATGGTCTTTGTTTTATGAAATGACATCCCCTTTGAAAACAGCAGACATTGAGGCTAAAATAGATTTTTATACATCCCACGATGGCACAAAAGTGCCTTTATTTATCATGTATAAGAAAGGTACGGTGCTGGATGGCAATAATCCTACCTTATTATATGGATATGGTGGGTTTCAGATTGCACAAACACCCACTTATGTAGGGCTGACCTCGACCTTCATCAATCGAGGTGGAGTGTATGCCATTGCTTGCATCCGTGGTGGGGATGAATATGGTGAGAACTGGCATTTGGATGGTATGTTAGATAAAAAGCAAAACTCCTTTGACGATTTTATTGCTGCCGCAGAATACCTGATCAGTCAAAAATATACTCAACCAACAAAGCTTGCCATTAAAGGTGGTAGCAATGGTGGATTATTGGTTGGTGCGATGCTCACACAAAGACCCGACTTATATAAAACCGCTATTTGTGGTGTGCCGCTTTTGGATATGGTGCGGTACCACAAGTTCCTCATTGCTCGCTATTGGATTCCGGAATATGGCGATCCTGACAGCGACCACGATTTTAGAAACATCCTACAATATTCTCCATACCACAATATCAAACAAGGGATTGACTATCCCACAACATTAATTATTGCCGGAGAGAATGACACAAGAGTAGATCCCTTGCATGCTAAAAAGATGACGGCGGCGTTGCAAAATAATATTGGTCAAGAAAACCCAATTATGCTATATATTGACTATGATAGTGGGCATGGAAGCGGTAAGTCTATTCAACAAACCATAGATTTCCAAGAATTTCAATTGCGGTTTTTAATGCATAATTTGGGAATGAATTAAGTCGTAAACAATAAAAATGACAGTGAGCAAAGCACCTATATTTGTAAATGGCGTTCAACGTTCCGGAACAACGTTGGTGATAAGGATGCTGTCGAAAAGTGCTGACATAAAATTTTTTCCGCGCGAAACACATTTATTCCCTTTGCTATGGTCTTTAGGCAATACAAAATCCTTTGCCGATGCTAAGGCATTTTCTACATTTATCAAAGAGCATTTCCCAAAAGTAAACAATGGTTGGACAGAAGAACTTCCATACTTAGCGGAAATTTGTCAAAGCATCATAGAAAAGGATTTTGTACCACAATCATCCGTAGCAGCGTTGGATTTTCTTTTGTCTAATTGGCAAGGAAAATATCCAGAAGCGCATGTTGGGGAGAAAACCCCGGCACATATTTATTACGCAGAAGAAATTTTTAAGCATTGTCCGAATGCAAAATTTATTATCACGGTGAGAGACCCGAGAGCCATTGCCTTGTCTGAAATGGTAAAACTAGCAGAAAATAAAAGGAGAAATGCTCGATTCAACCTTTTTTCATTTATCGCCAGATGGGAATCGGCACATATTTTAGCAAAGAAATGGGTCAAAAAATATGGTTCTCATCAGGTGAAATATGTAAAATATGAAGACATCGTCCTACATCCCGAAGAAACGGTAAGATCTTTATGTTCTTTTGTTGGCGTTGATTTTCAGCCACTAATGCTGGAAGTAGGGGTCGTAAATAGCTCCTTTAAAGATAAAGAGCAAACCGACAAAAAATTTAATACCGAGAATTTAGACAGGTGGAGAACAGGATTAGACGAAACGCAAATTGCCGTTATACAACACCATCTTTCGGATAGTATGAAGGAATTAGGCTACGACATCGTTCCAGCAAATACTGCCGGCATGAAAAATCAATTGAAGAATAGTTTGAAGTTAAAGGCGGCGATGTTGGTTTGTCAGGCTTATCCTGCATATTTCCACCACCTTAACAGGAATGAAAAGTATAAGTAATAACAGGATGATTTATGAAGTAGTCCACTCATGTTCTCGTGTCTCCCGAGAACAGGAATTGGGTTTTATAAATAAATGGATTATTTTATGTTTGCTTTTTTGTGATTATGGTTATTAGCAATGATTATTTCCTCCTAAATAGCCTTGGAAAGAATGCTGGTGTAGATTGTTTATAAGCTTGATAAGCTTCATTTTCTGTATATTTTTTCTCTAACATAGCTACGCCTGATACATTCACCAACAGCCAATTGAGTATTAAAGGTGATAATATCCCTACAGTAGAGGCTATTGGATGAAAGAAACTGAAGGAAATCATCCATATGCCCCACCACATGAGTGCCTCACCAAAATAATTTGGATGGCGAGAGAGGCTCCACAGGCCGGTAGTCATAATTTTTCCTTTATTCTTAACATCCGCTTTAAATACTGATTTTTGATAATCACCTACTGCCTCGAATAAGAATCCTATCACCCAGCAAATGATACTAAAATAAGTGAGGTGCGAAATCGGTACAAAAAAGGTGTTGACGTGTATTACCGGAAGCAAAGTGATGAACATAAATATACCTTGCAATAAAAAGACTTGGAAATAAGCGCCTATGAAAGGATGTTTTCCCCACGCTTTTCTGAAGTTTACGTACCGCCAGTCTTCAGGTTGCCCCCAGTTTTTAATAGCAATATGTCCGGAAAGCCGAATGGCCCAAATAAGTACAAGTACATTGACAATGATTTGTGTGATTGAAATGTGTGGATGTTTCTGCCACAGGAAAATGGTTGTAACCGCAAAGCCAACACCCCAGAAGATATCAACTATAGAATTGTTTTTCTTTATGGTTGCCAAAGCAAAGACAAGGTTCATAAAGAGGAAAATAACCAATAATGGCCATCCATAAGTGTACTTTATTTGTTCCATTCCATTGTTAACAATGAAATAAGAGAATTGTTTGTCTTAAAACGCTACCAACTGATGTAAGTGATATTCCATGTGAGCGAGGTAGTCATCAACAATAAATTGCAGCGAATACTTTTCGCCTTTGACAATACATATTTTCATAAGGTTTTCAGACGGAATCTTTTCAAGAACTTCACAAAGAAAACGATTATAAGTCTCCCAAAGTTGAATCAAGAGTTGTTCGTCTATTGCTTCATAATGATTGAGGGCATTCCATTTGTCTTGGTCGTAGGCGATTTGAGGGCGTTCTTCAAATTGCGTTCTGATAAACCTTTGATGATTATTTACAGCGCTGTCAATGAGGTGTCCCAGAACTTGTTTTTTCGTCCAAATGCTACCTACTTTTTCATTGAAGTCTTCTGAGGAAAGGCAACGCAACTTCGCAGGGATGGTGTCGCACAATAAACCCAATTGATGAATGGAATGACGAATAGACATAAATGCTTAGTGGGTGTTGTTTTGTGCAATTAAGGGAGTCGTTTCCGGTACAATTTCTGAGGGATATTTTAAATTCGTTAGTTTGTAAGAGATGTCAGAAAATACCTGAAGATAGTCTTTTAAGTACTCGCTTTCCATTGGATTTGAAACGGCTGTTTTTTCTTTAAACGGGTCTACTTGTTTTCCATTCTTCCAAAATCGGTAGCATACATGGGGACCAGTTGCCAATCCTGTACTGCCTACATAGCCAATTACCTGCCCTTGTCGCACACGAGTGCCGGGTTTGATGTTCTTGCCAATTTTTGACATGTGTAAGTACTGTGTAGTGTATGTTTTATTGTGTTGTACTTTTACATAATTGCCATTATTAATTTTATAACCGGCTTCCACAATAACACCTTTTGCAGTTGATAGAATGGGTGTTCCGGTAGGTGCAGCAAAGTCGGTTCCAAGATGGGCTTTAAAGACTTTTAATACAGGGTGAAATCTATTCATATTGTATTTAGAGGCAAGCCTTCCGCCGCCCTTAATCGGAGATTTTAGAAAGAATTTATTCAGGCTATTGCCCCCTTCATCGTAGTATCCATAGTTAGAAGTATCGTCAGGAGCCATGTAATGTACAGCATAATATTCTTTATCTCCGCGCGTGTAGAGCATTCCTTTGATTTCATCAATACCCAGCGATTCTCCTTCTACCATCTTTTCTGTATAAATGATTTTGAATTTATCGCCTTTTTTGAAGCTACGCACATCTAATTTATCTGTATAAGCTTCAATAATCATTTGTGTCAACTGATCTTGAATTTTTTGTTGTTTCAACATTTTGGGAAGTGGCGCATTCAATTCTACCGCCAATTGCCTTTCTTTGATAGAAATGGGTTTATTATAGAGGATTGCAGAGATGGAATCTTTGCCAAATTCACATACCAAATACGCAGTAGGGCTTTTTTTGAGTACAAATAATTGCATGGTTTGGGCGGCATCCCCGATATGTGCTACAAAATACTGATCGCCTGGTTTAACAGCCGTAAAATCGAAATAATCTTTAGTTTTTTTCTTTAATACACTCAGTGCAGAGTCGCCATAATTATGTCTTTTAAAAATATCCTTGATTTTTTCTCCTACAGCTAAAGTGCTTTTCTCATAAATGAGGGTGTCAATCCGATGTCCGCATAAAAATACCCATTCCTCACACGGCGTGTTTTGCTTCGGTGGGACGTAAGTAATGGCTTTCTTTTGAATAGCATTTTCACACGCAATAAAATATAGCGCAACCAACACAATAACGATAATAGGATATATTCTTCTCAAAGCTGTCCCTTTTTTTGAAAAAGTCCCCAAAAATAATGACAAAACATTAGAAATGCAAATTTTATGAAACACAGTTGCAAAAGCGAAAAAAGCATTCGTCATTTTAGTAAGCAAGAACGTCCTAGAAATGGTTTTATTGCTTATAATGGGGCGTGTTTAATTTTGACAAATGGCAAAAAAAAATCCCATCAACTTAAATGATTGATGGGATAAACTTAAACGGTTTTTCTTGTATAAGAAAATACGGTTTATTACTTTTTGTTTACAGACTCAGATAATTCTTTTCCGGCTTTGAATTTTACTGAACTCTTAGCTTCGATTTTGATTTCTTTTCCGGTTGAAGGATTTCTTCCAACTCTTGCAGCTCTCTCAGAAACTGAGAACGTTCCGAAGCCAATTAAACTTACTTTGTCTCCTTTTTTCAAAGCACCTCCAATGCCATCAATTACAGCGTCTAAAGCTTTTGCTGCTGCTGCTTTGGTAATTTCTGCGTCTGCAGCAATTTTTGATACTAAATCTCCTTTATTCATGATGTTAAAAATTTTAAGTTAAGCAAATATTAACGCCTCAAAAATATTCGGATTTGCAGCAAATACAAAGCTTTTACAGGGATTTTTATTCACAATGCGTTGATTTTAGGATATTTTTAGTGGAAAACTCAATGTTTATAAGGGTTTTGGTAGATTTTTGGTCTTTAACTGAAAATATCCAATAAAGATGAATGCACTTAATAGTATCCCAAGTAGCCAAAATTTATAATGTCTATCTTGCCCGAAGCAAAGTGGTTCTTGATTTCCTTGCAACCTCAACCCAGCCCAATATACCGGTGCTTCTTCAAATCGCATATGGCTATCAATAAAGGATACTTTCGCTGATTGAAGGGCTTTTTCTTTAGTCATACCCTTAGTGAGATTTCTGTAAAAGGCAGTCATGATTTTGTATGAAGCAGCATCCGGCAATTTCCATGTTGATGAGATAATATTCGGGCATCCTGCATAGGTAAAGGCTCGTGCTAAACTTAAATTCCCTTCTCCGGCAATATTTTTTCCCAGTCCTGTTTCACACGCACTCAAACTTACTAATCTGGCATGCAAATTTAGTCCGTATATTTCATGCGTATATAATCTCCCATCTTCATTATTATTTGAGTCCAAAACAAGATAAGAATAGTTGGGGATGGTGTCATTTAGAAAGGCATGTGTAGCAAAATGTAAACAAGCGTAATTTGTACTCTTCTTTTTAAACAATTGTTCTTCTGAAGTTACCAAGCAGTCTTGTTCATCAAATAATTTACTGATTTCCTGAACTTCCTTTATTGCATACGGCAAATCTTCTTTTTTTTGTGGAATAGATACTAATGCAATACCGCTGCCCATTTTGTATGCATATTTTTTTAATAAAAAATAGATTGACGTATTGTATATGATGGGGTTTGTCCGAATGAGGTAGTTCCAATTATTGGGTTCAGTTGGATGGAGTTGGTCTTGAATCAATAGTTCGAACGGCAGTTTGTTTAAATAAGATTCAGGGATGATTACCAGTGTTTTATTTTTAATCATTTGTTGCAAAGTAGGCGAAAATAATTGTGTGAATAAGGATCTTGAAAGATGATAGAAGGCTGTATCTAAGTTGTGTATTCTTGCCTCGGTTAAAAGACGGATGTCTTCTTCAAAATCCTCTTCAATAAGAAAGGTTTCTGTTTTTTCTTTGCTGATGAATAAACAGCATAAAATGCTATCAAAAACAGCATATTCAAGAATGACCTTGTCTTTGGAAAGTTGTTGTTGAATTTCACTTATATTCCATTCATTTTGATGAAATTTGAGTGCATAATAGGCGGGATATTTTCTTTGAATATCTTTTGCTAGTGATTGGTATTCATTTTCTAGCTGAAAAATTCTCTCTTGGATACGCTGTATCTCAGCGTCATCTTTTTTCGCCTCCCAGTAAAGCAATTTTTCATTCTTATAATAATTGATATCTGATTGAAGTTTTTTTTCTTTCCTTATCAACTTTGGATCTACTTTGGCCAGATGATAATGATCTAATTTTTCAGACTCGAGTTTCATCAAATTCGCTTTGTTGCTCTCTATAAAATGCAATATAGACGATGTATAATGTTCATCCCGTGTAATAAGTGACAACGCATAACTTACACTGATTCCTGTTGCACAAATATTTGATTGAATATCCAGCAGGTTGAATTTTCCTTCTCCGGAATAAATAGTGTTCAGTACATGTTTGGAGACCTGAAGGGATTGGTCACATACCAAATATGTCCGCTTAAAATAAAACAACTTTTTATCTGTGCTGTTTTGAGCGATATTGTATAAAACCTGACCATAAAGAGAAAGTGTTTTTAGTAATTCTAATTCGAACAGATAGGTTTGATTTTTAATGGAATGAGAGAGGTTGTTTATATCAACATTATTATTTTTAAGGGCATTTTGACACCATTTTAAACCTTCATTTAAATTGCCGGATGCAAGTTCGTTTTCTGCTATCCATATGGCTGCCTCAATTGCTAATGGATGTTGTTCCGTTTGAAAAACTTGCTTCAACACAACATGAGCATTTTTTGCGGAAATGGAAGATTCCTTAAATTTATGTTGCCAAAAAAGTGCTTCGGATATGGCAATATCTGCAACGCCAATTGATTCAGAGATTTCGCCGTCAATTTGTTGACTAATTTCTTTACATTGTTGAGCATAAATAATACAAGAATCATATTGTTTGGTTTTAAGAAAGAATTTGGAAAGCTCTAACAATGATTCCGCTGTTTCTGAGTGCCATTTCCCAAAATTGTGATAATTTAATTGGAATGCTTTTTTTAAGTAAATTAAAGATCCATTATAATTTCCTAACTCAGCTTCAAGACACCCTAAGTTCTTAAAAACGATAACGTTATTATGATGTTTTTCTCCAAACAATGATGTTTTTAAGTTCAATTCTTTATTAAAGTATATTCTAGCAAGATCATATTCTTTTTTAAGTAGAAACACATTACCAATAGAGCAATACAATTCGGCCATATTTTTATGATTTTCGCCAAAGATGTTTTGGTATATCTTTCTGCTTATCCCATAACTAATTAAGGCGTCATCATAATACCCACGAACTTCCTGTACCAACCCAATATTGGAATAGGCGAGACCATATAGGTAGTGTTTACTGCCAAAGTAGTGTCTGGCATGCTTGGCGGCTTCTGTATAATACATATTGGCGGAGTCTAATGCAGACTTATAATAATAGATATTCCCGAGATTGATCAATGTTCGGATAAGCACATATTGAGTGGCATAAGTTTTTGGAATCTGCCTCAGCTTTTTATATGCAATAGAATATAATTCTTGTGCTTTTTCAAATTGGTTGCTTTCCAGATATACATTTCCCCAATCATTCAACAAAGCACATTTTTCATCACTCCATGTGGTGTTGATCGCATATGCACTTGCAAATGTGGATGTAGCCTTATTCAAATCCGATTGTTCAAATGCCAATACACCACATAACCTGAAATATTTGGCGGAGTCGTTTTTCGTTTTTAGAACAATCGTATTTTGTAACGTTTTTGCGGTTGCGAAATCATTTTTCACCAAGTATGTTTGCAGCAAGAGTAATTTTACTTCAGTTGTCCTGTCAGCATTGTTCACACAAGTTTTGAAGTAATAAATAGCTGAATCATAGTTTGCATTATAGAGCGCATATTTTCCTTTTGAAAGATTATCAGAAACAGATGATGGGGGTTGTAAGGAGGTGGAAATCATCCACATACTTAAACAAACAATAATTAAGTTCTTCATGATTCTATTATTCAAACAATGAAAATAATAAATGAAGTACGTAATAGAAAAGAAATTATGCTGGGATTTTTAAGGTTTTTATTGATAAATGTATAATGCAACAGATTGTGTTGCAATGCGTTACAAATTTGTTTTATTTTTTCTCATAACTAATGGATGGATTGCCGAAAATACTAGAACTTTTGTTGAGTGTCATAAATTATAATCTTGTGAGATTTGAATTTTAAGTTCCCAATCATCAGCCTTGGTGGTTGAAGCACCCTTAAAAAAGGCTGTATTATGTTGCATTAAACGCTCTTCAACATCAACCGTCTCACCAATGTAAAATCGGTTTATTTTTTTAGAGAAGATGATATAAACGAAATAAGGCATACTATAAAAAAAGGTCTCCAGATTTGGAGACCTTTTTGTGGTGTGGGGCGGGATCGTTCCGAATGCATTCGGAACGAATGCATTCGGAACGCCGACACATGGATTTTCAGCCCATTGCTTGAATTGCTAAGATTTTTATTCCTTTTTTCTGTAATATCGCATCTTTGAAATAATCTTGATACGCAACGTCGTGAATTAATCTCTCAATCATTTTTCTTGACTTCATGTCTTTTATATATCGCTCTACCTGCCTTGCCTCCTGACGATTCGCTAATGAAATTTGAATTCTAAATTCCCAATCATCCGCTTTGCTGGTTGAAGCACCCCTAAAAAAGGCTGTATTATGTTGCATTAAACGCTCTTCAACATCAACCGTCTCGCCAATGTAAAATCGGTTTATTTTTTTAGAGAAAATGATATAAACGAAATAAGGCATTCCATAAAAAAAGGCCTCCAGATTTGGAGACCTTTTTGTGGTGTGGGGCGGGATCGAACCGCCGACACATGGATTTTCAGTCCATTGCTCTACCGACTGAGCTACCGCACCGACTTCGTTTTTACAAACGGGACTGCAAAAGTAGTCCTTTTTTTCATTTTTCCAATACCTACAACCAAAAATATGTATCTTCGTCACGATGAATCTTTCTAAACGGCAAGAATGGCTATTGGTGGGGCTATTACAAATAGTATTTATCCTCATTGCCTACCCAAAGTATATCTTTCATCCTTCCGAATATATTTTCGACAATCAATGGGACGGACTCAAAAGCCTTTTCTGTTGGTATTCTTATATATTTTACGACCAACCCAACGATCTCTTCCATTATAGCATGATGAACTATCCCTTTGGAGAGTATGTCTTTTACCCTGATAATACACCCATTTATTGCATGCTCCTTCGTGGGATACAACAGTCGGGAATCATTGATTTACAACCGCATGCTTTCGCTATTCACCACTATTTATTTCTTTCTAATTTTATCCTTTGTGGCATCCTTACCTATTGGGTGTTATCTGAACTCACCGATAATAAATTCCTCATATTTATTGGAGCATTGGCATTGCCATGGATCAATCCGCAGTTTATCCGGATTACTTTTCATTTTAATCTAGGATATTCATGGTTACTGGTGTTGCAATTGTATTTCACTATTAAACAATACAAAGCATTGGAGAAAGGTGATTTCACTTCTTTCCATAGGTGGATACTTTGGCAAATTCCGGCGTTGTTTATTTCGCCGCTCTTCCATATGTATTATTTAGCCATAAATCTTACCTTCTTAGGTTTCTTCTGGTTTTTTTATTGGGTGGTGAAAAGAACAAAATCCTCTTTTAAAGCCTTCTTGACTCATTCCGGATGGAGTTTGCTGATATTTTTTCTCTTTTTATTTATGATCAGCACATTAGACGGGTTCTATGAGTTGCGTCCGGAAAAATCTGACGGTTATGATTGGATAAACTGGAAATGGCGCCTTGAAAATATATTCATGCGAAACGATTGGTTTAAGATTCCTTTCATCTATAATTATAAGAGTACCATCGGTTATGAGTATGAAACCTTTGCCTATCTAGGCGCATTTGCTCTATATGCTTCCTTATTAGTGCCTGTTTTCTTTTATTTTAAAAAGAAGAAAAACTGGCAAATTGCGTCATTTTGGATAATATTCTTTTTTGCTGGCTTAATGATGTTGAATATAGCCATTGGCGAACGTGCACTCATCACTGCCAAAGACATTAAATTTACCAATATCTTAAATCCATTCTTTTACATACATAAATTGACAGACAAAATCACCCATTTCCGTTGTTTGAGCCGCTTTGGCTGGTATTTCTTCTGGACATTTAATATCACCATGATTTGTTTTGTCGGATTTTTGATCAAGAAATCTGCCTTAAAATGGCAAAAAGGAATGCTCTACGGGTTGTCATTTTTAATGTTGGGCGATTTAACTACTACGTTATTGTGGAGTCGACCAACAACTCATACCAACCTCTTCACCAATCAGGAAGAAATGGCCGATATGAATGAACTCTTCAAAGGAATAGATGTCTCAAAGTATCAAGCAATTTTACCCATTCCATACTTCCATGGTATGTGTGAGGATTTTGACTATATGGTGGATCCCGATGACTTCCAGTGTAGAATGGCTTTTCAAGCTTCCTACCTCACCCATTTGCCATTGATGAGTAGCAAGATGCCGCGTGTTCCCAGAGAACATGCAAAGGTTCTACTCGAAATGGTAGCATATAGCAAAGTAGACAGAAGCATAGCCATGCGCCTCAACGAAAAGCCTATTCTAATTCTTATCAATGACGAAAGATACCACAACGGCTATAAACCTAAAGACCCCGAAGCTTTCCATTTATACGATCAACAAAAATATTTCGTCGATAATAACCCTCATGTCTTGCTCAAAGCCTACAAACAATACCGACTCATGGAATGGAAATGGTGGCTGAATTTTCAATAACAAATTGCATACATTTGACAGGTTTCCAAAAACCTATTAGAGGTAGAATATTTTGGTTGTTTGTACAATTATAAGAATAGAATATATTTAATATGAATTCGACAACGATTTAGGTTGTTCGTGTCTACACCAACGGCGTTGGAAGCATCATGTTTTGAATACAAACACTGATATTTATGGTTGATGTCGATGTTCGTGGAGACACGAACATCAGGAATCTCCTATTCATACCCATGCAATTTTTTAGTAACTATTTTACGAAAGAAACCAAATATCACTGCTGATAGAAAGGAACAAACCCCTTCGTAATACCACGTTCTTCGAGAAATTTTGAAATATAATATCCCTGTTCCGGCGTGTCAAAAGTTGACCAACTAATAATCGTTTCATCTTTTGGCAGTAACAAAGGCTCCTTTCCTACGTGTTGACTCAATTTGTACAGATATTCCTTCTGTTTTTTGTTATTTGATATATTAAATTTATCCGGACTCCAAAAGAGAACTCCTGTAAATAATAAGGTCGCCAGATATTTTTTCGATGGTTTACTTTTAAAATTCTCCCAACTAAACAGCATACTGGTAGAACAAATGATAACCAAAACAACCGTCAGTGGCATCGTGATATCACCACGCAATATTTCAGGTCTATAACTCCTATAACCACCAAAAGGAATGAGGAATACATATACTAACATGATGATGATTAAAAAGCAAAGCATTTTGATTTGGCGTCGTTGCTCTTCTAACAAATTTTCCCAACTACTGATTTCAAGTGCATAAAGAGTTGTAAATGCAACCACGAGAAAGGGTACGGAAATGAAATAAGAAGGCAAAAACTGAAAAAAAATCTTATACCGCTCATTCAGAGGCATGGTCACATTTTCAATGTTGAATGTGCCAACATATATCGCATATAAACACATCAAAGAAAATAGAAATAAAAATATAAAATAATGCGGTGGAATCTGCATTAGACTTTTCAAAATACGTAAGGGAAAATTATTGATGCTTTGTCTTGAGAAGTTCTCTCGCCAATAGAACAAGAATATTCCCACAGAAACCAAGATTCCAATAACCGGATTAAAGGGAGACGAAAAGGCTACAATATAAGCTAAAAATATCCATCCCAACCAATGATAGGGACGCCAAAACAGTTGTTTTAATACAATGGATTTATAAAAAGGATAGAAATATAGCAGGGCAATTGCCAAAGGAAAAGTATAAAAAATAGTATATGTCACACTATTGTCAACAAGCATAAACCATTTGCTGAATATACTACCATGAAAAAAGGGGATGATGGTTATTATTACAAATAAGGCATTAATATTCAGCTTTTTTGTAAGAACGGAGGCATATAAAAATAAAGCGAAAAATAGGAGTAAATGTGCAACTAAGTATCCCGTCATGTTTGCCAAGTAAATGCTCAATACCTTATCCTTAATAAATAGATTATAAGTATTTGCCACCTGAATGAAAAGCACCCGCATCGACTGATGACAAAACCACCGATTGGGGCCACTATATTTTTTATGATGAATAGCAGCCTGTAGTCCAAAGGGATCCTTTAAAACTTCCTGATTGCTTCCAATTGGCAATACAATGGTGGCAATATCACCATCTAAACGCTTCTTTGAATAAATATAACAAGTAGAAATAATCTCAACAAAGAGAAATATTACGGTTATCCATTTTAAATATCTAAAACGGGTAGGCATCTCTATTTTGAAACTTGTAGCGCCTGTTCAATGTCTGCAAAAATATCATCTATATGTTCTAAACCGACAGATACACGT
This sequence comes from Chitinophagales bacterium, assembly GCA_019694955.1. Lineage (GTDB taxonomy): Bacteria > Bacteroidota > Bacteroidia > Chitinophagales > JADIYW01 > JADIYW01. Next base: position 104,114 of record JAIBAX010000004.1, on the reverse strand, counting down.
ACCGTTCCACCAAAAATCCCTGCCGCTTCTCTCACTGCCTCAGCGATCTTCGAATGGGTAGTAGAGGCAGGATGTGTGGCAATCGTTCTAGTGTCACCCAAATTCGCAGAATGACTGAACATCTTCAGGCTATTCAGGAACTTCTTTCCTCGCTCATAACCACCTTTTACTTCAAAAGTTACTACACCGCCACCCAATTTCATTTGTTTTTTTGCTAATGCATACTGCGGATGGGAGGGTAAAAAAGGATAATTTACCTGCACAATTTCCGGATGTTGCTCCAACCATTGTGCTAACTTCAAAGCGTTTTCGCAATGCCTGTCCATACGAACATGCAAGGTTTCTAAACTTTTACTCAACACCCAAGCATTGAAAGGCGATAGCGACGGCCCCGTTTGACGACAGAAAGCACGCACTTCTTTAATAATTTCTTTGCTTCCTAAAACAATGCCGCCAACAACCCTGCCTTGTCCATCGATGAACTTGGTAGCACTGTGGGTAACGATATCCGCACCAAATGAAAACGGCGTTTGAAGATATGGCGTAGCAAAGCAATTGTCGATATTTACTAAAATACCGTGTTTTTTACCTAAATCACAAAGAAACTGCAAATCAATCAGCACCAATCCCGGATTTGATGGCGTTTCTGCAAAAATCATCTTTGTATTTTCCTGAATCATCCCCTCCCAAGTTTCCGGTTGCTGGATGTCGAAATAAGAAACAGAAATTCCCCATTTCGGCAAAAAATCATTCATGATTCTCGTGGAAGACGCAAAAAGTGCACTCGATGCCAACACATGGTCGCCCTGTTTCAAAAAGGGCATCATGCTCGAAAAAACTGCCGCCATGCCCGAAGCGGTGCCAAAACCATCTTCACAACCTTCTAATACACACATCTTTCCTACAAACTCATTCACATTCGGATTGCTGAAGCGGCTGTATATATTTCCTTCTACTTCATCGGCGAAAAGTGCCCGAGCTTGTTCAGCGTCTTCAAAGATGAAACTCGATGTTAGATACAAAGGAACTGAATGCTCCCGGTGTCCACGCTCATGTTGAAGCCTAATGGCTTTGGTCTCAAATTGCATATTTCTTTTTTTTATTAAACGATATTTTGGGCGTGTCCCTGCGCTAACGCTTGGGTCGGGCTATCCACTGCAAGCGCGCTTTCCGTTTCTATCCCTCACGCATATACTGAACAAAACTAAAACTTTTCTCAAAAAGAACGTATTAAGTTTTATCAACCTCCGAGGTTGATATGAATTGATAATCAACGATTCTATTGTTAATAACAACTTTTTTGCCGTCAACCTCCGAGGTTAATCGAAAAACTGCCATACTACACCAGTCTTGATATTCCTATCTGGCATAGCATAATCCGGTGCCGTATAATATCCACCTTGAAACATGCCGGAGTTTACATGTTGATACAGAAAAAATAAGCGGGCTCTCTTAATATGAATATTAAAGAAAACATCTAAGACCGGATAAAATGTAAGTTTTTCCTTATCCTGAAGATAAAAACTCATCAATGCCGGATTATAGGCATCGCCCCGATAATTGGTGTTATATGTTACGTCAAAACCCAATTGTGCATGTAGTTTTCCTTTAATAAATCCTCCTTGATAGTATAGGGTAGTTCTTCCCCAAAAATTAGGCAAACGCAATACTTCTTTTCCGGTATTGTACTGAACCACACCCATTATGCCCAAATGGAACATCCTCCAATCAAAATCTTTTCTTGCCTGTAGCTGAATTTGCCATATCGGCGCATCATATTGATGTGGCTGTGAAATCGTATCATAATAGATGAAATGCTGAATAAGATGGGTTCTTACTTCAGTAGATAATAGCCATTTAGGTTGTTCCCAAGAGGCAAATAGGGTAGTGGTGAATATCTTTTTGAAATCATTATTCCATCTATAATGATTGGACATAAAATGCTCCTCCCGATATGTTGGCGAACTTAATTTAATTACTGCGCCAAAAGCGATGCTATTGGTGTCTTTAAGTTGAAATGTATTATTTGTAGTAATCAAAAAATCGCCAAAATATTTTGGTGTGAGTGCCACCTGCCCGGACAAAGCGGTGGAAAGTCGATTGTCCAAAAAGGCTGTTTTTATTTCACTGCCTAAAAAAACCTGATGAACGTTTTCCGAAAGGGTATTTTGTCGATATTTATAGAATTCATACGCTACAAAAGCGAGGTATTCAAAGTGGAGGTTGGCGGCAGTATCGTTTTGAGCAAAAAAAGAAAATCTATTGCCAATTTTAGAATAATTTGTTCTGTCCTCAGTAGCAGTTGAATCAATAAAATAATCATAATAAAATGTAGAGTCTTCTTCTTGGTCTGTATATATTAGATTATTTTTTTGCCATGTAAAGTCATGTGTGAAATATCGTGCTGCTTTAAAGTCTTTAGCAACAGTAGTGTCAGAGAAGGTGTTTTTAAAAGGATTAAAATATTGCTTAAAATGCACTTCCTTCTGTTTCCACAAATTTTGAGCATCTTCTTGTAACTTTACCGGAATGATAGATTTATCTCTTTTATAGGCAGCATCTTTGAAGACATTGTCCAAGGCCCATCCACCGCTTTCCTGAATTTTGTAATTATTGAGTAAAAAATTTGCAAACACATCATAACGCCCGTTTTTGGAACTATACCACCCACCTAAAGACAAGGTATTACAAGAGGTGGCATTTTGCGCAAAGATGCCATCAGAATTTAATCTGCGATAATCTAGCGTAAGGTTGATTTCTTTTGTAATGTTTTGCGAATGGGAAGCATCAAAATAATTTTCATTCTTTTGCCCAAACGAGTAAGTAAGTTGTGTAAAGGGCGTTTTGGTACTATAATACCTTACTTTGTCAGAAAAGAAAAAATAACGATCCGTCTGATGAAACCCAGGGTCAAAACCAATCTGTCTCCAATCGTTGATAACCAATGATTTATAAGCATGTCCTAGGTTAGAGAGATAATGCGCCGGGTAATGTCCTTTTTGTATCGGTGTATAAATATGTATATCTTGAATGCTTGTGTCGGAAACATCCTTTAAAACCATTTGGTCTGTAGTATAATTGGTTTCGATGTCAAAGACCGGGTTAGGAACAATTCCTAAGGAAGATTGACCATTACAGAAGAATGGTAGTAGCAAAAAAGCTATGCCGATATATTTTCTCAATAACACAGGGTGCAAAAATCAGATATTGATTGTAAAGAAAGAAATAAATGGTCAAAAATGACCTATTTTTAATAAAACTAACAATTTAATCCACATGTGTATTTGAAAATTGTTAATGGTTTAGAAAAATTTGGGTAGATTTTTTTAAAAATATTAAATATCTTTACTTGTTAATTTTACTACATGGTTAAATTTTACAACTATTTAATACATTATATTATTGTTGCACAATTTTTGAAAAACATCAAATAATGATAATTTTTTCAAAAACCACGCATTTTAATAATATTGGCTTCATAGCTAGGCCATTTTTATATTTTATTTTTGCAAACGTCTATACATTTATATTATGAAAAGAAATTTACTCAGTATTCTTTTAAAAACAACATTGCCCATTTTATGCGCGTTTTCTGTTAATCTTAATGCGCAAACAGTATTGGTGGACGATTTTACCCGTGCGGACAATAATAGCGTGGGTGGCGGTTGGACCGAAATCGAAACAGTTGCTACAGGTGCAAGAATAGCCAGCAACCGATTGACAATGGGTTCTACCACCGCAGGAATTGAATTTGTTTATCAAGATTTGTCTGCACTTACCGGTCCTATTACAACCAACGGTATTACCAACAACTCAAATACTCTTACATGGGCATTTAATTTCAGAAATACAAGAACCGACCCAAGTGGATTTGATGCCGGTAATTATGGCGTTGGTTTTGTATTGTGTAAATCTACAACTGCAACTAGTACCGGAAACGGATACGCTGTTGTTATTGGTCAAAGTGGCACCACTGATGCTATTAGGTTAGCTCGTTTTACCGGTGGAACAAATGCAAATGCAGATTTTACAAATATTATTTCAGGAAATGACTACGGTAATGAATATATTAGCGTTAAAGTAACTTATGACCCAAGTACAGACAATTGGAGTTTGTATGCTGAAAGCAACGCTTCTGCTTTCCCTCAATCAGATCCTCGAAGTACTGCCACACAAATTGGTTCAACAACATCCAATACGACCTACACGGCAACAGGTAATGACTTGAAATATTTCGGTGGTTTTTGGAACCACTCCACTGGAGCTTCTGATAATGCAATATTTGATGATATTTATGCTCCTGTAGTACCAACCTCTTCTTATTCCGGAGTAACCGCAGGCGCCGCTTCTGAACCAGCAACATTGCCTTCAACTACTACCGCCCTTTCCGGTGCCGTTTCCCCACAAACAAATGCCATCCTGAATTTTGATTTCAAAGTAACGGATGATGCCAATACCACTAGTGGCAATGATGCCTTGCCAACCTTAATAACACAAATTGTTATTCCACAAGGTACAGGAAATGATATTGCGGACTGGACACAAGCCATCCAAGGGGCAGAATTGAGTGATGGAACAAATACGTTAACAGGTACGGTAGCGGCGACCACCATTACCTTTGCAAGTATTCCAACAGGTTCTGGAGCATTAGGAGAAGTAACAGATGGTTCCGACAAAACATATACACTGAAAATTTGGCTAAAAACCGCTTTAGGGGGCTCATTACCTACTACAATTGATGGACTAAACTTCGCATTTAAAATTGATAGAACAAATTTTACAACAGCCAGTTCTACGACTTCTACACAATTCGAAAGTGGCGCAGGTACAGTTGTTGAGTCTGGAAGCACCAATAATGCAGTGGCAGTTGTAGCTACAAAATTGAACTTTGTGCAACAACCCACCAACGTCAATCAGAATGCCACCATGTCTCCATCAGTAACTATTAGTGCAAATGACCCAAACAATAATAGAGATTTAGGTTATACTGCGAATGTTTCATTGTCCTCAACAGGAACTATGACCGGAGACCCAATCGTTGTCGCGGCTAGTTCAGGCGTAGCTACCTATGGAGGAATTGTGCATACCGTTGCCGGAACCGGACTTGTTTTGTCTGGAACATCTGGGGCGTTAACAGCCACAGGCAATAGCAGTACTTTTAATGTTAATGCATTGAATCCGGAAATCAACCTTCAAGGAAATGCAACCAATATCGTAGATGGTGATGCTACACCAACAACAACAGATCATACAGATTTTGGCAGTGTAGCATGGGGAAGTACTTTTGATAGAACTTTTACGATACAGAATACAGGTTCGGGTACATTAACCATTTCATTGCCTGTCGTTATAACTGGTTCAACCGATTTTACCGTTTTAACTCCACCAGCAGCTTCAGTTGCACCTGCATCAAGCACCACTTTTGTAATCCGTTTCACCCCAAGCGGAACAGGGTTAAAATCTGCTACCATTACAGTAAACAATAATGATGCAGATGAATCAGTTTATGATTTTGCAATTCAAGGGACAGGCACACCAAGCAACTTGTCGGATGTGTCAGATAATACCAATTATGCAACAGGCTCACCTGAGTTTAACAGCAACATAAATTATATCAACTTTACAGATGGTACTTCCACGATAACAGGAAAGATGATACCCATGAAGTTTAAGATCAGAGATGGTGGCAGCACACTTACCGATGCTGATAATTTGGGTACAGTATTAAATGGCATTAAATTTACCGTTCAAGATCATTTGGGCGCAAATCAATTGGTGCAAATAAAAACGGCAATATTAACTACAACAGGAGGAACAGTTATTGCTACAGCAACAAAAGTAGGAACAGAATTGGTTTTTTCAGGTATGTCAGGAGCGAATGTTACTGCAGCAGATAATAATGAAACAATTATACATTTAAGGGTTTCTTTTGATGAGGCACAAGTAATTGATAATACAAAACTGGTTTTTGCAGTATCTAATGTAACAGCAGGTGCGGGTACTTCTACATTTGCAGCAGCAAATGGTGGAGGCGCCTCTTCTGACGCTAGCAATGCCAATGATAGGAACAGAATTGAAATTACAGCAACCAAATTAGCATTCCAACAGCAGCCTACTAATACAGGTGTTAGTGCTACTATGTCTCCATCACCAACGGTAAGTGCATTAGATGCCAATAATAGGGTCGATCTGGATTATGTAACATCGGTTTCTATAACGTCTACTGGAACAATGACAGGTAGCCCAATTAGCGTGACACCTGTTTCTGGTGTTGCTACATATAGTAGTGTAGTGCATACTGTTATCGGAACAGGTCTTACATTATCTGCAACGTCTGGCAGCTTAACTGGTGCAACGAGTAATACTTTTGACATTATTAGCGATCCTTCTGTAGATGGAGATTATGAAGTTTTAACTAGTGGAACGTGGTTGTCAAATAGTTCTGCTACCCCTCCGCAATGGAGACGGAAAATATCAGGAGTATGGACAAATAATAATTCGGCTACATATGCAACTACAAATACTATTTACATAAGATCTGGTGTAGTATTGACATCTGGAGGTAGTTTTGGTAATACTGTAAATATTGTAATTGAGAATGGAGCTACTTTTAATGTAAACCACCCTTCAACAACGGGAAGTATTCTTGTGAAAAATGGCGGAATATTGAATGTTAATGCGGCACTTACAAATAATGGTACTTTTGAAATTGAAAGTGGGGGCATTTGTAATTATGCATATAATTCTGGAGCAGCAACAACGCTTACAACAACGATGTGGAATGGAACAGAGAACTTTAGACCCGGCTCTTATTTTTATATAAAAGAATTGCCGGATCCCAGCAATTTCTTCTTCGTTAATAGCAACACCGAAGTCACAGCGAATACCTATAATGGCTATTCTGCCATGTTTGGTTTTTTAATTGTAGACATGTCTGGTTCGGATAATACGCAATCATTTAGCTTGTTTAACACTGGAATCACCAATAACTTAAGTCATAATGATTTCATTTGGCGGACAGCAGCACCATCTGTGGCAACATATAGGGTTTCTTCTACGGGAACTATAAACATGGGCATAAAGCACGATATGATTATAGAGTCTTCTTGGACAGGTTCTACAATAAATAATACTACAAGTGGGAATGTCACCTTAAATATTGGTGCTAATCTCAAACACGAGTCTACTGTTCCACTTAGAGTGTGTTCAGGTTCTTCAACCTTTTCAGGAACTTTTAATGTCGATAGTACAATATATGTTACGGGAGGAGGAACTCTAACACTGAATAGTACCAGTACCTCAAATCCTGCTAAAGCTACTATTAACCTCAAGGGAGATTTGATTGTGGGATCAACTAGTAAATTAAACAATCTAAATACAACAACACTTACTGATAATAACTTGAATTTTATTGGCACAACCTTGCAAAAAATCAACGCAGCCTCATCTGTAGATGGAGTGCAGATGAATGCCAAAATGAATTCAAATGTACAGTTGTATGATAATAACCTGACGCTAAATAATGGAGCACATCTTACGATAGATACCCTTAGTACTTTTGATTTTAATTGGGATTTAGATGGAATCACGCCATTGGTCGTTAATCAACCAGCATCCCCAACTGGAAGCAATAAGTTCACAACAAAACAGCAATCTACATTGATAATTACATCTCCAGACGGATTATATCAAAATTGGGATGGTTATACCGCTTCTGGAGTTACTGTTAACACTGGTAATGTGCAGGCCATTGCTAAATCGAATAGAACTATAAATACACTGGCAACATTTTGGTTTAAAGCAAAAGCCAATCAGAATTATACTGGAGATTGTACCAATCCTGCTTTGTCATCTTCCGGCAATGCAAAAGTCGTTATCTGTGATTTGCCCGGCAATCATTTAATTCTAACGCCAACAGTATCCTTTGGTGTTACGGATGCTACAACAATTAGTGCAACAGGTGGCAAACTCGATATCAGAAAAGGACAGTTTATAGAAACAGAAACCGCTTATGTCTTTGGAACTACCGGCACCTTGTATATGGCTCCTGGTACTTTATACAAGATATTAAAAGGGAATAATGCATATACAGATTTAGATGATATCCCAAGGATGTATTCTACGACATTTGCTTATGTTTTATCAGGAGGAACCATTGAATTGGCAGGTACAGGAACTAATCACCAGTGGCAAAGATTAAGATCTGATAATGCCTTTTTTAACTATGTAAATGTAAAATATAGTGGGAGTAATGATGTAGGTACTTATAAAAACTTGTCTCAAGCAACCTACATAGATTCGGCTCTATATATTACAGGAACACCCATCGTAGATTGTTTTACCGGCGGTGCAGGAGCAGCAGCATCATTTATTGGAAATGGTGGACTAATCATGGATGGAGGATTGTTAAGAATAAAGAAAAGAACCGATCCAAATCCTGAACTAGAAGGGATTGCAATGCCTTACACCTTAACAGGAGGAACTATTGAATTTTATGGAACAAATGCCGCAGGAGGCTCGCAGCAAATTCGTGGAAACTATGGCGCCCCTTCTAAAGTTGTCAACTATTACAACCTAGAAATCAATGCTGATGAGATTAGGTTAAATTCAGCTAACCCTGGGAATGTAGACCTTTCAAGCAGTTTTGTACTACAAGGCACATTAAATGTTAATTCTCCTGCTATATTAAGGATGGATGAAACGGACTTCATATATAAACATCATGTCACAAGCACTAGTGTTGTAAATATAAATAACGGAGGTGGCTTGTTTTATGGAAGTCCATTCGGAATTACAACGGTCGGTACAGGAGGTACAGGTTTAGATCCCACTAAAGGATCTGCAAATCCATCTGCGGGCAGTATTAGAACAAGCACCAGAAACTTTAATTCTGGCGCTATTTATGGCTTTATTGGCAACGGAAACATGGTTTCCGGAGACGGAATTCCTTCAAGTGTTGCAGGGCTATATGTTTATAAAACAGCCTCTGCGGATGTGGTAACTTTATCTAAGAGCGTACTTGATAATGGCGTTTTCGGACTACATAATGGGAAAATCTTATCCTCGTCAACAAACAAATTGACTTTAGAAACTACTGCATCCATAGTAAATACGCCTACAAATGCTGGAGGTGTGGCCAATATGGGTCACGAGAATAGCTATGTTATTGGCGTTATGGGTAGAAATACAGATGCTTCCGGATCTGAAAAAGTATTCCCTATTGGAAGTGCTTCGGTTTATGGTCCTTTAGCAATAACACCTGCTGCTGCAACGGCACAAACATATTCTTGCGAGTATTTTAGTACAGGCTTTGGTGATTATGATATTGATGCAGCAGATATGCCAATGTTAGACCACGTTAGCGTGGTTGAGTATTGGACAGTTGCATCGACGGCGACAGGCGCTAATGATAATGCCAACGTTAAGTTGTATTGGAGAGATCATACAATTGTAAGTTCTACTAGTGGAGATTGGGCAGACTTACGTGTTGCTCACCATGATGGTGCTGATTGGAATGACGAAGGAAACAATGCTACTTCTGGTGTTTCAACAAGTTGGGGTTATGTACAATCTAATGTTGTACCGAACTTTTCTCCAATTACCTTCGGTAGCTTAATCCCGGACAATCCGCTTCCTGTAGAATTGATTACTTTCGTTGCAAACTGTGATAATGGTGCAGTTAACATTCATTGGGCAACAGCTAGTGAGGTCAATAATGATTATTTCGTTCTTGAGAAATCCGAAGATGGAGAAAACTTTGCTCAACTGGCAGTGAAAGACGGTTATAATACAACAAATATTACACACCACTATTTTGAAACAGATAATAATCCTTATGATGGCACCACTTACTATAGGTTAAAACAAGTGGATAATAACGGAGAGGTATCCTATTCAAAAATTATTAAGGCAGACTGCTTTAATGGTAATGATGAGTTTGTAAATGTGTTTTATGCTCCGGGCGAAGGCATTACGGCAACTTCTTACATGAATGAGGATGAAGACTTTAATTTCAGAATTTATAATGATATCGGACAAGTCCTGTTTGATTTTAATAAGAACTTGGCGGAAGGATTTACTAGAAACCTACTCAATAATGCTGACTTAGCTACTGGAACGTATTTCGTAACTGCGGAAAGCAATGAAAGAAGGATTGTTGTGAAACTCTTCGTTCCATAAAATTATACACTTTATTTTTAAAGGGAGTCAGTTTTGGCTCCCTTTTTTTGTGATTTGTTGATTTTTGGTTAATTTCATGTTGCCAAATCAACATATTATGAAAAAATTATTTTATGCCTTTAGTTTATTGACCATATTTCTCTTTCAACCCTTTACCTCAAATGCACAGCCACCCAATGGTTGTGACCAAAAGGTTTCAAGTAAAATTCTCTTGGTTGGAGATAGCTGGGGTCAGTTCATGTGGTCTTACCATGCTTACAGGGAAGCCCTGAAAAAGTATGGATTTGCAGATGTTGTAGAATTAGGAAGCTCTACCGTATTATTGGGTGCACAAACAGGTTCTTGGACAAAAGGATTGGGCAAACAATTTATTCGCAAAACGCTTACCCTCCACCCGGAAATTGAAGTAGTAGTTTTGCAATTAGGAGGAAATGATTTTGTTTGGGACTGGGATTATGGCGATCCAATAGAACAGCTGGATGCTTCCTTAGCTAGAACAAATGTCGGTATGGACTCAGTCGTAGACGTCATTCGCTCCATCCGTCCTGATGTCAGAATTGTTCTTCCCAGTTATGACTATCCTAATTTTGTGGATCCACTGATTGATTTACCGGGAAATCCATATATCGACTCTTGGTATAGCTTTGGTTCACCAACACCGTTGCAAGCAAATACAACTTTACAATACATAGAGTCAAAGCGAGAGCAATGGTCTAAAACACATACTAATATGACCTATGTTCAAAATCTGGGGTTGATGCAATATGCCTTTGGACAACCCGAGAACACTCCAAATACATCACCACTAGGATATGATTATCTGATTCTCCCACCTTATGCCCCTAAAAGTGTGCCTTTCCCATATGGTGATCCCAGATATCCAACGCCACAAAAGGCAATGGGTTTATGGGGGTTTGATGCATATCATTTAGGTCCTGAAGGGTTTACCGTGTTTGCCGGCAACCATATAAAGAAAGCTATTTCAGAACAATTAAGAGACTATCCCACTGAAAGCATCCGCTCAGAAGGTGCTTTGGATGGATGGGTGTCGTCATCGGGCGTCACCGGAACAAATGATGTGAAAGTAGGTAAAGGAAAGGATAATACCAGCTATAAAGGAATCTTTTCTTTTAATACGGCCTCCATTCCCGATAATGCAATTATAGAACATGCCAGCATCTTTATTACACGTAAAGGCGTTGATGGCTCGAACCCTCTGAAGCGAATATTTCCAAATAACGCCCTATTAGAAATTAATGAAGGATATATAAATAATCCACAGGTTGAAGCAATGGACTATGATACAGAGATGAGCTTTTCTGATGCAGGTTGTTTTGTTGGACAAGCCTATAAAAATGATTTTTCTACTAGAATTGACTTGACTACGCCCGCTTTACAATTTATCAATACCTCTGGTATAACACAGTTTCGCATTTCCTACGATTGCAATACAAACGAGTTAATCAGTTATTACAATGGATTGACAACAAATCCCGATGAACCTTGGACGCCATATTTAGATATAAAATACTCGCTTCCAAATGCAGAAAGAGTAGCGCAAACCATAGAGGTGGTTGCCTTTCCTAATCCGGCAACCGGGGAATTGAATATTAGAGCAGGGGAAGAAATGTCTTCTGTGGAAATAACAGATGTGTTAGGTAGAGCGGTGAACTACACCCCAGAGGATAAATGGAGTGCACAAATTGGGTTGGAGCAATTGTCTTCCGGTATGCTTGCTGTGAAGATTACATTTTTGGATGGAACCAGTATGATTAAGAAGATAATCAAGCAATAATAAGAGTGCCCGGGACTGGACTCGAACCAGCACAGCCTTGCGACCACTACCACCTCAAAGTAGCGTGTCTACCAATTTCACCACCCGGGCATGCTTGTAAACAAAAATGCCCCGTAAGGGGCAAATCTGTGATCCCGCTGGGATTCGAACCCAGGACCCATACATTAAAAGTGTATTGCTCTACCGGCTGAGCTACGGAATCAAGAACTTACCTTTTTAAAAAGGTGGTGCAAAGATAAAGCTATATTGTAAAAAACCAATAGTTAAGGCTAAAAAAATATGTTATGCTAAAGATAATTTAAAGACATTCCTACTTTTTATGCTAAAATAACATGTATTCATCAACGATTCATACGGTTTGCATCTTGACAAATGGCGGGTGAAGCATCTTCCAATGAACAAATAATCCCAGAATGATGTATAAAGCAGTCCACTTGTGTTCACGTGTCGACGTATACAGGGAATTAGATTTTACTTATGGACTATTTTATAACTACTTTTGCTATAATTCGGCCTTAATAGAGGAAGATGGATTCCGCTTCCAGGATATAATGAACTTGAGCATTTTCTATGGTATCCCATGTTTTTGGTGGATAGCCAGCTTGCTGATAGATTCTTTTTAATTCTTCCGGAGGAAATACCTTTCGCCTACCGTCACCTAAACAAATGGCAGACTTCAAATTGATTTCATTGGGAATCACATAAGCTTTGTTTTTTAACATTACTCGGATAATCTCGCCGTCACTGGTAAGGTATGTAAACCAACATCCTTCTTGTTGACAAACAAAATCAACAATTCCATTAACTTTTACCCCTTTAATTAGTGTGTCCGTTGTAAGTAAAGTATACAAGGAATCTTGAGAGATGCTATTTGCAGTAGGAAACCGCTTGCCAAAATATATTCCATTCTTGCAAGATGTTATAAGTAATATCGCTGTAACAAGAATTAGCACCCTTTTCACTTCGCAAAATTACGCAAATAAAGCGTTTTGATTGTGAAGTTTGCTTTAAAGATGTATACCTAAAGCGGAAAGCGTTTCAAAATCTAATTGTCCTGTTGGTAAATTGTTATCGCTTTGGAATTTTATTAATGCATTCATTGTTTGCATCTCATCGCCAACAACTACCCTGTCGCTTAATATATATCCCTTTTTTATCAGAACTTCCTGTACTTGTAACAATGTTGATGGACGCTCCGTGTCACACAGTACTTCTTTCCATTCCGAGTAACCGCTTTTTTCCTTTAGAATCGTTTTGGTGATGGTTTTATATTGTGCAGGAACTTCTATTTCTATGGTTCTTGCAGGCTGATCTAAAACATTCCTTGTAATGTTTTGGTAAACGGCAGGTTCCACTATTTCTTTTTTTTCTGCCGGTTTTACTAAAACCTGTTTCGTAATCGTTTTGTATTCTGCGGGTATAATAATTTGTTTGGTCGATGCTGGCGTCTTAAGTACCTTTTCCTTGATAGTTTTATATTCCGCAGGAATTTCTACGGGCTGTATGGTGGCAGGCGTAATCAATACTTGTTTGCTGATGGCTTTGTTTTCTGCCGGAACCTGAACATTACACCATAACAAACAATCTTTCGGATTATTTGAGGTACAATCTGTTGCTGGCTTTTTTTCCCATTTATTGGTAGGGGGAGCTGTCTCTAAATACTCAACAACTGTTTCATATACGGCGGGAACTTCAACGTATTTGATGGACGAAGGTGTTACTAAAATCTGTTGCTCTACCTCTTCATACACCGCAGGAATTTCCTCATACTCAATTCGCTCAGGCTTAACCATAATCTGTTCTTCAATGGTCTTATATTCCGCTGGAATGATTTCGGTGCGTATAACAGCCTCTTTAATGAGCTTATTTTCTTCAACTGTTTTATAAGAAGCAGGAATTTCTTCAATTTTCTTATATGCGGATTTGATTAATACCTGCTCAGTTATCGTCTCATATTGTTCCGGAATATAGCATTTCGCATAACATCTTCCCGGCTCAGGGTTCGAAGGGAAATCCTGACCTGCAACAGTAAAAACCGTAAGAAATATGGGCAATATGCTTATTCGCTTTTTTAACATAAACATAAAAATATATGCAAAAGTATCAGTTTAAATCAACGCATGTTAAAAACTTTGTACACAATGCTGTGGATAAGTGGATAGCTGGTTGCTTGGCAACTCTGACCATATGCTTTTCATTATCAGCATATTAAATATTAAATTGATTTACAGGTGTTATGGCAAGAAAAATGAGTGCAGGTAATCAACAAGGTTTCTGTCATTACTAACAAGGGCACTATCCTACAAATAGCGCCCTTGCAAAGGAATTGCTCCTTAGGTATTAACCAACTAACTAAATCGTAATAACGTTTTCTTTCATCATTTTTCTGAGCCCCATAAGTGCATACCGCATTCTACCCAAAGCGGTATTAATACTCACTCCGGTAATTTCAGAAATTTCTTTAAAACTCAATTCTGCATAATGCCGCAAAATCACGACTTCTTTTTGCTCTTCAGGTAGCCTTGATACCAAGGTCTTCATCGTAGAATAGGTTTGGTCTCGTATGATGATATCTTCCTTACTTTCATCAGAGAAGCCCATAAGCTCAAATATATCTTTGCCCTCGCTGGTAATTATTTTAGGATGCCTGCTGGCTCTTCTGAAATAATCGATACAAAGATTATGTGCAATCCGCAATACCCATGGAATGAACTTTCCTTCGTCACGATAATTGCCGGAACGCAAACTATCAATTACTTTAATAAATGTATCTTGAAACAAATCTTCGGCAAGTATCCTGTCTTTTACTTTTAATAAAATAAAGGAAAATACTTGTTTCTGATATCTTCTTATCAACTCCTCTAAGGCGATTTCTTCACCTGCAATATAGCGGCGAATTAATTCCGGATCTGTTTGAACACGCAACGACATGACTACTCTTTTTTATACCTTTTATAAATACCTTTCTATCATGTAAAATTGTGCTCAAATCTTTCCTTTTTGTAGTTAAACGATTGATTATTAAAAAAATTGTCTCTTTTAAAATTTCTTAACAATATTTTAGACTTTCAAATTGCTAAGCTTTTTAGTGTTGACTTACACAAGAAAACCGTAATTTGGCATCCTCAAGCAAATTTGCATATTCATATCCATAAACGCAAGTTATCGATGGTTAAGTCAGGCTTAAATAATGTTAATAATCAGATAATTATAAAAGGCGCACGGGTGCATAACCTGAAGAATGTCGATGTCAGCATCCCTCATAACAAACTCATCGTCATCACAGGGGTTTCCGGTAGCGGGAAGTCGTCTTTAACCATGGATACCTTATATGCAGAAGGACAAAGGCGCTATGTGGAATCCCTCAACTCATATGCAAGACAATTCCTGAGCAGAATGAACAAACCGGATGTCGAGTATATTAAAGGCATTGCTCCCGCTATTGCACTTGAACAACGGGTTAGCACAGCTACCACCCGCTCAACCGTTGGAACTATGACGGAGATATATGAGTACCTGCGCCTGCTGTATGCGAAAATCGGCAAAACCTATAGTCCAGTTTCCGGTCAATTGGTAGTCAGAGATACCGTTTCCAGTGTAATAGATTTTATTAACCTTCAACCACTTAAAACAAAGGGTCAGGTATTGGTGCCACTTCATTTAAAAAAGAATGAAAACTGGAAAGATGTACTCACTGAATTGTTACAAAAAGGATTTGTCAGGGTACTCTTAAATGAGGAAGTGGTAAGAATAGAAGAAATACTCGATGAAAATACTCCAATAAATAGCGACGCACAAATGTTTATTCTCATCGATAGATTCGTTGTGGATGATACAGAAGAAGAGCAAAACCGAATAGCAGATTCTATAAACATTGGTTTTGAGGAAGGACAGGGAGTTTGTGTAATTGATTTCCCCCATCAGGAAAGAAAAAGCTTCTCTACGCGATTTGAATTGGATGGAATAAGTTTTGAAGAACCCAGTTCCCAGTTTTTTAATTTTAATTCACCCTATGGCGCTTGTAAAACATGTGAAGGCTTCGGAACAATTATCGGTATAGATGAAAACCTTGTCATTCCGGATAGAAACCTCTCCGTATATGATTATGGCGTAGCAGCTTGGAAGGGTGAAACCATGGGTTGGTGGCGCGATCAGTTCATAAAAAAGGCTTCCACTTTGGGATTTCCCATACATAAACCCATTCGAGAATTGACAAAGGAACAATACCAACTCCTTTGGAATGGCGACAAGTCTTTCTATGGAATACACGCATTTTTTAAAGATGTAGAGAGTCAGCTATACAAAGTACAGTATCGTGTCATGTTATCTAGATATAGGGGTAGAACCGCTTGCCCGGAATGTCAGGGAAGTCGTTTGAGAGGTGATACTGCATATGTGAAAATCAATGGAAAACATATAGGAGAACTCTTGTTGATGCCCATAAAAAACCTGATCTCATTTTTCAAGACACTCGATATTACAGATTATGAAAAAAGCATTGCGCAAAGAATTCTTGTAGAAATCAATAACAGGTTGCGCTTCATGCAGGATGTTGGTTTGGATTATCTTACGTTAAATAGGTTTGCCAATACCCTTTCCGGTGGAGAAACCCAACGAATCCATCTAACAAGGTCATTAGGCAGCAACCTTACCAGCTCATTGTATATTCTCGATGAACCCAGCATTGGTCTTCATCCGCACGATACAGGAAAATTGGTCAAGATTTTAAAGCATTTAAGAAACCTCGGCAATACAGTAATCGTTGTTGAACATGAAGAAGATGCCATTCGTGCAGCAGATTTTTTAGTAGATGTCGGTCCTTATGCAGGGAATTTAGGTGGTGAAATTGTCTTTGCCGGAGATTTTAAAACAGCCCTTACAGAAAATAAAACCCTAACCGCCAAATACCTCAACGGAGAACTTTCAGTTTCCATCCCTGAACAATATAGAACGCCCATAAATTTTATCGAATTTGAAGGCTGCTATGAACATAATTTAAAACATATTGATGTAAAAATTCCGTTGCAGGCACTCACTGTCATCACAGGCGTTAGCGGCTCCGGAAAGACAACCTTGGTGAAAAAAATTATTTATCCCGTATTAAAAGCAACTTTGGATAGGGTGAATACGCAATTGCCCAAGTTTAAAAACATGGGTGGCAACTGGAAAAAATTAACAGGGGTTGAGTTTGTTGACCAAAACCCTATCGGACGTTCGTCCCGCTCAAATCCGGTAACCTATACAAAAGCTTACGACTTGATTCGCGACCTAATGGCATCTCAACCCTTATCAAAAATCAGGGGTTATGAAGCCAAGCATTTTTCTTTTAACGTAGATGGTGGGCGCTGTGATGAGTGCAAAGGAGAGGGTGAACAAATTGTTGAGATGCAATTCCTGGCAGATGTACACCTGATGTGTGATTCATGTAAGGGGATGCGCTTCAAAAAGGAAATATTGGAAGTAAAATATAAAGAGAAAAATATCGACGATATACTCCATCTTACCGTAGATGAGGCCATTGCCTTTTTTGAAGGAAATAAGAAATTGATAGAACTAGTGATGCCCTTGCAACAAGTAGGGTTGGGTTACATACAGCTTGGGCAATCTTCTTCAACACTTTCAGGTGGAGAAGCGCAGCGGGTAAAATTAGCCACTTTTCTTAAAAAAGGGATTGTAGAAAAACCCGTACTTTTTATCTTTGATGAACCTACAACAGGTCTCCATTTTCATGATATCAGCAAATTGATGCAGACATTACAACAATTAGTCGAATCCGGACATAGTGTGATGATTATTGAACACAATTTAGAAGTGATTAAATGTGCAGATTGGATTGTAGATCTTGGCCCGGTTGGCGGTGATGAAGGCGGTTATCTTGTCGAACAAGGGAATCCTTATAAGATTGCTGAAAATCAGGCGTCGTTAACGGGTCGATACTTAAAGGAAAAGCTTCGCTATGAAACAAGCATTTGATGCCATACTCATAAAGGATACCACTATAGATGTATTTTATGTACACATTCCATTCAATGTAGAAGAAGTTTTTGGCAAAAAAAGGCTTCCTATAAATGCATGGTTCGATGGACATCTGTATAAAGGAACCTTAGCAAGATATAATTCTTTAGATTGGAACCTGATAGTGAATAAGCAGATAAGGGCAAAACTGAATAAAGAAGCAGGAGAATATGTACAGGTCGTTATTGAAGAAGATATGGCGCCGAGAGAAATAGAAACGCCGGAAATACTTCTTAACATATTTAAAGAAAATAAAGAAGCAGAAGCCTCGTTTAACAAAATGTCTTTCACACACAAAAAGGAAATCGTGCTATATATTTTGGAGGCAAAAAAGGAAGAAACGAAGATGAGAAGGGTAGAAAAATCTATCCGGTATTTACAAGATAAATTCACGAACCCCAAAGCCAAATTTATTTTTTAATGGTTGTTTGGTTAATTGTTTCCGGACTGGTGGCATGCCTATATCTGGCAATGATGCTGAGATATTGGTGGTCGTGGCGAAATTATCCTGCAACATTTTTCCCACCACTCGTTCCCAAAACAAAAGTAACGGTACTCATCCCGGCTAGAAACGAGGAAAATAATATATTGAACGTCCTAACAGATCTTTCCCAACAAACGTATCCTGCCAGCTTCACAGAAATTCTGGTATTAGATGACCATTCTGAAGATAAAACCGCAGACCTTGTTCTGACAAATGACAGAAAGAATGTGCGATTAATACAGTTGGCAAACTTTAAAGATGAGCAGGGCAATGCACTGACGCTAAAGAAAAAAGCTATTGAACTTGGCGTGTCACAAGCCTCAAATGAACTTATTATTGTGACAGATGCCGATTGCAGGCTACCCAAAGAATGGATAGAAAATTATGTTTCTGTGTATCAGCAGAAGGGTAGCAAGATGATGGCAGGGCCTGTTTTCTTTCAACCAGCACATTCTATCTTTGAACAATTTCAGGCGCTTGATTTCATGGGCATGATGGGCATTACAGTTGCCTATTTCCAACAGCGGATTTTTAACATGTGTAATGGTTCAAATCTTGCTTATGAGAAAGCAGCTTTTCAAGCGGTAGAAGGCTATAAAGGTATCGACCACGTTGCCTCCGGCGATGATATGTTGCTAATATATAAAATTGAACAACAATTTCCCGGCAAAGTCACCTACCTAAAAAACCCAAATGCAGCAGTACTTACACGTCCTGAATCTGGTTTATCGGCATTTTTCCAACAAAGAATCCGCTGGACCAGTAAAGCAGGCGCCTATCAGGACAAAAGGATTAGTCGAGACCTCACGCTGGCACTGGCGTTCAATATTTTTCTTTTGACAAACCTTTTTCTTTTCTTATTTATTGATCATCGGGCTATTTTAGTCTTTGTGCCACAAATCATCTGTAAATTTGTTGTCGAATGGATATTGCTAAACGCTGTTAGTAGGTTCTATAAATTGTCCCAATTGATGGACGTTTTTATACCAAGTCAGTTTTTACACATTGCCTATATTGTGGTAATTGGTTTGCTAGGCGTTTTCTTGCCATACAGGTGGAAGGGACGGAAAATTAATAAATAGATGGTTGGCAGTTTGGAATTCTAAAAAAATTCCCACTAAAATCTAAGCATATTTTTGTATTTTTACGCTTCAATTTTTATATGGAAAGACAAGCTGTTATTGAATCTCCCATGCTGAAGGCGTGGAAGCGCCTGAAAAAGAATAAACCCGCCATGGTGAGTTTAGGTGTTATTATCATAGCCGTTTTCTTAGCCATATTCGGTCCGGCAATGGCACCGGATGCCACTCCTTTTGCAGATGATCAGGTGTTGGAAATATCACAACAGAAACCTGGTTTCCAAACAAAGATGATGCTCGATCAAAAGAATAGAAATGAGAAACACCGTTTCTTTCTAGCTGCATTGCTATTGGGTAGAGAAAATTCCAACACCATGGTTCCCATAAATTCATGGAAAATTGTCAAAGATAGCGTTGAAGTAGTAGTATTTCGTGGAGAATTGGAAACAGAAACGAAAAAATATGGGTTGGTAGATGTGTTCTATCCATTATCTATTTCTAATAAGAAAATGGTATATGATGGAGATAAAGTAGTATTTAACGATGCTAAAGAAAACACCATCACCGCTAGTATTTCAGATTTGGCAAAGAGATTTGAAAAAGAACGCATCATCACCAAAAAATACAGACTTGGCACAGATAATTACGGAAGAGATATATTAAGTCGTTTATTATATGGTGTAAGGGTATCTATTTCAGTTGGCTTCGTCGCTGTTTTAATTTCTTTGACGATAGGAATTTTCTTAGGAGCAATTGCAGGGTTTTATAAAGACGACGCACTTAAAACTACCTTGCCTAAAATTATAAGCTTCATACTCTCATTACTGTCAACCACTTTTTTATCTATACTTTTTTTTAAAAAATATACTATTTCATTTCTCACGGCTAAGAGTTTAAATATTGAAATTGGTTTTTTGTTTACCATTATTAAAGTAAGCGGAAATCTTGTTATCTTCTTATTGGTTGTCTTTGCAATGGTTGCCGTATTCTGTGTGATTTATTTATTGCTGAATTTCATTTTAAGCAAACTTTTGTCCATGTATAAAAAGCAATATGCGCTTCCTGTAGATTCCGGTATTATGTGGTTAATCAATGTGGTTTGGTCTATTCCTACCATATTATTGGCTATGTCCATTAATTTTGCTTTAGGAAATTTTATTGATAGCTTTTGGGTAATTTATATAGCGGTAGGCTTGTCGATGTGGGTAGAAGTGGCACGGGTGGTACGTGGTCAGGTATTGGGCATTAGAGAAATGGAGTATGTTCAAGCCGCAAGAGGGTTGGGGTATAATGACAATAGAATTATCTTCAAACATATATTACCCAATATACTAGGGCCTATTATGGTGATCACATCCGCAAATTTTGCCTCTGCAATATTAATAGAAGCAGGATTGAGTTTCGTAGGCATCGGTGCCAAACCACCCATGCCGTCTTGGGGAACTATGTTAAATGAGTACAGAGCATATTTAACGATTCCCGGGAAAACCTTTCTTGCTTTATATCCCGGATTAGCCATTGCTGTACTCGTATTGGCATTTAATCTACTAGGCAATGGGTTGAGTGATGCCTTTGACGTAAAAGGGAAAACAAATTCCTAGGTTGTTGCACTTACTTCCACTCTACCATCAACCCTCTATCTTTGTCCAACATCTCCTTTGGAATAGCGTTCCTTATGGTATTGGTAATCACTTGCATCCATTCTTTTTTTACTTCATTGCGGATATAAATAAGGCTGATTTCTCTCACTGCTTTAGGAACAAGAGATTTTACTTGCTTCAGCTGACGTACGGATAAATCCATGACGGCAAGTTCCGGTAATAGTGTGAATCCACCTTCGGTTTCTACCATCTTCTTTAATGTTTCCAAGGAGCCACTTTGATAGCTTAATCGGCTTCCATAGAGTTTTTGAATCTTCGACGAGCAGAGATTAATCACTTGATTCCTAAAACAATTGCCTTCGGTCAGCATCCAAATGTCATTCCGAACCAATTGATCAGAGGTGAGTTCATTTAGTGCAACAAAGGGATGTTCGGCATTTGAGAAGACTTTTATTTCCTCATAATATAGGGTGACTTCTTTAATGTATGGCTCATTAACAGGCGTTGACAAGATAGCACAGTCGAGCTCATCTGTTTTCAAATGTTCTAAAATATCGGCGGTTTTCATTTCATGGATTTCCAATTCTAAGCCGGGAAACTTTGCCAATAAATCTCCTAAGAAAATTGGAAGCAGATATGGTGCAATGGTAGGGATAACACCCATCTTTACTTTTCCCGAATATGCTTTCAGATCTTGCGATGCCATTTCCTCAAACTTTGCACATTCTCGCAAAATATTTCGTGCTTGTTCCACCATCCGTTTTCCTGATTCTGTCGGAACGATGGGTTGTTTTCCTCTGTCAAAAAAAGAAATGCCAAAAGCTTCTTCCATTTTCCTCAATTGCATGCTCAACGTAGGCTGAGTTACTAAGCATTTTTCTGCTGCCTGCGCAAAATTTCGATAAGTATCCACCGCTACCAAGTACTTGAGTTGCGTTAAAGAATAGTTCATAGATAATTTCTATTGAATTATAAATATAATTGATTTGTTTTATAGGTGTAAATGTAGCAACTTTGCATAAAATAATCAATATGAAAACAACATGGATAGGATTAGATGAAAAAAAGTCTGCAACCGTAATCGACGGATTGAATAAAACGCTAGCGAATTTTCAAGTGTATTATCAAAATTTAAGAGGACTGCATTGGAATATAACTGGTAAAAATTTCTTTGAACTACATGTAAAGTTTGAAGAGCTCTATACGGATGCCCAACTAAAGATAGATTTAATTGCAGAAAGAATCTTGACCTTAGGCGGTACACCTTTACATACCTTCGCAGACTATCTTGCTATTGCAAAGATTGAAATCGGAAAAAACGTTACAGATGATAAAAATGCTGTAAACTTAATAGTAGAAAATCTTAAAACACTCTTAACTTTGCTGCGCAAAAACCTGAAGTCGGCGCAAGAATTAGAAGATGAAGGAACGATTACAATGCTGACGGATTTTGTAATGCAACTGGAAAAGCAGGTTTGGATGTTCAATGCATGGTTAAAATAAATTGTAAACAATAAAAATTAATAATTAGTATGGGAAATTTAGCAAATGTGGGAACGAAGTTTCCAAGATTTTCAAAAAAAGCAGTAGTAAGTTTAGAAAAAGGAAAAGAGTTTGAAACGATTTCAAACGATATCCATGAAAAAGATGGCAAATGGTTGGTTATCTATTTTTATCCAAAAGATTTCACTTTCGTTTGTCCAACGGAAATTGCAGAATTCAATAAACATTTTGAAGATTTCCGCGACCGTGATGCTGTATTGATAGGTGCTTCTACAGACTCTGAGTTTGTGCATTTAGCATGGAGAAACAACCACGATGACCTAAGAGGTTTGAAATATCCATTATTGGCAGATACTTCTAAATCGCTTTCTGAAGATTTAGGCATCCTAAATGAGGATGAAAAAATCTGCTTCCGTGCAACATTTATCGTTGATCCACAAGGAATGATTCGTTGGGTGAGTGTATATGATTTAAGCGTTGGTCGCAATGTAGCTGAAGTAGTAAGGGTATTGGATGCCTTACAAACGGATGAACTTTGCCCATGTAATTGGGAAAAAGGTCAGGCAACTTTAGGATAGTATATAAAAGGAAGGCGTTGAAAATCAACGCCTTCCTGCTTTTTAGAAGCATTTTTAACAATATATAAAAATATAATCATGGAAGATACCAAAATCGATTTGCTTAAAGACCTCAGTTTGCCCGAAAATTTCTATAACGACACCTTAGCATTATTGGTGAAAACAGAATATAAGTACTTGCGTGATTTGCGCATGAATATCAAAAGTGTCTTAGAAAGCAGTCATTTCTCGCCGAAAGAAACACATTTGTTGGCGATAGCAGTTGTGTCAAATAATGGTCAACAAGCCTTGTTGAATGGCTTGAAGAATAAGGCAACGGCATTAGGTGCATCAGATGCAGAAATTGCAGAAGCAATTTCTTGCGCCTCCCTTTTAAGTGCCAATAACGTATTTTATAGGTTTAGGCATTATGTTGCCAAAGATGCATATAATACGGCTCCGGCCAGGTTGCGGATGAACATTATGATGTCTCCGGTATTAGGAAAAGAGTTTTTTGAGATGATAAGCTTGGCAGTTTCTGCAGTAAATGGTTGTGAGATGTGTGTAAGATCGCATGAGCAATCTGTTTTAGATGCCGGCGCAACAGAAGCACGGGTGTGGGATGCGATACGCTTAGCGAGTGTGTTCACCAGTGCAGGGAAGATTTTGCATGATTAGTGGGCCATTATGGTTAGTTGCTTTGCCAAGAATCTTTATATTTTAAATTTTGATTTGTTCTATTAATCGAAGAAAATCATCCTTTCGTTCTCTTGCGACGGGAACGGTTTGGTTATTTTGCAATATAATACTTCCTCCATCTGTTTTTATATATTGTTTTATAAAGGTGGAATTGACAATATGAGAGCGATGGGTTCTAAAAAATTGGTCATTGCTTACTAAAATATTTTCAAATTCTTTTAATTTCTTGCTAATAGTAAGTTTGCTGTTGTCCTTTAAATAAACGGTCGTATAGGAACCCTCAGCTTCTAAATGAGCAATTTCATTTACTTCAATAAATATTAATCCATCAATTACAGGTAGGGCTATTTTTTTAAAAACAGGATTCTTAATGTTCTCTTTTAATACCGTCAACCGCTCGTCCTTGTTGCGAAAAGGGGCGTTAATTAGTTTAATAGCTTTGCTCACGGCATTGATCAAGGGTGTAAGTTGTATCGGTTTCAATAAATAAGCTATTGCAGAGACTTCAAAGGCTTTTAATGCAAATTCATTGTGTCCGGTACAATAAATCAATTCAAAATTAGCTTTGTCAACAAAATCTAATAATTGAAACCCATCGTAGTTGGGCATTTCAATGTCAGAAAAAACAATATCGGGCTGGTATTGGTGTATGGCTTTTACGCCACTAGGAACATCGTATGCTTCAGCTACAATGCTGAGTTGCGGGCAATTTTCTGTTAACAGCATGGACAAAACGCTTCGTGCATTTGCTTCATCATCAATTATAATAGCTGTATACATAATTATTTTGCCATTTGATTGGCTAATATATTATAATTTTTAGTCTTTTCACCATTTATGAAATGAAACCCACCATTCATGAATTACGGGAATTGCCATCGGGTGATTTCCTGCAAATTTGTGCTATTAATTTTTTAAAAACATTAAATTTTACTCTTATGAAAACAACAATCAAATTTTTCAGCGTCTTGGCAGTTCTTACTACCTTGTTTTTTTCTTCTTGCAAAAAAGATGAAGTTACAAAAGATCCGGTGGCGGACTTTACTATTTCTCCAAATGATACGCTAAGTGCTGGTGAAACTTTCACATTTACAAACACCTCTACCGATGCAGATACTTATCTGTGGGATTTTGGAGATGGCACAACAAGTACTCAGGTCAGTCCTACAAAAAGCACTTTTAATGTTGAAGTTGGTGGATGTGGAAATTCGTTTGCAATTACTTTAACTGCTAGTAAAAATGGAAAATCTTCAACGATATCGAAAAGTGTGGTAGTGAACTATTGCGAATAGTTTTTTTCGTCCCTTCTCTTTTTTGCAGGCAACACCGCCCGGTGTTGCCTGCATTTATATTGGTATCTTTAGTACCACATTTGTTCCGGAGGCCTTGTCATATTCATCATACTTGTCTTCGTAAGAGACACTGAATTTAGATTCATAAACGTCGTTCAGTAGTTGTAACCTCTTTTCTGTAGCAGAAGTAGCAAATGAAGAGTGGTTCATTCTTCTTTTATTAATTTCATTTGCAGCAACTCTCCCAATTCCATTGTCATGGATGGTGCAGTATAACAAGTTTTCTTCCTCACAGATTTCAAACACAACGTTCAGCTCTTTTGACCCTGTTTTGTGAAATAACCCATGTTTTATGCTATTCTCGATATATGGCTGTATCAACATAGGTGGTATCTTGATGTAATCATCGTCGATATCAGGAGAGATTTGAATTGAATAATGGAAAGTTTGATCAAAGCGTATGCTTTCTAATTCCAAGTACTTGATAAGAATTTCTAACTCTTCCGATAAAGCTATTTCTTGTTTACCGGAAGCTTCCAAAATCTTTCTTGTAAGTAAGGAAAAATTTCCCATTTGTTCATTTGCTATGTCCTGCAACCCCTTCATATACAATGATTGTATGGAGTTTAGTGTGTTGAAGATAAAATGTGGATTCATCTGTGCTTTTAAGGCAGTAAGTTCACTTTCTTGTTGCTTAATTTTCAAATCCTTTAAACGGACTTCTTTTTTCTCAGTTTCGTACTGCAATTGTAGCTGATTATATGTTTTTATTTTTTCGTCATTTACCCACTCATCCCTGAATTGATGGAATAATTTGTATTTCTCCAACGCTAATTTGTCGTTTCCCATTTCCTCATATAATTGAGCATAAATTAAGTAGTACTCGTATAATTCATATTTATTATTATATTTCTGTGTAATCGGTATTCCTTTATCTAAATACTCAAAAGTCATGATATAATCTTTTTGATGCAGATGTACTTTCGCTAGTTTGTAATAAATGCTGCACAATAGGTTTTCAAAATTATTTTCTGCTAATGATGTGCTTACTAAAAGATATTTTCTTGCGTCATCCATCTCACCCAAATGCAATAAATGACCAGCCAGATTTGAGGCAGACAACGCTATTCCAAAATCATGGTTTAGTAGTGTTGCAATTTCGTAGGCCTTTTTAGCATACATACTTCCTTTAGCATAATCATGTATGTTGTAGTATATGGTGTCAATATTGATATACATCTGTGCATGGGTGATTTCCATCGGGATATCTTTTAACTGTTCAACAATGTCCATATATACATCTAATGCTAAAAAATCCTGATTTGTTTTCGAATAGAGCATGGCGATATTTACTTGAGGTTTTATCCTATTTTTCCATAGTTTGGATGTTTTTAGATAACTGTCAGCAATTAAATATTGATTGAGCGAACGGCTAATATCATTTTTAAGATAAGCAATAATTCCTAATAGATTGTGATATAACCCTTTTATATCGCTATCATCGCAATCCATTACATCATTGGCAACTTGTGTAAGTAAGCGACTTGCTTCTACTGTGTCAGTATAAATTAAACTTGTTATTTGTTCTAAAGTTTGCTGTATGTTCTTCATTTTAAAGAATCCATTTATTATTTGCTCTCAAAATCAAAGTCTTTATTGTAAAAGAAACCTAAATATTTGACGACACTCCATATCATCATCTGTTTATTTAGTAGATACAATTTTAGCATTTTTATATCCCCACGAATTTATATCTACCCAAAAACGCCAAGGCAACAAAGCGTCCTCACCAGCATAATCTATGCCGATTCTCGAACCGCAAAAAAGTTTTCCTTCATCAATTTCTATTGCACGATCTTCTATCCAGATAGTATCTCCAAGTAAATCTGTAGTGTTATGAGTGGTTTTAATTCCCAAAGACACACTCATGTTGCCCGGGCCAATACCTATGTTGGGAAGAAGCTGTTGCTTTTTCCTCCTCAGTAAAACATGTTCGATACCATCTAATGGAACAATTCCACGGATTAGTACTGCTTCGGCACAGCCGCTGACATTCGTCACCACATTGAATAAGTGATGGATACCATAACACAGATAAACATACGCAAAACCACCCTCTCCAAACATCACCTCATTGCGGGCGGTTTTTTTTCCTAAGTAGGCGTGGCAGCCCTTTTCACGTTCACTATAGGCTTCTGTCTCACAGATGATACCTGAAGAAATTTTTCCGTCAATATTGGTCACTAGCACTTTTCCAATCAAATCTTTAGCGATTTGTACAACATCTTCTCTCTGGTAAAAATCACGTGTCAGCAACACTTTTCTTTTTTGGGTTAAATATCGCTAAATTTGCAACATGAATGTTACCAAAAAAGGACGCCTGTTTTTGATACCAACGCCACTTTGGGAAGGCGAAATATCGGGGATTCCTGAAATGACAAGAAAGGCGGCACTGGAAATTACTTGCTATGCAGTAGAAAATCTTCGTTCAGGCAGACGTTTCTTAAAGGCGCTAGACAGCAACAAAGATATCGACGCATGTACATTCTTTGAAATGGACAAACATGGAAAATATACCGTCGAGAAAGGTTTCTTTGATACTATATTAGATGGTAAAGATGGCGGCATTCTCAGCGAAGCAGGCTGCCCCTGTATTGCCGATCCGGGATTTCATCTTGTAAAAGAAGCACATCATAGAGGAATTGAGGTAATTCCATTGGTAGGTCCCAATTCTGTAATTATGGCACTCATGGCATCAGGATTGAATGGTCAGTATTTTCATTTTCATGGCTACTTGCCCATAGAAAAGGAAAAGCGCATTAAAATGATTCGCAATTTTGGCGAGCAGAAACATGCCGCTCCACAGATTTTTATTGAAACACCCTATAGGAATCAAGGGCTTTTAGAAGACTTACTAAGATATTCAGGTGCAGAGACAGAACTTTGTATAGCTTGTAATATTACAGCACCAGATCAGTTCATTCAAACCAAATCCATACAAGAATGGTCGAAGATGACACCCGATATACAAAAAAAACCAACGGTATTTATTGTTTTACCACCCAAACAACCCAGAAGACATGATCGTCATAGATGATATCCTCTTTAGTGATGATGTTAAAAATATCGCTTTCGTTTGCAACCTACAAAAATGCAAAGGAGCATGCTGCATAGAAGGGGATAGCGGCGCGCCTTTAGAAGAGGATGAGGTGGCGCTAGTAAAGAAATTTTATCCCAGATTTAAAAAGCACATGTCTGAAAAAGGCATCGCTGCCGTTGAAAAATATGGGTATTCTGTAATTGAAGAAGAGGACGAATATACAGGCATTGCAACGCCACTCATTGATGGTACCGGGGCTTGTGCTTATGTGAATTTTGATAAAAGTGGTATTTCCTATTGCGCCATTGAAAAGGCATTCCTCGAGGGGAAAACAGACTGGAGAAAACCTATCAGTTGCCATTTATACCCCATTAGAATAAAAGCATATGAAGGATTCACAGCTGTAAACTATGATGAATGGGATATCTGTAGCGAAGCCTGTAAATTAGGCGAAAAGCTAAAAGTTCCGGTATATCAATTCCTGAAAGAACCCTTAATCAGAAAATTTGGAGTTGAAGTGTATGAAGCTTTGGAAGCCAGTGTTAAATACGCCGGGGAAGATAGTTAATGGCAAAATATTAAATCTACTAGAATTCGTGCATCCGTGCAAATTCTTTCCCAAAAAAAACTACTCATTCCGTTCCTGCGACACCTCATCTATCGGTGGCGTCTTTTCATTATTTTCTGGTGGAGTTATTTCTTGAATACCATTCTTAAACGGCGATGCTTCCACATGTTCATGGATGGCTCTTTTTGCATATCGGATGGATAAGGCAACACCAACAAAGGAAAGTAGCCCCAAAAACTCAAAGTTCTGTTGGAATAAGAAGAAGTCGTACAATCCATGTAAAATAAAAGCTACCAAAAATCCTTGCAGCAAAAGACTGGTGCTGTTCCATGTGTCAAATTTTGCCTTTCCGGCATAATAGCCCATAGCAATTCCAAAAATAGCATGCGCCGGAACAGCCGTAAACATCCTCAATAAAGCCGTACCAACACCTCCACCACTGTCAATAACATAAAAAATATTCTCAACAGCAGCAAACCCCATGGAAATCATCACCGAATAGACGATACCATCCATGGGTTCATTAAAATCTTTCTTTCTGAAAATATACCAACGCAAAACGAGAAACTTCAATAATTCTTCCGGCAATGCCACTCCTAAAAAGGCATGTATAGCCGTAGTAATTGGATCTGTTGATACAAAAAAGTAATTTTCCAGATACGCTTCTAATAGTACAGCTGGTATAATGGTAACGCAACCCAAGATGAAACTGATTATAAGATACCTAAGCGGCTCTTTCTCATACTTGTCCTTGTATATAATGTATAATACGATGGCTACACAAGGAGCAAGGGTGAGTGCAAGTAAAATCATATTAAGCGTTTAGAGCAATATTCAAGTCTTCAATTAAGTCATCCGCATCCTCAATACCGATGCTTAGTCGTATCAATGAGTCTAAAACCCCCGTTTTTCTCCTTTCTTCCAGCGGAATAGAAGCGTGTGTCATCGTAGCTGGATGTCCAATTAATGATTCTACACCGCCTAAAGACTCTGCTAACGCAAATAATTTTGTATTGCTCAGGACTTTATTTGCAGCTTCAATACTATCTTCTTTTAATGAAAAAGATACCATGCCACCAAAATTTTTCATCTGCCTCTTTGCCAGTTCATGTTGTGGATGGCTCTTTAGTCCCGGAAAATTTACTTTTTCTACCCTGTCATGACCTTCCAAAAAAGCAGCAATTTTTGCAGCATTCTCACAAGCACGATCCATGCGTAGATGTAAAGTTTTAATGCCTCGTAAAATCAAAAAACAATCCTGTGGCCCGGGAACGGCACCACTAGCATTTTGTAAGAAATACAATTCATCGGCTAAGTTTTTGTCTTTAACAACCACCGCACCGTGTATAACGTCACTATGTCCGCCCAAATATTTAGTAGCAGAATGGATAACAATATCTGCACCCAAATCCAACGGAGTTTGTAAATAAGGTGATGCAAAGGTATTGTCAACACAAACCAAAACACCCTGTTTCTTAGCCAATGCGACTACTTCAACGATATCTACTAAGTTGAGCATCGGATTGGTAGGCGTTTCTATCCAGATGAGTTTGGTATTAGAAGTTATGGCAGCTTCTATGTTTTTCATCTCGCTCATGTCTACAAAAGAAAACTTGAGACCAAATTTCCCAAAAACCCTATTAAAAATGCGGTAAGTTCCACCATAAAGGTCATTACATGAAATAACTTCGTCACCACTTTTAAACATCTTCATGATGGCGTCCGTGGCGGCTAATCCGCTGGCAAAGCAAATACCATAATCACCATTCTCCAAAGCCGCTAACTGATTTTGTAAGACATTGCGCGTAGGATTCTGCGTTCTGGCGTATTCAAAGCCTTTATGAACACCGGGTGCATCTTGAACATAAGTAGAAGTTTGAAATATAGGTGTCATAATGGCACCTGAACTTACATCCGGTTCAATGCCGGCATGTATGACCTTTGTTGCAAATTTCATCAAATTAAAATTAAAACCACAAAAGTAGGAATTATTACACTAAAGAAAAAACCGTAAGCACGAAACCTATTTCAATAAATTGATCACCAACCCGCTTTTCAATTTTGGTTCAAACCAAGTAGATTTAGGTGGCATAATATTATTGGTATCGGCAATATTCATCAATTGTTCTAACGTAACAGGATAAAAGGCAAATGCCAATTGCATCTCACCACTATCTACGCGCTTTTGCAACTCGCCTAATCCTCTGATGCCCCCCACAAAATCAATCCTTTTATCTGTTCGCTGATCATGTATGCCCAGAATAGGCGACAAAACATGCTTGCTGAGTATAGAAATATCTAAAATGCCAATGGCATCCACCTCATGATAGGTAATTGGTTTCGCTGTTAATTTATACCATTGTTGGTTCAAATACATGGAAAACTCATGCAATTGTGTAGGCTTAAAAATTTCACTTCCAATCAGCTCAACTTCAAAATATTCGTTGACTTGTTCAAGAAAGGCGCCTTCCTCAAGCCCGTTCAAGTCTTTTACCAATCGATTATAATCCTGGATCTGTAATTGGTCAGAAGGAAATAAACAGGAAAGGAAGAAATTATAGGGTTCCTCTCCCGTGTGGTTTGGGTTCGACTCCCTAAGTTGCATGCCAACCTTCGCCGATGCCGCCGACCGATGATGGCCATCAGCAATATAGGACGCCTCCACATGCGTGTGAAACAAATCAGCAAGTTGTTCAATCGTGTCTTTTTCTTGTATCACCCACAATTGATGCCTTACTTCCTGCGAATCCATAAAATCATAAGTTAACGAGTTAGCAGAACAATATGTCTGTATGATATTATCAATAGCGGCAACAGGACGATAAGTAAGAAAAACCATACCGGGTTGTGCCATCTTTGTTTTCATGTGTCTGATGCGGTCATTTTCTTTAGCAACTAAAGTAAGCTCATGTTTTTTGATATTATTTGAAAAATAATCGTCAATGGAACTACCCACTACTAGCCCGGTTTGTGTTCGACCCAACATCGTTTGTGCATATATATACATACATGCTTGTTTATCCCTTATCAGAATTTCGTCATGTATCATCTGCTCAAAGACTTCTTTGCCTTTTTCATATACTTCATCCGCATAAGGATAGATATCATCGTCAAAATTGATTTCAGGTTTTGATACCCTTAAAAAGGAGTACGGATTTCCTTGTGCTTCCACTTTTGCTTCAGCAGTGTTTAAAACATCGTATGGTTTGGAAGCTACTTTATCCACTAAATCTACCCTCGGACGCAATCCCCGAAAAGGACGTATTGTTATCATCATCAAAATTTTTCCAAAAATAACAGTTTTCGCTGCGATAAAAAATGTTAACGAAAGATATCACACAATAATAGGTAGCACATTTATATATATGTTTACAAAAAAAACCTCTTATGCGTAAGAAAATCATTCGCTTGCTCCTACTACTTATTGTCATCATACAATTGATGGCCATCTTTCATGCATACAGATTTACACATTTTCAAACAACCCAACACGGAAAAACTAAGCTGGAGAACATGAATAACCCTTTGTCAAAGTTGGCTGTACTCCTTTTTGGCGTAAATAATCCTCGTCCAGAAAACACGACTCGCCCCACAATGCCATTTCAAACGGTATTTGTTGGAGAAGAAAAAGAAATAGAAACATGGATATTGAATCAGGATAGTACTCGTGGTACAATCATCATGTTCCATGGCTATGGAGGAAACAAGTCTGGCATGGTAGAGAAGGGGGCGTTTTTCGCAAAGAATGGATATCGGGTTATGTTAGTAGATTTCATGGGAAGTGGTGGCTCCAAAGGAAATCAAACAACCATTGGTTATAAGGAAGCTCAACAAGTGACCTCGTGTTTCAATTATATCCAGAAGCAGTATGATGGAGAAATTATTTTGTTCGGAAACTCAATGGGTGCGGCAGCATTGTTGCGTGCCATAGCGATAGATACGATTCAACCGAACAAAATCATCATAGAAAGTACTTT
Source organism: Chitinophagales bacterium (assembly GCA_019694955.1). Lineage (GTDB taxonomy): Bacteria > Bacteroidota > Bacteroidia > Chitinophagales > JADIYW01 > JADIYW01. Next base: position 71,265 of record JAIBAX010000004.1, on the reverse strand, counting down.
CGCAACGCTCCAAACTGCCACCGATGCCAGATTTCGTAAGATGAATCTACCCACTTTTCCTTTGTCGCAAAACCTTGTCTTTTGGGGAGGAATTGAAAATGGGTTCTGGGGATTTAGCCACCAACCGTTTCGCTACGCGAAAAAAGTAAATTGTCCAGCATTGGTTATTTATGGGCTCGAAGATGAAAGGGTAACACAGCAGGAGACAAACCAAATCCTCGAAAACTTAAAAAATGAACAATACCTTCCGCTCAAACAAACCGGACATAATATTAATCTCTCAGAATGTAAAATTACTTGGGAGAAAGAAGTGCTGAGGTTTTTATCCGTAAATTAATCTCAGATTTTTGTGCCTTTCTACTATGGACTGTTGACTGTCTCCCGATATACCGATATATCGGGATGTGGACAAAAAATAGCGTTTAAAAGTCTAATTCTATACATATTGTATTCTTGATTTTGAGTTAACAGGAAGATTTGGGCAGCAAACACGTGCTACATGTATAGTCCTCATGCCTAACACAACCCCACCACCATTCCGGGCTACTATTTCGCCCGTTGCTGCAAAAATCAAATAAAACCCAAACTTCACTTGTAAGGTTTAAAAGGCGCAAAAAAATGAACGAATTAAACCTAAAACATTTGTCTTTATTCGTGCATTCGTGGCAAAAAAATCCAATACCCCAAAACCAGCATTAGACTAAGAATAGTTGATTTTTGCGCTTTTCGGGAGCAACAGCGGTCTGTCAACATCAGTCGACCGTCATCTGTGGACAAATAACTGCCTCTAGACATTAAATTGTGTGTATGTTCTTCTAATGCCGATTTTCGGTTTGTTCGTGCATTCGTGGCTAAAAATCCCTTATTGCATCTTCTCAAATTCTTGCATAGCCCCTACCAATACTTCCACACTTTCCAGTGGAAGCGCATTATACATGCTCGCCCGGAAACCACCCGAAAGCCTATGACCTTTGATTCCCACAATGCCATATTCTTTCACATGCGTCATAAATTTATCCTCTAAAGTTTCATCATGCAGCCTAAAAACCGCATTCATCCTTGATCGGTCTTCAGTATTTACCTGACCATAAAACAGGGGATTCCTGTCTATCTCAGCATACATGGTATTCGCTTTTAAGATATTTCTTCTTTCCATCTCAACTACGCCGCCCTGAGCTTTCAGCCACCTCAAGGTCAAAAGACATATGTATATCGCATATACCGATGGCGTGTTATACAAAGAATTCTCTTTTATAAATGTTCTA